>NZ_AUDK01000004.1 GCF_000425425.1 Flavobacterium daejeonense DSM 17708
CTTATGTACAAATCACCTCCCTTGATAAAAGGGAGGGGAAACTTTCTAATCCGTCCTTCGACAAGCTCAGGATGACAATTTGAATTATTTATCTCAGTATGTTAAGATATTAGCTCGACGCGAGCAGTCTCAAAGACGAAAGTCAAAAGTCATAAAGTGAAAACTTTAGACTTTAAGACCTTAGACTTTAGACTAATAACCTTAAGGTGGTTATTGCGGCGGGGCTCACCTCTTCCCATCCCGAACAGAGAAGTTAAGCCCGCCTGCGCAGATGGTACTGCATTTTGTGGGAGAGTATGTCGTCGCCTTTCTTTGAAAACCCCGTAACGACGGGGTTTTTTATTCTTTTTTTATCTTCGGATAAGAAATGGTACCTTAGCTCAGATGGTAGAGCAATGGACTGAAAATCCATGTGTCCCTGGTTCGATCCCTGGAGGTACCACTTTATTGCTCGGATGGTGAAATTGGTAGACACGCTGGACTTAAAATCCAGTGAACAGCAATGTTCGTGCGGGTTCAAGTCCCGCTCTGAGTACAAAAAGCTTCAATTAGAATAATCTAATTGGAGTTTTTTTTTTATTTAAAAGTATCTTTTATTCCGTTATTAGTTCTTTTAATTTTTTGGATGGTTCCGTCTTCATTGAAATAAAGATTTTCGGCACATACCTGACGTTGTCTTTCTCCACAGTTTGATTCGTTTTCTAGCCAACGGTGGTAAAATAATATCCATTTTCCTTTGAATTCTACAATTGAATGGTGATTGTTGCTTTCGTTTTCTTCATCCATGATTACTCCCTGATATTTCCAAGGGCCTTTTGGAGATTTGGCTGTATAATAAGTTAAAATTCTATTTTCTTCAGGCATTGTATAATAGTAAAGATCTTTTCTTTTAAATATCCATGGTCCTTCTCTTTTGGGTTTATAACCTCCCATGTCCATTTTGTATAGATTTCCTTTTACACTAAGTAAATCATCATTCATTTCGGCAACTAAATAATCGCCTCCTCCGTTGAAATAGATGTATCCTTTGCCGTTGTCGTCAATAAAGAGGCAAGGATCATTAGCGTAAGGCGTTGTCCATAGAGGTTTTCCAATGGCATCTTTGAATGGACCGATGGGGGAATCACTTACAGCTATACCGATTCCCATCCATTTTGTACTGTTTTTTGGGTTTACTCGGTCTTTAAAACCTGTTCCTGCCGGAAAGCAAAAATAATACTTGCCATTTTTGTAAGCGCAGTCTGGAGCCCAGGCGAAATTATCGGCCCAATCAAGATCGTTAACGGATAAAATAACTCCGTGATCTGTCCAATTGACTAAGTCAGCCGAAGAAAAAACATGCCAGTCTTTCATGAAAAAATCAGTCTGACATTCTTCGTCATGGGAGGTGTAAACATACATTTTTCCGTCTTTCCATACATGAGCGGAGGGGTCAGCTGTAAATATTTTGCTTCCGAAGTTGAGGGGATTTTGAGAAAATGATTTTTTTGAGCTTCCGATTAATAAAAGAAAAGCAGATAGAATTGATATGGTTTTTCTATTCATTTAAGTTGGTTTTTTAGATTAGAAATCATGGTTATGATAAATATAAGTGATTTTAAATAAAAAAACCTTGCTTTTTAGGGCAAGGTTTAAGAAAAAGATACTTGTTTTTATTTAGTTTTTACTAATGTGTATTTTTCAGTGGTGGTTTTTCCTGATTGGACTCCTGAAATTTCGGTAATAATGCCATTGGAGTCTTTTTTATAAGTGATTTTTTGAGGATAATCGTTTTTTAGATTTTCAAAAAGTACTTTGTCTTCAATTTCTTTATTCAGTTCAAAACGGATAGGTTTGTTGTTGTTTTGTCCTTTTATAGTAGTTATATAACTAAGTTTTTCTCCATTTTGTTGGAGGATAATATTTTCGTGGTGAATCGTGTCTTTGTCTTTGATAAAAAGTGATTGCGCCTTAAATGTGCTGTCATTTACTTTTTGCCAACTTTCCGAAAGTGTGCCCCAATTAGTTTTGTATTCCCAATTTCCAATAAGCCAATCAGCTTTTTTAATCAGGTCTTTTTCGGTTGAATTATTTTTTTGACATGCGATGACAAGCAAAAAAGCAAATAAATAGAAGATTGATTTTTTCATAAAAAAGGATTTGATGTTGTGTCAAATTCGAGACAAAATTACGAAAAATACTATTTGTTTTATTAGTTGAGATTATCATTATTTTAATATTCTTTACATATTAAAAGCTTTATTTTTACAGTCCAATTTGAAATTTATAACATGATTACAGACTGTTTTAGAAAAATAAGTCAGACTCCTAAAGGATATCGATTAGCAACAACCGTTTTTTTCTTTATTTCAGGTTTTGGATATTCTTCCTGGGCATCGCGAATTCCGGCGATTAAAGAACAGTTGCATTTGTCGGAAGCTGAATTTGGAACGGTTTTGTTTGCTTTTCCAATAGGCTTAATGTTAACGATGCCTTTTACACGAAGAATTTTAAATATAATGAGCAGTCGTTATTGTATGCTGTTAGGAGCAGTTATGTTTAATGTCGTTTTGGCTTTGCCTGGTTTTGCAGCATTTGTATGGCAATTGGTTTTGATTCTTCTGATATTTGGTGGTTCGCGTAATATTTTGAATTTGTCGATGAATGCACAGGCGCTAGAAGTGCAGCGTTTGTATCCAAAATCGATTATGACTACTTTTCATGCTGTATGGAGTTTGGCTGGATTTGCCGGAGCCGGATTAGGATATGTCATGGTAACGCAACATATAGATCCTTCGTTTCATCTGTTAGGAATAAGTGTTGCAATGCTTGCGGTTACCGCCTCTTTTTATCCAATGACAATTGAGTGTGAACCGTCAAAAGAACAATCTAAGTTTTTTTCGATGCCGGATAAAACCTTGTTGAAATTTGCTATTATTTGTTTTGTGTCAATGGCTTGTGAAAATACGATGTACGACTGGAGTGGGATTTATTTTCAAAATGTTTTGCATGCCTCACAGAAGATGACTACGGCGGCTTTTGTTTTCTTTATGACGGCAGTAACACTGGGACGTTTTTGTGGTGATTATGCCGTGATGCGATTTGGTATAAAAAACATATTGTTGTACAGCGCTATATTTATTTCATTGGGATTTTTATTATGCTTTTTACTTCCTTTTGTGGTTACAACAATTTTTGGATTTATATTAATTGGGATTGGGGTTTCCTGTACGGTCCCTTTGGTTTTTAGTATAGCCGGAAAATCTAAAAATTTGAGTAGCGGTTCGGCTTTGACTTCTATTTCAACGATTGGATATTTAGGGTTTTTAGTTGTACCGCCAATGGTGGGTTATATTTCAGAAATTTTGAGTATGAAATGGGCTTTTTTAATAATGGCTTTTTTAGGTGGAGTGATGATTTTTATGGTGAATAAAATTTCGGAAGAAAATTAGTGTACTACAACGGACTTTTGGAACTGAAGGGAGCGGTATCTCTAGATTTAAGAAAAACAAACCTTTTTAGCCGTAGTTTTTGTTTATCGGGAAACAGGTTAAGCTCCAAAAAAAATCTAAAAAGAGGCTTCTAAATTGTGCAATCTTTTTTGTATTTTTGCACTCCAATTATAAGGACTATAACTATGTTAGACAGACTTCAGATAGTAAAGCAACGTTTTGATGAAATTTCGGATTTGATTATCCAACCGGATGTAATTGCCGATCAAAAACGTTATGTACAGTTAAATAAAGAGTATAAAGATCTTAAGGCTTTGGCTGAAAAAAGAGATGAATATGTTCTTTTGATGGCTAATATTGACGAGGCAAACGAAATTATTGCTGACGGAAGTGATGCTGATATGGTAGAAATGGCTAAAATGCAGTTGGATGAAGCTAAGGAAAGATTGCCTCAGTTAGAAGAGGAAATCAAGTTTATGTTGATTCCTAAAGATCCTGAGGATGCTAAGAATGTGATGGTGGAAATTCGTGCCGGGACAGGAGGAGATGAAGCGAGTATTTTTGCCGGAGATTTATTTAGAATGTACACTAAATATTGTGAAAGTAAAGGTTGGAGAACATCGGTTGTGGATATGAATGAAGGTACTTCGGGAGGTTTCAAGGAGATTATTTTTGAAGTAACCGGAGAAGATGTTTACGGAACTTTAAAATTTGAAGCTGGGGTACACCGTGTACAGCGTGTTCCTCAAACAGAAACTCAAGGACGTGTACATACATCGGCAGCTACGGTAATGGTATTACCTGAAGCTGAAGAATTTGATGTGCAAATTGATATGAATGATGTCCGTATTGATTTATTTTGTTCATCAGGACCTGGAGGGCAGTCGGTAAATACGACCAAATCGGCGGTGCGTTTAACACATATTCCTACCGGATTAGTAGCGCAATGTCAGGATCAAAAATCACAACATAAAAATAAGGATAAGGCATTAGAGGTTTTACGTTCTCGTTTGTACGAAATGGAATTGGCTAAAAAACAAGCTGAAGATGCTTCAAAACGTAGTTCTCAGGTAAGTTCCGGAGACCGTTCGGCAAAAATTAGAACTTATAATTATGCTCAGGGTCGTGTAACGGATCACAGAATTGGTTTGACTTTGTATGATTTAGGGAATATTATGAATGGTGATATTCAGAAAATTGTAGATGAGTTACAACTAGTTAACAATACTGAAAAACTAAAAGAAGCCAGCGAGGTTTTCTAATCGTTAACTGAATATTATTTGTTAAAAAAAAGTATAATTTTTTATTTAAATTAATAAGAAAAAGCACTTAACTTGCGTTTGTAAATTAAGTGTTTTTTTTTGCCCTAAATTATTAACTAAATAGTATTATGTATGAAGAAGAGAATTTATCTTTCGTTATTTGCCTTTACCGGCTTTTTTTCGGTAAATGCACAGTCTTATCTGGGATATACGCCGGATAATTATGCCGGTGTTCAGAGTGTATTGTTTAATCCAGCGTCCATAGTTGATTCTCGTTTTAAAACTGATATTAATATCTTTTCTATTAGTTCTGCTGCCGGGAATGATTTGTATGGTGTTAAGATTTTTGATGTTTTTAAAAGCGGATATGATTTTGATTTAGAAGCTAAAAAGAATTTTAGCAATGCGAATCGTGCTTTTTTAAATACGGATGTAATGGGACCATCGGTAATGTTTAACATTGCTCCTAAACATTCTTTGGCAATTTTTACCAGAGCCAGGGCTTTTGTTAATGTGATTGATGTGAATGGACAAGTAATTAATGATATTACAAAAGATAATTCTTCCAGTTTTCCTACTGCTAATGTTGGAAGCCCAAATGCCGTTGGGAATTCCTGGGGTGAGTTAGGAATTTCTTATGCTGCTGTTTTATATCAAAAAGGGCAACATTTCTTAAAAGGAGGTATTACAGCCAAATATTTGCAAGGGGTAGCAAACTACCATTTTCAAGGAACCGGAATTACAATGGCATATAATGAGGATTTGATTTTGCCACAAAACAGTACTTATACCACAACGGGTACAGCTGTTTACGGATCGAGTCAGGATTTTGCAGCTAATTCAGATCTAGATATAGATTCAAAATCAAGAGGTTTTGGTGTTGATTTAGGTTTAGTTTATGAATGGAGACCTGAATATACAGCGGACAGAGCGGATATTAACGACTTAAAAGAAGTAAATAAATACAAACTGCGTTTTGGTATTTCGGTAACTGATTTAGGTTCTGTGAAATACGCTAAAGGAGTTCGTAATATGTATGATTTAAACAAGACAATTACTCAGGATGATTATGATAGCTCTGAAAATTTTGATCAGTTCTTGGAGGATAATTATAGTAGTATTCCGGTTGACGGAACTGTAAGATCATATTTACCAACGGCTTTACATGCTGATGTAGATTGGAATATTTACAAAAAATTCTATTTGAATGCTAATGGTGATTTAGGAATTGTAAGTGATACCAAATTAAATCAAAATAGTATTGCTAATCGTGTGAGCGTAACGCCTCGTTACGAGTCGAAATGGTTTAGTGCTTATATTCCGGTATCTTATATGGATTATAGCAAACAGGCGCAAGTGGGGCTAGGTTTAAGAACAGGAGTTTTCTTTATCGGTTCAGGTTCAGTTCTTTCTAATTTGGCTTCAAAAAGTTCAAAAGCTGCTGATATTCATTTAGGATTTAAAATCCCGGTTTATCAAAAGAAAGCGAAAGATCAGGATGGAGACGGAGTATTGGATAAAGATGATGCTTGTCCTACTGTTGCAGGGCCAGTTGAAAATAACGGATGTCCTTGGGGAGATCAGGATAATGATGGCGTTTTAGATAAAGACGATAAATGTCCAACTGTTGCCGGACCAGCTGCTAATAAAGGTTGTCCGTGGGAAGACAAGGATAAAGACGGCGTTTTAGATAAAGATGATAAATGTCCAACAGTTGCCGGACCAAAAGAAAATGCAGGTTGTCCTTGGCCGGATACTGACGGTGATGGTGTTTTAGACAAAGATGATAAATGTCCTAAAGTAAAAGGAACTTTGGCGAATAACGGTTGCCCTGAAGTAACTACTGAAGTGATTAAAAAATTAAATGATTTCTCTAAATCTGTTTTATTTGACACTTCTAAAGCAACTATTAAAGCAGAATCTACTGCGAAATTAGATGAAATTGTAAAAGTGATGAACGAATACAGCAATGCTAATTTCAAATTAGAAGGACATACTGATAGTACTGGTAATGCAGCTAAAAATCTTCAGTTATCAAAAGACAGAGCCGCAGCAGTTAAAGATTATTTAATTGCCAAAGGTATCAGCGCTGACAGACTTTCTTCTGAAGGTTATGGAATTACTAAACCAATTGCTTCTAACAAAACAGTAGAAGGCAGAGCTCAAAATCGTAGAGTAGAAATTATTGTAGTAAAATAATTTAATTTAAATTGATAAAAAAATGAGGCCTGAGTGCCTCATTTTTTGTTTTGTTTAAAAAAGGAAAGCTCCCTCTTCAAGTCGAAAAGAGGGAGCTTTTTTATATAAATAGAAGTAGAAGGGGGCTTATTCTTTAGCTTCTGTATTCTCTTTAGATTTAGCAGTAGCTCTGTTTATTTGGTAAAGAGTGGCAAATTTTATTTTCAAACCTGCAATTTTGATGTTGTCTTTTGAAGACAAACCTTCTTTTTCAACAGTGTTTTTTCGGGTATCTAAGGCTTCGTAGATAAGTTTAATTTCATCCCAGTCTTCTCTGCTGTAAGAATCTTTATTTTGTTCGATAGTGCTAATAAAATGCAAATAAACATTAGCAATATTGTCTTTATTTACCCATTCAAGTTTCATGTCTTCGCCAACTTTTTCGGTAAAAAAGCTGTTTCTGAAACTTTCATGCAACATAGCATCTCTTTTTAAAAGGACTGCAGCTTTGTATTCTTCATATTTGCTGTCAGCTTTATCAATCAGGGATTCCATTTCCATTTTGTTTTCCAGTTGATTCATAGCGTCCTGAGCTTCCATTTTGACTTTTTCATATCGGACCTGAATGCTTTCCCAGTTTTTGGTGGTTTCATCAGTAGCTACCCGGCTGATGGAATCAACATACATTGTAAATTGAGCCACTTTTTGATGTGCCATTTCCTGTTTTTCATCTTTACAGGAAACACTAAGGGTGACCAGAACAGTTAAAGCTATATATTTATGGATATTTTTCATAGGTTTTCTATTTTAAATTAATATGAAGTTGATTTGTGAGTAGTATTTTTTACATACTACTCATCATTTTTCTTTAAAGTTTAAATCCGTAAGCCAATCGCAAAGCAACTTGTCCCAGACCTTTGTCGGCGGCATCGTTTCTTATCGAAGGGAAATCAGGTAAGTATTCATAACGTACACTGATATCGATGTATTTAGTTGCATAACCAATTCCCGGACTTAATAACAATGATTTGTCGTTGTATTTATTGGTTACTGCAAATGCAGCTCCGGCTTCTCCCATTAAGTAGAATTTGTCTTTTAAAACAAAGGCTTTAAAACCTAATTTGGCAGGAATATAACCTAAATCATTGTCGTCTCCGCTAACGAATAAATTACTGAAACCTGTGGTTGCTGTAAGCGAATATCTTTTAGATAAATCATATTGTAAACGAACATCTCCGCCAACATTTAAGTTGTATGGATCTTCAAAAGGATAACCGACATTGGCACCAATACCTAATTTGAATTTTTGTTCATATTTATCTCCCGGAATATCCTGAGCCATTATGGAAGTGGTTCCCAGAAGAAATAAAAATAAGACCGCGATATTTTGGATTACATTTTTCATGATGAGTTCGATTTGAGTTTTACAATTATTTTTTACTTAATTTTTTTTTGAATAGAAAGATGCTGTTTAGCTTTTGTTAGTCATTCCATTCCCGGCTTTCGATTTGCTTTCCTGAAGCAATCGATGTGCATCGTCAGAAATTATTTTGTACTTATGATCTATTTTTTCAATCAGTTTGTCAAAATCTTCTTTTGCGTGTTCTTTAAGCGCTTTGGATTTTTCTGCGATTTTTTTTCTGGTTTTTTTCCCGCTTCGGGGTGCAAATAGTATTCCTAAAGCTGCTCCTGCTGCCAGTCCGCCAATTGCGGCCAGCATTACTTTATTTGTTTTCATAATATATGGATTTTAGGGTTATTTTTTAAAGTTGTTTTCCGCTAATAATTCTCATAAGTACCGCAATTACTGCAATTACTAATAAAATATGAATCAGACTTCCGATACTGTAGATAAAGAATCCTAAGGCCCAAAATATTACTAATAATACTGCGGCCAGATAAAGTATATTTCCCATGATTTCTTTGTTTTTAGATTAAAAATATTTAGAGTTTGAAACCAATATATAAACTCAAAGCACTGTTTTTTGAGTCGGGAAAAGTATAGGTGCTTCCACCAAAATTTCTTTCTTTCCCAATGGTTTGCAAACCATAGTTGTAACGAATTCCCAATGAGGTTGACGCAAAGTCAAATCCGATTCCGCCCGATAAACCGTAATCCCATTTGTTTAAATCATCATTATTGATGTTTTCTTCAAAGTTGAAACTGCTGTTGTTACTTTCGTTAGTGGCTTTTCCGTCAATTAAATAGGCCGCATAAGGACCAAAGTGAATATTGAAATTTGGAGTTACATTCAGTTTTAATAAAACAGGCATTTCAAGATAATTTAGTTTTAATCGGGTAGTTCCGGTGGCAAAAGCATTATCATATACTAATTCGGCACCTTTTCTGGAAAAGTTCAGCTCTGGTTGGATGGAAACAGCCGGAGAGACAGGTAAATTGGCATAGATACCGGCATTAAAACTGCTTAAAACATTATTATCATCAACATCGTCCGTATAAAGATTTGTAAAATTAAGACCTCCTTTTATACCTGCTGACGGACTTAGGCTTTGTGCTTTTGTAAAATTTACGAATGTGAAGCATAAAAATGCGGCTAATACTAAATTTTTCATGGCATTGTATTTTAAGTTATCAAATTGGATTTATATGTAGTTCCCAGGATACAGTACAAAATTGCAACATCTTTGTATTAAAAATGTTACAGGATATTTTCAGACTTTTATACAATTGCCATTTTGCATTTTGGCACAAAGAAAAACGCCCGAAAAGGCGCTTTTTAGAATTTATACTAGGGTTTAGGGATGGATTTTTTGCTCTTCCTGAATGCTGGCAATATTTTGTTGAATAATTGGAATTGCTTCTTTTGTCAGGGCTAATAAGTCGTTATTCAGGCTTGTTGTTGCGGTTTTTTTGTAAAGTTCTAATTCGGCGAGGAGGGAGTTATGAAGTTTTTTCAAATACATACTGGTGCTTACTTCGCTGATAAAACTTTTTAAAGTTGTGGTGTCGTAAAGTGTATTTGGAATAATGATGTAATTGTCTTTGGCAATTTTTCTAATGGTATTTTTAAATTGGCTGTGGTTTTCTTCTATTTGCAGTAAAACGTTTTGAGTACTGCTTGGTATTTTTCTTTCCCGCGCTTTTTGGGAAATGGCTACTATTTTCAGATTGGATTCGGCAATTTCAGTTAAAACAAATTCACTTACTTTAGTGTTGGTTTTAGGTGTTTCAATTTTAGCTTCTTTGTTTTCTTTGTTTTTTTTCTCACAGGATGTTACAAACATACTGCAACAGAGGGGAAGCAGAATGAAAAGGAAAACAGGTCTGATGCTTCTTATTGTGGTCATTTGGTGAATTTTGTGTAAAAATAAATAAAAAGACTTTTAGTGATTTTATATGATTCTTTAATAATATTATATAATTCGTTTTTATTAAACAGGCAAATAAATTTCAAAAACAGCACCTTCGTCTGGTTTTCCTTTTGCAAAAATATAGCCTTTGTGGTTTTCGACTATTTTTTTACAAATAGCCAGTCCTACGCCGGTTCCCGGAAACTCTTTTTTGCCATGCAATCTGTTGAAAAGCTGGAAGATTTTTTCGGCATATTTTTGTTCAAAACCTAATCCGTTGTCTTTAAAAGTTATTTTGATGTATTCTTTTTTGGAATGATCGTTTAGTTTTGGTGTTTTAGACGCTTTTACTTTTTTGGAACTAATGGTAATCAAAGGCGCTTCTTCAGTTTTCGAATATTTTAAAGAATTCCCGATGATGTTAATAAACAACTGTTGAAGTTGAAACGGAACACCTTGCACCTGATGTAATTTTTCAAAATGAATTTCAGCTTTTTTATCTTCAATATTTTCCGAAAGTTCGCTTATGGCATTTGCTGCAATAGTATTTAAATCGGTAACTTCAAAAGTTTTTTCCGAACGGCTGGTTCTTGAATATTGCAATAAATCGTCAATCAAAATGCGCATTCGGTTAGAAGCTTCCTGAATTTTTTCAAAATAACTTTGGGCAGTTTCTGATAGGTGATCTTTCTCTTTATATTCAATTCGGGAAATAAAAGTCTGGATTTTTCGCAGCGGTTCTTGTAAATCATGACTGGCAACGTGATTGAATTCCATTAATTCTTTGTTGTTTAGTTCCAATTCTTTATTTCGTAACTCGATTAACTGCGTTTTATTGAAATCTTCGCTAATATCCTGTGTGGTTCCAATCATGTTTTTGTTGCCCAAACGATCTACGAATATTTTGGCTGTTGATCGAAAATGACGAACTTCCAACGTGTCTTTTTTAATAATTCGGTAATGAATTAGTGGTAATAATTCGTTTGTTTCCGCTTGCTGAAAAGCTTCAATAAGAATTTCCCGGTCGTCCGGATGCACCGCGTCTAATGAATTTTCGAAAGTAGGCAGGAAAGATTCCGGTTCACAGCCTAATAAACGAAACTGATTGTCGGAATAATTAAAAGTTTTGTCTTCCAGATTTAACAGCCAGCTTCCGTATTTTCCCAAAATTTCGGCTTGTTTGCTGGATTCGTCAAATATTTTTAACTGTATATTTTGACTGATTAAGTCGTTGTAGTTTTTGATAATTCGCAAATAACCCAAACCTAAAATTAAGATGGAAATTAAGAAAGTCGAAAAAACAATCAACGGTGTATTGGAATTGTTGTAACGGTAAAGCCTTCCTTTAGAATCTAATAATTTGTTTTCGGTGTTGAGCATGTTGTCTAATTCCATTCTCAGGGAATCCATGACTAATTTTCCGTTTCTGAAATCGTCGTTAAATTCTTTTTTATTTGAAAAATGATTTTTGAAATAGGAAAAACGACGGTCAACCAAATCGTAAATTCGTTTGAGTTGAAGCTCTTTTTTGGCGTCGTTCAGGATGGTATTGTTTAAGTTTTGAAACGAACGATTGACATTTTTTCGGGCATCAATAAATGGTTCCAAATAGATGGAATCGTTTGTAATGATGTAGCCTCTGTGACCGGTTTCGGCGTCTTTTATAAAAGAAATAAGTTGACCTAATTCGATAGAAATTTCATAGGTATTAGTAATCGAATCACTTATTTTATCTAATTCTTTAATGTGCCTGTATGTAATTGAGGCCAGAAAAATTAGGATAAAAAAAGCGACTAAAAATACAGCCCTGATAAAGCCTAAGGAATCAAATAACTTAGATTTAAACATAGTTTACATGCGTAATAAAAAATTATCTTTATCTAATCCCGAAGTGATGTACTGCCAGTTAAGCGTTACGACTTCGGATAAAACTTCTTTTAGTTTTTCAAAGTGATTGGGTTTTTTGATATAAATATTTGCACCCAAAACAAAGGTGTTTTCTATGTCCTCTTCCGAAGAAGAAGTCGAGTAAATAGCGATAACAATATCTTTAAATTTCGGATAGGCTTTGATTTCTTTTAAACATTCCATTCCTGATTTTAACGGCATATTTAAATCCAGGAAAATAATGTTAGGTAAAATACTTTCGGGATCGTTCAGGAAATTCATTAAAGCCACACCATCGTTTACGGTGTTAACGACTGTGTTGATTTTTAATTCGTCAAAAGCATCTGTAAAAAACATTCTGTCGTCTTCGTCGTCATCTGCAAGCGTAATTAAGATGAAATCTTTTTGCATATTTTATTGGGCTTAATTGATTTTTTGATTGCTAATTTCGTTTCTTTTTTTAATAATTCGCTGAAAAGCCGAAGGTGTGATTCCGGTAGTGTTTTTGAATTGAGAACTCAAATGTGCTACACTGGAATAATTGAGTTTAAAGGCAATTTCGGTCAGCGTTAAATTATGATGGGTAATGAGTTTTTTGACATATTCAATTTTTTGAATGATGATAAAATTCTCGATTGAGGTATAAGTTACTTCCGAAAACAAATTAGAAAGATAACCATAGCTGTGATTTAATTTTTCGGCTAAATAAACCGAACTTTTAACAGCCGGAGTTTCTTCGTTAAAAATCATTTCGATAATTGTTTCTTTAATTTTCTGAACAATGATGTTTTTTTGATTTTCGATAATTTCAAATCCGTATTCGTTTAATACTACCGCTATTTTTTCGGAAGTAGCCGTATCGATACTTTCTAAAAACAAAATTTCATTCGTATTAATCAGATTGTATTTAACATTGAATACGGCTAATTTCTCTTCTAAAATTTTCTTTATTAAAAAAGCAGTGTCGGGTTTTAAAAATAATTTCAAGGCTGTTATTTTTAGGTTTTCAGTAAAAGTAATAAAACAGTTGCTTAATTGCGCTTTTTTTCAAAGTTAGATTACTCTAAAAAGTGTCGCATTACAGAATTTTTAGAGAAACTTATACAATTCTTATATTAATTAGCTTTGGGTTTGTAACTTTGCGCTTTGAAAAACAAAATGAATGACTACACAGCAACTTATTGAGCAAATCAACCTGAAAAAATCCTTTTTATGTGTGGGTTTAGATGTTGATTTAAATAAAATTCCTCAGCGTTTTTTAGCATTAGAAGATCCTATTTTTGAATTCAATAAAGCAATAATTGATGCAACTCACGATTTGGCTGTTGCTTACAAACCGAATATCGCTTTTTTTGAAGCTTATGGAATAAAAGGGTGGATGTCTTTAAAAAAGACCATTGATTATATCAATGAAAATTACCCTGAAGTTTTTACAATTGCCGATGCAAAACGCGGTGATATTGGAAATACTTCTTCGATGTATGCTAAAGCTTTTTTTGAAGATTTAAATTTTGATAGTATTACTGTTGCGCCTTATATGGGGAAAGATTCTGTTGAGCCTTTTCTGGCTTTTGAGGGCAAGCATACCATCATGTTAGCTTTGACTTCTAATGAAGGGGCTTTTGATTTTCAAACGCTTAATGTGGATGGTGAAGAATTGTACAAGCGCGTTTTAGAGACTTCAAAAAGCTGGGATAATTCTGATAATTTGATGTATGTAGTCGGGGCTACTAAGGCCGAATATTTTACAGAAATTAGAAAAATTGTTCCGGATAGTTTTCTGTTAGTACCGGGTGTTGGTGCTCAGGGAGGAAGTTTATCGGAAGTTTGTAAATACGGAATGAATGCCAATGTAGGTTTGTTAATCAATTCTTCCAGAGGAATTATTTATGCTTCTAAAGAAGATGATTTTGCCGAAAAAGCACGAGCCGAAGCCTTGAAAATGCAACAGGAAATGGCTGCGATTATGCAATTTAGAAATTAAAAGAAGCTTTTTTAAATAGTAGAAAACCATTAAAATTTTTTTAGTGGTTTTTTTATGCACAAAATTTAAAATCACCGATTTGGAAAAATATACTTTAACTGATGATTTGGGAACAAAGCATGTTTTTAATCAGGTTCCGCAACGAATTGTTTCCTTGGTACCTTCACAAACAGAATTATTAGTCGATTTAGGTTTGGAAGCAAACATTGTCGGGATTACTAAATTTTGTGTGCATCCTGAGAATTTGAGAAAAAGAAAGATCATTGTAGGAGGGACTAAAAAAGTAGATTATACTAAAATTAGTGATTTACAGCCTGATATTGTTATTTGTAACAAAGAAGAAAATACCTTAGAAATTGTCGAAAATCTGCGTCGTTTGTATCCGGTTTGGGTGACCGATATTGAAACGATTGAGGATAATTTTAAGATGATTGCTGATTTTGGACAACTTTTTTCCTGTGTTTTAAAAGCCGAGAAGCTGAATGCGGAAATTCAAAATGCTTTAAGTGATTTTAATGCTTTTATTGAAAAGAAACCGATAAAAAAAGTAGCTTATTTTATTTGGAAAAATCCTTATATGGTTGTGGGCGGCGATAATTTCATCCATCAAATGCTGCAACTGAATCATTTTGAGAATGCTTTCGGAAATCAATCCCGATATCCGGAAGTGCATCTTCAAAATTGGAATGAAAAGGAATCGTTGGGTTGTATTTTTCTTTCTTCCGAACCTTATCCTTTTAAAGAAAAAGATATTCCCGAAATAGCTTCATTTTGTCCTTCCATAAAAATTGTTCTGGTAGATGGAGAGATGTTTTCCTGGCACGGAAGCCGTTTGTTATTGGCTTTGGATTATTTTAAAGAATTGCAGCAAAAATTATGATTCGCAATCTTCTAAAACTAATTCTTCTTCTTCTTCTTTGTTGGAAGAATTATTGGTTTCTTTTTGTTTAATTCCGGTTAAGATTTTAAACTCTTCCTGTAGTTTTTCAATTTCACTTTTTTCTTTCAAAAGACCTTTCATAACAGTAAATTTTTGGCAAATTTACATTATGACAACATTAAAAACCTAGTTTTTTATGTTAAGTTTAGTATTTCGGCAGTTTTTAGGTATAAAAGCTAAGAATAATACTTAAAAGAGTTCTTGTGTAATTTTCGGATTGGTTTTGCTGATAAAGCGTTTTTTTTTTTTTTTTTGAGGTGAGAAAAAGTGAATCAAAAAAGAAACAGGGAGGTCATAAAATAAAGAAGTGCTAGTATTGGGATACTAGCACTTGTTTAACTAACCAAAACCAAATATAATAAATAACCAGTTCATTACATTGCAAAGATGCTACTTAATGACCGATATAGCTGTTAAGGTTTTGTTATTACTTTGTTGGTTATAAGTTAAGTTTTAAACGTCTGTTTAACAAAAAGATTCATTTTAAGAAAAGATAACCGTTTTGTTGTTGTACACCATGGTTTTGCGTTCGGCGTGTAATTTAATTGCTTTGGCTAATACACTACGTTCTAAATCACGGCCTTTTACAATAAAATCTTCTATAGAATGACTGTGCGAAACACGGGTGATGTCTTGTTCAATAATTGGTCCTTCGTCTAATTCTTCGGTAACATAGTGGCTGGTAGCGCCAATAATTTTAACACCTCTGGCAAAAGCCGAGTGGTAAGGTTTGGCTCCCGGAAAAGCCGGTAAGAAGGAATGGTGAATGTTGATAATTTTATTTTTGTACAATTCAATCAATTTTGGTGTGATGATTTGCATGTAACGTGCCAAAACGATAAAGTTAATTTTGTATTCTTCCAGCAGGGCAATTTGTTGTTTTTCGCCTTCTTCTTTAATGTGTTTGGTAAAAGGAACATGGTGAAACGGAATTTCAAAACGTTCGGCTACACCTTTCAAATCTTCGTGATTGCTGATGATTAAAGGAATTTCCAGAGGCAATTCTCCGGCACTGTATCTTCCTAAAATATCATACAGGCAGTGGTCGTATTTGGAAATAAAAAGCGCCATTCGGGGTTTGTATTCCTGAGTGTAAATTTCCCAGGACATATTGAATTTATTGGCTAAATTGTTTTGAAAATCTTTTTTAATAGATTCTAAATCAAAATTTTCAATGTTGAATTCGCATTCCAGACGCATGAAAAAAACATTTTCATTGGCGTCAACATGTTGGTCTAAATAAATAATGTTTCCTTCAATTCCTGCGATATAATTCGTTACCGAGGAAATAATGGCTTTTTGATCCTCACAGTGGATGAGTATGGTGATTTTTTGCATTTTATATTACTTCAATAAGTCAAGAGAATTGTTTTATTTGTTGTCCTGCATGGCAAAAACTTTTTGCAATAATGGCGATGTTCTTGCGCTGATATTGGTTCGAATGTTTTTTTCTTCTACAGCAATCATTTTAAAAACGCCGTTCATGGCTTGTTTGGCAACATAGTCTGTTAAATCAGGATTTACTTTGGTTACCAGCGGAATGCTGTTGTACTTCGTAATGATATTCGACCAAACTTTATCAGCACCCACTTTAGAAAATGAATTTTTAATAACCGGACTGAATTTTCCATACAAAGCAGTCGAAGTTGAGTTCTCTAAATAAGTTGTCGCCGAGCTGTTATTGCCTAATAAAATCCCCTTAGCGTCGGTAAAAGACATGTTTTTAACTGCGCTTACAAAGATAGGAGTGGCTTCTTTTACAGCGTCTTCGGCTGCACGATTCATTACTTTTAAACCTTCATCGGCTAGCGAACTTAATCCGATACGTCTTAATCCTGTATCCACTTTTCGGAGTTCTTCCGGGAGTAAAATTTTTACCGCTTCATTTTTATAAAAACCGTCGGTAGCAGTCAATTTGCTTACCTGTTTGGTGATTCCGTTATTTAGGGCCTCTTTCAATCCGCCGGCAATGTCAATAGTTCCTGTGGTTCCCACCTGAGGCAATTGATTCATGACTTGTTGCATTTCGGCACAGCCGTAAAATCCGCTTAGTAGTATTAAAAAAAGTATTTTTTTCATTTTAGGTGTATTAAGATTTTCTGTTTACGGCCAAAAATACTATTTAATTCCATTACTTAGGCTGATTTCTTATAATTAACTCCTGAAAATGATAGGTGTTTTTAAAGTTTTTAATCGAGTTTAGTTAAATTTACTTTCAAAATAAATAGTTGGACTTATATGGCGTTTTTAAATAAGATTAATTTAAGAGCTGTATTAGATAGAAATACAGGATTTGGTACCAATGCAAATAGTTACGGGGGACGCTTTTTTAATAAAGACGGTACTGCAAATGTAGAGAAACGCGGGATGCATTTTTTGCATCGGATTAGTTGGTATCATACGATGATAGATATGCCGGCTTGGAAATTTATGATGGTTATTTTTTCATTCTATCTGCTAATTAATTTATTTTTTGCTTCGATTTATTTTGCGATAGGGATAGAACATTTGGATGGTATTCCTGTAACAGATAGTTACTGGGTTAAATTTGGGCAGGCTTATTTTTTTAGTGCGCAAACTTTCACAACAGTTGGTTACGGCCATATTAGTCCGGTGGGATTTTTGACGAGTTTACTGGCGGCTACTGAGGCTTTGATTGGATTGCTGAGTTTTGCTATTGCTACCGGTTTGTTTTTTGGTAGGTTTAGTAAGCCAACTGCTTTTTTGAAATTTTCACATTATGCTCTTATTGCTCCTTATGGCGACGGTCGAGGACTGATGATTCGAATGACACCTTTTAAAAATACCAATTTTACAGACGCTGAGGCCAAAATGACCTTAGGAATGAGTGTTGAAGAGAATGGTGTTAAGGTAAATAAGTTTTATTCATTAGATCTGGAATTGTCCAAAATAAATACCTTAACACTAAGTTGGACTTTGGTGCATCCTATCAATGAAAAAAGCCCTTTATATCAGTTTTCTAAAGAGGATTTTAATAATACTGTTGGTGAAATTCTGGTTTTTGTCAAAACTTTTGATGATATGTTTTCCAATACTGTAGCGACAAGAACTTCTTATACCTTTAACGAAGTAATTTATGGTGCTAAGTTTGTTCCAATGTATAAAAGGAGTTCGGATAATTCTAAAACTATTTTGGATTTAGATAAATTAAATCACTTTGATGATTATATTTTTTAGTTAATTAAAGTTGTGTTGTTCAGTTAAGGAATAAAACTTATATTTGTTTAACGTTATTCTTTAAAAAATGAACAATATAAAAACAGTTTTTAGTATTAAAGATCTCGAAAATCTTTCCGGAATTAAAGCACATACCATTCGTATTTGGGAGAAAAGATATCAGATTTTAGAACCAATGCGAACGGATACTAATATTCGGTTGTATGATTTGAGCAGTTTGCAAAAGTTGTTGAATATTAGTTTTTTGCATGAATACGGGTATAAAATTTCAAAAATAGCTTCTTATCCGGAAACTGAAATTCCGGAATTAGTCCGCCAGATTGTTTCGGCCAAAAACGCAAAAAATCATGCCTTGAATGCTTTCAAAATGGCTATGATTAATTTTGATCAACAATTGTTTTTTAATACTTACGATTGGCTGGCTTCTGAAAAAACATTTCAGGAAATTTTTCAGCAGGTGTTTTTACTTCTTCTGGATGAAATTGGTTTATTGTGGCAAACCGATACTATTTCGCCTGCACATGAGCATTTTATAAGTTGTTTAATCCGGCAGAAAATCATCTTAAATTCCGAAAAATTGCAGGTTTTAAATCCGACTAAAACCGATAAAGTCTTTGTGTTGTCGCTTCCTTTGAATGAAATTCATGAGTTGGGATTGATGTATTTGCATTATGAAATTCTTTTAGCGGGCTACCAAAGTATTTATTTGGGCGAAAGTATGCCTGTGTGTTATTTGAAAGATTTAAAAAAACATTTTGATACTATTGTTTATGTTTCCTGTTTTACGGTCAAACCGGATCGGGACGAAATAAACTCATATATTCAGGTAATGGCTGATGAATTATTAGATGATTCTACCGAATTATGGTTTACAGGAAGGTTAGCCGCTTTGATTCGTCAGGAGTCATTTTCCGAAAAAGTCAACGTGTTTTCTGCTATTGAGGAATTATTAGTACGGCTTTAATTTTTTGTTTAATTTTTATGTATATTTGTTAAACAAATGAAAAAGAAAATTACAATTATAGGTTCTGGTTTTTCTGCTTTGTCAGCGGCCTGTTATTTGGCGAAAAAAGGTCATGAAGTAGTTGTTTTTGAGAAAAACAATAGTATTGGCGGCAGAGCAAGGCAGATGAAAAAAAAGGGTTTTACCTTTGATATGGGGCCTAGCTGGTATTGGATGCCGGATGTTTTTGAACGCTTTTTTGCTGATTTTGGAAAGAAAACAATCGATTATTATCAACTTATAAAGTTAAATCCGGCATACAGGGTTTATTTTGGAGTGGAGGAGTTCATTGCCATCGCTGATAATTTAGACGAAATTGTGGCTGAATTTGAAAGCATCGAAAAGGGAAGTGGTAAGCAGCTTCAGGAATTTATGGCTGAAGCCCAAAGTAATTATAATATTGCTATAAAAGATTTGGTATATCGACCGGGCGTCTCTCCGCTGGAGTTGGTAAGTGTAGAAACAGTAAAAAAGATTGGTCAGTTTTTTGGAAATATCAGTCGTGATGTACGGAAGAAATTTAAAAACGAAAAGTTAATCCAAATTTTAGAATTTCCGGTTTTATTTTTGGGAGCAAAACCATCAGATACTCCTTCATTTTATAGTTTTATGAATTTTGCCGATTTCGGACTCGGAACCTGGCATCCTAAAACCGGAATGTTCGATGTGGTTCGGGCCATGGAAAATTTAGCGACAGAATTAGGAGTTCAGTTTTTTGTGAATTCGAATATTGAGAAAATCATTGTCGAAAATAAAACAGCCAAAGCTATCGTTGTTAACGGAGAAAGAATCGAGTCGGATTTGGTTTTAAGCGGCGCCGATTATCAGCATACTGAAACATTATTAGACAGAAAATATCGTCAGTATTCGGAAAAATATTGGGAAAGCAGGGTTTTTGCACCTTCGTCTTTATTGTTTTATGTGGGATTCAATAAAAAATTAGAAAATATTTTACATCATATGTTGTTTTTTGATACCGATTTTAATCAACATGCCAGAGAAATTTATGATGAACCTCAATGGCCAACAGCGCCGTTGTTTTATGCTAATTTTCCATCGGTTACAGATAAAACTGCTGCGCCTGACGGCATGGAATCGGGATTTTTCTTAATCCCTTTGGCGCCGGGAATTGAAGATACGGCTGCGTTAAGAGCGGAATATTTTGATAAAATCATGCAGCGATTTGAAACAATTACGAAACAAAGTGTAAAAGAACATATTGTATTCAAAGAGTCTTTTTGCAAGAATGATTTTGTGGAGCAATACAATGCTTATAAAGGAAACGCATACGGAATGGCGAATACTTTATTGCAAACGGCTTTTTTGAGGCCAAAACTAAAAAGCCAAAAAGTTCGTAATTTATATTTTACAGGACAATTAACCGTTCCGGGACCGGGAGTTCCTCCGGCTTTAATTTCGGGGAAATTAGTATCGGATTTGATAGATAAACAATTTCAAAAAAAAAACCATGAAGCAATTATTTGACCATGTTTCCTTCAAATGCAGCCAGTTAGTAACAAAAAACTACAGTACTTCATTTTCATTGGCGGTGTATATGCTTTCGCCAAGTATTAGAGATGCGATTTACAGTATTTACGGTTTTGTGCGGTTTGCCGATGAAATTGTAGATTCTTTTCATGGATTTGACAAAGAAAATCTAATTAACGAATTCGAAAAGGAATATTACAAAGCCTATCATTCCGGCATAAGTTTGAATCCAATTTTGAATTCCTTCCAACAAACGGTTAAGGAGTATAATATTTCTGATGATTTGATTCAGTCTTTTTTAAAAAGCATGAAAATGGATTTAATCAAGCAGGATTATGATTCGAAAGCCGAATATGAAGAATATATTTACGGCTCGGCAGATGTAGTAGGATTAATGTGTTTAAAAGTTTTTGTTCGTGGTAATAATCAAAAATACGAGCAGTTGAAAGATCAGGCTATGCGATTGGGGTCGGCTTTTCAAAAAGTAAATTTCCTCAGGGATTTAAAAGACGATAATTTAATTCTTAATCGCAATTATTTTCCCGGAGTCGATTTGAATTCTTTTGATGAAAAGGCTAAAAAAGTTATTGTCGAGGAAATAAAAGAAGATTTTAAAGTGGCTTACCAAGGAATTGTAAAATTGCCTATCGAAGCCAAATTTGGCGTTTACACCGCTTATGTGTATTATAAAAAATTGCTTCGAAAACTCGAAAATACGCCTTGTAAAGAAATTGGAAATAGCAGAATTCGGGTTTCTAATTACACAAAAGCAACCCTTTTAGCGCAGTCATTTCTGACCTACAAGTTGCGATTGGTCGAATAATTTAAGAATTATAAACAGTAAAAATGATTTCATTTTTAATTACAATAGTCGTTTTTCTTTTGATGGAATGTGTTACCTGGTTAACGCACAAATACGTCATGCACGGTTTTATGTGGTATTTTCACGCCGATCATCACCAGCCCAAATACAATCATGTTTTTGAGCGCAACGATATTTTCTTTGTCATTTTTGCCATTCCCAGCATCATCCTTTTTTATTTTGGAGTCGAAGGCGGAATGAACGAATTGTTTTTTATTGGTCTTGGGATTACCCTTTACGGTTTTTGTTATTTCATGATTCACGATGTCTTAATTCATCAGCGTTTCAAGTGGTTTAAAAACACTAAAAACAAATATTTAATTGGTTTACGAAAAGCGCACAAAGTTCATCACAAGCATTTAGGAAAGCAGGACGGAGAATGTTTCGGGATGCTTTTTGTTCCTTTTAAATATTATAAAATCTAAAATAATTCGGGTGTGCCTCCGCTTTCACTATCGTTCAATGTCATTAAGTTGAGGATACGTCTGTTCGAGTTGGCTTACAATTTGCTATAGAAAATCGTAAGCCAGTATCGAGAACTCTAGTTTAAACAAGACTTCTCGATACAATTTTAAATAATAAAGCTACCGCATTATTATTTAAAATCACTCGAAGTGACGAAAAAAGCTTAACTTAATGACATTGCACTATCGTTTCAGCGGGGTCAGGCTGTATGCTATATCTTTTATGCAGTCCGGAAGAGGCGGGACTACATAAAAGGATGCCGCTTCCATCCTTCACGCAAATCCAACTAACAAAAAAATCAGATGAAAGTATATTCTAAACAAAGCGTTCAAAAAGTCAATGCGTCTGTTGAAGAATGTTGGACTTTTTTTTCCAGTCCGCGCAATTTGCAAAAAATGACACCATTGACAATGGGTTTCGAAATCACTGATTTTGACGGGAAAAACATGTATCCCGGCCAAATTATTCAATACAAAGTTTCTCCGCTTTTAGGGATAAAACTCACTTGGGTTACCGAAATTACCATCGTAGAAGAAAATCGTTATTTTATAGATGTACAGCGATTTGGTCCCTACACCTTATGGCATCATAAACATTTTTTTGAACCTGTGGAAAATGGAGTCCTCATGACCGATTTGGTGCATTATGCATTGCCTTTAGGTTTTATCGGGCGCATGCTGAATGCTTTGGTAGTCAAAAACAAACTCAAAGAAATTTTTGAGTATCGGGCAGAGAAAATCAAAGAAATCTTTAATTCTTAACAAAAATGACTAAGGCTGCTGTTTCTTTTTTTTGGTTCCGACGCGATTTGAGGCTCCAGGACAATGTAGGTTTGTTTCATGCCCTGCAATCGGGGTTTCCGGTGATTCCTTTGTTTATTTTTGACGAAGCCATTTTAGATGCTTTACCGAAAGACGATGCTCGTGTAGGTTTTATTTATGAAACTTTATCAAAAATCAATAAAGCCTTACATTTGACCGGAAGTTCACTTTTGATAAAAAAAGGAAAAACGCATGAAGTTTGGCAGTCACTTCTTGAGGAATTTGATGTTAAAGAAGTTTTTTTTAACAAAGATTACGAACCTTATGCAAGGGAGCGCGATGAGCGTATTTGTGAATTATTGGAAAAAAACAACAGTATTTCATTCGCTTTTAAAGATCAGGTAATTTTTGAAGAAAAGGAAATCACCAAAGCTGACGGCTTGCCTTATACGGTTTTTACGCCTTATAAAAACAAATGGTTGGAGCAATTTCGAAAAAATCCAATCAGGGAATATGATACGTCCGGATTGTTTTCAAATTTTTATAAAAGTAATTTTACCTTTCCTTCTTTGGGACAAATTGGTTTCGTAGAAAATAGCACCAAAGTAAAAGCTTATATGTTGGAAGGATTGTTGAATTATCAGGAAAAACGCGATTTTCCAGCGCAAGATGCCACTTCTTATTTGTCGCCTCATTTACGATTTGGAACAGTGAGTGTTCGTGAAATGGTTGATTTTGCTGATAAAACTAATACTGTTTTTTTGAGTGAATTGATTTGGAGAGAGTTTTTTATGCAAATTTTGTATCATTTTCCAAAAGTGGTTACTCAAAATTTCAGGTCGGCTTATGATGGCATTCAATGGCGCAATAATGAAGAAGATTTTAAACGCTGGTGCGAAGGAAAAACGGGTTATCCAATGGTGGATGCCGGAATGCGTCAGCTGAATCAAACCGGTTATATGCACAATCGGGTGCGGATGGTGGTAGCGAGCTTTTTATGTAAACATCTTTTAATTCAATGGCAATGGGGGGAAGCTTATTTTGCCGAAAAATTATTGGATTATGATTTGTCGGCTAATGTTGGTAATTGGCAATGGACGGCCGGAACAGGTTGCGATGCGGCGCCTTATTTTCGTGTTTTTAATCCGGACATTCAACTTAAAAAATTTGATGAAAAAGGAATATATATTCGAAAATGGATTCCTGAATTTGATTTGGGCTATGGCCAACCGATGATTGATCATGATTTTGCCAGAGATCGGGCTATTGCTACATATAAAGCGGGGATTTTGGTATAAATTAAGTAAAGAGGGGTGTCATGAAAAAGAATGTTTTAATAACGGGAGGAACTGGTTTTGTAGGTAAACATTTAACGGCAATGTTGGTTACTCATGGTTTTTCAGTATCTGTTTTAAGTCGGAAAAAACAACCTGATACTGACGATGTTTCTTTTTATTTGTGGGATTTAGAAAAGCAAACTATAGCTTCTGGAGCTATTGAAAGAGCCGATTATATCATTCACCTGGCAGGAGAAAGTATTGCTCAAAAACGTTGGACAACTAAAAGAAAAGAATCTATTTTATTCAGCAGAGTGGCGTCGGCGCGATTGCTTTATACAGCTTTACTAAAAAACAATCACAAAGTGGCTGCTTTTATTTCAGCTTCGGCGGTGGGGATTTACGGAGCCGTAAACGGAAAGGAAATTTGTACCGAAGAAATGCCGCCTGCCGACGATTTTTTAGGCTTGAGCTGTCAAAAATGGGAAGCAGCTGTGCAACAGTTTGAAAATTTAGACATTCGCACAGTGAGGATTCGAACCGGATTAGTCTTGGGAGAAAACGAAGGTTTGTTAAAACAATTAAGTACTGTTTTTAAATTGAAATTAGGTGCTGTTTTAGGATCCGGAAAACAATTTATGCCATGGATTCATATTGATGATTTGTGTCGGATTTATTTAGAAGCAATCATAAATTCAGAGATGAACGGGGCTTATAATGCTGCTATTACCGATGATACTAACAATAAAATATTTTCGAAAGTTTTAGCCGGGATTTACAATTATAAAATTTGGTTACCCAATGTTCCGGCTTTTTTGATAAAATTAGCTTTGGGTGAAATGGCGAAACTGGTTCTTACCGGAAGAAGAATTTCCAATGCAAAAATAAAAGCAGCCGGGTTTAAATTTCAATTTGAAAATCTGGAAATCGCCTTGCGTGATTGTCTAGGGAGATAAGCGGTTTTTATCGGATTATTGTAAAATATAATTCACTTTTACTGTTACAGTTTCAGCAATTTTTGGCCGGATAATTTTAGGGATGCTAATGTTGAAATCTTCCGGATACAGGATAAAATCAGCGTTTAATTCCAGATTATTTCCTGTTTTTTTGATAACAACCGGGACTGTAATTTCTTTGGTTACTCCATGTAAAGTCAGGGTTCCGCTAACATCATATTTTTGTCCTTTTGCATTTGTTTTGCTAACATCAAAATTTTTAATTTTTCCTTTAAAAATTGCTTTTGGATACTTACTGCTTTCGATAAAATTTTCATTAAAATGTTCTTCCATCAGAGCAACTTTAAAATGAAACCCTCTCATGAGAGCCAGGCTGGCTATTTCTCCGGTTTTAGTGTCCATAATACAGCTAACGGTAGTATTGCTTGCTTTTACTTCTTCAAATGACGGAACAGAAGCTTCAAAAGTAATACGGCCTGTTTTAGTTATTTTTTTATCCTGCGAAAAAACAGTTGTTTTTCCCAAAAAAAGAAATGCGGCGATAAGGAATAAAAGTCTCATTTGTATTATTCTACGTAACCATTGTTTTTCCAGGTAATAAACTTGTCTATGGTAGCCTGAGGCAATCGGGTGCCGTCCTTAGGCATCATATTAGTGTTTCCTTGTGGGAGCGAAATTCTGTCGATTAGTCCGTTACTTTCTACTGCCGTTTTAACTTTTGCATAAGTATTTAAAGATATTGTTGCATTGTTAGTTGGAGTGCTGCCATGACAGGAAATACAATTGCTTGAGATAACAAGACTAATTGTATTAGTATACGTTACAGTTGTTGGGGTTGGATTCGGATCTGGATCCGGATTTGGGTCTGGACCGGGATCTGAATCACCGCCTGATGAACAACTACTCAATAACAACACCATTGCTATTGAGAAAAATTTTAAAATTGTTCTCATGACTTTTGTATTTATATTTTAAGTAAATTTACTAAATATTTCTTTTTAATTTTTAAAAATCAGTAGATTGTTTGTTTTGTTTTTGCGATTATGAAAAAAAAAGTAAGCATAGGGATATTGATTTTACTGCTATTTTTGGTTGCAGCTTATTTTTATGTTTATCAGGGACATCGGGATATTGCAACTGAAAAGGAAAGTTATGCGGTGGATGTGAAAACTCTTTTTGGTGCTTATCAAAACAATGAAACCGATGCTGATACAAAATATTTAAATAAAACGATAGTCGTTAGCGGCGAAGTTAGTTTGTTAAATCCCGAAACTCATTCGGTTGTTTTAAATCAAAAGTTATTTGCTGTTTTTACTGATACCTTACCGTCTGAAGTAACAATTAAATCCAATGTGAAAATTAAAGGCCGTCTTATTGGGTATGATTCTCTTTTGGAACAGCTTAAAATGGATCAATGTATAATTTTAAACTAGTTTAAAGATGAAGATAAAATGTGCATTCCTGGTTTTCTTTTTTCCTTTATTTCTTTTGGCTCAAAATGATTTGTTAAAAGAAATTGATACTCCGTCAATGGAAAATACTACTGAACTTTCGGCTTTTAAGGCTTTGAAAATTGTAAATTTTGAAACAACTAAAGTCATCGGGGAAGGAGATTTTTATTTGATAATTTCCCATCGTTTTGATTATCTGAATAAAGGATTTGAAGATTTTTTTGGTTTAGACGGAGCTTTTACCCAAATTAAATTTGCTTATGGTGTAAGCGATAAAGTAACGGTTCAGGCTGCCCGAAGCGGATTTCAGAAGACTTATGATTTGGGAGTGAAATGGTTGTTGGCAAATCAGAAAAGTGATGGTTTTCCGTTAGCAGTGGCTTTTTTCAATAGTATTGCCGCCAATACAGAATTGGATAAAGATAATTATCCGTCACTTGAATTTCAGGATCGTTTGAGTTATGTGAGTCAGTTGTTGTTGTCCAGAAAGTTCACGGATAATTTTTCATTGGAAATAGCACCCACTTTTTTCTACGAAAATTTTCTGGTAGAAGTTTTAGATGAAAACAATAATGTAATTACACCTAATCCGCAGGATAAAGCGCAATTTGCTTTAGGAATGGGAGGAAGGTATAAATTGTCCAAAAGATTCTCTCTAAATCTGGATTATGGTGTTCATTTAAATCGGGCATCTCAGTCGGTTTTCAAAAACCCGTTGTCTGTTGGTATGGACATCGATACCGGCGGTCATATTTTTCAAATTCTTTTTACTAATGCAAGAGCGATGCATGAAGCCGGTTTCTTAGGACATACCACAGGAGACTGGGGGAAAGGAGAGATTTCTTTTGGGTTTAACCTGATAAGAGTTTTTTAAGCTCTTTATTGTAAAGTGCAATTCACATTTACATTTACCGTTTTAGATATTTTACTGCGAACGATAAAAGGAATTTCTATTTTGAAATCATCGGTGTTCAAACTAAAATCCGATTGAATGACAATGTTGTTTTCGGGAGTTTTGGAGATTTTTGCCATTACCCGGATATTTTTTGTAACGCCATGCATATTCATGCGTCCTTTGATGATGTGCTCGGTAGGAATGGCATTAATTCTGGCAATAGAAAATTTTTCTATTTGACCTTTAAAAGTTGCTTTTGGGTATTTTTTACTTTCCATATAATTAGCATTAAAATGGTCTTCCATTAAGCTTCTCTCAAAATGAAAATTTTTAATACCCGCAACGAAATTAATATTACCGTTTTTACTGTTTAAAAAAGCAAAAACCTTATTGTTTTTAGCTTCAACAGCTTCGTAGAAAGGAACGGATGCTTCAAAAGTAATGATGCCATTAGTTGTCATTTTTTTATCCTGAGCAACTATTGGAACAATGAAAAAAAAGAAAAAAAAGAGTAGAATTTTTTTCATGGCAGCATTAATTTTTCTACTTAAAGTTAGAAAAAAAAGTGAAAAAATCCTAATAAAACAGCGACTAAGATTGGGTAGAATATCGTTTTTTTAATGCTTTTTATCCGGAATAGAAACGGAGCCATAAAAATAAAATAAAAACCGTTTTCATTTGGGATAAATTAATGAAAACGGTTAGGAATTATTCAGTGAAACCGGAGTCTTTTTTGGCTCGTATCAGGATGCTTTCGGGTAATGCTTTTTTGGCTTTGGCTCCCATTTTTTTGAGTTTTTCAACCCGGCTAATCAGGTTTCCGCTTCCTTCCACTAGTTTATTCATAGCACCGCTGTATTCCACTTTTGTTTCATCAATTTTTTTGCCTATTTTAATTAAATCGGCTACAAAACCTTCAAATTTATCGTATAAAGCTCCTGCCTGACGTGCAATTTCAAAGGCATTTTCCTGTTGTTTCTGATTGGTCCACATACTGTCGATAGTGCGTAAAGTAGCCAGTAAAGTAGCCGGAGTTACGATTACAATATTTTTTTCAAAAGCTTTGTTGTATAGGCTAACGTCTTCATTCAACGCAATCGCAAAAGCGGGTTCAATTGGGATGAAAAGCAATACAAAATCAGGACTTTCAATTTGGTACAAATCCTGATAATTTTTGTTGCCTAATTGTTCTACGTGACGTTTGATTGAATTGACATGTTCTTTTAAAAATGAATTTTTATTTTCGTCGTCGTCTTCATTGATGTATTTTTCATAAGCGGTCAGCGAAACTTTTGAATCGACAATCATTTTTTTGCCGTCGGGCAAATTAATCACCACGTCGGGCATCACGCGATTTCCTTCATCGGTGGTAAAACTTTGCTGTACTTCGTATTCGCGTCCTTTTTCTAATCCTGATTTTTCTAAAACACGCTCTAAAACTAATTCGCCCCAGTTTCCCTGCATTTTACTGTCGCCTTTTAAGGCTTTGGTCAAATTCAGGGTTTCCTTGCTCATTTGAATGTTCATTTCGCGTAAGCCCAAAATTTGTTGGCGCAAAGCCGCATGATAATCGATACTTTCTTTGTGCGTGTCTTCGACTTTCTTTTCAAATAATTGAATTTTATCCTGAAGCGGCGTCAGAATGTTTTTCAGGTTTTCTTTATTTTGTTCGGTAAATTTATTCGACTTTTCGTCCAGAATTTTATTGGCTAAATTTTCGAATTCTTTAGTGAATTTTTCCTGTAATTTTTCTACTTCGTCTTTTTGTTCTTTGTTGCGTTCCCAAAGATTTTCAAAATCCACTTCTTTTTTAGAAAGCTGAATGGCCAGACTGTCTTTTTCAGTTCGAATAGCTTCTTTTTCCTGATTGCTGATTTCTAATTGTTTTTCGAATTTGATTTTTTCATTTGAAAATTGCTCTTTGTATTGTTCTAATTGAGTGGTTAGCGCAATTAATTTTTCTTCTAAAGCGATTTTTTCCGATTGAAAGCGAGCGGAAAAAATAAGTTTTCCAATAAAAATACCAATGACAAGCGCAATGATAAACGAAATTAAAAAAGGAAGCATATTGAACATAAGTGTGTTTTATAAATGTTGAAAGCAAAAATAAAGATTAATGCCGACTTAGCGTTTTTTTTATTTGGTTCCCAAGAGTTTTTTTTATGCTTTTTTCACGCAACCTTTTTTATTTTTTTTACTCTAGTAAGTATTAGTTAGCTAGTGGTATGGGAAAAATGAAGTTGTCTTTTGGGTTTGTGATGGTACTTTTTTTAGTATGCTGTTCCTCAAAAAATGAGTTGGACACAGCACAAAGCCGCCTGGCTGTAATTGGAACCTGGTATTGGCAGCAATCCAGCGGCGGCATTAGCGGAAACGAATTAATTACACCCGAAAGTACCGGTGTAGTTATAAAATTGGTTTTTGGAGCCAATAAAAAAGTAACCGTTTTTACGAATGATATGGAGACCGGAAATTATCCTTACACTATTAAAACGGGCAAAAGTATTTTTGATAATCAGGAACATTATTTACTGAATTTTAACGAAATGAATTATGTAATTCGATATATTGATAAGAGCGAAATGAGTATTCAGGACAATTTTGCAGATGGTTATATTTTAACCTATGTCCGATAATTTAAAATAAGAATGTTTTAAATTTGTTAACATCAAATTGTTTTTAATCCTTATTTTTTGAAAGAACCAATAGACCATTATATCCGAAAATGTATCGAAAATGATAGAGGAGGACAACAGAAAATTTATCAGTTGTTTGCTCCTGTATTGTATGGTCTGTGCCTGAAATATATGAAAAATGAAGAGGATGCTAAAGATGTTTTTCAGGAAGCTTTTGTGATTGCTTTTCAAAAAATGGAGCAATACCGTTTTGAAGGAAGTTTTGAAGGCTGGCTGAGACGTATTTTCATCAACAAACTCATTGAAACTTTAAATAAGAGAAAAAAAGATATTTTGCTGACAGATGAAATGTATTCGGAAGAAATGATTGATGAAGACGAAGAAGCTGAACGTTTTTTAATTCCGCAGGAACAATTATTAGCATGCATTCAACAATTACCTGATCAATACCGATTGGTTTTCAACCTGTATTATTTTGAGAAAATGAAACACAAAGAAATTGCCAGCGTACTGAATATTTCGGAAGGCACTTCTAAGTCAAATTTGAACCGTGCTAAAAGTAATTTGCAAAAACAAATTAGTGCCATCAGAGCTTTGAAACAAATAGATTAATGAAAAGGATTGGCTTCAGGCCACGTTTATAAAGAACTTATGAAAAAAGATGATATAGAGAAACTATTTTCTTCTTTGGAAGATTTTTCCAAAAACCCTCCCGATGATTTGTGGAAAGGGATTGAGGAAAAATTAGCTTCTTCTGAAAAGAAAAAAGGCTTTGTTTTTTGGTGGCCGGTTGCTGCTAGTTTGCTAATTGGCTTAGGACTTTTGGCTACTTTTTATTTTTATTCAGACAAAGAACATTCACTGCAAAATATTCCGGTGCAGCATGAAAATGGAGTCGTGAATCAATCCAGAGGAACTCAATCGGAAGAGAATGAAGACAGCTTAGTGAATAAGGAATCAAAACCGGAAATTTTAAAAGGAGTAGTAAGGAATAAAAATAAAGAAGAGCAGCAAGCAGATCAAAAAAACAGTGTTGTAAGTACAAATCAAAATCCAATTTTACAATCTAATCAAAAAGCAGTATCAGGGGTTTCAAAAACGGCAGCTACAATTAAAGAAGATAAAAGTAAATCATTAATATCGTCAAAATCAGAGGAGAATTTAACAGATAAAACACCAATTGCAACTAAAAATATCGCTGAAACTACTGTTCCCGATTCTAAAATAAAAGAAAATCCAATTGCTGTAAAGACGGAAGAAAACGCTTTGGAGACTATCGCTCAAGAGCAGCAAAAGAAAGAAAAAATAACTTCGGCAGAGGAGAAATGGTCGTTGCAGCTATTTGCCGGAATTAATAGTTCGCAAAATGTAAGAAATCAAAAGTCTTTAGGAAATACTATTGAATCTCAAACCGGGTACAATTATGGGGTGAAAACCAATTATAAATTCAATCGTCGTTGGGCGGTGAGAGCCGGAGTTAAGGTAAGCGAACTCGGGCAGCAACTGGCAAATGTTTCTTATGTGAATTCGGCGAAAAGTTTAGTGAATATTTCTAAAATTCCGTTTTCGCCACAACCTAAGGAGAAACACAGCATTGTGAATAATCCGAATTATTTATTTATTCCTCAGCAGCCCAATCAGCCACAAAATACCTTAAGCGCTACCTTTTATGAAACAGCCAATTTATCCCAAAGAATGCAGTATTTAGAACTGCCTTTGGAGGTTTCTTATGCGATTTTAAATAAAGGAAAAGCCCGCATTAATTTGAATACCGGAGGATTTGTAGGTACGGTAATTTCTAATGAAGTTTTATTGAATAATAATGCAATTGGTAAAAATTCAGATGTAAATGAAATGGTTTTCGGAACGGTTTTGAGCAGTACGTTGCAATATGAATTGTACAAAAAGACCAAGGTTTTTGTAGAACCGGGAGTGAATTATTATTCACAGCCTGTTCAAAACCAAAATTTCAATCAATTACAATTGAATTTTAATTTCGGTTTGAATATTTCTTTTTAGGTTTTTTGTCTAAATTTATTTTGAGTCGAATTCGCTTCGAAATGTTTTAGCGCTGCTTTCATTTTGTTTATTTTTGCTCAAATTTTACTTCAGAGCATGTTGCATCAGCATTTTATTCTTCACAAACCTTATGGTTATCTGAGTCAGTTTATTTATGAATTGAAGCGAAAGAAAAAACTATTGGGGGAATTGTTTCCTTTTCCGGAAGGAACGATGGCCATTGGTCGTTTAGACGAAGATTCGGAAGGATTGCTATTGTTGACAACCGACGGAAAAATGAGCGAATATGTTCGTTCCAAAAAAGTGGAAAAAGAATATTATGTTCAGGTGGATGGACGGATAACTCAGGAAGCAATTGAAGAGCTAAAAAAAGGCGTTAAAATTGGTTTTAACGGAACAAAATACCTCACCAAACCCTGCGAAGCCCGATTATTAGATGAAATTCCCGATTTTGGTCCCCGAGGAAAAAAAATCAGAGACGAACGTCACGGACCGACTTCCTGGGCTTCCATTACTATTAGCGAAGGGAAGTTCCGTCAGGTGCGAAAAATGACTTCGGCTGTTGGATTTCCTACGTTGCGTTTGGTGCGTGTTCGTATTGGAAACGTATATTTGAATCATTTAAAAGCCGGAGAAGTAATTGAAGTAGAAAATTTTAATATCAAATAACCCAATTAACAAATCAAAATAATGCTTAATATCGTTTTAGTAGAGCCTGAAATTCCAAATAATACCGGAAATATTGGTCGTTTGTGTGTAGGAACTGAAAGTCGTTTGCATTTGATTCATCCTTATGGTTTTGTGATAAATGACAAAAATTTAAAACGTTCGGGTTTGGATTATTGGGTGCATCTGGATGTGACTGAATATCAAAATGTAGCAGAATGGCTAGAGCAGATTCGGGATCAATCCAGAGTTTTTTTGATGAGTTCACATGCCGAAAAATCGTATTTGGAAAATAAATTTCAGGACGGTGACTGGTTGGTTTTTGGAAAAGAAAGTGTGGGCTTGAGTAAAGATTTTTTGGCTTTATTTCCACAAGAAAATCAACTGACGATTCCAATGTCTAATAAAATCAGAAGTTTTAATATTGCTAATTCAGTGGCTTTTGTGGTTGGCGAAGCTAAGCGACAGTTGGCTCTAAACAGCATTTAAATTTTTGAAAACTATAAAAAAAGAGGAAGTGTTTGCTTCCTCTTTTTTTTACCTGTTATTCCCGTGCGACAAAACCACTTAAAGTAATATAAGTGTTGCCGTTATCGGGATTGTGATAAATATTATATTTTGTTGGATAATTTCCGGGTTTTTGGAAAAATTCCGGTTGGGAATAATCGTTGTAACTGTCCATTTTAGAGAGCAAATGCTCCAGTGTAATCATTGGTTCTGTAAAAATTACTTTTCCATCATAAGAACCGTAAATCATAATTTTGGTGAAAGGTAAAAAGTCTGGTAAATTAACCGGTAGCCAGTGTTTACCCATTTGCGGCTCGGCAGTGGCATCACCGGGCGGAGTGAAATAATCGGCAGGCATGTATCCTTGCGGTGGATAATTATTGAATGCGGCGTCAGTTTCTTCAGACCAGGCCGGAATAGCCATTTGCTCAGCTACCGAAATCATGTAAAAGTGAATGTCAAAATGAGGAACATCAAAAACGCCTTCCGGAATATGTCCGTGCGGATTCCAGTTGAGTCCTATGTGGTTGAATGGCGTAAGTTGTCTGGCTTTCAGATGCAAAGGAACAATGATTGTCGAGTGGTCGGCAGGGATTTTTTTGTCATCTTCATCAGTAAGATTTTTAAAAGCTTCGGCGGTTATTTCCAAGCCAATTTCGTTTGGATTGCCATTTTGAGTAACGCTTATCCAGGAACGGACTTTTCCATAACCCAGTTGGACTTCAGGACCTTTAAAAACAAGTAGTTTTTCTGAATTAACTTTTCCGGAAAGTAATAAGGTCGAATTAGCTTCTAAATCACTGTTCGTTATTTCGTCTGAACTACAGGCAAAAAGGGCAAGCAAAGCTACAAAAGCAATCGTTTTTTTGGACAGAGTAAACAAATTTTCCATGATTAAAGAATTTAAATGATTATTTAATGATGTAGATAAGTTTAGCTTTGGAGCAAAAAGAAAGAGAATAAAAGTACGATTTTTTTAAAATAAATCGTTGGTTTTTAGTGGTTTAATTTTTTTTGAATTTGAAAAAATTAACTAATTACAAACTTTCCTTTTGTAGCATCAAAAACAATGTGTTCGTCTTTGAATAAGCTGTTAAAACTTCCTTTGGAAATTAAATTGCAGGGTTGATCCTGAACGACAGTTTCGGGTGTCATAATAATCATTTCATCACTCAATTGGATCGCCAAATCGATGTCATGTGTTGAAAAAAGGATGCATTTTTGGGTTTCCTGCGTGAGTTTTTTCAGGAGTTTGAATAAGGCTACTTTGTGCAATAAATCCAAATGAGTGGTTGGCTCGTCTAAGATAATGATCGGTGTGTCCTGAGCAAGTGCCCGGGCAACTAAGACTTTTTGCAGCTGGCCGTCACTAATTTCAAAATGTTTTTTGGAAGCCAAGTGTTCAATTTGCGTAAGCGTTAAGGCTTCGTTGACTTTGTCTACATCTTCTTCGGTTAAAGTGCCAATCCAATTGGTGTAAGGCTGTCTTCCTAAAGCGACCAATTCAAAAACGCTTAAATTGCTTGGAGGCAATTTCTCGGTTAAAACCAAACTTAAATTTTTGGCTAAGGCCAAAGTATTCATGTGGTGAATGTCTTTTTCGTTCAAAAAAACAGTGCCTGAAATTGTTTTTTGAATGCCGGTGATAGTTCGTAATAAAGTTGATTTTCCAATCCCATTTGCACCAATTAAAGCGACTAATTTGCCTTTTTCTAAGGTTAAATCAATGCCCGAAGCTACGATGTTTTGCTCTTTTTTGTGAGCATAACCAATGCTTATTTGTCTGGCCTGTAATATGATATTGGAAGTATTCATAAATTATTCGGCTAATGAAAATTGAGAATCATAGAGGTTTTTATAATAACCGGATTCTTTGTTTATTAATTCCTGATGCGTTCCTTCTTCAACGATTAATCCTTTGTCCATTACTACAATTTTATTAGCATTCACGATGGTTGCCAGGCGGTGTGCAATAACGATAGAAGTTCTTCCTTTGGTAACGGTTTCGGTGGCGCACTGAATTAATTCTTCGGAATAAGTGTCAATAGAGGAGGTAGCTTCGTCCAGAATTAAAATACTCGGATTGCTCACATAAGCTCTTAAAAATGCAATCAGCTGACGTTGTCCTGACGATAGCATGACTCCGCGTTCTTTGACATCAAAATCATAATTGTCAGGCAGACTCATGATAAAATCATGTACGCCAATTTCTTTTGCTGCAACATAAACCTGCTCTTTTGTAATATCGGGATTGTTTAAAGTGATGTTGTTGTAAATGGTATCGGCAAAAAGAAACACATCCTGAAGTACAATGGCAATTTGTTTTCGAAGTGAACTTAGCGTATAATGGTCAATATTAACATTGTCAATACTGATACTTCCGCTTTTGATTTCATAAAAACGATTCAATAGGTTGATGATAGTTGATTTTCCGGCACCAGTTGACCCCACGATGGCAATAGTTTCTCCGGGATTTACACTTAAATCAATTCCTTTGATGACTTCTTCTTTGTCGATATAACTAAAACGAACGTTTTTAAAAGTAATAGCGCCTTTAAAAACAGGAGCTTCAATAGTTCCGGTATCCTGAATTTGGTCTTGTTTGTCAATAATTTCAAAAACACGATTGGCTGCAATCATTCCCAGTTGCATCTCGTTGAATTTATCCGCAATCTGACGTAACGGGTTGAACAACATACTGATGAACATGGTATAAGAGAACAAATCTCCAAAAGTGGTAAAATGATCGCCATTTAAGATTTTGATACCGCCGTACAACACTACAAATCCAAGAGTTAATGACGAAATAATATCGGCAATCGGGAAAAAGATGGAGTTGTACAAAATGGTCTTAATCCAGGCATTTTGATGTTTTTCGTTGATTTCTTTGAATTTTTTCGATTCAATTTCTTCGCGGTTAAAGAGTTGTACAATCTTCATTCCCGTTACTCTTTCCTGAACAAAGGTGTTCATATTGGCAATTTGGGTTCGTACTTCTTCAAAAGCAATTTGCATTTTACCTTGGAAAATTCGGGTTACAAATACCAGAATAGGCATTGCAATAATGACAATCCAGGTGAGTTTCCAGTTCATGTAAAACATAAAAATAAGTACCACAAGCATTTTCATAAGGTCACTTATAATCATGAATAAACCCTGACTGAAAATACGGGCAATCGACTCAATATCAGAAACCGAGCGGGTAACCAATTGTCCAACCGGTATCAAATCAAAATATTTCATTCGGAAACTCAAAATGTGTTTGAACAATTTGATTCGAATGTCTTTTACAATATCCTGTCCCAGCCAGTTGGCCCAATACACAAAATAAAATTGGGAAAAAACTTCCAATAAAAGTACGATTCCCATTAAACTAATGTAGAGCAAAAGTCCCGGAGCATCTTCGGTTTGAATATAGCTGTCAACAGTTTGTTTTAATAAATACGGACGTAAAGCAGCAAAAACAGATAAGGAAACAGCAAATATAACCACACCATTAAAACGCCATTGATAGGGTTTGGTGTATTGTAATATTCGCTTGAATAATCGGGTGTCAAATACTTTTGCTTTCATTTATTTTGTTTTAGTTCTTAGTTTATAGTCCTTAGTCCTTAGTTTTTAGTTTTTATTTATAATTTAAAAACTAAGGACTAGTTACTAAGGACTAATCCTCTATGTAAGGATATTCAATTTTTGTTAAATACAATCCGTGGGCAGGAACTGAAAATCCTGCTTTTTTTCTGTTTTTACTTTCGATAATAGATTTAAAATCGTCCAAATTTATTTTATGCAAACCAATGTTTACCAAAGTTCCGACAATAGAACGCACCATGTTTCTCAAAAAACGGTTTGCCGAAATCGTGAAAATTAATTTATTATCTTTTTGTGTCCAATTCGCTTCAAAAATAGTACAATCAAACGTATTTACATCGGTGTTAACTTTTGAAAAGGATTGGAAATTGGTGTGTTGTAACAGCAATTTTGCTGCTTCATTCATTAAATCTACATCTAATTTTTGATTCAAATACCAGCTTTGTTCCTGTAAAAAAGCATCCTTAAAAGTGTTGATATGGTATTCATAGGTTCTTTTGGCAGCGTCAAAACGACAATGTGCTTCATCAGCAACACTAAAAATAGCATAAATAACAATGTCTTTTGGTAGGAATGAATTGAGTTTGTAAACTAATTTTTTGGGGTCAAAAGGAGCGTCAAAATCAAAATGGGCATACATTTCCCGGGCATGAACACCTGTATCGGTTCGTCCGGCTCCCATGAGGCTGATTTCGGAATGTAATAAAACAGAAAAAGCTTTGTTTAAAGTTTCCTGTACCGAAGGAGCGTTTGGCTGTATTTGCCAACCGTTATAAGGAGTGCCGTTATAGGCTAATTTTATAAAATATCTCAAGTTTTTAATCTCAAAGTTTCAGAATTTCAAAGGTACAAAAAAGTAACTAAGCTGCTTAGTGGCTAAGATACTAAGTTTTTGTTAAGAGCTGTTTGACAATCTATTTGAGGTTAAAATTAATTTTTATGGAAAAATCTTTAAGATTTCAGAATTTAACCTAAAAAAAAGCGTAGTATCTTAGCGTTTTGAAATCTTAGATTCTAAAACTAATAATGAAAAAAATCCTTTTACTTTCGGATACACACAGCCATATTGACGATGCTATTTTAAAATATGTAAATCAAGCCGATGAGGTTTGGCATGCCGGTGATATTGGCGATTTGAAAGTTATAGATACCATCAAAATAGTAAAACCTTTGCGGGCTGTTTATGGAAATATTGATGATGCACAGGCGCGTTTAGAATTTCCGTTACACAATCGGTTTATGTGCGAAGGTGTTTCGGTTTGGATGACACATATTGGCGGCTATCCGGGGAAATACAATCCTAATGTAAGGGCTGAAATGCTTGCCAATCCACCGCAATTATTTATTTGCGGGCATTCGCATATTTTAAAAGTAATGTTTGATAAACAACACAATTTGTTGCATATGAATCCGGGAGCCTGTGGAAAAAGCGGATTTCATCAAATGCGCACCATGTTACGATTTGTAATTGATGGCGATAAAATCAAGGATTTGGAAATTATCGAATTGGGGAAAAGAGTCTGATTAGATTTTGAATTCAATTGGAACACTAATCTTAACGGTAGTTCCTTCGTTTGGAACGGAATCAATTTTAAATTTTCCTTTCATAGTATTGATTCGGGCTTTGATTTGGTTGAGACCAAAACCATCTATAGTTTTGTGGGGATTAATCTCAAAGCCAATTCCGTTGTCTTTTACCTGAATATGGAGTTGGTTATTTTGTTGTTTTAGAGTTAATTTGGCCCTTTTAGCCTTACTGTGTTTGTTGATATTGTTTAATAATTCGCTGACAATGAAATAAATTTTCATTTCAAAATCTTCATCGTAGCGGGTTTCGGAGGTCACATTAGAGGAATAATCAAATTGGATAGCCGAGTTGGAGTTTATTTCGCATAAATCATTTAAAGCATAAAATAGTCCAAAACGGGCTAATAAAGAAGGTAAAAGCTGGTGTGATAAATCCCGAATTTTATAATGTGTTTGAATCAGGATGGACTTAGTTTTAGTGATTTCCTCACTATTTGTTTTGTTTTTTGTTGAAAAAACAGTGAGGTGTAAAGCAGCCGAAGAAAGTAATGCGCTGATGTTGTCATGCAGGAACGAAGCAATTCTTTTGCGTTCCATTTCCTGACCATTTATCGAAGCGGTAATAATATTTTCCTGAATTTTACTTTCAATGTCTTTGATTCTGTTTTTTTGTTTTAATTGGCTGTTTTGAAAATAGAAATATGAAAAAACGATAATAAGCAATAAGGTCGAGATAATAATGATACTGTACAATCGGTTTTTAGATTGTTTTTCCAGCAAAAGTTGGTGACTGGTTTTATATTCTGTTTTAATGTTGTCTATTTCTCTTCTGTATTCGTCTATTTCGAGATTAATTCCGGCAATATTTAGTTTTCGAAGTTTTTCTTCGTTATTCAATTCGTCGGTAATTTTATTATAAGCGTTTAAATGTTCATAGGCTTTTTCATAGTTTTTTATTTTGTATAAAAACTTAGCATATTCCTGATGTGTAAAAGACAAATCGGATTTTTCATTTTCTTTTTCTCCCAGTTTTATGGCTTTTTCAAAATAAAAAGTAGCTCTTTCGAAATTGTTTTTATGGGAATGATACATGCCATTAAGCATGTTTAGGGCTACAATAGTTGATGTGTCTCCGTTTTTTGGATGGTATTTATTTACATAATTCAAGTAAGGAAGTCCGGAATCGAAACTTTGAATATCAAAATAAGCCCAGGTAATATTGAGTTTGGTGAAAAGAATTTCGGATGAATCGGCAATTTTAGTGCTGAAATCGAGTGATTTTTTATAATAGTAAATTCCTTTGTTGTATTCTTTTTTGTTAAAGCAATAAATGTTTCCCAAATTGTTGTAAATCCAGTTTTTAAGATGGAAGTTATTTGTTTTATTCGCATGAACAATAGCTTTTTTGTAATAAAACAAAGCTTTTTCAAACTCGCCCAACTGATCAAAATTTGCCGCAATAGTGTTGTAATTAAGCGCAATAAGATTATTGTCTTTTAAAGTGATAGCATTAGTCAGTGCCTTGCGGGAAAGTATCAGCGACTCTTCATATTTTTCTGTTTTCATTAAATCGGTCGCTTTTTGAGTCAAAGCCGTAGTTTCTTTGTGTATTTCGCTGTTGGTTTGCGAAAACAACAAATGAGTACTGCTTAGCAGGAATAGTAATAAAAAGCGGTATAAATGTTTGAAAGACATGAATAAAAGAAGTAGAACAGCTTCAGATTAAGATTTGATTAAGTTGTTTTTTAAGGCAAATTTGACCAAACTAATGGTGTTTTTGGCATTTAATTTCTTCAAAATTTTTTTACGATGTGTTTCAACCGTATTGGAACTGATAAAAAGTTTTTCGGAGATTTCTTTTCCACTGTATTCTAAGGCGATGAGTGTGATAATTTCGATTTCTCTTCCGGTTAACTGGTATTCCGGACTAATGGTGGTTTGGTTGAGTTTTGGATTCTTTTTAGTAGCCGAATCAAAAATAGTTTCCCGAACCTGATTAGAGAAATATTCCTCGCCGGTACTTACAACCTGTATAGCTTCTACAATACTTTCTCCGGCACATTGTTTAGACAAATAGCCGCTTGCGCCTAATTTCATCACTTCCTGAATTATTTTCAGATCGTCATAAGTCGAAAGTACAATTACTTTGCAGGGAAAACCTTTTTTAGAAAATTCCTTAAGTACTTCGATACCGTCTTTTTCGGGCATGCTAATATCCAAAACTAAAATGTCAGTAGCATTATTGGTTACTTCTTCAAAAAGGGTTGTTCCTTTTAGTGAATAACCTACTACGTTGAATTTAGGAATTGAATTTAATAAGGTTCGCATGCCATCAATTAGTACTTTGTGGTCATCGGCTAAATGAATTCGTATTGTTTTTTCCATGATTGCAAACTAATGGTTTCAAATGTACAAAATAGAACACAAAAAAACCCGAATATTAAATTCGGGTTTCCTTCGCACTAATAAATTAAAATTATAGGGTTACCTCAATCTGTCCACAGATTTTACAAGATCTTCATCTTTTTTAATCGCTTTGTTAGCTAAAACTAATGCCACGATTGCAAAAATAGGCAGAAACATCCCAATACCTTTCTCAGAAACTACAGGAGTTTCTCCAGATAAATTTAGTGAACGATATAAAAACAATCCTAATAAAATCAAATTTAATATGATATTCAATCTGCCAATGACAAATTGATTTTGTCTTTTTTTATAGGATAAAATGCTTAATACGGATAATGTGGTACTTAGTCCAAACAAAACAATATACAACTGATTTTGCATAAACAAAAAGGCTTTACCGTTGCTCAAAGTCCATAAAGGAAAAATAAAAGGCAAAACTCCTGTAATAACAAAAGCTAAAAGTAAATATACGGTTTGAATTCGCTGTATCATATTCTCAATATTGCTTTACAAAAATATATTTTCTTTTTTTAAAATACTATTGTATCCTAATTTTTTATTCGTATTATTGCATTACAATACCGTAAGCACTTCATACTGCGGTGAATTCAAAATAAAAAATACACCTAAATCTTTTCAAGATTCCCCATCTTTAATTAAATTCATAGAATATTCATGTTTGATATTTCTGCATTAAAAGAAATGAAGCTTTCTGAGCTTCAACAAATAGCTAAAGCAGCTAAAACAATAAAATATAACGGTGTTAAAAAAGAAGCTTTAATTACAAGTATTTTGGAATTTCAAAGCACTTTGGCAGCCACAGTAGTTGCCGATGAAGCTCCCGTGGCAGAGGCAGATAATAAACCTAAAAGAGTTCGTATTACCCCGGCTAAAAAGCAGTCAGCTCCAAAAAATGAAGTTGTTGCTCATGAGGAAACAGCAGAAGCAGTGCAAACTGATGAGAAAACAGCGTTTCAGGCTGATACTGTTGTAAACGATGTGGTTGCGGGAGAATCTGATAAAAAATCAGAAGAAACAGCTGCCGCCGAAAAACCAAAAGCAGTTAAGTTTAATAAAGCGAATTATGAAAAGAAAGTCGCTTTAAAGAAAAACAAAGAAAATAAAGAAGCTACTAATGATAATCCGGTAGCTGTTGAAACAGCTCAAATGGATGTTGTATCGGAAGTTGCAACTCCGGCTCCGCAAAAGAAAATAAATCCACATGAGCGCAAGCGAACTGATGAAGTAAATCAGAATAAGCAAAATCAAAATCAAAATAATCCTAATCAGAACCAGAATCAAAATCACAAAAATAAGAAGAACACTAATTTTAGAGATGCTGATTTTGAATTTGACGGAATCATTGAAAGTGAAGGGGTATTAGAAATGATGCCTGACGGTTATGGTTTTTTACGTTCTTCCGATTATAACTATTTAGCTTCCCCTGACGATATTTATTTGTCAACATCCCAAATCAGATTGTTTGGATTGAAAACCGGAGATACCGTAAAAGGAGTGGTAAGACCTCCAAAAGAAGGAGAGAAATTCTTTCCTTTAGTACGCGTTTTAAAAATTAACGGACATGACCCGCAGGTAGTGAGAGACCGAATTTCATTCGAACATTTAACTCCTGTTTTTCCTTCAGAAAAATTCAAATTAGCCGAAAGAGAAAGTACCATTTCTACCCGAATTATCGATTTGTTTTCTCCAATAGGAAAAGGACAACGTGGTATGATTGTAGCCCAGCCAAAAACGGGTAAAACTATGCTGTTGAAGGAAATAGCCAATGCTATCGCAGCGAATCATCCCGAAGTATATCTTATTGTTTTGTTGATTGATGAACGTCCTGAGGAGGTTACGGATATGCAGCGTTCGGTAAGAGGTGAAGTAATTGCTTCTACTTTTGACAGAGAACCACAGGAACACGTTAAAATTGCGAATATCGTTTTAGAAAAATCAAAACGTTTGGTAGAATGCGGTCATGATGTGGTGATTTTGTTAGACTCTATTACGCGTTTAGCGCGAGCTTACAATACCGTTCAACCGGCTTCTGGTAAGGTATTGAGTGGGGGGGTGGATGCTAATGCTTTGCAAAAACCAAAACGTTTCTTTGGAGCGGCTCGTAATGTTGAAAAAGGAGGTTCCTTAAGTATTATTGCTACGGCTTTAACCGAAACAGGTTCGAAAATGGATGAGGTTATTTTCGAAGAATTTAAAGGAACGGGTAATATGGAGTTGCAATTAGACAGAAAAATTGCCAACAAACGTATTTTTCCTGCGATTGATTTGACTTCTTCAAGTACGCGTCGTGATGATTTATTACTGGATGATAATACGCTGCAAAGAATGTGGATTATGCGTAAGTACCTTTCGGATATGAACCCAATTGAGGCTATGGAATTTATCAACGATCGTTTTAGAAAAACCAGAAATAACGAAGAGTTTTTGATTTCGATGAACGACTAGGTTAATGTCAATTTCAATCACAGTATCAATAAAAAAAAGTTCCGTTTTCTAATCAGAAAACGGAACTTTTTTTTAGCAATCACTTTTGAATTTGTTATTGCAATTGTTTAGTACAATTTATATTTTTCTCTCTAAAAGTGCCATATAAAATCCGTCAAAGCCAGATTCAGAAGCTAAAATTTTATGGTCTTTTACAAAGGTGAATTGTTTCCCGATTTCTGTTTTCAAAAAACGTTCTACCTGTTCCTGATTTTCTGAAGGAAGAACCGAACAAGTGGCGTAAACCAATTTTCCGCCCGGTTTTACAATTTTAGAATAATTCTCTAAAACTTCCGCCTGAACTTTGCGGATGTTGTCTATGAATTCCGGTTGTAATTTCCATTTGGCATCCGGATTTCTTTTTAAAACTCCCAATCCGCTACAAGGCGCGTCAATCAACACGCGATCTGCTTTTTCGTGCAGTTTTTTGATCACTTTTGTACTGTCAATAATACGGTATTCAATGTTGAAAGCGCTATTTCTTTTGGCTCTTAATTTTAATTGCTTCAATTTGCTTTCGTACAAATCCATCGCAATCAATTGTCCTTTGTTTTCCATTAAAGAAGCAATATGCAACGTTTTTCCACCCGCACCAGCACAGGTATCCACCACGCGCATTCCTGGTTTTACATCTAAAAAAGGAGCGACTAATTGTGAACTGGCATCCTGTACTTCAAATAATCCCTGTTTGAAAGCATCAGTTAGGAAAACATTGGCGCGTTCTTTTAATACCAAAGCATCTGCCTGATTGGGTAAAAATTCAGTTTCGATGTCTAAGTCCATTAAGATGGCTCTTAATTTCTCTTTGGTTGTTTTTAACGTATTGGTTCTAAGAATAACTTTGGCCTGTTGGTTTTGAGCTGTAATTTCTTTAGCCCAAACTTTTTCGCCTAATTCTTTTACCCCCAATTCATCCATCCAGTCCGGAATAGATTCTTTGATCGCTCTGTTTTTTGATAATTCATCAAAACGTCCTTTGATTTTTCGCTCCGGAGTTCCTTCCAGCTGACGCCAATCCGGAATAGGGTAGCCTCTTAAAACAGCCCAGGCAGCAAACATTCTCCAAAGGTTATCTCTGTCATAAGGTTCTTTTACATCGGCAATTTCGGCATATAATCTTTTCCAACGAACGATTTCGTAGATGGTTTCTGCAACAAATTTTCTATCGGAACTTCCCCAGCGTTTGTCTTTTTTTAATGCTCTTGCTACTACTTTGTCGGCATATTCTCCTTCGTTAAAAATAGCATTTAGCGAATCAATAGTAGTATATACTAAGTTTCTGTGTAATCTCATCTTAATTATTTGAGCTGCAAAGGTACTATTAAATGATTTGAAAGTAAATTAAAATTTTAATTCTGTAAAAATGATTTTTGTTTCGTAAAATATTTTTGAAAAGTAGTATCTTTTCGTGCAGTTTTAGAAAAGTTTTTTGAAAAAAAATACCGTGAATTCGCAAATTTTAAAATCAGATATTCTTAAAATTAATTAGCGAATTTGCGGTAAATAATATTTTTAAATGGAGTTCTTATTTTAATTTCTCTTTAAAAAAAGCTAAGGTTCTTTCCCAGGCTAAAGTAGCAGCCTTTTCATCATATCGAGGTGTGGTATTGTTGTGAAAGCCGTGATTGACATTGGGATAAATATGTGCTGTGTTTTCGACTTTATTTTTATTCAAAATCGCTTCAAAAGCAGGCCAGCCTTCATTGACTCGGCTGTCTAAGCCGGCATATTGTAATAATAAAGGGGTCTTGATTTTTTCGGCTTCCTCGGCTGTAGGTTGGCCACCGTAAAAAGGAACTGCCGCTTTTAAGCTTGGTATTTTTACTGCCATTAAATTAGCAATCCAACCACCAAAACAAAAACCAACCACACCAATATTTCCATCGCAGTCCGGATTATTCTTCAAATGATAATATGCGGCGATAAAATCTTCCAACATTTCATAACGCTCTCTTTTTTTCTGCATTTCACGACCTTCGTCATCATTTCCGGGATAGCCGCCAAGCGGAGTTAAAGCGTCCGGAGCTAAACTTATAAATCCGTCCACAGCCAAGCGGCGACCTACATCTTCTATGTAAGGATTGAGTCCGCGGTTTTCGTGAACAACAATTACTCCGGGAAGTTTTTTAGGAGCTTTTTTGGGTTTAGAAAGCAGGCCTTTTATTTTTCCTCCACCTTTAGGTGATTCGTAAAAAATATAATCCGAATCGATGCGGGGATCATTTGGTTGAATAGTGATGGAATTGACATAATCTGGAGTAATAAAGCTCAAAAGAGAGGGGAGAGTCAAACTTCCAACGGCAAATACCGATAGCTTTTCGATAAATTGTCTTCGCTCGATTTTGTTATGTGCATAATCGTCATACAGGTCAAAAATTTCCTGACTTATGTCTTCTTTGGTTATTTTTTTCATTTTTAAAAAGGATTGGTTTCTTAAAAGAACTTAAAGATACTTATTTATCCAATTGATTTTAAATAAAAAAAGCTCCTGAACAAACAGGAGCTTACAAAAAAAAAAATAAAATTATCAAGACTAGAATTTGTATTTGATACTTGCCAAAACCTGACGAGGAGCAATTGGGTTTGCACTGTAATTTTCGTGAACCGTATAATTTAACTCGTTAGTAATATTAGATAATTTGCATAAGATGGAGAATTTTTTCCATTCGTACCCTACAGAGGCATCAACTGTAGCGTAACCATCCACAGGAACTTCTCTGTCCTGAATAATTAGATTTCCAGGATTATTTGGGTCATCTATATAACGATTATTCCATCCTGCAATACGATCACCAATATAGTTTCCGATTGCTCCTACAGAAAATCCTTTTAAAACTCCTGAAGGTACAGTGTAAAAGAAACTTAAATTAGCTGTTGTGGTAGGTGTTCTCGCCACACGATCTCCTTTGATTGAGTTTCCTACTGCAACCGGAACATCTCCAAATCTCATATCATTGTAGCTATAACCTGCATTAATTTTAAATCCTTCAAAAGGTCTCGCAGTTACATCGATTTCAACCCCTTTACTTTTAGTTTCACCACTCATGATTTTCAGATTTGAATTGGTATTTGGAGTAACTCCATCCGCTTCAAAAGGAGCAGTTTGAACTAAATTATTATTTTTAATTATATATAAAGTAACGTTTGTGCTTAAAAAGCCTCTCAAGAAGTCTGTTTTAACACCTGCTTCATATTGATCGATAATTGAAGCATCAAGAGGTTTGTCATCGTAAGTGTTTCCGGTATTTGGTGTAAATGAATTAGAATAACTGGCAAATAATGAAACATCTTTTGATGGTTGAACAACTAACCCTATTTTAGGAGAAAATGCATTGTCTAAACGTTTAGGAGCTTCTGATACACTGGTAGCAGTTGTTGGTAAATTATAGGTAATAGCTTGAGATTCCTGCCAAGACCAACGGATTCCTGCTAAAACTTTGATGTAATCTGTAAAAGAAATTAAATCCTGAGCATATACTCCAAAACGGTTGTATTCGGTATTGATATATCTTGTGGCTGCTGTTGTAAATGGATTTACAGTGCTTTCTGTACTTGGATCGTAAGTAAAAAGATTAATAGTTTTATCTGATGTTACAACCTTACCGTCGCTATCATAAAAAGCAAATGTGTATGAGGTAGTCAGAGAGTTTTCAAAGTCAGCACCTGTGAAAATCTGATGTTTGATTGATCCGGTGTTAAAATTCCCTTGTAAACTTAATTGATTTCCAAAGATTTTTTCTCTGTTATCATTTTTTGTTAAGCCTCTTTTCCAATCACCACGTACAGCATAGGTATCTAAGTTAGATAATTGTGAAGTTGAAGTTTGCGTTCTTTTATAATTTTGGAAGGAAGTATTGAAGTTTAATTTCCAGTTTTTATTAAAATCATGATTCAATAAAGCAGAAGCACTTGCTGATTTTGTATTTCCATTGGACCAAAGCGCACCATAATAGGTATTACGAGGCGTGTCTAAAATTTCTTTACCAATGATTCCTGTACCAAAATCCGGTGTCCAGTCAGCGCTTAAATAATCACCCTGAACAGTGATTTGTGTTTTGTCGGTAATTTTAAATAAGAATGAAGGATTGAAATAAACGCGTTCATTTTTAACAACGTCTCTAAAGCTTTCGGAGTTTTCATAAGAACCTGTAAAGCGGTAAGCGATTGATTTGTTTAGTGGACCATAAAAATCTACCGAAGGTTTGTAATAAGAGTAGCTTCCCGCCTGCATGGAGATTTCTCCCCCTCTTTCAAATTTAGGAGTTTTGGTAACCAAATTTAAAATTCCTCCAGGAGCTACATTTCCAAATAATAAAGCTGAACCTCCTTTTAAAAATTCTACTCTTTCTAATGATGAAACTTCAGGGATAGAACCTGCATTGTAACGAAAACCGTTTTTCAGCATATTATTAGCACTCATATCGTAACCTCTTGACCAGAATGATTCCTGAGCACCACCACGAGCCGATCCTACATAAACTCCGTTCGCATTTTTAATTACTTCACTCAAGCGGATAGCTTGTTGTTGCGTGATGATTTCGTTATCGATAACCTGAACACTTTGTGGTAAATCCATTGGTTTGATACCAGATCTTGAAACGGAAACCGGTTTATGAGGTTTGTTTCCGGTGACAACAATTTCTTTAAGGATTTGCCCTTTTTTGTTTTTTATGGTATCGAAAGGATTAGAAACAATCTCATCAGAAATATTATGATTTAATGCAGAAGCAATTTCCTGAGCCTGTGTAGCGATAGAAAATAATAATGCTATTGAGGGTAGTAAAACTTTTTTCATTTTGTTTTTTATTTGGATTCATTTAAAATAACAGCGCAAATGTATGACCTGAATTTGGTTTTACAAAATGTTATTTGGAATAAATAAAAATAAAAATTAACAAAACATTTATAAGTTGTTTAAAATTTCTTTTGTAAGTGTTTTTTAGAAAGAATTAAACTTTGTATATAAAGATATTTGTTTGTTTTAAGTTGTTGTATTTTAGTGTTTTGTGTTTTTTTGTTATGTTAGCTCTTAAATGGGATTAGAAAAAACAGAGATCTTGAAATTTTAGCAACAATTAGAATTGTTATAACTAAAAATCAGCTCTGACAAATGATTTTTTGGATTTATCTATTGATTTGAGGCGTTTTTAGGTGATTTTCAAAGAAATCATAAAGTGTTTTTAGGGAGGAAGCAGTTTGTGGAATAGCATGTCCCTTGCCGTAATTGATTAATGTAGAGGTTGGAACAGCTAAGGAGTCCAATTTATTTTTGAAATGTTTGATCTGATCGGTATAATAATGATCATCATCTGTATTATAAAAGAAAAGAGTAGGGGGTGCCGATTTTTCAACTAAAAAAGAAGAACCCATCGATTCCCACAAGCTTCTGTTCTCTTCCAAATTTCCCCAAACCCAGGGACATCTCTGTTCTAAATTTTTATCGCCATCGTCCAGCGTATTATATATTAAGGTATAGTCAAAAACACCAGGGCCTAAAGCGGCTGCCTGAACGTCAGCTGAAACTCCGATATGAAAACCGGCATTTTCAATTTCGTCAATTTTTTTATCACCAATAGCCATAGAGCCCGCAGTAGAACCTCGGGAAAAACCAAAAATTCCTATTCGATTTGAAAGTTTCATTTTATTTGCAAAAAAACGCAAAGTTCTGATTGCAGATTTTACTTTTTGAGCTGCATCAGGGTTAGTCTCGAACGATTTATAAGCATCATTTGGACCATTTTCAGGTTTTCCTTTTCCCCATTGGCAATATTTTGGATGATCGGCAATCGCCCAGGCCATCCCGTGAGCTGGTGCTCCTTCCAGAACAGAATCATTAAAACCGGCAAATGAATAGGGCAGATAAAGTCTTTGATCCTTAAAAGCATCTGTTAGCATCCCTTTTTTATCATCAAAAAAAGCATAGCTATTACTATAGGAAAATGATAAGATAGTTGGAACTTTTACTTTAGGATTAGCGGGATAAACAATATCCATGTGCAATGAATCTCCAACGGTATATTGCTCCGGAGTGTTGTAAATTTTGGGGTTATCAATGAAGTATGAAACATTTCTGGCTATTCGGTATCCTTCAAATAATACGTAAGATTTGGAAAGCGAACAGTTTTTTAAACCGCAAAAATTCCCCGAAGCGATAGAATCATTTATGGCAATGATGTCTTCATTTATTTTTAAGGCTTTGGCGTTTGTATCTTTTTTGTAGTTAAGTTCAATCACACGATATCCTTGCGAGAGTAACCAATTCACATTTTTCTTATTGCTGAATCTTCCAATTTTTTTTATAGAAAGATTTTTTAAATAAACAACCGTCACATAATTTCCGGAGTAATCTTTAAGCGGATTTTTGGATTCTGTGGTTTTGTATGTTATGGTGTTTCCGGTTGTTTGGCTTTTCCATTTTCCTGTAGCTGCAATACTTTTTGAAAAAATCAATAAAAAAAGAAATAATGAGAAAATTATTTTTTGAAAAAGTTGCTTGGTAAAAAGTGTGGAACGGTATTTCATATTTACTGGTTTCTGACTACAGTTTTGAAAGTGGTATGGAATATTACTAATATACAAAAATAAGTTTTTAAGTTAGATTAGGAGGCAAATGAGAAAATAGATTCTTTGCCATGTCTTATTAATTCCCTAACAATTTTCTAATGGAACACTATTTAAGAATTTGTATTTTTGCTTTTATATCAAAAATTATCATGAGAAAAATATTTTTACCTATTGCTTTAGTTGCAATTTTTAATGCTTTTTCGCAGCAAAGACCTAAGTTGGTTGTTGGGATTGTTGTAGATCAAATGAAAATGGAATACCTCTACCGTTTTTCGGATGATTTTTCTGCAAATGGTTTTCGCAGATTAATGGACGAAGGATACGTTTTTCATAACACACATTATAATTATATGCCAACTTATACCGGTCCCGGTCATGCTTCTATTTATACCGGAACGACGCCTGCAGTACACGGAATTGTTGGGAATACCTGGTTTGATAAGTCGGTGGGAAAATCAAGATATTGTACGGATGATGCTTCGGTAACACTTTTAGGAAAAGGAGATTTAGACGAAGGGCAAATGTCGCCGTTAAATTTACAAACGACTTCGGTTACCGATGAGTTGCGTTTAGGGACTAATTTTAAAGGGAAAGTTATCGGAATAAGTATTAAAGACCGTGGTGCGATTCTTCCGGCAGGGCATTTTGCTAATTGGGCTTTTTGGATGAGCAATTCCGGTAATTTTATTTCGAGTACTTTTTATGGAAATGATTTACCAAAATGGGTGGCTGATTTTAATTCGAAAAAAAAATATGAAGATTATTTAAACGGTGAATGGAATTTACTGAAACCGGAATCTGTTTATGATAAAAGTATAGCGGATGATAATGCTTACGAAGGACTTTTGTATGGAAGTAAAAAGCCTGTTTTTCCTTATGATTTAAAGTCAATGTATGCTGCAAAAGGTGCTAAAGTAATCAAGTCAACTCCTTTTGGGAATTCTATTTTGGCTGATTTTGCCAAAGAAACTATTGCTAATGAAAATCTGGGAGCAGATAATGACATCGATTTTTTGGCACTTAGTTTTTCGTCAACAGATTATATCGGACATTTAACAGGGCCTCGTTCCAGAGAAGTTCAGGATACTTATTTGCGATTGGATGAAACCATTGCTGATTTTCTAAATTATTTAGACAAAAAAGTAGGGAAGGGCAATTATTTGATATTTTTAACTGCTGATCATGCGGCTGCTGAGAATGTAAATTTTTTAAAAGATAATAAATATGCCGTAGAAGCGGTCGATTATAAAAAGTTGTCGAATATGTTGGATGAATTTTCTAAGAAAAGTTTTGGTGCAGATGTGGTTTTGAATTATTCTAATTACAATGTGTTTTTTGATAAAAAAATAATTAAAGAAAAAGGCTTGCAGTTAAATGAAGTCAAGCAGGTTTTTAAAGACTATTTGATGACTTTACCTCAGGTAAAACGAGTGTATAGCGAAGAAGAAATTTTAGCAGCAAATACTTCTGATTTTTATTTGAACTTTATTGCTAAAGGTTATGATCCTAAGCAAAATGGTGATTTAGTGATTTTGGACAAACCGGGTTATATTGAGCATGAAGGGACAGGAACCTCACACGGAACACCTTTTAATTACGATACTCACGTCCCTTTGTTGTTTTATGGTTGGAAAATAAAGAAAGGCGAATCATTTGATAGAAAAGTAATAACTCAAATTGCGCCAACAGTTGCACAAAAAATTAGAGTCGATTTTCCTAATGGTACAGAAGCAGCTGTGTTAACTGAAGTTTTAGGAAACTAAAATTGTATCGATTTATGTTTTAAACAAAAAAGGGACTACTTTGAGTCCCTTTTTTGTTGTTATTATTTTGCTACCGAAGTTGGTAAAGCAATTTGATTTCTTAATAAATCTTCGAAAGTTTCGTGTGCTCTGATTAAGTGCCCTTCTCCGTTAATCCATAAAACTTCTGCCGGTTTGTATCTTGAATTGTAGTTCGAAGACATAGAGTAGCAGTAAGCTCCTGCATTTCTGAAACAAAGGACATCTCCTTCAGCAATTTCCTGAATTCTGCGGTTGCTGGCAAAAGTATCTGTTTCACAAATGTAACCCACAATGGAGTAAAAACGCTCTTTTCCTTTTGGATTAGAGATGTTTTCAATGTGGTGTTGAGAACCGTAAAACATTGGGCGGATTAAGTGGTTGAACCCTGAATCAATTCCGGCAAATACGGTAGAAGTAGTTTGTTTTACTACGTTTACTTTGGCTAAGAAGAAACCGGCTTCACTTACCAAAAATTTACCCGGTTCAAAAATTAAAGTTAATTCTTTTCCGTATTCGTCACAAAAAGCGTTGAAACGTTTTGATAATTTTTTACCTAATTCTTCAATATCAGTCTCGATATCGTCTTTTTTGTAAGGAACTTTAAATCCGCTTCCAAAATCTAAGAATTCTAAGTTTTTGAAGTTTTTAGCAGCGTCAAATAAGATTTCGGCAGCATAAAGGAATACTTCGATATCTAAAATATCAGAACCGGTGTGCATGTGAATCCCTACAATGTTCATGTTGGTGTTTTCAACAATACGAACTAAATGAGGTAATTGGTGTACCGAAATACCAAATTTACTATCAATATGACCAACAGAAATGTTTTCGTTTCCACCCGCCATAACGTGTGGGTTGATACGGATACATACCGGAACATGTGGGTGTTTTGCACCAAATTGCTCTAATATTGAAAGGTTGTCGATGTTAATTTGAACTCCTAATGCATGTACTTCTTCAATTTCTTCCAGAGAAACTCCGTTTGGAGTGTAGAAGATTCTGTCAGGGGCATAGCCTGCATGAAGACCTAATTGTACTTCCTGAATAGAAACGGTGTCTAATCCGGAACCCATGTCTTTTAAAAGTTGTAATATAGAAATGTTAGACAACGCTTTCATGGCGTAGTTAATACGCAATTTTTCTACTTTAGAAAAAGCTTTAGTCAGTCTGTTATATTGTGATTGTATTTTCTCGGCATCATATACATATAATGGTGTGCCAAATTGTTCTGCTAATTGAAGTAAGTCTTTAGATTGCATTTTAGTAAGTTTTATGCAAATTTATTATTCTTTATTGATACTGCAATAGATAAAAATATTTCTAACAAATTCTAACAATAAGTTATATAATAAACCTAATGTGAGTTTTGTGTTTGTTTTTATCACATTGTTAATGATTTAAAAGAAAGTTTAAAAATAAAAAAGGCTATCTGAAATTACTTTCGGATAGCCTTTTTTTGAGTTATATAAGATTACAATGGAGGTAAATCTCCACCTTCTTTAGTTGGAAGGTTAGTAGTTCCCATTAAGAACAAATCAACTTCTCTGGCGGCTTCACGACCTTCAGAGATTGCCCAAACGATTAATGATTGTCCTCTTCTCATATCTCCCGCAGTAAATATGTTTGGTACATTCGTTTGGTAATTGTTGGCTTTGTAATTGCTTCTGAAATCAGTTTCAAGACCTAACTGCTCTGCTAAGTTTTTCTCCGGACCAGTGAAACCTAAAGCTAATAAAGCTAAATCACATGGCCATATTTTTTCAGAACCTTCAATCTCGATTAATTCCGGACGTTGTCCAGGAACCATTTTCCATTCAACATTTACAGTTTTAAGAGCTGTCAATTTACCATTAGCATCTTTGATGAACTCTTTGGTGTTAATTAACCAGTTTCTTTCACATCCTTCTTTGTGAGAAGAAGATGTTTTTAACTGTAAAGGCCAGAAAGGCCATGGTGTAGATTCGCTTCTTCCAACTGGTGGTTTTGGCATAATCTCAAAGTTAGTTACTGATTTTGCACCATGACGGTTAGAAGTACCCACACAGTCAGAACCTGTATCTCCACCTCCGATTACGATTACGTCTTTACCAGTAGCTAATACTTGGTTCTCGATTTTTTCACCCCAAACCACTTTAGTTTGTTGTGTTAAGAAATCCATTGCCTGAACTACACCGTCAGCATCTGCTCCCGGAGTTGGTAAACCTCTTCTTTCAGTAGCACCACCACAAAGAACGATTGCATCAAATACTTTCAAATCTTCGATAGAGTAGTTTACGCCAACGTTAGTGTTTACTTTGAAAGTGATGCCTTCTGCTTCAAGGATAGCGATACGACGGTCGATAATTTCTTTTTCTAATTTGAAATTAGGGATACCATAACGTAATAATCCACCGATAGCGTTGTCTCTTTCAAAAACAGTTACAGTGTGCCCTGCTCTGTTTAATTGTTGTGCAGCTGCTAAACCTGCAGGTCCCGAACCTACAACAGCAATTGTTTTTCCAGTTCTGTTTTTTGGAGGTTGCGGTTTAATCCAACCTTCCTGGAAAGCACGCTCCACAATGTTTTTTTCTATATTTTCGATAGAAATTGGATCATTGATAATTCCTAATACACATGCTTTTTCACATGGTGCCGGACATAAACGCCCTGTAAATTCAGGGAAGTTGTTTGTTGAATGTAAAATCCAGGAGGCTTTTTGCCATTCACCCTGGTGTACCATGTGGTTGAAATCAGGGATTAAATTCCCTAACGGACATCCACTGTGGCAAAATGGAATACCACAGTCCATACAACGTGATCCTTGTGTTGTAATTTCAGCTTCACTCAAAGGAACTGTAAATTCTTTATAATGCCCTACACGCTCTTCTACTGCTGTGTATGATTCATCTTTTCTTTCGAATTCTTTAAAACCTGTTACTTTTCCCATTGTATTATGCTGTTAATTCTTCTACCATTTGCACCCCAGATTTCAAACGCTCTAATGCTTTTTTGTACTCTGTAGGCATTACTTTTACAAAATTTTCTAAGCTTGTGTTCCAATCACTTAATAATTCGCTTCCTTTTGTACTGTTTGTATATTGTACGTGTCTTTCGATTAAGTGTTTTAATTCATCAGCTTCTTGTCCTTCTACTGTTTCAAATTCGATGGTTTCAGTATTACATAAACCGTTTTTGAATTTGTTTTCAGGATCGTAGATATAAGCGATACCACCACTCATACCTGCAGCAAAGTTTCTTCCTGTTTTTCCAAGGACTACTACTTTTCCTCCAGTCATGTACTCACAACCGTGGTCACCTACACCTTCAACAACTGCTGTAGCTCCTGAGTTACGAACTGCGAAACGCTCTCCTGCAATACCGTTGATGAAAGCTTCTCCTTCGATAGCACCGAATAAACAAACGTTACCTACGATGATGTTTTCTGAAGCAACAAAAGTAGCTTTTGCTGGTTTTTTGATGATTAATTTAGCTCCGGATAATCCTTTTCCTAAATAGTCATTAGTGTTCCCTTCCACTGTGAAAGTTAATCCGTGTGCACTAAATGCTCCTAAACTTTGTCCTGCTGAACCAGTAAAGTTGATATTTAAAGTGTCTTCCGGTAAACCTAAGTGTCCGTAAATTTTAGAAATTTCGTTACTAACAATAGCTCCTACTGAACGGTCAGTGTTTTTAATAGGGTATTCTAAAGTCATTTTTTCTTTTCTGTATAATGCACGGTGAGAGTCTTTTAAGATTTGGAAGTCCATTACATTGTCTAATCCGTGATCCTGTTTCTCTGTGTTGCGAACCACCATGTCTCTGTATGCTGCCGGACGGTGTAAGATTGATGATAAATCTAAACCTCTGGCTTTATAGTGAGTAATAGCTTTGTTAGAATTGATTTTATGTGTTTGACCAATCATTTCTTCTAAAGTTCTGAAACCAAGTTGGGCCATGATACCTCTTAATTCTTCTGCAACATAGTAGAAGAAGTTAATTACGTGCTCAGGAGTTCCTTTGAAGTTTTTACGTAATTCTTTGTCCTGAGTAGCAATACCAACTGGGCAAGTATTTAAGTGACATTTACGCATCATGATACATCCTGAAGCAACCAATGGAGCAGTAGCAAAACCGAATTCTTCAGCACCTAATAAAGCTGCGATAGCTACGTCACGACCTGTTTTTAACTGACCGTCACATTCTACAACAATACGGCTTCTTAAGTTGTTTAATACTAAAGTTTGTTGTGCTTCAGCCAATCCAAGTTCCCAAGGAAGACCAGCGTGTTTCAATGAAGTTAATGGAGAAGCTCCAGTTCCACCATCGTAACCTGCAATTAATACAACGTCAGCTTTTGCTTTAGCAACACCAGCAGCAATTGTACCAACACCAACTTCAGAAACTAATTTTACATTGATACGTGCTTCTCTATTGGCATTTTTCAAGTCGAAGATTAATTGTGCCAAATCTTCAATTGAATAAATATCGTGGTGTGGCGGAGGTGAAATCAATCCTACGAAAGGAGTTGAGTTACGAGCCGATGCAATCCAGGGTAATACTTTCTCACCGGGTAATTGTCCACCTTCTCCAGGTTTTGCACCCTGAGCCATTTTAATTTGAATCTCTTTTGCACTAGATAAGTAGTGAGAAGTTACTCCAAAACGTCCGGAAGCTACTTGTTTGATAGCCGAGTTACGACTGTCTCCGTTGATATCCGGTTGGAAACGGGTTCTGTCTTCTCCGCCTTCACCTGAATTGGATTTTCCACCAATACGGTTCATAGCGATAGCCAAGTTTTCGTGAGCTTCTCTAGAGATAGATCCATAAGACATCGCTCCGGTTTTGAAACGTTTTACGATAGCTGTCCATGGTTCTACTTCGTCTAATGGAATTGGATCTAAGTTATCAAATTCAAATAAACCGCGGATGGTCATTAAATTTTTAGCCTGATCGTTTACAGATTTAGCGTAAACATCATAACTAGCCTGATCACTTAAACGTACTGCTTGCTGTAATTTAGCAATAGTAGTTGGGTTGAACATGTGTCTTTCCCCGTTACGTCTCCATCTGTATTCTCCACCAATGTTTAATCCTAAACGATTAGGGATTAATACATCCGGATAAGCGTAGTTGTATCTTTCACTAATTTCTTTTTCGATTTCATACAATCCGATACCTTCAATTCTAGAAGCCGTGTAAGGGAAGTATTTTTCAACAAATTTAGAGTTGAAACCAACAATTTCGAAAATTTGAGAACCTCTGTAAGAATGTAATGTAGAGATACCAATTTTGTTCATGATTTTTAAAATACCTGAACCAATTGCTTTGTTGAAATTGTCAACTGCTTTTTGTTCGCTAATCCCTGTGATGAATCCTTCCTGTACTTGTACACGAATGATTTCGTTTACCATGTATGGGTTAATAGCACTAGCTCCATAACCAAATAATGTAGCGAAGTGGTGCGGTTCACGTGGTTCTGCTGATTCGATAATGATATCAAAATAAGAACGCTTGCGCAAACGGTTCATTTGATGGTGAACGTAAGAACAAGCTAATAAAGCCGGGATAGGAGCGAACTCTTTGTTAACACCTCTGTCTGATAAGATGATGATGTTAGTTCCTCTGTCAACTGCTTTACTGATTTGAGTAATGATATCCTCTAAAGCATTTTCTAAACCATTCAAACCTTTGTCTTTTTTGTATAAAATTTCAATGGTTTCCGCTTTGAAATGATCGATATCAATATTTCTGATTTTTTCTAAGTCGTCGTTAGAGATAACAGGATTTTGAATTCTTAATTTTCTACATTGCTTGCTTGAAATGTCAAAAATGTTTCTGTCCTGTCCTAAAGCTAAGCTAATATCAGTTACAATTTCCTCACGTATACCATCCAAAGGAGGGTTAGTTACCTGAGCAAATAATTGTTTGAAATAGTTAGGGATTAATTGAGGTCTGTCTGATAATACAGCAAGTGGAGTGTCAGTACCCATTGAACCCAAAGCTTCTTTACCAGCCTGAGCCATAGGAGTAATCATATCCTGAATATCCTCTAATGTATAGTTAAATAAACGTTCTCTTGTTTTTAAATCGATAGTTTCAATTGGACAGGCTTTAGTTGTGGTAGGAACGTCTCTTAAGTTCAAACGGTATTGTTTTAACCATTCTTTGTATGGTCTTTCAGAAACAATTTTGTTTTTAATTTCTTCGTCGTTTACAATACGTCCTTCGTTCATGTCAACCAGGAACATTTTTCCTGGCTCTAATCTACCGTGGCTTTCTACATCTTCCGGATCAACAGTTACAACTCCAATTTCAGAAGCCATAATCAATTTACCACTCTTAGTTACTGTATAACGAGAAGGTCTTAATCCGTTACGGTCTAATAAAGCTCCGATGTAATCTCCGTCAGAGAATGGTACAGAAGCAGGTCCGTCCCATGGTTCCATAATGCAAGCGTTGTATTCGTAGAACGCTTTTCTTTCTTCTGACATGGTTTTGTGTTTTTCCCATGCTTCAGGAATCATCATCATCATTACTTCCGGTAACGAACGTCCTGTATGTGTTAACAATTCAACAACCATATCCATAGAAGCTGAATCTGATTTTCCAGGTAAGATAATAGGGAATAACTTCTCTATTTGCGGACCGAATACATCACTTTTCATGATTTCTTCACGAACACGCATTCTGCTTACGTTACCTCTTAAAGTGTTAATCTCTCCATTTTGACACATGTATCTAAATGGTTGAGATAACTCCCAAGTAGGCATCGTATTAGTAGAGAAACGTTGGTGAACTAACGCCAAACGTGTTACTAAATCCGTTTGTTGTAAGTCAGTATAGTATGGCCCGATATCTTCAGGCATAATGATACCTTTATATATTAAGGTAGTAGTAGATAAACTAGGTACATAAAAATAAGAACTTTGCGAGATTTTAGAATTCGCAATAGTGTGCTCCGTAATTTTACGGGCAGCATATAACTTAGCTTTGAAAGTAGTTTCGTCAATAGCTTCGTTTTTACCAACAAAAATTTGTTCGATAGTAGGTTCAGAAGCTAAAGCGATTTCTCCTAATTGAGAAGAATCAACAGGAACTTCTCTCCATCCTAAAACAGAAAGTCCTTGTGCTTTAATTTCTTTTTCAAATATGTCTTTACAAAAAACGTATTGATTATTAATTTTTGGTAAAAATACCATCCCAACAGCATACTCACGTGGGGCAGGTAAATTGAAATCACAAACTCTATTGAAATATTCGTGAGGTATGTCAATCAAAAGTCCAGCTCCATCTCCCGTTTTTCCATCAGCACTAACACCACCACGGTGCTCTAGTTTTACTAGAATTTCTAATGCGTCGTGAATAATTTGATTTGTTTTCTCACCTTTAAGGTTGCAGATAAAACCAGCTCCACAGTTTTCATGCTCGAATTCTGGCAAATAAAGGCCTTGTTCTTTAAGTTTCATGCTTGATAATTTTTTTTACAAAAATAGATATTTCATTATATATAATGTATCGGTTAGGCTTATAATGAGTTACTTTTACAGGAATAATAGAAAAATGTATAATTAATAATAATAATTGCATTATTTGGGCTGTGTATTAACAAATTATTAATATTAAGAGGGTTTTGACCTGATATTTTGACAATTATTTCTTATTTTTTCAAATCGATAATTGATGAATTCCATGTAAAAACGTCAGTTCACTCTTTTTTTTGAGGCAAAATCTTTTTTTTGATAGAAAAAAAGCTGTGAAAACGTCTTTTTTTAACTTTATTTATAAGATATTTTAAATCACTAAAAAGATTTCAGTTTTAAGTTCGTTTTTAATACTTTTGTCGGACTTATTTTCTGAAATAAAATCAGATTCAGACAAATTCTATATTATGAACATACACGAATATCAAGGAAAAGAGATTTTAGCCAGCTACGGAGTTCGCGTTCAACGCGGGATCGTTGCTAACAGTCCAGTAGAAGCAGTTGCGGCTGCTAAACAATTAACTGCCGAAACGGGAACGAGTTGGTATGTTGTTAAAGCCCAAATTCACGCAGGTGGTCGTGGTAAAGGAGGCGGGGTGAAACTTGCTAAAGGAATTGACAAAGTGGAAGGTGTTGCAAGCGAAATTATCGGAATGCAATTAGTGACTCCTCAAACTTCTGCTGAGGGGAAAACTGTTCACAAAGTGTTAATTGCTGAGGATGTTTACTATCCTGGAGAATCTGAAACTTCTGAGTTTTATGTTTCTGTATTATTAAACAGAGCAACAGGACGTAATATGATTATGTATTCTACTGAAGGTGGAATGGATATCGAGGAAGTTGCTGAGCATACTCCACATTTAATCTTTACAGAAGAAATTGATCCGGCTGTAGGATTACAAGGTTTTCAGGCAAGAAGAATTGCTTTTAACTTAGGAGTTACTGGAAATGCATTCAAAGAAATGGTAAAATTCATCGATGCTTTATACAAAGCTTATATTGGTTCAGACGCTTCTATGTTTGAAATCAACCCGGTTTTGAAAACATCTGATAATAAAATTTTAGCGGTAGATGCTAAAGTAAATATTGACGATAACGCATTATACAGACAAAAAGCGTATGCTGATATGCGTGATGTTCGTGAAGAAAATCCAATTGAAGTAGAAGCTAAAGAAGTAGGATTGAACTATGTTGATCTTGACGGAACTGTAGGATGTATGGTAAACGGTGCCGGTCTTGCAATGGCAACTATGGATTTAATTAAATATGCAGGTTTTGAGCCGGCTAACTTCCTTGATGTAGGAGGAACTGCTGATGCAAAACGTGTGGAAACAGCTTTCCGTATTATCTTGAAAGATCCTAATGTAAAAGCTATTTTGATTAACATCTTTGGAGGAATCGTTCGTTGTGACCGTGTAGCTCAGGGTGTTGTTGATGCTTACAAAAACATGGGAGACGCTATCAATGTGCCAATCATTGTTCGTTTGCAAGGTACAAATGCTGAGATTGCAAAAGAATTAATCGATAATTCAGGAATGCCAATTTTATCTGCAGTTCAGTTCCAGGAAGCTGCTGATCAGGTTCAGGCTGCGCTTTCTTAATTAAGAAATTCTAATATATTGAAATCCTGTTCCTTTTGGGACAGGATTTTTTTTGTTTTCAATATTTGTATTAATTTAAGATTAACAGCTATATTGATTTGGAATTTTCAATAAAAGAAGTTGTTTTTTGTTATAAACTTATTTTTATCAAAGTTTATTTGTAAGGCTGTTATTTTTTAGGCAAATCAATTTTAAGACTTCTAAAAAGCGTTTTTAAGATTCATTTTATCTTTGGGTTAAGCAATTGTTTTTGTGATTTTTGAATGGATTTCAGTGCTAATTTTGAACTGTAATTAAAAACAAAGAAATCATGAAAAAATTATTTTTATCGGTTATTGTTGCGTTATTTATGAATACAGCTTTTGCGGCTGTGGGTTCTCCAAACAGGGATAAAGATTATGAAAAGACTTTTAAAGAGTTGGCTGAACTTTTGAATACCTATTCGAATTTTGAAAGTTTACGCGAAGAAGTTGTTGTGAAAGTAAAAATCGCTATAAATGAAAATCATGAGATTGTGGTGATGAGTACTGATGCAGCCAATAGTGAATTGAGTTATTATATTAAAAACAGTTTGAATTATCAGAAGTTAACAGCGAATGAATTAGAAATAGGTAATAAATTAGTTTTTCTGGTAAAATTTGCAAAATAAAGGAAGCTGTATTGTAATTTGTAAAACCGGTTTTATTTTTAATAAATAAAACTGGTTTTTTGTTTTAAGAGTTTTTTTGTTGAAATATCATCAAAAAAACTTCGTTTTAGGGGTGTTTTGATGATTTTTTTTATTTCGTTTTCTGTTTTTTATATAAATAGTGAAATTTAAATTATTTTTTTTTATTAGAATTTTAAAATTTGTAGTTTAATTTTTTGTCAATCGTAAAAATTGCATTGTCAATAATATAAGTTCTTTTTTTGATGTTTTTTTTGATAAATTTGTAATGAAATCTCAAACGAATTAATTTTAATTTAAAAGAAAGAAATTATGAGAAAGTTATTTTTATCAGCTGTTGCAACTTTATTTTTAACAACAGCGTTCGCTGCAGAGAAGTCTTCTAATAATCCTGAGGATTACAACAAGACTTATAAGGAAATAACTAAAATGCTCAATGCTTATCCTGCTTTTAGCGGATTAGAAGGAGATGTTTTAGTAAAAGTAAGGATTGCTATTAATGAGCATCATGAAATGGTTGTGATGAGCACTAATACAACTAATGAGGAGTTGAATTATTATATTAAAAACACGTTGAATTATAAAAAATTAACAGCAAATGATTTGGAAGCAGGTAATGGACTTGTCTTTTTGGTTAAGTTTACCAAATAATAAATAAATCCCGTCTGATATCAGGCGGGATTTTTTTATAAAATCAAAGTTCGATTTCCAATTAAGATTTTTTGTTTTTACCGTTGTTGAATTTTACTTTTTCAACCACAGGAGTTTTAGGAGCAGCTTTTTTAAAGTTGGGTTTTTTCTTGAAAGTTGTTTTTGCAACTTTTGGTTCATTAGAAACCGTTGTTTTCTTTGCAGGGATTTCGGTTTTATGTTTAGCTAAAACATCTTTTGGGTTTTTAGGATTTTCTTTTGTTCCGCGCAAATGAATGACTAAGCCGTTAAGGAAATTACGCAATACCTGATCGCCACATTCCACATAATTGGGATGTTTGGAATCACGAAAAAAAGCGCCTAATTCGGATTTGGAAATTCTGAAATCGACCAATTCTAAAATTTCTACAATTTGGTCGTCACGTAACATTAAGGCAACGCGTAATTTTTTGAAAATATCGTTGTTTGTCATTTTAAATTTTTTACAAAGGTACGCTATAAAGTGTTAGCTAATCTATTTCGGATTGATATTCATTTAGAATTTGAATGATTTTATCCAAATCTTTCTTTTTGTGATTGGCTGTAATAATAATTCGGTTCAAATAATCGGTTTCGGATGCGTATTTGAAATTGGTGATAATTATTTTTTTGGAAGCCAAAATAGTATTGATGTTTGCCATTTCAGGATAGATTACCGGATAATTTTCGTCAAAAAGAATGTTTGGGTTTGCCAAAAGATTAGTTTTTAAGTAAGCCAGATTTCTTTTTAGTTTTTTAATTTGTTTTTGGTATAACTTTTCCGAATCAGCCAGTGTGCTTACAAAAGCCGGGTTCATTCCGGCGCTGGAAACAAAAATATCATTGGATTTTATTGTATTGATAAAATCACAATCGCTGGCTATTACACCGCCAGATAATCCCATCGCTTTTCCCAGTGACGAAACTAAAACTTTGCGTTTGATTTTGGGGTGCTTTATCGAGGTGTAAACTCCGCTGCCATTTTCGCCTAAAATTCCTAACGAATGCGACTCGTCAAGCACCAAAGTTATTTCTTTATAGTCCGAAATTTTATCTAAAAAAGAAAGTGTGACTGGTTTTACGGTGTTAGAAGGAACAGCATCCGTAAGAATACAAATTTTTTCTGTTTTATTATCCAGTAATTTTGGATTTAGAATTCCATTGGTAAAAAGCGGAAGACTGTTTGAATTGCTGATAGCGACATGGTTGTTTGAAAAATGATAAAAAACATCTATATCCGATGTTAAACTGTCTAAAACAATTTGCCCGGCTAACATTCCGGAAGAAATAGTAAGGGCCGCTTCGGCCTGGATAAATTGAGCTAAAAAAGTTTCCCCTTTTTCGTAAGCGGTGAGTTTGATATTGGCATTTCGGGAACTTCCGTAAGCGGTGCCCCAACGCTCAATGTTTTTATAAAGTATTTTTTTGAATTTTTTATTTGGCGGTAAGCCCAGATAAGCTGTCCCGCCAAAGTATAAAATTTTTTCGTTATCGACTTTTATCAATCGATCGGGAAATTTGTCAACTTTCATTAATAATTATTTTAAAACAACACCGGTGCCGTTTAATTCAGAATAGCCAATTTTTCCATTTTTAATTTGGACTCCACTGGCAATATCTTCCGAAAGCAATAAGGCGCCATCCATGTCCACATAGTCTAATTGCGGAATTAAATGAGCAATGGCCGAGATTCCAACTGATGATTCGGTCATACAACCTACCATCGTTTTTAATCCCAGTTTTTTGGCTTGTTGAATCATTCTTCGGGCAGGAGTGAGTCCGCCACATTTTACTAATTTAATATTTATTCCATGAAAATGATTAAAACATTTGGCAACATCGTTTTCTACAATACAACTTTCGTCAGCTATAACTGGTAAAACCGAATGTTTAAAAATAATTTCGTGTCCTTTCCAATCGTCTGCTTTTAAGGGCTGTTCTAAAAATTCTACGCCCAGTTTTTTTAATTCTACGGCATTATTTAGTGTTTCTTCAATTTCCCATCCACAATTAGCATCAATTCTAAAAATGGCATCGGTATGTTCTCTTAAAGCTTTTACGATGGCAATATCTTCTTTGGTGCCCAATTTTATTTTGTAAATAGGCCAGGGAAGTTCTTTCATTTTAGCCACCATTTTGTCGATGGTATCGATTCCAATGGTATAATTGGTCAAAGGATTTCTTTCGATGCTATAATCCCAGAGTTCATGTAGTTTTTTACCTTTTTTTCGGGCATATAAATCCGTGAAAGCCATATCCAGTGCACAAAGTGCAAACATGTCGTGTTTTAAATGCGGATACATTTTTGCCCAAAAGTCTTCGGGAGTTTCATCAACAGAAGACTCAATGAGAGTTCGTACGGCTTCTAAATCCTGTTTCATCATGGGGACACTTATGTGGTAATAAGGATTTGAAGTTGCCTCACCATATCCGGAGAATCCGCCACTTTTTAATTGTACAATTAAAGAAGGCTGAATATCGATTGATTCTCTAGAGATTGTAAAAGTGTGCTTTAATTGTAGCTCGTATTCTCTAATAATCAATTCCATAATTGTCTGGTTTTATGATAAAATTAAGCTATAAAAATGAATATTATTTAGTGAAGATGAAGAATTTTGATTTTCGGAATTTTTTAATCTCATTTTGCATAAATAATAAAAAACAATAGTGATAAAAGTGTTTTCTGTAAAAAGTGAATTTTGCAACTACGTATTTTGGGTGCAAAAAATTAAAATCTTGTGATTTTTTTGTCTTTTTTTCCTTTTTTATGTTGGAAAAAAAATGTGATTTTTTAATTAAATTGTTTGATTGTGGATATTTCTTTGGGTTTTTAGCATAAAAAATGATATTTTAGCTAAAATTATTTACGATATGAACACTTGTGAAGAAAAAAAGAAATTGCTTTTAGAAATGATTGCTTATGCAACCGTTGACGGACAATTGAATAAAAAAGGTTATGATTTTTTATTCTTAATTGCTAACGAATTACATTTCGAGAAAGGAGGTTTTATTGATTTATTAAGTCAGGAATTACCTCCGATGCCGGAGAATATCAAATTGGGGCGTATCAAGCAATTTTACAGGTTAATTCTCTTTTTTCAGAACGATGGTGTGTTGTACAAGCAGGATCCGGAGTTGATAGGTCATATCGCTATCAGTATGGGATTAGATCTTGATGCGACTAAGGTGCTGTTGAAAAAAATCAAAAATGCTCCTAATTCAACTATTTCTGATGAAATGCTGTGGAGTATTTTTCAAAATGATTTAGATTATTAAGCCAATTGTTCCTGTAATTTTTTTATTTCGTCACGTAATTTTGCGGCTTGCATAAAGTCGAGTTCTTTTGCGGCTTTTTCCATAGATTTTCGCTTTTCGCGAATGCGTTTCTCTATTTCATTTTTAGATAAGTATTCATTTGTTTCTTCCGCAGCCTTATTGACAGTATGTCCTAATTCATATTCAACCAAAGGATTTTTGGTAAATACATTGTCGATCTTTTTGTTTAATGCCTGAGGAACAATATTGTTGGCGGTGTTAAAATTAATCTGTTTGGTTCTGCGGTAATTGGTCTCATCAATCGTTTTTTGCATGCTGTCGGTAATTTTATCCGCATACATTATGGCTTTTCCATTCAGATTTCGGGCGGCACGACCAATGGTTTGCGTAAGCGAACGATGCGAACGTAAAAAACCTTCTTTGTCAGCATCGAGAATAGCAACCAGCGAAACTTCAGGTAAATCCAAACCTTCGCGCAATAAATTTACCCCAATTAAAACATCAAAAAGTCCTTTTCGTAAATCCTGCATGATTTCGATGCGTTCCAAAGTATCCACATCCGAATGAATGTAACGGCAACGAATGCTTACTTTGGCTAAATATTTGGCAAGTTCTTCCGCCATTCTTTTAGTAAGGGTTGTAACCAAAACACGTTCGTCCAATTCGCAACGTTGTTGAATTTCCTCAATTAAATCATCAATCTGATTCAAACTTGGACGAATTTCGATAACAGGATCGATTAATCCAGTTGGTCGGATAATTTGTTCCACATAAATTCCTTCGCATTTTTTCAGTTCATAATCAGCCGGAGTAGCTGAAACATAAATTACCTGATTTTGCATCGCTTCAAATTCCTCAAATTTCAGCGGGCGGTTATCCATTGCTGCGGGAAGTCTAAAGCCGTATTCCACTAGGTTTTCTTTTCGGCTGCGGTCGCCACCGTACATGGCATGAACCTGCGAAAGCGTTACGTGACTTTCGTCCACTACCATCAGATAATCTTTTGGGAAATAATCTAATAAACAGAAAGGTCTGGTTCCTGCTTCACGACCATCGAGGTAACGGGAATAATTTTCAATACCGGAACAATAGCCTAATTCACGAATCATTTCCAAATCAAAATTAGTACGTTCTTCCAGTCGTTTGGCTTCGAGGTGTTTTCCTATTTCTTTGAAATAATCCACTTGTTTAACCAAATCTTGCTGGATTTGCCAAATAGCATTTTGTAAAACATCCGGAGAAGTCACAAACATATTGGCTGGATAAATGGTTAGTTTATCAAATCGCTCAATGACTTTGGAAGTTTGGATGTCAAAGCTTTCGATTTCTTCTATTTCATCTCCAAAAAAGTGTATACGATACGCATCATCGGCATAGCTCGGGAAAACTTCTACGGTGTCACCTTTGATCCGGAAATTTCCCGGATTAAAGTCGGCTTCCGTTCTCGAATACAAACTTTGGACTAAAGAATGTAACAGTTTCGTTCTGGAAATCTCCTGATCTCTTTCGATAGCAATCACATTTTTTTGAAATTCTACTGGATTTCCAATACCGTACAAGCAGGAAACCGAAGCCACTACGATGATATCTCTTCGTCCTGAAAGTAAGGAAGAAGTGGTGCTTAAACGCATTTTTTCCAGCTCGTCGTTAATAGATAAGTCTTTTTCGATATAAACACCAGTAACCGGAATAAAAGCTTCCGGCTGGTAATAATCGTAGTAAGAAACGAAATATTCTACGGCATTATTGGGGAAAAACTGTTTGAATTCCGAATACAATTGCGCTGCTAAGGTTTTATTGTGTGCTAAAACAAGGGTTGGTCGTTGTACTTCCTGAATCACATTGGCCACCGTAAAAGTTTTTCCGGAACCGGTAACACCTAAAAGTGTTTGGAATTGGTCCCCATCAATAATACCTTGTGCTAGTTTTTCAATAGCCTGAGGCTGGTCGCCCATAGGCTTGTAATCCGAAACAACTTGAAATTTCATTTGTTTTTTGTTGCAAAGTTTAGACTTGCAAAGGTACAAAGTTTATTGGCAATTTTAAGGAATTTGGTTTTTGTTGAGCAATGATGTAATTGTGGAATTATGAGGGGTTTATTTCAACCAATTCCAACGTTTTGCCCAATCGTCTAAAATGGCTTTTCTCCATTTTGAAACGGTTTTTCCTCCCTGGATTTTTCCATCGTATAATTCCGGATTTGATTTGTCGCTGTACCAATTATTACCCAAAGGATAATCGGTGGAATGTTTTGTTCCCGGCCATAAATTGGTCACGACAAGGCTTCCTTTTAAACCGTTAATTTCAGGAATTTCAGAAGTGAAAATGTAATTCAAATTTTCAGCTTTTTTGGGAATATATCTGATGGCATAATCTCCGTTGCCTAAATAATAGCCCGGCCATTTTTGCGTGGCATTTCCGTATGGAATTTCCATTTGGAAGCAAACGTCATCCGAAGTAAAATTTGATTTTGGCCCTTTTAAATGCATTTCGATAATGGAACAAAAAGCAACGCTGTCTTTAACACTAGTGGTTTGATTGTAAATTAATCGGGGACTGTGATTTATTTTTTCAAAACTTCCGCCCCAGCTGTCTCTTTCCGGATTGTCTGGATTGCCATCCATCAAATAAAAAAGAGAAGGGGAATCTCCCATTTTAATTTCGCCGTTGTAATATTTTTTGAAATCCAAGCCCAAATTTCCCGCTCCTTTGATAACAGTGTCATAATAATTTGAATTGTTTACCTGATCTATTTCGGTTGTATTGGAGAAAAAACCGTAATAGCTTGAATTGACTTCAATGAAAAACAAATTTGGGAAATTTTCAGCGATGTAAGCATAACTGTTGGCGCTCCATTTTTTATTAGGGCCGCCTATCCAATAGATTTTAATTTTATCCTGAATTTCCGGTGCATCGTGCAAAGCCTGTGCGATATCTTCCAAACCACCCCAACCCAAAACCCAAAGAGGTTGTGTGCATTCTTTCTTTGCACATTTAATAATCCAATCCGAACCTTCTGTTGAGGTACTGAATCCTTGGTATGGTGCGTTTCCTTTACGTCCCTGTTTAGTGATGGAACGTAAATATTTTGGCTTAGCCAAATTCTTATTGTGTTTTCTAAGTTTTGGTAAATCTTTTTCGTAAAGATCAATCATTCTAAGAATCTCTTCTTTGTTTCCTTCTCCATAAGAAGGAGAGGAAACTAAGCCTTCGAGTTGAAACAAATCGCTATACATGAGCAAATGTGCCATGGATTGATTATCGTCAGGATCGGTGCCACCAATATCAGTACTAATTAAAACCCGGGGTTTTGCAGGTGTTGAGTTTTGTGCTGAAATCAGGCTTTGTGTTAAACAAAATAGGGCAATAAAAATTGGATTTCTCATGTTTCTTTTTGTTTTATTCTAGATTTTTAGTCTCAAATAGCGATTTTGATAATTCTGAAAAAGATATTTCAGTTAAAAGTAAAGCTGTTAAAGATAATTTTTTTAGTTGTAAAAACAAACAAAAAGAAAATAAACGAAAAAAAAGAAAGAAATAAAAAAGAGGATTTATTAAAAAAGAGGCTGTTTAATTTCAAATTCCCAATCCTGTTGTTGGGTTTCGGTTAGAAAAGACCAGGCCAGAATACGGCTGGTTTTTTGTCCCTGCGCCATGTCAATTGAGCGAATTTGTGCAGCATTGACTTTGTTTAGGGTTTTGAATAAACTTTTCAGATGTGATTGTTTGGAAACCAAAGTGGTAAACCAAAGACATTGCATTGGGTAGCGCGCACTTTCATAAATCATTTGGGTAATAAAAGCCAGTTCGCCACCTTCGCACCAGAGTTCGTTGTTTTGACCGCCAAAGTTTAAAACCGCTTTTGTTTGTTTTTGACCTTTTAAATTGCTCACTTTTCGCAGACTTCCCTTAGCGGCTTCTTCTGCTGATTTATGAAAAGGAGGATTGCAAATGGTGAAAGCAAAATGATCTTCGGGCGTGATAATGTTTTTGAAAATGTATCGGGATTCTATTTGCTGTTGTAAACTGACAGCATCAATCAATTTTGGATTGGCTTCAATAATTTTGGTGCAATTTTCAAGTGATTTTTCATCAATGTCAGTACACACAAAACTCCAGTCGTAAACCGAATTTCCGATGATGGGATAAATACAGTTGGCTCCGGTTCCAATATCTAAACCTTCAATTTCTATTCCGGTTGGAATGACGCCGTTATTACTTTCGGCTAATAAATCGGCTATATAATGGATGTAATCGGCTCTTCCGGGGATAGGCGGGCAAAGGTAATTTTTAGGAATGTCCCAGCCTTTTATGTCATAATAACTGATTAATAAAGCTTTGTTTAAGGTTTTTACGGCTTGTGGATTACTGAAATCGATACTTTCTCCCGAAGTCTCCGGATGATGTTCATTGGTGAGAACAAATACTTTTAGTTCCGGACAAACGGCAGTAAGTTGTTTGAAATCGTATCGGGAACGATGCAAATTGCGGGGATGCAAATTAGATTTTTCAGTAATTACGGCCATTTTGATTTGCTTCAAATTTTTTTGCAAAAGTAAGCTTTTAATTTGTAAATGGATAATAATAAGAAGTTTAAGTGTGTTTTTGTTAACCAGCTTAATCCATGCATTCCATTAATAATAAATCGCCTTGCTGATGCTCGATGATAACCATTCCGTCCTGAACGACATGATTGCTGCTTCCGGTGCGGTATCCGATAGTCAGGCTGTCATTTTGTAACGGATAAAAAAGATTTTCGGAATGAATTCCCGTAACATGCCCAATCGGAATCAGGGAAATAGGAGTGTTAGCGGTGTACCATTTTTCAAATTTTCGAGGCAATAAAAAAACTTTAGAATGATCATCGAGAATGACAATTTTTAGTTTGTCGCGGTAACGAACGATATTCGTTAAATTGGTAATCGTATGATCGGCTCTTTTTCCGGTGGCCCAAACAACATTGACAGCTGAAAAATTTCTTTCGCACAAATAATCAAAAGCTTTTTCTAAATCGGTTTTGTCCTGATCCGGTGTGTGTACAATTTCCAGCGGATATTGTTTTTCTTTGTAATAATCGGCATCAAAACCACGGTCGAAATCCCCTAACAAAACATCAACTTTAATGTCTAATTCCAAAACACGTTCAATAGCTGAATCCAGTACAATTACAAAAGGAGACCATTCGAGTAACTGACCTAATAATTCAGGGGTACAGGCAGCGCCATTGGCAATAATTAAGGCAGGTTCCTGATCGTCGCGAACAATATGATGTGATGACAAAAGAATTAAAGTTTTAAATTAGATATTTTAGGTGACAAAGATAACTAATAGTTTTTTGTTTTTTTAGCCACAGATTGTACAGAATTTGAGGATTGTTTATTTGTGGATTTTGCGAAAAACTTGTTTGCTGTGCGGTTTACAATAAATTATTGCACTACATAACGACGTAAATCCGTTTCGCCCAACGCAAAATAACCTAAAGCATAATTCTGCGGATTAGTGATGTTTTTGATATTTCCTCTTACGGTTGCGGGTGGGGTTTGGAACGGACCTCCGGAATTAGATCCGGTATTGTCAATTAAAATATTCATGTAATTGTAATATTGTTGGGAAATTCCCATGTGCATTAATTCTACCACATCTCCGGCTTTTAAATCGTCATTGCTTGAATTACTAAAGAATTCGTTTCCCTGAAAAAATCGGTCGTCATCAATGCTGTAACTTATTGTGGCTTCGTTAGTATATTGATAACGGTACAGGTAGAAATTATCTTCGTTAGCAGGATCGTTATAGTACGCTTTTACCTCGATGTCTTTTCCGGTAAAACCACCTTCATTATTTTGCTCCACTCTGGTTATTGATGCCAATGATTGAAAAACTTCTGTGGCAACGTAGGTTTCATCGTTGTAAATAATCGTAAGTGTGTAAGTTTCTCCAATTTTAGGAACAAATTCCGTGCAGGCATATTCGCCGGAATTCGGAATTTCTTCGAAATTAAAAATGGTGTTTTCACTGTTCGTAATCTTGATATTTGCTCCGGTGACAATAGGGATTTCAGTATCGTAATAGCCGGTTGTGGTAGTTAATTTTATTTTTTGTGCATTGCCACTGCTTTCTTTTATCCAATAAATGGAAGCTTCGACAACGAGTCGGGGAGCAGCTGTGTTTAATTTTAAATCAACCACTTCTTCGCAACTGGAACACAAACCGATAAGAAGAATTATAAAAGGGAAAAATATCTTTTTCATAGTATTAAAATTTAAAATTATAGCTCACCGCAGGAACAATCCCAAAAATGGATGTTTTTACAGCTTCATTAGCAGCCGTATCAGAGTTTTGTCTAAAATTCATGGAAGCTGCATTTTGTCTGTTATACAAATTGTAAATGCTAAAAACCCATTCGCCTTTCCAGTTTCTATCTTTATTTTTAGCAGGCGTGAGTGTTGCTGAAACATCCAAATGATGATAAAGAGGCAAACGGTTTCTGTTACGCAAACCGTAATGGGGTACATCAACTCCTAAATAATTGTATTTGCCATCGGGATAAGTCACCGGCTGTCCGGATTGCAGGATAAAATTAGCTCCAAAATCCCATTTTTCATTCAGTTTGTAAGCTGAGGTAATGGCCAGATTATGGGTTTTGTCATAAGCGGAATTGTACCATTTTCCGTAATTAATTCCGATTTCTTCGGGAGTTCTGCCCGGAGTTTGTTGTTCTGATTTTGACAAAGTATAAGAAATCCAACCGTTTAAGCGACCTTCATTTTTTTTGAACATCATTTCAAGTCCGTAAGAGCGCATTCTTCCATTTAAAACCACCTGTTCGATGGCTTCATTGGCAATTAAATCGGCGCCATCAATATAATCCATGCGATTTTGGGTTTTCTTGTAAAAACTTTCAATTTCAATCGAATAATCGCCGTTGCGAATGTTCTTAAAATAACCAATAGCCACCTGATGGGCAATTTGGGGTTTGATGTAGGTATCACTTGGCATCCAAACATCCAATGGAGTTGGAGACGAGGTATTGGAAACCAACTGTAAATACTGTACCATCCGGTTGTAACTGGCTTTTACGGCTTGGTCCTCGTTAAGTTGGTAAGAAACAGCAAAACGTGGTTCGAAGTTGTTGAAGCTTTTTATAGTTTTGTTTTTACCATAATATTTTGTTCCAATGGGAATTGCTTTTTCATAAATCCGGAAGTCCGAATTGAAAACAACCGGATTGTTATTTTCGTATAAATTAATGGTCGAATTTCCTAAACGGTAAAATAAACTGTATCGCAAACCATAAGCAACAGTGAATTTTTTACTGATTTTGTTTTCGGCTTCTATATAAGCAGCCGGTTCAAAAGCGTATTTTTGATCTAATTGATCCGGATTTATTCCGGAATCTTCAGAAGAAGGGACGATGGTTCCGGGATTGAAATTGTAATAAATTCCATTGACACCATAATTCAATTTGAAATTATCGGAAATATAATTTTTAAAATCATATTTGATATTGTAATTTTTAATGCCCGATTCCCAGTTAAAACCTATAAAATCCAAATCCAATCCGTAATAATAATCGCTGTAAATCAATGACAAATTCGAAAATAATTTATCTGAAAAAAGATGATTCCAACGTAAATTGAGCGTTGTGTTTCCGTAAGTATTGCTGAAACTTTTGTCTATGGCAAAAACATCCCGTCCAAAATATCCCGATAAATAAAGACTGTTGTTGTCGTTGATTTTGTAACTTAATTTGGTATTCAAATCATAAAAATAGGCAGAGTTATTTTTTTGTTCTTCAGAAAGTTTTAGGAACAAATGCGCATAAGAAGCCCGGCCCCCAATTAAAAACGAAGCTTTGTCTTTTACAATCGGACCTTCAGCGAGTAATCGGCTGGAAATCAATCCGATGCCGCCATTTACGTGAAAATCATTGCTGTTTCCGTCTTTTTGATAAATATCTAAAACTGAGGAAGCCCGTCCTCCAAAACGTGCCGGAATTCCGCCTTTGTATAATTTTAAATCTTTGATAGCATCAGGATTAAAAACCGAGAAAAATCCAAAAACGTGTGAAGAGTTATAAATCGTTGCTTCGTCCAAAAGAATGAGGTTTTGGTCTGCACCACCACCGCGAACATTAAACCCAGAGGCTCCTTCACCGGCATTAGTAACTCCCGGTAACAGTAAAATAGATTTGATTACATCAACCTCTCCTAAAACAACGGGCATTTTTTTAATAGAAGCAATAGATAGTTTGTTGACACTCATCTCGGGCGTTCGGGTATTGCTGCGTCCGGAATTATCTTTGATAACTACTTCGTTCAATATTTCGCCATTTTCTTTAAGCTCCCAATTCATTTTGGTGCTTTGGTTTAACGAAACATTTTTTTCGATATTTTGGTAACCAATATAACTGATGTTAATGTTATGATTTCCCTGTGGCACACTGATGGAGTAAAATCCATATTCATTGGTAGTGGTTCCGGTTTTCAAATCCGGAAAATAGACGTTAACACCAATCAAGGTTTCATTGTTTTTACCATCAGTAATGATGCCGCTCAACGTGAATTTTTGCTGTGCAAAAGCAGAAAAACTGACCAGCAATATGGTTAAAAGAAGATTTATTTTTTTTAGAATCATTTTGAGTTTTTTGTAGTACAAATTTCTGTTATTTGTAAGGTAAAATCAATTGAACAACTGTTAATTTAAAGTGATTTTTTAAGCTTCTGAAATGCTAATAGCAGTATTAGTGTCCTGTTCAGGATTTTTCTTCAAATGTTGGTTTACACGACTGAGCAGAATAATGGAAATAAAAGAAATTCCGATGATGATATAACCTAAAGTGTTGTAATGTTCCAGCGGACTGAAATTGTCTTTTTGTACTACAATAGTTCCGGCAAAGGCGGCAGCGATTCCTCCTGAAATTTGCTGCAATGAAGAGTTAATACTCATAAAAGCGCCTCGGTCTTCTTTCGCAGGAACAGAAGTTACTAAGGCCGTTGAAGGAACCATTCGGCTCATAACGCCCATCATCATAATCACATTGATTAAAGCAACTAATAAGAAAGGAGTTTCAGAAAGATTGGTGTAAATGGCAACCGTAATAATGGTCCAAATAGTAGCTGCAGTGAAAATCTTGAATTTATCAATTTTATCACTTAGTTTCCCAATAACAGGCATAATGATAAGTGTTGATAAACCGGCAATCATAAAAATTAAAGGAAGTTCTTCTTCGGTTATTTTTAAGTTGTTGATAGCAAAAGCACTTCCGAAAGGCATTAGCATAAAGCCTCCAAGAGAGAGAATTGCCGTTGCGGCAAATCCTATGCGGTATTCTTTTTTGCTGATTGTATGCAAAAGATGTTGTAGCGGTGAATTTTCTTTTTGTATCGCAAGATGTTCGGTTAATGGTTTTAATTTGAGCGCGATTAATACCGCAATTACAACAGCCATTGCTGCGACCCATAGAAAGGGAGCGTGCCAATCCCAGGCTGTGGCAATATAAAGTCCAAGCGGAATGCCAAAGATTTGACTGGCTCCAAAAGCCATTTGTATAAATCCCATAACACGTCCGCGTTGTTGCATCGAAAATAAATCGGTAACAATAGCCATGGAAATCGATCCGATAACACCGCCAAATAATCCGGTAATGATTCTGGCGGCAACCAATAGAGGGTAAGAATTAACGAGTCCGCACAAAATGGTTCCTAATATAAATCCGGTATAAAAGAAAAGGAGCAATTTTTTTCGGTCAAATTTATCCGCAAAACCGGCTGTTAATAATCCGGATATTCCGGCGCTAAAGGCGTAAGCCGAAACGACTAATCCAAAATGGGATGGTTTTATTTGCATGCTTTTCATTAAAATATCACCCAATGGTGACATGACCATAAAATCAAGAATTACGGTAAACTGTGTTATTGCCAGAATGAATATGGCAAACTTCTGATAGGAAGTAAAAGGAATCGCCTGGGGAGTTTTTTTCATTTTTATTCGCTTAGTTCAGAACATTTATAATCCTGTTCTGTTATTAGTTTGATGATTTGTTCTGCATTCAGGGTTTCACTTTCGATGCGTAAAACAGAATCGATATCTTCCAGATCAATATTCCATTGGTGGATTTCCGGATGTGCATCTAAAATAGGACTTATACTATTTTTATCCTTTTCCGTTTTGATATTTGTCCCGAAAATTAAAATATTGTTGATTTCATTTTCCATAACCAAAGTTTTAAGGTGTTAGTGCTTTTAAAACCAGTTCAAAAGCTTCGTTAGTGATTTCTTTATTAAGTTTAAATGGCTCTCCTCCAAAGTTCTTTCCATCTCTTTCAAAGCGCAATAAGGAGTATAAAGGACCATAGGCTACACTCCAAAAAACCTCTTTCGAGATTGTTGGAATTAATTCTTTACGTTCAACAGCATTTTTAAAGAATTGTCCCATAATAATTTTGAAGTTCTGAAGACTTTCTTCTAAAATTTCTTCTGCATAACTGGAATGCGTTAAAACTTCCCAACAACTTACATCAAGTGGATTTTCCTGAGTATGACGGCTTCTGTTTTCCCATTGTTTGTATAAGCCTTCTTTGAAAGACATTGCAGGAGAGAAGTCTTTTGCCATTTCATCAAAAAAACGTTTTCCTATTTCAATTCCAATTTTTTTGATTAATTCTTCTTTGTCAGAATAATAGATGTAAAGTGTTGCAACTGAAATTTTACTTTCTTTTGCCAGTCGGTTCATGCTAAAACCTTCAATCCCTTTTTCAACTAATAGTCTGATTGCATTTAGTTTGACTATTTCTTCTTTATTCGTATCTCTTGTTCTCATTGTTTTTTTATGTAACGGAGCAAAAGTATTAATTATAAATGAATGTTCGCTTATTTATAAAAAAAATATTTTCTAATTAAAAAAGCAAAAAAAAGACAACCCTTTCGAGTTGTCTTTTAAAAGTATTGATGAGTTAAAATTAAGCTGTTTTCAAAGCAGCAATTTTATCTAAAATAGTATTTAAAGTTGTGCTTGGACGCATAGCTTTACTTACTAAAGCAGGATTTGGTTGGTAGTAACCGCCAATTTCCTGAGCTTTTCCCTGAGCACCAATTAATTCAGTGTCAATTTTAGCTTCGTTTTCAGTAAGTTCTTTTGCAATTGGAGTAAAGATAGCTTTCAATTCTGCATCTTTATTTTGTGCAGCTAAGGCCTGAGCCCAGTATAAAGCTAAATAGAAGTGAGAACCACGGTTATCAATTTGACCTACTTTTCTAGCCGGAGATTTGTCATTTTGCAAGAAAGCATCATTAGCCTGATCTAAAGTTTCAGATAAAACAATTGCTTTTTCATTGTTTAATGTTTGCCCTAAATGTTCTAATGAAGCACCTAAAGCCAAAAATTCGCCTAATGAATCCCAACGTAAATAACCTTCAGTGATGAATTGTTCTACGTGTTTAGGAGCAGATCCACCTGCACCAGTTTCAAACAATCCACCTCCGTTCATTAATGGAACGATAGATAACATTTTAGCAGAAGTACCTACTTCAAGAATTGGGAATAAATCAGTAAGGTAATCACGTAAAACGTTTCCTGTTACTGAAATAGTATCTTGCCCTTTGATGATTCTTTCTAAAGTAAATTCAGTTGCAGCGATAGGGCTTAAGATGCGAATATCTAACCCGGTTGTATCGTGGTCTTTTAAGTATAAGTTTACTTTTTCGATTAATTGTCTGTCGTGTGCTCTGTTTTCGTCTAACCAAAAAACAGCAGGTGTGTTTGATAAACGAGCTCTGTTTACAGCTAATTTTACCCAGTCTTGGATAGGAGCGTCTTTAGCCTGACACATTCTGAAGATGTCATTAGCTTCAACAGCTTGTTCCATTAATACGTTTCCATTAATGTCAACTACACGAACAACTCCGTTAGCTGACATTTGGAAGGTTTTGTCATGAGAACCATATTCTTCTGCTTTTTGAGCCATCAAACCTACGTTTGGAACACTTCCCATTGTAGTTGGGTCAAAAGCTCCGTGTTTTTTACAGAAATTAATTGTAGCTGTATAAACACCAGCGTAGCAACGGTCCGGGATGATTGCGATAGTATCTTGTTGTTTTCCTTCTTTGTTCCACATTTGACCAGAAGTGCGAATCATTGCCGGCATAGAGGCATCAACAATTACGTCTGAAGGAACGTGAAGGTTAGTAATTCCTTTGTCTGAATTTACCATAGCTAAAGCCGGACCCTTTTCGATAGCCTGATCGATAGAAGCTTTTACTTCAGCTTCTTGTGCGTTTCCTGCAATTTTAGCATAAACATCACCTAAACCGTTTTTAGTGTTTACACCCAATTCAGCAAATAATGCAGCGTATTTTTCAAAAACGTCTTTGAAGTAAACTTCAACGATAGCTCCAAAGATGATTGGGTCAGAAACCTTCATCATAGTAGCTTTTAAGTGAACAGAAAGTAGAACGCCTTGAGCTTTAGCTTCTTCGATTGTTTTAGCAACGAAAGATTTCAAAGCGTTTAAGTGCATTACTGAACTATCGATAATTTCACCAGCTTTTAACGGAGTACTTGCTTTAAGAACTTTAGTAGTTCCGTCCTGACCAACGAACTCGATTTTAACATCTGTAGCGTTAGCTACAGTAAGTGATTTTTCGCTTCCGTAGAAATCACCGCTTTCCATAGAAGCAACTGCTGTTTTAGAATCAGCAGACCAGGCTCCCATTGAATGAGGATTTGCTTTAGCGTAATTTTTTACTGCTTTAGGAGCTCTACGATCAGAGTTTCCTTCACGTAAAACCGGGTTTACGGCAGAACCTAATATTTTAGCATATTTAGCTTTGATGGCAGCTTCTGCTTCGTTTTGTGGATCTTCCGGGTAATTAGGTACGTTGTATCCGTGTGCTTGTAATTCGGCAATAGCTCCTTTTAATTGAGGAACTGATGCAGAAACGTTTGGTAATTTAATGATGTTTGCTTCCGGAGCAGTAGCTAATTTTCCTAATTCTGTCAAAGAATCTTTTACTCTTTGTTCTTCTGTTAAAGATTCCGGGAAGTTAGCAAGAATACGGGCAGCAACAGAAATATCTTCTGTTTCAATTTCGATCCCGGCAGTTGCGGTAAAAGCTTTAACAATAGGTAAAAACGAATAAGTAGCTAACAAAGGTGCTTCGTCAGTTAATGTGTAAACAATCTTTGAATTTTGTGTCATTTTTTTTGTTTTATAATCGTAATTCTTCTTGTGAAGAATGTGAAATGTATTGTTTGCTTTGAATAAAGCGGTGCAAATATATGTAAATCAGACCAAAATATTGTCCCGTTTGTTATAGAATTAAGCGAATTATGGGATAACTAACGACAAGGCTTTAAAATGTTATTTTTTTAAGTGAATCTGTTGGATTTAGCCTGATTTTTTTTTGAATTGTGATTTTATAAAAAAAAAGTCCTGACTCCGAAGGTTCGGAACAGGACTTTTTATGATAAAGAGATAAGTGATTATCTTCTTTTGTCTTTGATTTTTGCTTTTTTACCAGTAAGTTCTCTGAAGTAGAAGATTCTTGCTCTACGTACAGCACCTTTCTTGTTGATTTCAATTTTTTGCAAAGCTGGTAAGTTGATAGGGAAGATACGCTCAACACCTACTGAACCTGACATTTTACGAATCGTAAAAGTTTCAGTACTTCCTGTACCTCTTCTTTGGATTACAACTCCTTTGAAGAACTGAGTTCTTGTTTTTTCACCCTCTTTAATTTCGTAGTAAACTGTGATAGTATCTCCAGCTCCGAAATCAGGAAAATCTTTTTTTGTTACAAATTCGCTGTTAACAAAATCTACTAAATTTGCCATTTTAATTGCTAATTACGGTTTAAAATCTAACCAACATTCACGGGTATCGCCAGAGGTTAATTAAATGTGGCGCAAAAGTAATTAAAATTTTCAATATACAAATTCCAAATTCCAATTTTTTTAACTCCATAATCAATTGGAATTTGAAATTTAAAATATTGGAATTTTTAAAGGAAATTTATTCTAACAAATCCGGTCTTCTGTTTTTAGTATGTTCATACGCCATATCTTCCCGCCATTTGTCAATCTTGGCAGAATGCCCGCTTAATAAAACATCAGGAACTTTCCATCCTTTGTAATCTGCTGGGCGGGTATAAATAGGTCCGGATAATAAATTGTCCTGAAAACTATCGGTTAATGCTGAGGTTTCATCACTTAAAACACCCGGAATCAATCGAATTAGTGTATCAGATAATACTAATGCTCCTAATTCGCCTCCGCTTAAAACGTAATCTCCAATGGAAATTTCTTTGGTAATAAAATGATCACGCACTCTTTGGTCAACACCTTTATAATGTCCGCACAAAATGATGATATTCTCATACATCGACATTGTGTTGGCCATTTTTTGATTCAAAGTTTCACCGTCAGGAGACATGTAAATAACTTCGTCGTAATTTCTTTGGCTTTTTAAATGTGTAATACAATCATCAATAGGTTGTACTGTCATTACCATTCCTGCTCCTCCGCCATAAGGGTAATCGTCTACACTTTTTTGTTTGTTAGTAGTGTAGTCTCTTAAATTATGAATATGAACTTCAACCAGTCCTTTGTCGATAGCTCTTTTCATAATAGAAGCTTCAAACGGACTGCGTAATAATTCAGGTAAAACGGTAATGATATCGATGCGCATGAATTTTGTTCTAAAATTTTGAAGTGGCAAAGTTACAAAGTTTTTTCAGGAGCTTATAGATTGATATGGATTAAAGCTTTTTTAGAAAATAATTTTTTGAAAATTAGTGTGTTAAAGTTTTTAGAGATGTGTTTTGGATTTAAAAAAGTTATATTTTTGGGTGTCCCAAAATTTATTATCAAAGTGCTGATAAATATTTTGTTAAGATATTGATTTTGTGTTGGATAGAATTAGAACCTGCTAATGAGAAATATACTAATAGGAGTATTTTCAATAGGAATACTGTGTGGTTTTGGAGTAAATCCCAAATCTCTGAAAAAGATTCAAAATGAAAGTCGATTAGAGATTGTAACTAAAGAAGAAAGAATTTCCGAACAAATTGTTGCAATTAAGTCGATGTTGAAATCAAATCCGAAGTTTAATAATGAGATAGCTTTTTTGCTGGATATGAAAATAATGTCGGGTAAAAATCGCTTTTTTGTTTATGATTTAATTCATGATAAGATTATCGATCAGGGGCTGGTAGCACATGGGCTCGGATCGGGAATGTTTAGTGATTTAGAATTTAGTAACGAAAACAATTCGTATTGTACTTCATTGGGTAAATATTATATTGGTAAAAGTTATTTTGGTGAATTTGGGAAAGCCTATAAATTACATGGTTTGGAATCAACAAATAGTAATGCTTTTTCAAGAAATATTGTTTTGCATCAATACAATAAAGTGCCTTATGGAGAGCAGAATACTTATATCTGTAATAGTTTAGGTTGTCCAATGGTAAATGAAGTTTATTACAGTAGAATTCAAAAGTTGATTGATAATTCTAAGTCTAACATCATTTTGGATATTTATTATTGATTTTACTTTTCATTAAATAAATTCGCCTTCAAATTTTCTGTTTTATGGATTGACTCATTCTCTGATTTAATTTGTAAATTTGCACTTCAATAAAAATTTTAAAAAATGGAAAACGGAATATACGCTAAATTCAACACCGCTAAAGGTTCGGTTTTAGTAAAATTAACTCACGATTTAACACCGGGAACAGTAGGTAACTTTGTAGCTTTAGCTGAAGGTAATTTAGAAAACAATAAAAAACCTCAGGGAGTAAAATATTATGACGGATTAACTTTTCACAGAGTTATTCCTGATTTTATGATCCAGGGTGGGTGTCCATTAGGTTCAGGTACCGGAGATCCTGGTTATAAATTTGATGATGAATTCCACCCAGATTTAAAACACGATAAACCAGGAGTTTTGTCTATGGCTAATGCGGGACCTGGTACAAATGGTTCTCAATTCTTTATTACTCACGTTCCAACTTCCTGGTTAGACGGAAAACACACTGTTTTTGGTCATGTTGTTGAAGGACAGGAAGTGGTTGATGCTGTTGCTCAGGGTGATGTTTTGGAAACTTTGGAAATTATCCGTGTGGGTGAAGAAGCTGAAAAATGGAATGCTGTGGAAGCATTTAGAGTTTTTGAAGGAAACAGAAAAAAGCGTTTAGAGGCTGAAAAAGCGGCTGCAGAAGAGGCTTTAGAAAAATTAGCTGCCGGTTTTCAAAAAACAGATAGTGGATTGCGTTACCAATTTATCCAAAGAGGAGAAGGTAAAAAAGCTGAAAATGGTAAAACAGTTTCTGTTCATTATACAGGACAATTGCCTGACGGAAAAGTTTTTGATAGCTCTTACCCACGTAAAAAACCAATTGAGTTTCCATTAGGGCAAGGTAATGTAATTGAAGGATGGGACGAAGGAATTGCTTTGTTGCATGTAGGTGATAAAGCTCGTTTTGTAATTCCGGCTCACTTAGGATATGGTTCTCGTGGTGCCGGAGGAGTAATTCCACCAAATGCTACTTTGATTTTTGACGTTGAATTAATGGACGTTAAATAATATTCAGTGATCAGTTTTTAGTGATTAGTTGATACAGATACAAAAAACCAATTTCATTTTAAAAAATGAAATTGGTTTTTTTATGGCTTTATTTTAGAGACATAAAAAAAAACACCTTCACAATAAGAGGTGTTTGAAAATAATAAAAACTTAGTTGTTTTTAGAATAGTTTACAGCAATTACTTTTAATGTTTTTATTCCGGAGGGTAATTGCCATTCTACTTCATCATTTTCTTTAAAACCAATTACAGCCACGCATAATGGGGCTAAAATAGATACTTTCTTTTCTTTGATATTAGATTGTGAAGGCATAACAATTTGAAAACTCATTTGTTTGTTAGTTATAACATCTTCAATAATAACGTGAGAATTAATTCGGACAATGGTTTCGTCTAAAATATTTTCTTTCTTAATAATAGCACGATCTAATTCCTGTGTTAGTAATGCAATTTCTCGAATGTTGGTACTGTCTTTCGCATTTTTAACTAATTCTCGAAGAATAGTATAATCATTGAAGGTTAAAGTTGGAATGGGTTTCATAAAATTAAAAGTTTTAAAAGGTTATTGTTATTTGTATTAAATACGATACAATAGATTTATTGCAGCTAATTTGGTTAACAGCAGAGTAAAAAAGTAACTAAATAAGAGGTGTTTGACGGAAAAAATCCATCAAATTAAAATAGTAATTAAAAAAAAGATCCTCCGTCCCGAAGAAAAAATGAATTAGACGGAGGCCTAATGGATAAAGGCTTTGTTATGCGAAAATAGGACAGCAATATTTGGTTTTCCCCGTAAAGAAAACAAAAGGTATGGTGCTGTAAAAAAGATTAGAGGAGGCATAGAATCTAATTTTCCTAAAAACAAAGTTAGTTAAAGATTTTTAATCTTTGTGTTTTTTTTATTTCCATTTAATATTACAGCCAATACTTGGTTTTTGATCCGGATTGATGATTCTGTTGTATAAAACGCCGTCTATAGCACTGCGCAAATCACTTCCGCTTAAAGGAATTCCGTTTCCGGGACGGCTGTCGTCCAGTTGACCGCGATAGACTAATTTGTCCTGTTTGTCAAACAGGTAGAAATCAGGAGTACAGGCAGCATTATAAGCTTTGGCTACTTCCTGAGTTTCGTCATACAAATAAGGAAATTCAAAATTATTTTCAAATGCAAATTCCGTCATTAATTCGGGTGCATCCTGCGGATAATTGATGACATCATTGCTGGAAATAGCAATCATTCCTATTCCCTGAACCCGGTAATCATTAGCAATACGAACAATTTCTTCGATTACATGATGCACAAAAGGACAATGATTGCATATAAAGAATACCAAGGAGCCTTTTTCTCCTTTTAAATCAGAAAAGGAAAAGGATTCGGTATTGGATTTGGTGTCTTTTAAATAAAATTCAGGAGCGGTAGTTCCCAGTGCGAGCATGTTGGATGGAGTTCGTGCCATTTGGTTTCTTTTTATTTTAAGGTATAAAGTTAATAAAATTGAAAACGTTTTGAATTGTAAAAACTAATTTTGGTATTCTGAAAAATTTATAAAAAAATATGGAGAATAATTTAAGTTGGGCCGAATTTGAAAAAGTAGTCATGCATGTGGGGACAATTATCGGGGTTAATGAATTTCCTGAAGCCAGAAAACCGGCTTTTCAGCTAACCATAGATTTTGGAGCAACTATTGGAATCAGAAAAACTTCGGCTCAAATTACAAAGCGATATACTAAAGAAGAGCTTTTGAATCGTCAGATTGTGGCGGTAGTCAATTTTCCAAAGAAACAAATTGGTAAATTTATGAGTGAATGTTTGGTTTTAGGCGCAGTTGGTGAAGAAGGAGATGTTATTTTGCTTGCTCCCGATTTTAAAATTGAAAACGGTTTACGAATAGGTTAATAGCTAATTTTTTTATCCACAAAAAAAAAGTTAGCCATCAATTAAAAAAATCTCGCAAATTAATTTATGTGAATCTTTTAGTTGATGACTAAAAAAATAATGGCTTTCAGTCTGTTTTATTTTTCTACAGGCAAGTTATGATCGAGACCCCATTCGGTCCAGGAACCATCGTAAACAGCTTTTGGATTGCCGGAAATTAATTCGTAAGCAATTAAATCAATGCAGGCGGTAATTCCGGAACCACAGGAAAAATAAAGGTTTTGGTTCTGATGTGGTAATATTTGTTTGAGTTCTTCTTTGGGTAAAAAATGACCGTCTTTTAAAACTTTGGAAAAAGGAAGGTTTACGGCATTTGGAATATGTCCGCTGCGTAATCCTTCACGGGGTTCTTCGATTTCGGCATGAAAACGGTCAGAAGAACGGGCGTCAATAACAATCGCTTCTTTTGAAGTGAGGTTGTTTAGAATCTGAAATTTGGTTTTAAATTTTTCCGGGTGAAAATTAGCATCAAAATCTCCTTCTTTGAAGGATTTAGGCGCTACTTTTTCGGTAGGGAAATTTTCTTTTTCCCAGGCCGGAAATCCGCCATCAAGAACCCACACATTTTCGTGTCCCATACTTTTGAATAAATACCAGGCTCTTGGACTGGAGTAAATTCCTTTCGTGTCATAAACCACAATTTTACTGTGTTTGTGAATGCCTAATTTTCGTGCTTCGGCAGCAAAAGCTTCCGGTTTGGGGAGGGTGTTAGGCAAAGGAATAGAAGTGTCACTAAATTTATTTTTAATATCAAAAGTACGCGCGCCACTAATTTGTAAGTCGTGTGGCGGAGTGTCTAAAACCGCATCTAAAATGATTAATTCCGGATTGTCAAGGTTTTCTTTGAGCCAACTTACGGATACAATAGGATTTTTCATAGCGCTTATTTTTAGAGTTGAATGAGTTGTACTAAGTTACAAAATCATTTTGATTGTACCGCTTCCGGAGCTTTATGAATGACTAATTGCGGAAACGGAATTTCAACACCTTCTTTGTCAAAAGTAATTTTGATTCGTTTTCTAAGTTCACCGGTAATGTCCCATTTTTTATCCGGTAAAGATTCACCAAGAATTTTTAAAACGATGGAAGAATCGGCAAATTCATCAATGCGTAAAAATTGTGGTGCCTGAATGATGTAATCTTTCCATTGCGGATCAGCAGCCAGGTCATTTCCAATTTGGTTAATGATGGTAATTACTCTTTCGACGTCGCTGCTGTATCCTACACCAATATTGATGTTTATTCGGGAAAATTCATTTGAAAGATTAGAAACTTTTTTAATTTCTCCGTGAGGGATATGGTGTACCGTTCCGTCAATGTCTCTTAAAGTTGTTTTTCGTAAACTGATTTGTTCTACTTTTCCGCTGGCTAAATCTAAATCGACAACATCACCCACACGGTATTGGTTTTCGAGAATGATAAAAAGTCCGGAAATAATATCTCGAATAAGGTATTGTCCTCCAAAACCAAATGCTAAACCTACAATTCCGGCTGCGGCAAGGATGGGGCCAATTTCGATGCCAAATTCTTCTAAAACAATCAAGGAAGCAATACATAAAATACAAATTTTAGAGGTAGTTGTAAAAATTTGAATCAGCGTGTTCTCTCTTTTTTCTTCGGCTTCTTTAGAAGAGTATTTGTCTGGTCTTACGGCTATTCGAACCGCTTTTTCTATAAACCGCCTTAAAACTTTGTTCAGGAAAAAAGCGATTGCGATTATAAAAATAATTTTGATACCACTGGTTAGCAGCCAGGGAATGATATGTTCGCCGTATTCGTTGATGTATTTGGTAGTGATTTCCTGCCAGTTGATTGTGGTTAAATTCATTGTGTTGTCATTTTAATTAATAAAAAAAAGTCCAAAAACCGATGATTTTTGGACTTTATAAATATAAATGTTTAAATTTTAATATTTTGAAGGATATTAAATATCGTCAAAATCAATATCGGTGAAATTTGATATTTCCGGTACTTCCTCTCCGGCTATTGCTTTTTCTGAAGCATATTCCTTTTTAAAATCTTTTTGATGTCTTTCTGAAATTACTTCTTCTCCTTTATGGTTTAAAACGTAAGAAGTCATTTCTCCAAGGATTTCTGTAAAAGCTGTGAAGTCCTCTTTGTACAAATATATTTTGTGTTTTTTGAAATGAAACGAACCGTCTTCTTCCGTGAATTTTTTACTTTCGGTAATGGTAATATAGTAATCATCAGCTTTAGTAGCTCTCACATCGAAGAAATAAGTTCTTCTTCCTGCACGTAAAACTTTAGAAAAGATTTCTTCTTTTTCTAACATGTCATTTTCTCTCATAATCCGTTCTGTACAATAATATGGTTGTTAATTGAAACCAAAAATGATAAAAATATATGGATTAAGCAAGATTTATAGTAATTCTTTTTCAGAAAGTTGTTTTAAATATAAAGCGGAATAATAACCTTCCTGATTTATTAACTGGTTATGAGAACCTTGTTGAATGATTTTCCCGTTTTCTAAAATGATTATTTTATCGGCATTTTTGGCAGATGATACTCTGTGACTCACAATAATAGTTGTTTTGTCCTTACAAATGGCGTTTAGGTTGTTTAAAATAGCTTCTTCAGTTTCGGTATCAACCGCTGATAAACAGTCGTCAAACAATAAAATTGGAGGGTTTTTAATGATAGCTCTGGCGATGGAAACACGCTGTTTTTGTCCGCCGGAAAGCGTAATGCCTCTTTCTCCTAAGATAGTATCATATTGTTTGTTGAATCCCATAATATTGTCATGAACCACGGCGTTTTTAGCGGCTGAAATAACTTCGTCCATTTCGGCATTTTCTTTACCAAATTTGATATTGTTTTTGATGGAATCCGAAAATAAAAAGGCATCCTGAGGAACCATTCCGATATTGTTTCGTAAATCGAACAAGTTCAAACTGCTGATTTCTTTATGATCTATTTTAATCGTCCCTTCGTTAACATCGTACATTCTGGAAATGAGTGAAAGAATAGTAGATTTTCCGGAGCCGGTTTTTCCTAAAATTGCCAGAGTTTCTCCTTTTTTTACTGTAAAAGAAATATTTTTCAGGGCAGTTATATTAGTGTCCTGATAAGTAAAACTTACATTTTCAAAATTAATAACGCCTTCGATAATTGATTTTTCCAGATTATTATTATTGATTTCCGGCTCTGTTTTTAAGAATTCATTGAGTCTTTTTTGGGAAGCTTCGGCTTCCTGAACCATTGAAGAAACCCATCCTAATGACGCAACCGGCCAGGTAAGCATGTTGATGTAAAGGATGAATTCGGCAATAGTTCCGATACTTTTTAAGGTTCCGTTGATGTACATCATGCCGCCAACATAAATAACCACGAGGTTGCTGATTCCAATAAGCGCCAGCATTAATGGCCCGAATAAAGACTGAACTTTGGCTAAATCCAAACTTTTGCTTTTGCTTTCTAAAGCCAGAGCGGTCATGTTGTCCTGCTGTTGGTTTTCGAGCGAGTAGGCCTTGATAACTCTTATTCCGGAAAATGTTTCCTGAGTAAAGCTGGAAACTTTGGAAAGGAATTGCTGAAATGTAGTACTTCGTTTATTGATTTCGGTACTTAGTTTAAATATAGCATAGGATAATAATGGCAGCGGTAAAAGGGTGTAAAAAGTCAGTAAGGGCGAAACTTTGTACATGAATAAAATCACTATTGCAAAACGAATGATGGTGTTGATGGTGTACATGACGGCAGGACCAACATACATTCTTACTTTTGAAACATCTTCGCTAATACGGTTCATTAAATCTCCGGTGCGGTTTCTTTTGTAGAAATTTTGCGAAAGATTTTCATACTGTCTAAAAACCTCATTTTTTAGGTCAAATTCTATGCGTCGCGACATCACAATTAGTGTTTGACGCATCAAGAAAGTCAAAAAACCGGCAATAATTGTAGTTGCTATAATTAGTAAAATGTTTTCAACCAGTTCATTTTTTATAACTGATTTTAAGATTTTTTCATTTTTAAATGAAGTTTCAATAGCCAAAAATGATTTGCTAATCAGTTTTGGAGTAAACAACATAAAGATCTGTGCTATAATGGTGAATAAAATACCAAGCAAAAAATGGTATTTATATTTGATGAAGTATTTGTTTAAATAAAGTAATTCTTTCATTATAAGGAAGTGCTATTTTAAAAGAAATACAAATATAAGCAATAATAGCAATCAGGCTTTTGAGTTTATGATTCATTAAAGAATATTTAAGAAATAAGCTTCTGATTTTTTATGTTAGGTGAAGTCCCTTTTTAGAGATTTAAATTTTATTTTGACAAAGGAAATACTTATTTTTGCAGCCTAATTTTTTAAAAGTTCTTATAAGGTGGTAAATAGACGACACATTCGCGTTAAAGTTATGCAAACCATTTATGCGATGCATCAAAACGGCTCAGATAACTTAGAAAAGGAAGAAAAATTTCTTTTTTACAGTATCGATAACATTCAGGATTTATACCTTACAATGATTTCTTCCTTATTGGAAATATGCAAAAAAGAGCGAGAGTTTTTGCATTTATCCAGTCAAAAACATTTGGCAACTGCTGCTGAGCGTAACCCGAATGAAAAATTCATTAAGAACAGTATTTTTGAAATTCTTGCTGAAAACAATTCGTTAAGTATTGCATTAGAAACAAGAAAAATCAATGCCTGGCATTTGCACGAAGATTATATTTCGTTGTTGTTAAATGCAATCAAAGAGAGTTCATATTACCAAAAATACATGAGCAATTCGGAGCGTTCTTTTGAAGAAGACCGACAATTAATTGTGGATTTGTTTACTGAAATTATTGTCCCAAATGAGAAATTATATGAATTTTTGGAAGATGATAAGTTAACATGGATTGATGATATTCCGATGGTAAACACGCAAATTATCAAGCAATTGAAAGCGATGAAGCCAATTGAAAACGATAATTTTAAAGTGCCAAAATTATATAAAGATATTGATGATAAAGATTTCGTGAAAGATTTGTTCCGCAAAACAGTTTTGAACGAAAAAGAACTGGCAAAAGAATTTGTCGATAAAACGCCAAACTGGGATAGTGACCGTATTGCCGAAGTAGATACCATTATTTTGAAAATGGCCATTTGCGAGTTGTTGAAATTTCCGTCTATTCCGGTAAAAGTAACTTTGAATGAATATTTAGAATTAGCCAAAGAATATTCTACACCAAAGAGTAGTATTTTTATCAACGGAATTTTAGATAATTTGGTAAAAGAATTAGAAACCAGTAAAAAAATGCTTAAAACCGGTCGCGGTTTAATGTAATAGTAATAAATTAAAAAAGAATTAAAAATTATGGAACAATTAAGTCAGTTTGCACCGTTTCTGTTAATGTTTGTGGTTATCTATTTCTTCATGATCAGACCGCAACAAAAGAAAATGAAACAAGAAAAAGCTTTTGAAGCAGGATTAAAAGTAGGGGATAAAATTATTACTAAAAGCGGACTTCACGGAAAAGTAGTAGAGCTTGCCGATACAACAGTAGTGATTGAAACAATGGCCGGAAAATTAAAAATGGAGCGTACTGCAATTTCAATGGAATTAAGTGCTTCTTTAGCCAAAAAACAAGCATAAGATTTAATCTTAAATGATAAAAAAAGTCCCATCCTGAAGCTATCGGGATGGGACTTTTTTTATGGATTGTATTTTGTTACTTTTTTTTGCTTTTTTTAGATTTCGCTTCGTCTAAACCAAAGTTAGGTAAGGCGGTCAATTCGGCAATTTTGATAATAACTTCTACGGCTTTTTGCATGCTCTCCACCGGAACATATTCGTATTTTCCATGAAAATTATGTCCTCCGGCAAAAATATTCGGACAAGGTAATCCCATATAAGACAACTGAGAACCGTCCGTTCCGCCACGAATAGGTTTGATGATAGGTTTGATGTTTAAGTTTTTCATTGCTTTTTCGGCGATATCCACAATATGTTTTACAGGAACTACTTTTTCCTTCATGTTGAAATACTGGTCTTTGATTTCAACTACAGCAATGTCTTCTCCAAATTGTTTTGCAAATTTCTTGTTGATTTTTTTGGCAATTTTTTGAATTTTCTCTTTTCTTTTTTCGAATTTTTTTCTGTTGTGGTCTCTGATAATAAGGTCTAAAACTGTCTCCTCAATGCTTCCGGTTAAATGATTGATGTGAAAGAAACCCTGATAGCCTTTTGTTTTTTCAGGAACTTCGTCGGCAGGCAATTCACTGATGAAAGTATTGGCAACTAACATCGAATTGATCATTTTTCCTTTGGCATAACCGGGATGAACGCTTTTTCCTTTGAAAGTAATTTTTGCTCCGGCGGCATTAAAATTTTCGTATTCTAATTCGCCAATTTGACTTCCGTCCATGGTATAAGCCCATTGCGCGCCAAATTTTTCCACATCAAAAAAATGTGCGCCACGACCAATTTCTTCGTCCGGAGTAAAACCAACTCTGATTTTTCCGTGTTTGATTTCCGGATGTTGGATTAAATATTCCATTGCGGTCACAATTTCGGTAATTCCGGCTTTGTCATCGGCACCAAGAAGTGTTGTTCCGTCGGTAGTGATTAAGGTTTGTTCTTTGTATTGTAATAAATCTTTAAAATAAGAAGGCGATAAAATAATATTTTGTTCGGCATTAAGTACAATATCTTTCCCGTCGTAATTTGCTACGATTTGTGGTTTTACATTGGCGCCCGTAAAATCAGGAGTAGTGTCAAAATGAGATATAAATCCAATTGTAGGAACTTCTTCTTCAATATTGCTTGGTAAAGTTGCCATGATGTACGCCTTGTCGTCTATGGTAACGTCCTGCATTCCGATTGCTTTGAGTTCTTCAACCAGTTTGTTAGCCAAATCCCATTGTTTTTCAGTACTTGGTGTTGTGTTTGAATTTGGATCTGATTCGGTATCGATAGTTACATAGCTGATAAAGCGATCAATAATATTTTGCATAAAATGATGTTTTTTTATTGGAATGCAAAGATAGTGCTAATTTAGAGTATAAAACCAAATGCGTTATTGCATGTTTTCTAAAATTTTCAGGATTTTGTCCAGCTTTTCAATTTCAATAGCATTCAGTTTGGCGGCCAAAGCTTCGATTTCCAATTTGGCTTCTTTATTAGTGGCGTAGTCGTCCTGAGCCTGAATACGGTCTCTTTCATTTTGACGATTTTGTGCCATCATAATTATCGGGGCAGCATAAGCAGCCTGAGTAGAAAATAAAAGATTGAGAAGGATAAAGGGATATGCATCCCAGTGTTTAATGTATCCGATGAGGTTTAAACCCATCCAGGCGATTACAAAAACAGTCTGAAGGATGATAAAACGCCAGGATCCCATTCCTTTAGCAACCCAGTCTGCTATGCGACTTCCAAATTCAAGACTATCATAATGTCTTTGATGCCAGTTTTTATTGATGTTCATTTGCATAGATTTTTTATTTAAAAGTAATGAAAGTTTGTTTAAAAATAGCGTAGGAAGTTAAATAGCATCCAATTATTTCTGAGAAAAAGCAGTGCTAAAAAATGTGTTTAATTGTTTCTTATTCGTTTAGATAATTCTATTTTTGCACTCAAATTAAAAACCTATGTATAAACAGCTTATCCGACCGTTATTTTTTTGTTTTGATCCTGAAAAAATACATCATTTTACTTTTTCTTTAGTTCGTTTTACTTCTAAAATTCCCGGTTTTTCGGCAATTTATAAATCGCTTTATTTAGTTGATGATAAACGATTAGAAAGAGAAGTTTTTGGATTGAAATTTAAAAATCCGGTAGGACTTGCGGCAGGTTTTGATAAAGATGCCAAGTTGTACAAGGAATTGTCAAATTTTGGTTTTGGTTTTATCGAAATCGGAACTTTGACTCCGAAAGGGCAGGATGGAAATCCTAAAAAACGTTTGTTTCGCTTAAAAGAAGATTCGGCGATTATCAACCGCATGGGATTTAATAACGGTGGAGTGATGGAAGCAGTGGAGCGATTAAAATCAAATCCGGGTGTTTTAATTGGTGGAAATATTGGAAAAAACAAAGTAACTCCTAATGAAGAAGCAACTTCGGATTATGAAATTTGTTTTGACGCTTTGTATGATTACGTAGATTATTTTGTGGTGAATGTGAGTTCGCCAAATACACCCAATCTTCGCGAATTACAGGACAAAGAACCGTTGACACAGCTGTTGCAGACTTTGCAAAATAAAAATTTAGCTAAGCCAAAACAAAAGCCAATTTTATTAAAAATTGCTCCGGATTTGACTGACGAACAATTATTGGATATTATTGATATTGTCAAAGAAACTCAAATTGCAGGTGTAATTGCTACTAATACCACGATTTCCCGCGAAGGTTTGCAATCGGTAAATAAAACTGAAATGGGAGGTTTGTCAGGAAAGCCGTTGACAAAACGTTCTACTGAAGTGATTCGTTTTCTGTCTCAAAAAAGCAATAACGCTTTTCCGATTATTGGAGTAGGAGGAATTCATTCTGCCGATGATGCTATCGAAAAATTAGAAGCCGGAGCGAGTTTGGTGCAGCTTTATACCGGATTTATTTATGAAGGACCGGCCTTGGTAAAAGCTATCAATAAAAAGATTTTAAGTCGTTTGAAATTATAACACAAAGATTCGCTAAGAAAAGACGAAGACTCACAAAGTTTTTTTGTTTAAAAAATGACAGTTTATAAAGTGGATTACTTTTGACTCTGTGAACTTTGCAGTTAAGTTTTCTGGTTTTTTTATCTAATATTATAATAGATTATAAAAGCGTAATTCTTCAACAGAGTTGCGCTTTTTTGTTGGTTCTAAATTTTGCTGCTTTGCAAGTTTTAGTATCTTTGGAAACTATGGAACCAATAAAAATTATCGAATGTCCGCGTGATGCCATGCAAGGCATTAAAAGTTTTATTCCTACGGAAAAGAAAGTTGCTTATATTCAGGCTTTGCTGCGTGTGGGGTTTGATACCATAGATTTTGGCAGTTTTGTGTCGCCAAGAGCGGTTCCGCAAATGCAGGACACTGCAGCAGTTTTAGAGCAATTGGATTTGTCTAAAACCAGCAGCAAACTTTTGGCTATCATTGCCAATACCAAAGGGGCGGAGATGACTGCCCAATTTGAACCAATACAATATTTGGGTTTTCCTTTTTCTATTTCTGAAAATTTCCAGATGCGTAATACGCATAAAACTATTGCCGAATCGATTGTGAGTATGCAGGAGATTCTGGAAATTGCTGATAAACATCAAAAAGAAGTTGTGGCTTATTTGTCGATGGGTTTTGGAAATCCTTACGGCGATCCATGGAATGTGGAAATCGTAGGGGAGTGGACGGAAAAATTGGCGGCAATGGGAGTTAAAATTCTTTCTTTGTCGGATACCATTGGAAGTTCGACTCCGGAAGTCATTCGTTATCTGTTTTCCAATTTAATTCCGAAATATCCCCAAATTGAGTTTGGAGCGCATTTGCATACAACTTATGATAAATGGTTTGAGAAAATTGAAGCGGCTTATGAATCCGGCTGCCGAAGATATGACGGCGCTATTCAGGGATTTGGCGGTTGTCCGATGGCAAAAGACGAATTGACTGGAAATATGCCTACCGAAAAATTACTGTCTTATTTTACGGCTAATAAGGAAAATTTGAATTTAAATCCGTTGAGTTTTGAAAGTGCGTATAACGAGGCTTCCAAAATTTTTCAAACCTATTATTAGAAATCGTTTTGAAATGAAATTTTTAGAATTACCAAAATAAGGTTCAGAAATGAAAAAGTATTATTTAAGTAAAATTATTTGCTTGTTGCTTCTTGTAGGGGTGCATTTTTCCTGTACCAGTGATTTAGACTTTAATCAGGTGAATGATTTGAAGCTGGAACCGGTTTATGAGCTTAATTTTAGCTATTTTAATGTTCCGGCAACTGCTTTTGTAGCTAGTGATGGGACTAATTATCAATGGGCTTATGACGATGAGGAATTTGATGTTTTTAGAGATAAATACATCAACAGTTATTTACAAAGAGCCGATTTTTATTTTGAAATTACCAATACTATTGCGCGTGCCTTTTCATTGAATATTGTTTTATTGGATGCCAATAATAATATGCTGACCACAATTATTATGGATGTTCCTGCTTATTCCGGAACAGCCAATACTATTTCGCAAACAGAAATTTTTCAAAACGCAAGATTAGAATTGCTTAAAAGTACCCGAAAAATGCGTTTTATGGTTGCAATGAAACCAGGGGCGGTTTTGGATGAAAATAGTCCCGGAAATTTAATTTTGCGTTCAAGTGCCACAGTTTATATGGATATACAATGAGAAAAGGTTTTTTATTCTTGCTGTTAGTGGTAGTTGCAAATTGCTTTTCTCAAAATAAGCAAGTATTGTATAATATGACTTCGGTTCCACAATCTTTAATGCTCAATCCGGGAGCCGATTTTAAGTATAAATTTTATTTTGGAGTTCCGTTGCTTTCGGGAACTTCGTTCAAAGTTGGATCTACCGGTTTTTCAATGTATGATTTGTTTGCCAATGACGGAGTCGATTTCAATCAGAAGTTGCGAAAGGTAGTTTATGCAACCAATAGGGATGATCATGGTGCGCTGAATGAGCAAATCGAAATTTTTAATGGCGGTGTGAAATTAGGGGATTGGTTGGAAGACAAAGGGTATTTGTCCTTTGGTTTGTATCAGGAATTCGACTTTTGGAGCTATATGCCTAAGGATTTGGCTATTTTGGCTTTGGATGGTAATCGAAATTATATTGGAAAATCATTTGATTTGTCTGATTTAAGTGTGAAAGCCGAAACGGTTTCGGTATTACACATTGGTTATCATAAAAATATTGCTGATAATTTAATTATAGGCGCGCGTGGGAAAATTTATTTCAGCGGATTCAATGCAACTTCTACCCACAATTCGGGATATATTTTAACCAGAAATGCTAATACGACAATGTATGAACAAATAGTTAATTCAAATTTAACCTTGAATACTTCTGGAATTTCAAAATATATTGACGAAGATTATAATGGAGATGTTGCGACTGATGTCCGTAAACAACTTTTGTTTGGTAGTGATATGGGGCTTGGTTTTGATTTGGGTTTTACTTATTATCCTAAAAAAAATACGCAAATTACAGCCAGTATTCTGGATGTTGGTTTTGTGAGTCACTCAAAGGATGTGGAAAACTTTACTTATAAAGGTTATTATAAGTATGAAGGAATCAATCCGGGATTTACCGGTTCAGATGATCCGGATGGTGTATACGGTGATTTTCAGGATGCGGTTAAATTAGACACATTATACAATAAATACACCACCTGGCGGCCAATAAAATTGAATGCTTCTTATAAATATTCTTATGGAATTAGCAGCGAGGAAGATTGTAATTGTTATGCCGGAGAGAAAAAATATAAAAATTCAGTTGGAGCTCAATTTTTTATGATGAGTACACCACGAACGCCTATTACAGCTCTTACGGGGTTTTATCAAAGAAATGTTTCAGATAAATTACAGTTGAAAGCAACTTATACTTTGGATTCTTATTCTTATACGAATATTGGATTAGGAATGTCGGCAACTTTAGGGAAGTTTAATCTGTATTTTATGGGCGATAATTTATTGGGTTATCAGGATGTATCCAAAGCTAAGAGTCTTTCTTTTCAGTTTGGCTTTAATTTTATTTTTGCCGACAGTAACGAGCCTCCTTATTGATTTTGATGAGAATTTTTAAAGCGGTATTGTTTTGAGGTATTTCAGGCTGTGAAATTTATTTGGATTCTGAATTTTAATAAATTAAAATAATTTGCTATATTTGCACGCAATTCAACTAGAAATTGCAACATGATAGCACACAATTCAAAGATTATCGGTGAAGGTTTAACTTACGATGATGTATTATTAGTTCCTAATTACTCACAAGTGCTTCCTCGCGAAGTGAGTATCCAAACAAAATTCTCAAGAAACATAACGCTTAACGTTCCTATTGTATCTGCTGCTATGGATACAGTAACCGAAAGTTCTATGGCTATTGCTATGGCTCAGGAAGGAGGAATTGGTGTTTTACATAAAAACATGACTATCGAACAGCAGGCTGCTAAAGTGCGTAAAGTAAAACGTGCAGAGTCAGGGATGATTATCGATCCGGTAACTTTACCTCTTTCGGCTACTGTTGCTGATGCAAAAGCAGCAATGAAAGAATTTGGTATTGGAGGTATTCCTGTTGTTGATGAAAATCAAACTTTGAAAGGAATTGTTACAAACCGCGATTTACGTTTTGAGAAAAACAGTTCTCGTCCTATTGTTGAGGTAATGACTAGTGAAAATCTGGTAACAGTTGCTGAAGGAACTTCATTAGTGGAAGCAGAAGTCGTTTTGCAAGGTCATAAAATCGAAAAACTTCCTGTAATTGACAAAGACAATAAATTAGTAGGTTTGATTACTTTTAGAGATATTACTAAATTGAATCAAAAACCAAATGCTAATAAAGATAAATACGGACGTTTGCGTGTAGCTGCCGCTTTAGGAGTTACTGCTGATGCGGTTGAAAGAGCAACAGCACTTGTAAATGCTGGTGTGGATGCGGTAATTATCGATACGGCTCACGGACATACCAAAGGTGTGGTGGATGTATTAAAAGCGGTGAAAGCGCAATTCCCTGATTTAGATGTTGTAGTTGGAAATATTGCAACACCGGAAGCGGCTCAATATTTAGTGGATAACGGAGCTGACGGAGTAAAAGTAGGAATCGGACCGGGATCTATTTGTACAACCCGTGTGGTTGCCGGAGTTGGTTTTCCTCAGTTTTCTGCGGTTTTAGAGGTTTCAGCTGCAATTAAAGGTTCAGGAGTTCCTGTAATTGCTGATGGTGGAATTCGTTATACAGGAGATATTCCTAAAGCTATTGCTGCCGGAGCTGACTGTGTGATGTTAGGTTCGCTTTTAGCAGGTACTAAAGAATCTCCTGGTGAAACGATCATTTTTGAAGGAAGAAAATTCAAATCATACAGAGGAATGGGATCTGTGGAAGCGATGCAAACAGGTTCTAAAGACCGTTATTTCCAGGATGTAGAAGACGATGTGAAGAAATTAGTTCCGGAAGGAATTGTAGGTCGTGTGCCTTACAAAGGAGAATTAAACGAAAGTATGTTGCAATTCATCGGAGGTTTACGTGCCGGAATGGGATATTGCGGAGCTAAAGACATTGCTACTTTACAGGCAACCGGGCGTTTTGTACGTTTGACTTCAAGCGGAATTTCTGAAAGTCACCCTCACAACGTAACCATTACTAAAGAAGCGCCAAATTATTCCAGATAATTTTTAGCTTAAACCATAAAAAAAAAAGAGCTGTCTGAGTTTTTGACTTAGACAGCTTTTTTGTTTCTGAATTAGAGGGATTTTAGAAAGGTTATTTATTTTCTGTCGCCTCTTTTATTTCTTTTGCCAAAATAGGTTCGTACATTGCTTTAATATGTCTTTTTAGTTGAATAAAGCGAACGATTCCTATAACCAAGAGTATAAAACTTAAAGACAGGGACAGATGCCCCATATATCTAATTTCTTCAAAATCCTGCATTCCTAAAAAGGCCATGCCTCCAAGAACCAGATAAATAGAGGTTCGGATATAAGTGAGCAAGGTTCTTTCGTTTGCCAGTTTTGTGCGTTCAATGGCTAAGTGATCACGCAAAATAATTTCTTCTTTATTTACGTAGTCACCTGTGAATTTGACGAGTTGTTTGATTATCTTTTTCATAGGATAAAGAAAAAAATGGTACAGTTTGATAAAGAGTGATTTAACTCATAATCTACATTTGAAATTTGAATTAATTTTTACTGAAACAAATTGAAATTCTTATGAGTACTTTGTTTAGCGATTCTATTTTTAATAGTTCGTTTTATAGTTACTATTATAAATGCTATAGTTGTTACAAGTTAAGATGTTTACTAAGTTACTGATTTTTTATGTATTTACTAAAGTACTTTTGAAGGGAACTTTCTTGAATTATAACATAAAAAATATTAGAAATGCTAACGGTTTAATAGGAATCTGTAGATGCAATGAGAATTGAACGAAAGAATGTTGTGATTTATTAGAGGTTTACTTGCCTGAATGGAATATTATTCCAGATAATTTTTTGCTTAAATGATAAAAAAAAAGCTGTCTGAGTGTTGACTTAGACAGCTAGCTTTTTTGTTTTTATTCGGTTTATTTTAGAACGTGAGTGGCTAAAACATTGTGTACATCATAAACATTAACCGATTTGTTGAATTGTTTTCGGATACTAGGGGTTTGTTCGCTGGAAACCCAAATTTTCAATTCGGCATCCAAATCAAAAGTTCCGGCAGTTTCAATACTAAAACGGCTGATACTTTTGTATGAAATCGATTTGTACTCAATTTTGCTTCCGGTTACTCCCTGTTTGTCAACTAAAATCAGTCTTTTATTGGTGAAAATAAAAACATCTCTGATGAGTTTAAAACCCATTTCGATTTCCTCACCGGCAATTAGTAATTTGCTGTAATCTTTTAGTAATTCTTCCTGGCTAACCGTTCCTGCGTTTCCAAGTAATGCTGAAAATAATCCCATAATTTTATTGTAGTTGTTAATTAATGACTAGTGTTTCTTTTATCAAAGATATTGAAAAAATAATATTGGTAAGAAAATTATTAAACTGAAAAGTGTGAGTCAATTTTAAGTTCTAAAAAATAAAAGAGCATAACAATCCTGTTAGAATTAAAATGCTGAAACCAATCAGGATGGGCTTTCTGATGTTTTTTTTCGAAAGGCTAATGCCGTAAATCATTTTCAAAACATTGTTACTTGTAATGGCATTGAGAACTGCAGTGGCTAAAATTCCTTCACTAATGTTCCATTTGCTTTGAAAAATATTAATAATAAAAGGATCAATATCGGTAACTCCGACTACAAAGGATAAAATTTGAATTCCCGAAGTACCGTATTGGCTGTTTACAAAACTGGTAAGTAAGGCAAAAACAATAAAGAGAACACCAAAAACCAATGAAGTTCTAAATTCCAGAGGATTGGACATTGTTTTAATTTCAGACTGCTGTTCCGGAGTTTTGGATTGTTTTTGATCCAGCCAGATAAAATACAAACCAATGGCAGCCGAGAGTACAGCGAGCAAACTTAAACCCGGCGCCAGTTGTATCGCTATTGATTTATTAAAGAGATAAGCCAGGATGAAAATACGAATAAACATCATTGTTGTGGCAAGAATAATTGCGGCTGTTATTTTATAATTTTCGTCGGATTCTTTACTTTTTTTAGCCAAAATGAAAGTCGTGGCAGTACTGCTGTACAATCCGCCTAGAATTCCGGTGAGTATAATTCCCGATTGCGGGAAAACAAATTTTTGCAACAAATAACTAAAATAGGAAATACCCGAAACCGCTACGATAGCCAGCCAAAATTTATAGGGCGAAATAGAAATAGTTTCCGAAATAGGCGTGTTAGGCAGCAAAGGAAGAATTATTCCCGCTATGGCTAGAAATTTTGACAGTGTGATAAATTCATTGTCGTCAATTTTTTTTGAAAAATTAAATAAAGTTTCTTTGATTTCGACTAAAATTAAAACAGAAACGACAATGAGGATTACTAACCAGTCGGCTTGTGTATAAATTAGCGGAGCTAAACAAAAAGTGATAAGAGCTACTACTATGGAAGTGATACTAAATTCCTTTTGAAGGAAACTTTTGGTGAAATAAAATACGGAGAGAAATAAGCCTAAAATCAATCCGCCACCCAGAAAAGGTATTAAATTAACAGGGTCAAGCTTGTAAAGAATGAATCCTAAAATTCCGATAAGCGTAAAAGTTCTGTCGGTTCCAAAACGACTTCCTAAACTGGAATTTATGAATTGGCGGCGTTGTTCCAGTCCGATGAGCAGAGAAAATAAGGCTACCAGAATAAATTTGATTAAATCCGGTGGTAATATATCGATAAGTTCACTAGATTCTTTCATTGTTGTGTTGGGTATAAAGGCGAAAAAGTATCTTAAAATTACATTCTTTTTAGATTTATGTTGTTAAAAATCCTAACAGATTTGAAAATTTTTCTTTGGTAAGCATTATTTTGTTACTGGTATTTTGGGTAAAAGTCAATTTCTTCCTGTAGGTTGCTTTTAGAATATTGGCGGATTTCTTTAAGACAATTTCCCTTTTCATCTTTGTTGATGCAATGGATTTGTATTTCATCAATCAGACTGTCATTAACAGCTTTGATGCTAATTTTGGAAAGATAGTTATGTTTGTAATCAAAAAATTGTGTGAAAAAAGGAGGGAAGCGGTTTGTTATTTTGGCTATAGTTCCATCAGGATTGTACTGGTAAATGGCTTCGTTTTGTTTGAATTGTTTACGGGTATAACAGCTAATTCGTTCCCTTTGTCCCGGTTTCCATCGGGTTTTGCAATAATAATTTTCTTTGTCCGGATAAGATTCTACCACAAACCATAAACGTTTTTGGGTTTCTTGGATAATATTCCCCAGCGAGTCATTTGTTTTAGAATATTTGATACGTCCGTTTCGGGTAAAAAGGTATTCTTTAGTGTATAAAAGTTTTTTTGAGTTTTGACTGACGCGGTATTTTTTTTCCGTTGCCGATTGTATTCCCTCAGCCCATTGCCTGATGTGAGTGTGTTTTTTTGTGGCACAGGACTGAAAACTTAGCAGAAGAATAAAAAAGCAGCAAATTTTCATCATTACTGGAATTAGTTCAGTACTAATTTAGTGATTTTTAAAATGGTATTGCTGAAAATATTTGCTAATGAATAGCTTATGGATTAGGATTTCGTACTATTAGATTTTTTGATTTGAATTTTATAAGCTTGTAATGCTTTTTATTCGGATTCCAATAAAGCAATCATCCATACAGCCTTTTTCATTATACCCACAAGTTGAAATGAGTCCGTTGTTTTCGGTTTCAAAATATGAAGTGGCATTTTTTCTTTTTATTAGCCAATCCTTTTCTGCCTTAGTATAAATTTCGTCTAATGTCAACGCACTTGCAGCATTTGTGTTTTGGTGACTGTTTATCTCGGTTTCATTTTCGGTCCATGCTAAATCTTCCTGAGGAATGTTTTCCGGTGTTCCTAAGTAGGCAAAATCTCGTTGAATTACGACTCCGTTAGATACAGTAATCGTTGTTTCCCAACCATAAGTTGAAAAGACTGAGCCTCCAGTTACAACATACTGATAAGAATTATCAGATGTTATTTTAAAATCTAACCAGGCGCTTTTGCTTTTCTCAAAATCATTTTGATAATTTAAATCATCGTCATTCGAACAGGAAAATAGAAAAATGTTGATTAGTAAAAGGGTAAGAATGTAAAAAGTTTTTTTCATGGTTGTGTTGTTTGAAGTTTTGTTATGTTGATTTGGATTTTAAATTTATAACTAATTATTATTCAGTCATTATGTCTTTGATTTCGTCAAATAAATCTTTCCATGTAGGATTGATAGATTGAATCAGTTTGTTTTTGGCAGCCCTTGAACCCGCTTTTATTTGTTTTTCTCGGGCTATAGCGTCTTCAATCCATTGAAATTGCTCATAGTAAACTAAGACGTTGACATCGTATCGGGCTGAAAATGATGTTGGGTATTTCTTGTTTTTATGTTCTAAAATTCTTTGTGGAAGATTTGATGTAACTCCAACATAAACTACCGTTTGGTATTTATTGGTAATGATATATACAAATCCTGGTTTCATCTTTTTTTAGTTTTATTGAGTGACTAGCGATGTAATTGTATTTTAGAGACTAGATTTACTCTTGTTAGTGAGATTGCTTCGTTCCTCGCAATGACTTTGCGCCCAGTGTGTCATTGCGAGGAACGAAGCAATCTCATTTAGTAATTCCAAAAAGTTGTTCGTCTTTGTCAGCATGAATAGTATATCCTCGCTATCGATTTTTTTAAATAAAAATATTAGGATTTACTTTTCTAATTTCAGAAGAAACTTCCTCAATTAATTTTGCACAGTCTAATACAAATTCATCATTTACTTCGATTAAAGTTGAAATTTCAGAAACGTCACCTTCATCAAAAAAATATTCTTCGGGTAATTTTATTTTAAAAGTTAATGAACTTGATTTAGCAACTAAAGCATCATAACTTCTTCCTTTTCCATGTTTTAAAATATTAATGGCATTAAAGAAATCTTCAAAACGGTTTTTAAGTTCAGTATTTCCGGTTTCAACTAGAATTTTTTTGGCTTCTTTAAAGCCATTTCCGCAGCTCAAATTGTCTTGTAAAATAGACTCAAACAAAGAAAACATTCCAATTGCTATAATTGCTTTTTGCAATTGAATCATTTGTAAAGTCTTAACAAGATGAGTAGAACTACTTGTCTGTAATTCTTCAATTATTTTAGATTGTATTTCCTCTAATGTTGTCAGCGAAAATGCAGTACTTCTATAAACTAATTCACTAAATTGATGCATGTTTTTAAATTATAATAGCTAAAATTTATTTCATCTTATCTTTTATTGTAAATCAAATATATTAAAATATTCTTACAAAATATAATTCAAATTTATTCATAAAACAAAAAGACCTGCCAGTTTTTACCAGCAGGTCTTTTTAATTCAATTTATTTGATGTTTATTTAATCATCTCAAAACTACGTTTTACAAAAGTAGTTAAAGCTTCACCTTTTAACAGGTTTTGCGATAGTTTAGCTAAATCCAAAGCTTGTTTTACCAAGTGTTTCTGATTTGCTTTGTCTTCAGTGTTTAAAATGGTAGAAGCCAAAGGTGAGTTGGTGTTAATCACCAAATTGTACATTTCCGGCATATTACCCATTCCGAACATTCCGCCACCGCCGGTTTGACTCATTTCTTTCATTCTGCGCATGAATTCCGGTTGCGTAATCATGAACGGAGCCGCCTGACTGTCTAAAGCTTCCAGTTGTACAGTATAAGTTTGTTTATTAACAACCGCTTCCACTGCAGTTTTTAAGTTGTTTTGTTCGTCTTCAGACAATTTAGAAATAGGAGTTTCGTCTTTCTTGATTAAGTTGTCAATATGATCTGAATCGACACGAACGAAAGTAACATTTTGATTGTCGTTTTCTAATTTTTGAATTAAATGTGAAATAATTGGCGAATCTAAAAGTAATACTTCGTATCCTTTTTCTTCGGCAATTTCAATGTAAGAGTGTTGCGCTTCTTTGTTTCCTGCGTATAAAACAACCAATTTACCGTCTTTGTCGGTTTGCTTGTCTTTAAGGTTTTCTTTTAATTCGTCAAGGGTGTAATATTTATCGTTAACTGTTGGATACAATACAAAAGCCCCTGCTTTTTCGTAGAATTTATCTTCCGAAAGCATTCCGTATTCCAAAACGATTTTGATGTCGTTCCATTTGGCTTCAAAATCGGCTCTGTTTTCGTTGAATAAAGATTTTAATTTATCGGCAACTTTACGGGTGATGTAGTTGGAGATTTTTTTCACCGCAGCATCAGCCTGCAATCCGGAACGGGAAACGTTCAACGGAATGTCCGGAGAATCGATAACTCCTTTTAGCATTGTTAAGAATTCAGGAACAATTCCTTCTACGTTATCGGTAACAAAAACCTGATTTTGGTACAATTGGATTTTGTCTTTTTGAATTTGCATATCCGAACCTAATTTAGGGAAATACAAAATTCCTGTTAGGTTGAACGGATAATCTACATTTAAGTGAATGTTGAATAAAGGCTCCTCAAATTGCATTGGATACAATTCGTGGTAGAACGTTTTGTAATCTTCATCATTTAAATCTGAAGGTTGCTTTGTCCAGGCCGGATTTGGGTTGTTGATGATGTTATCTACTTCAACCGTTTCGGTTTTGTAATCTTCCGGAGCGTCTTCTCCCGAAGCTTCGGGATTAGGCAAAGTTTCCGTTCTGGTTCCAAATTTAATTGGAATCGGCATGAACTTATTGTATTTGTTCAATAACTCTCTGATTTTTGAATCTTCTAAGAATTCTAAAGAATCATCAGCAATATGAAGGATAATTTCAGTTCCGCGCTCGGTTTTGTCAGCCGGTTCAAGGGAGAATTCCGGACTTCCGTCGCAAGTCCAGTGTGCTGCCGGTTCGTCTTTGTATGATTTGGTGATGATTTCTACCTTAGAAGCAACCATAAAAGCCGAGTAGAAACCTAAACCAAAATGTCCAATAATTCCGGAATCTTTAGCGGTGTCTTTGTATTTTTCAAGGAATTCTTCAGCACCTGAAAAAGCCAGTTGGTTGATGTATTTTTCTACCTCTTCGGCTGTCATCCCGATTCCCTGATCGATGATGTGTAATTTTTTGCCTTCTTTGTCAACTTTTACCTCAAGAATTGGATTGCCATATTCTACTTTGGCTTCGCCAATGTTGGTCAGGTGTTTTAATTTTAAAGTTGCATCTGTTCCATTCGAAATTAATTCACGTAAAAAGATCTCGTGATCGTTGTATAAGAACTTTTTAATAAGTGGGAAAATATTTTCCACTGACACATTAATTTTTCCAGTTGTCATATTTAAAATTTTTAAAGTGTTTTACAATTTGTTAGGCTTTTATTCAAATAAAATACCAATTTGCTTGAGTGTGACAAAATGTCTTATCCTTAAATTTTATAATAAAATAAGGGGATTATGAAATAAAATTTGTAAGTTAGATTGTATCTTTGCCTAAGTTTAATATAAAAACGATAAATGATGAAAAAAATAATTTTGGTTACAGCAATTGCGCTGGCGTTATTTTCTTGTAAAACATCTTCGGTAACAGCGACTAAATTGGATCGAAACATTCAAACAGGAGTTAAAGGAAACTGGGTAATCAGTTCAGTTTCTTATCCCGGTTCTGACTACATTAAAGTCAATTCTTTTCAATTAGCTGATTCAAAATGTTTTGAAGGAAGTACTTGGAAATTTGTTTCCAATAACAACAAAGGAAATATGGCTTTAACAAAGTACGATTGTCCTGTTTTTAGTTCGCCAATTACCTGGTTTGTAAATAGCAACGGGGAATTTGTAATGAAAATTTTAGATGCTGGCGAAAAAGCTAAAAAAGTAAGAGATGGTTATGTATTGCGTGTGGCTAATTTAACCGAAAGTTCTTTCCAATTGATTGACAGAATTGATGTTGGAGGAAAATTAACTGATGTGGTTTATCAATTTCAACGTGTTAACTAAGCCTTTTTAAAAAATAATAAAAAAACAGAAAGTTATGAAGAATATATCAGTAGTTGCATTAGCTTTAGTAATGGTTTTAGGTTCCCTTTTTACAAGTTGTGAATCGTTAAAAAATACAAATAAAACCCAAAGAGGAGCTGCTATCGGAGCTGCCGGTGGAGCTATTTTAGGAGGGATTTTGGGAAATAACCTTGGAAAAGGTGGAAAAGGAGCTATGGGAGCTGTAATTGGTGGTGTTGTTGGTGGTGTTGCCGGTGGTGTTATTGGTAACAAAATGGACAAACAAGCCAGACAAATTGACCAGGCTATTCCGGGAGCTGACGTAGAACGCGTTGGGGAAGGAATTAAATTAGTTTTAAACGAAAATGCAGTGCGTTTTGATACTAACAAATCGACTTTGACTGCTACTGCCAAAGCTAATTTGGATAAATTAGTAACTGTTTTTAACGAATATCCGGATACTGATATTACTATTTTTGGATATACTGACAGTACAGGTCCTGCTGATTATAACTTAAAATTGTCTGGAGAGCGTGCCACTTCCGTTAAAAATTATTTAATTGGAAAAGGTTTAGCGGGAAGCCGATTCAATATTCAGGGAATGGGAATTGCTGATCCAATTGCAGACAATGGAACTGCCGAGGGAAGAAGCCAAAATCGTCGTGTAGAATTTGCTATCGTAGCAAATGCTAAAATGAAAGCCGACGCTGAAAAAGAAGCCGGAAACTAGTTTTTAGTTTTTTTAAATAATATTGAAGTCGCTCCGTTTTGGAGCGACTTTTTTGTTTTTTACCGCAGATTCGCAAATTTTTTTATATTAATCTGCGAATCTGCGGTAACTTTTTATTTCTTTTCGAGTCTTTTTCCAAAGAGATTTTTTTAAAGATATTTATGATCTTCAATATTTTTTTATATCAAAGAAATCTATCTTTGCACTTTCAAAAAAACATTCATTTTATAATGCTTCAAGTTCAAAATATCTCCTTTGGTTATACTGAAAAACCAGTAGTTCAAAATATCGAATTTTCTGTTCAAAAAGGACAAAACATTGCTGTAATTGGCGAAAGTGGCTGTGGAAAAAGCACTTTGCTAAAATTGATTTACGGTTTGTATGATTTGAATCAGGGACAGATTTTTTGGAATGAAACAAAGGTTTTAGGAACCAGTTTTAATCTGGTACCGGGAATGCCTTTTATGAAATATCTTTCGCAGGATTTTGACCTGATGCCTTATATAACGGTGGCAGAAAATGTGGGCAAATATTTGTCTAATATTCATCCTGAAAAGAAAAAAGCCCGCGTTTGGGAATTACTGGAAATTGTTGAAATGACTGATTATGCCGATGTGAAAGCTAAATATTTGAGCGGAGGGCAGCAGCAGCGTGTAGCTTTGGCGAGAGTTTTGGCTTTGGAACCGGAAGTTTTACTGCTTGACGAACCTTTTAGTCATATTGATAATTTTAGAAAAAATGCGCTGCGGCGTAATTTATTTGCTTATTTAAAAGCGCAGGGAATTACCTGTATTGTGGCTACGCACGACAGTACCGATGCGCTATCTTTTGCCGATGAAACCATTGTGTTGCAAAATGGGAAAATGGTTGATAAAGCCGATTCGTATAATTTGTACAACAATCCAATTAACAAATATGTCGCTTCGCTTTTTGGGGAAGTAAATGAATTGAAATTATCACAACTCATTAATGTAAGTGAAGAAGATGACGAATTGCTTTTGCTTTATCCACATCAGTTAAAAGTGGATGAAAAAGGAATTATGAATGTTTTGGTTAAACAATCGTATTACAAAGGCGGTTATTATTTGATTAAAGCGGTTTTTGATAGAAAAGTTATTTTCTTTGAACATGAAGCTCCTTTAGAATTTAATCAGGAAGTAAATCTGAAGATTTGTTGATTTTTTTCTGAGTTTTCTGTATTTTTTTATTATTTTTAGCTGACATAAGTTTTAATTCTAATTTTAATCCAATTATAAATAAAAAAAATATGGGAAAATTTGTAATTACAAAAAGAACAAATGGCGAGTTTCAGTTTAACCTGAAAGCAGGTAATGGTCAGACAATTTTAGCAAGTGAGGGTTATACAACTCTGGCGGCTTGTGACAACGGAATTGAATCGGTTAGAAAAAATTCTCAGGAAGACGGTCGTTTTGATCGCAAAGAGTCGAAAAACGGGAAGCATTATTTCAATTTGAAAGCCGGAAATGGTCAGATTATTGGAAATAGCGAAATGTATGAGTCGGTTGCAGCTCGGGAAAATGGTATTGAATCGGTTAAGAAAAATGCGCCGGATGCCGCTGTGGATAATCAAACAACTTAGTTAAAACAGAGAATACAGCATTAGAAAACCAGTTTTCAGACTGGTTTTTTTATTATGTTTAGTTTTTAATATAAAAAATTGGAAAATGTATCATTCAAAAATTTCAGGTCTGGGATTTTATGTCCCGGATAATGTGGTAACTAATGACGATTTGTCAAAAATTATAGATACCAATGATGCTTGGATTCAGGAACGCACCGGAATTCAGGAACGTCGGCATATTATAAAAGGAGAAGATACAACCACAACAATGGGCGTAAAAGCGGCCAAGATTGCCATTGAACGCGCCGGAATTGATAAAAAGGACATTGATTTTATCGTTTTTGCAACCTTAAGTCCTGATTATTATTTTCCGGGACCGGGAGTTTTAGTGCAAAGAGATTTAGGATTGCGAACCGTTGGCGCTTTAGATGTACGCAATCAATGTTCCGGATTTGTATATGCGCTTTCAGTTGCTGATCAATATATTAAAACAGGAATGTATAAAAATGTTTTAGTCATTGGTTCAGAGGTGCAATCATCAGGTTTGGATATGACAACCAGAGGAAGAAGTGTTTCTGTTATTTTTGGTGATGGAGCAGGAGCAGCGGTGCTAAGCCGTGAAGAAGATTTGACTAAAGGAATTCTTTCTACCCATTTGCATTCAGAAGGAATCCACGCCGAAGAATTGGTTTTAACCGCTCCCGGAATGGGAGGTCGCTGGGTTAATGATATTTTGGCAGATAATAATCCGGAGGATGAAAGTTATTTTCCGCACATGAACGGGCAATTTGTGTTTAAAAATGCAGTGGTTCGCTTTGCAGAAGTAATCAATGAGGGATTAGAAACCAATAATTTAAGTGTTTCCGATATCGATATGCTGATTCCGCATCAGGCTAATTTGAGAATTTCGCAATACATTCAAAATAAGTTTCAATTGTCAGACGAACAGGTTTTTAATAATATTCAAAAATACGGAAATACTACGGCGGCTTCAGTGCCTATTGCGTTAACAGAAGCCTGGGAACAGGGAAAAATAAAATCAGGAGATACGGTAGTTTTGGCAGCTTTTGGTAGCGGATTTACCTGGGCGAGCGCCATTATTAAGTGGTAGAAACGGAATGATTATAAATCAAAAAAGTCCGAGGCTGGCAGGCTTCGGACTTTTCTTTTGTTGGAATATTTAAAACTACAATTATAACATACCACCACCCTGAACTTCGTTTTGATCTCTGGTTTTTCTTTGTACCGCTTTGTTTTTTCCGCTACCAAATCGGTAATTGAAACCTACATATACTGAACGGCTTTCCCAGTTAAATTGTCCGTTTTGTTCTTTTGGAATTTCGGCTGTGAAACGGTAACGCATTGTTTTAAAGATATCACTGCATTTTAAAGAAATTGTTCCGTTGCCTTTCAATACATTAAGACTGGAGCCTAAATCCATTTTCCACATGGGTTTTCCCATTAATTGCAAGCCTAAATCGCGACCTCTGTACATGCTGAACAATTGGAAACGCAAATTTTTAGATGCTTTAAAGGTATTGTTTATTCGGGCATTGAAAGCAGTTACATTGGCAGAAACCGATTCATCCGAAACCACGCCTCTTATTTTTTTGTGGTAAGCATCCATACTAATATTAGTGCTATACCATTTGGTGAAATCTAAATTGGAAGAAATTTCAAAACCATAAGCATTATTGTCATTCAGATTAGCGTAGGACAAAATTTGTTTCGAAATATCATCCGGATTTTGATATAAAGTTCTGGTGATTTCGGAATTGATACTTCGGAAGAAAACTCCCGTTGTCATAGAACCAATTTTGAGTTTTCGGGTATAATTTAATTCATAAGAATAAGTAAATTGTGGTTGTAAAGACGGATTTCCTTCCGAATCAATTTGCGGAGTACTCCATTCCCGTATTGGATTCAACTGGTTGATGCTCGGGCGATCTACACGTTTTGAAAAGCTTAAATTAAAGCTGTTTTTTTCGCTGGGATTGTAATTTAAAAAGGCCGACGGATAAAAGTTGAAAAGGGTATTGTTGAAAGCAACATCACTTTCGTTTACTTTTTTAAATAATGCATCAGCTTCAAAATATTCTAATCGCGTTCCGGCCTGTGCATTCCATTTTCTCCATTGTTTTGAAAAAGTAGCATAGATGGAATAAATATTTCGGTCGTAACTAAAGGCAGAATTATAAGTATCATCTAACAGAAATTTATTTTTAGTGTTTTCTATTCTGCTTTCTGCACCTAATTCCAGTTTGCTGTTTTCCGAAAGCGGATTAACATAATCCAAATTAATCAAAGTATTGTTGCCTTTGATGCTGATGTAATTCGTTCTGGGATCGCTGTAAAAAGCGTCTTCTTTGTTGTTTCCGTTGTTTTGATTAATTTCTAATTCAAGTGTGTGGCCTTCTTTTTTAAAGTTGGTTTTATAATCAAGATTATAAGTTTGCCAATGGTTGTTTACTTTGTTGTTGAATAATTGACGGATATCAGCTTTATTAGGGGCAACAAAATCAATTTTGGTGTCCGAATTTCCATGAGCCAGATTGAAATTTTGATTGGTGTAGAAAGAAATGGTGTTTTTTTCGTTCCAATAAAAATCAAAACCTAATTTGGCTAAATGAGAGCTATTTTGATCTATAAAACGGTAGTCTTGAAAATCCTCCAGTTCGGCTTCGGTTGTGTTTATATGACCATAATTAGTGTATTTGCCATGATTGAATCCGTAATTAGCAAACCAGTTTATTTTTCCTTTTTTATAATTTACATCAAAAGACGAATTTACTTTTGGAGTTATAGCAAATGTAAGTCCGTTGTTGATACTTCCGTTAAAACCAATTTTGCTGTTTTTGTTCAGCACAATATTAATCATTCCGCTCATTCCTTCCGGATTGTATTTGGCCGAAGGATTGGTAATCAGCTCTATTTGCTTGATAGAAGAAGAAGGAATTTGTTGTAATAACTGAGCCGCATCAATATTAGTAGGTTTTCCGTCAATAAGAATTTTTACATTCGAATTTCCTCTTAAACTGATAGCGTTAGTTTGCGGATCAACGCTCACCGAAGGAATATTGTTCATGATTTCAGATGCGGTGGCACCAGCAGAAATCAAATCTTTGCCGACGTTAATTACTTTTCGGTCAATTTTTTGTTCAATAATCGATTTTTCGCTTACAATTTCAACACTTTTTAGTTCTATGGCATCTTCCTCTATGGCAATGGTGTTTAGGTTTAAGTTTCTGTTGTTTGTTGAGAGAAAGATAGTTTTAGTAATCGTTTTATATCCCATAAACTGAATTTGTACTTCATATTGTTTTAACTCCAGATTTTTAATTAAGAATATTCCTTTTTCAGAAGTAACGCCGCCTGTAACAACTTTACCGTTATCCTGAATAATAATGTTTACAAAAGGAAGCGGTTCGTTCGTTTTTTTATCGATCACCTTTCCTGAAATACTGCCCAGAAGATCCAGTTCACTTGGCTGAATCGAATTTTGTGCTCCCATAGTAATCATATTACCAAAGAGACAGATTAAGATAAGTTTTATTTTCATGGTTTTGTTTTTTTAGATTAACAGTTTAGTTGATAATGCAAATATATATCTTTTGGATAATACTTTGCAATACATAGTACTGTTTTTTATAAAAAAATATAATCTTACAAATTTTTATAAGAAATGCTTTGGAATAATGGAAATTTATCTTGTTTTCCAATTTTCAAATCGCTACATAATGACTATCTTTGCGCACTTTATAAATTCAAAGACAAAATGACATTATCACAAGCGCTTACGCCATCTATAAAAAAAGCGATTCAGGATTTATTTGATGTAACAATCGATAAAGTTGAATTTCAGGCTACACGTAAGGAATTTGAGGGAGATATTACGATGGTAATTTTTCCTTTGTTGAAAATCATAAAAAGCAATCCGGTAGAATTAGGAAATAAAATTGGAAACTATTTAGTAGAAAATGTGGCTGAGGTGGCCAAGTTTAATGTGGTTTCGGGGTTTTTAAACATCGTGATTTCGGATGCTTATTATTTGAATTTTTTCAACGGAATTAAAGATAGTGTAAAATATGGTTTTGTAACGCCAAATCCTGAAGAGAAAGCGGTGATGGTGGAATATTCTTCACCAAATACGAATAAACCATTGCATTTAGGTCACGTTAGAAATAATTTATTGGGTTATTCGGTAGCCGAAATTATCAAGGCTTCCGGTAAAAAAGTCTATAAAACCCAAATCATTAACGACAGAGGAATTCATATTTGTAAGTCAATGTTGGCCTGGCAAAAATTTGGTAAAGACCAAACACCGGAATCAACCGTATTGAAAGGAGATAAATTGGTTGGGAATTTTTATGTGGCTTTTGATAAAGCCTACAAAGAGGAAATCAACCAATTAATGGCTGAAGGGAAAACGGAAGAAGAAGCTAAGAAACAAGCGCCTATTATTCTGGAAGCACAGGAAATGCTTCGCAAATGGGAAGCTGGTGATGCAGAAGTGGTTGCACTTTGGAAAACCATGAACCAATGGGTTTATGATGGTTTTGCGGAAACCTATAAGAATTTAGGTGTTGATTTTGATAGTTATTACTACGAAAGCAATACTTATTTGTTAGGAAAAGATGTGGTTCAAATTGGGTTAGAAAAAGGAATTTTTGAAAAAGATCCTGATGGTTCGGTTTGGATTGATTTGACAGATGAAGGTTTAGACCGTAAAATTGTGTTACGTTCAGACGGAACAGCCGTTTATATGACTCAGGATATTGGAACAGCTATTCAACGTGTGAAAGACATGCCGGATGTAGGAGGAATGGTTTACACCGTTGGAAATGAGCAGGATTACCACTTTAAAGTGTTGTTTTTAATTCTGAAAAAATTAGGATTTGACTGGGCAGATAATCTTTTTCATCTTTCCTACGGAATGGTTGATTTGCCTTCCGGAAAAATGAAATCCCGTGAAGGAACTGTGGTCGATGCTGATGATTTAATGAAAGATATGAGTGATACGGCTCAGCAAATTTCGGAGGAATTAGGGAAACTGGACGGTTATTCAGAAGGAGAAAAAGCCCGATTGTATAAAACTATCGGAATGGGGGCTTTGAAATATTATATTTTGAAAGTAGATCCTAAAAAACGTATTCTTTTCAACCCGGAGGAATCGGTTGATTTTGCCGGAAATACAGGGCCTTTTATTCAATATACTTATGCCCGTATTCAGTCAATTATAAGAAAAGCTGATTTTGATTTTTCGAATGTTTCAAAAATTGAAACCCTGCACGAGAAAGAAAAAGAACTAATAAAACAATTAGAGTTGTTCCCTGAAGTAATTCAAAATGCGGCTCAAAATCACAGTCCGGCGTTGATTGCTAATTATACTTATGATTTAGTAAAAGAATATAATTCGTTCTATCAGGCAGTGCCAATTTTGGGAGAAGCTGATTTAGAAGTGAAAATCTTCCGTGTGCAGTTATCCAAAAGAGTAGCGGATACGATTGCCGACGCTTTCCGTTTGTTAGGAATTAATGTTCCGGAGAGAATGTAAAAACAGTAGGGAAACGACTTTGAAAAGGAGTCGTTTTTTGAGTTAAAATAAAGTTTAAAAGCAGCTCAATATTCTAATTATGTAATTGCCTAATTATCTAATTAGTTTATCTTTGCACTTCAATAAAATTTAAAAAACATGTTCGATAATTTAAGCGAAAAATTAGACAAAGCTTTTCATATATTAAAAGGTCACGGTAAAATTACCGAAGTAAACGTTGCTGATACCTTAAAAGAAGTACGTCGTGCCTTATTGGATGCCGATGTGAATTTTAAAATTGCCAAAGATTTTACTGCCAGAGTAAAAGATAAAGCAATAGGTCAGGATGTATTAACTACTTTACAGCCAGGACAATTATTGGTAAAGTTAGTTAAAGATGAACTGACTGAATTAATGGGAGGTGATGTTGCAGGAATCAATTTGCAGGGTTCACCAACAGTGATTTTGATGTCAGGTTTACAAGGTTCCGGTAAGACTACTTTCTCCGGAAAATTGGCTAATTATCTTCAGACAAAAAAGAATAAAAAACCTCTTTTGGTTGCTTGTGATATTTACCGCCCTGCGGCGATTAATCAGTTGCATGTAGTGGGAGACTCTATCGGGGTTGAAGTATATTCAGAACCGGAGAATAAAAATCCTGTTGAAATTGCTCAAAATGCGATTGCTTTTGCCAAAGCCAACGGATTCAACATTGTTATTGTCGATACGGCAGGTCGTTTGGCAGTAGATCAGGAAATGATGGACGAAATTGCCCGTGTTCATAGTGCTATTAAACCACAGGAAACTTTATTCGTGGTAGATTCCATGACAGGTCAGGATGCAGTAAATACAGCGAAAGCTTTCAATGATATTTTGAATTTTGACGGGGTTATCTTAACCAAATTAGATGGTGATACCCGTGGTGGAGCGGCATTGTCTATCAAATCAGTGGTGAACAAACCAATTAAATTTGTCGGAACAGGTGAAAAGATGGATGCTATTGATGTGTTCTATCCGGATCGTATGGCTGAACGTATTTTAGGGATGGGGGACGTTGTTTCTCTGGTTGAAAGAGCTCAGGAGCAATTCAACGAAGAAGAAGCCCGCAAATTACAGAAGAAAATTGCCAAGAATGAATTTGGTTTTGACGATTTCTTAGCTCAGATTCAGCAAGTGAAGAAAATGGGTAACATGAAAGATTTGGTAGGAATGATTCCAGGTGCTTCAAAGGCTATGAAAGATGTTCAGATTGAAGACGATGCTTTCAAACATATTGAAGCAATTATCTATTCGATGACTCCGGCAGAAAGAAAAAAACCGGCTTTGATTGATGTGAAAAGAAAAAATCGTATTGCTAAAGGTTCAGGAACCAAGGTGGAGCAGGTAAATCAGCTGATGAAGCAATTTGATCAAATGAGCAAAATGATGAAAATGATGCAGGGTCCAGGCGGAAAAAACCTGATGAAAATGATGGGCGGAATGAAAGGAATGCCGGGTGGTATGCCGGGAATGAAATAAATTATAAATTATAAATTGTGAGTTTTATGTAACTCATAACTCATAACCTATAACTCAAAATAAAAATGCAAATACTAGACGGAAAAAAAACTTCGGAAGATATTAAAAGAGAAATTGCTGCTGAAGTACAACAAATGAAAGCCAACGGCGAAAAAGTACCTCATTTAGCAGCGGTTATTGTTGGTAATAATGGAGCAAGTTTAACTTATGTAGGAAGTAAAGTTCGTTCTTGTGAGCAAATTGGTTTTGATTCTACGTTAATTGCTTTGCCAGAAGAAACTACTGAAGCAGAATTGTTAGCTAAAATTAAAGATTTGAATCAGGATGACAATTTGGACGGTTATATTGTTCAGTTGCCATTGCCAAAACATATTGACGAAGAAAAAATCCTTCTGGCTATTGATCCGCAAAAAGATGTGGATGGTTTCCATCCAACAAACTTTGGACGTATGGCTTTAGAAATGGAAACTTTCTTGCCAGCGACACCATTTGGAATTATGGAGTTGTTAGAGCGTTATAAAGTAGAAACTTCCGGAAAACATACCGTAGTTATCGGTCGTAGTCATATTGTGGGACGTCCAATGAGTATTTTGATGAGCCGCAAAGGAAATCCTGGTGATTCTACAGTAACTTTGACTCACAGTCGTACTAAGAATTTGGCTGAATTTACTAAAAATGCCGATATTATTATTACGGCTTTAGGAGTGCCGGAATTCTTAAAAGCGGATATGGTTAAGGATGGTGTGGTTATCATTGACGTGGGAATTACCCGTGTTGAAGATGCTTCTAATCCTAAAGGTTATGTAATCAAAGGGGATGTTGATTTTGATGGAGTAAGTCCGAAATCATCTTTCATTACACCAGTTCCTGGAGGAGTAGGGCCTATGACGATTGCTATGTTGTTGAAAAATACACTTTTGGCTCGTAAAATCAGAAGCCGCAAATAATAAAGAATTATTGTTCTATAAAAAGCCTTAAACGCCAAGTTTAAGGCTTTTTTTATCTTAAAAATTGTATAATTTTTTTCAGAAATGCTTTTGTAACAAAATTTAAAGAATACTTTTGCAGCACTTTTAAAAAACAATCCTTCCCAATGGACGATTATTATTCGGAAATAATATATTGATATAGCATTTGAACATTATTCAAAATGCTATTAAACTTTTTATAGCATTTTATAATGAAAGCATTTTACAAAAATAATGACGGATTAATAGAAGTTGAAGCGTGGACTCCTAACTGCTGGATTAACGTAGAATGTCCTACTGAAACAGAAAAAAAATACCTGCTTGATGAGCTTCAGATTCCGGAAGCTTTTTATAATGATATTGAGGATTTAGATGAAAGACCACGTATTGAGGTCGAAAACGGCTGGACATTAATTATTCTTAGAATTCCGGTGAAAAGCAATGATGTTAAATTGCCGTTCCAAACGATACCTGTGGGTATAGTTTTTAAGGGAGAAATTTGTGTTACTGTAAGCTTTCAACAAACAGAAATGCTTACAGATTTTGTGTCTTATACAAAACGTAAACAAATCGATATCAAAGATAATTTTGATTTAGTTTTAAAACTGTTGCTGTCTTCCAGTGTATGGTATTTAAAATACCTGAAACAAGTCAATCAGAAAATAAAATTAGCCGAAAACAATCTTGAAAAGTCTATTAAAAATGAAGAACTACAGGCATTGTTACAAATAGAAAAATGCTTGGTTTTTTTCATGACCTCACTAAAAGGAAATGATATTTTATTACACCGGATTCGAAATATAAAATTGCAAAGAGAAAATTTTGATCCGGAATTGTTAGAAGACGTTGAAATTGAGTTGCGTCAGGCACAGGAAACGACTAATATATACAGCGATATCTTAACAGGTACAATGGATGCTTATGCTTCGGTAATTTCAAATAATATGAACACCATCATGAAACAAATGACTTCCATTTCTATTATATTGATGATTCCTACTTTAATTGCAAGTTTGTATGGAATGAATGTGCCTAATAATTTAGAGAACAATCAATATGGTATATGGATTATTATTCTTATTTCATTTTTGTTGTCTCTTTTTGGAGTGTTCTTGTTCAAAAGAAAGCAATGGTTTTAAGTTGTTTAATACAGTGTTATAGACGGGATTTTAGACTTTTATTTTTTATATTAAAAATAAAATTTTGATTTGCTATTTAAAAATAAAATATAACTTTGTATTTCAAAGTACTTTAATTATGAATCAGAAGCATCAAGAAGATTTAATGCATATACGTTCCATGATGGAGCGTTCTTCCCGATTTATTTCCCTGAGCGGACTTTCAGGTGTTTTTGCAGGGCTTTCTGCTCTTGTTGGCGGTTTGTATGTGTATCAGTTATTGGAAAAGGAAGGTATTGACTTTTTTGAAGAGAAGGGATTTGAATTTTCACATGACTTAATCCTGCAATTAATAATTGTTGGATTGTTGATTTTTGTATTCGCTTTAGGTTTTGGGATTCTTTTTACAGTACGAAAAAGCAAAAAAAATGATTTACCTATCTGGACTTCAACGACAAAAAAGATGTTGTTGAATTTAGCTATTCCATTAGTGGCCGGAGGAGTTTTTTGTTTGGCATTACTTTATCATCAATTCTTTGTTTTGGTAGCTCCTGTTACTTTAATCTTTTACGGTTTAGCATTAGTTAATGCTGAGAAATATACTTTTTCAGATATTAAGTATTTAGGTTTTTGCGAAATTCTTATCGGATGTATTTCTCTTTTTTATTTAGGATACGGTTTGTTGTTTTGGATTTTTGGTTTTGGTATTTTGCACATTGTTTATGGATTAGTAATGTTCAAAAAATACAAATAATTGTACCAATGGGAATGATAGATCAGTTAAATAAAGATTTTGAAAGTCGGGTCAGATTAGGAATAATGTCTGTGCTGATGGTTAATGACTGGGTAGATTTTACTGAAATGAAATCGCTTTTGAATATTACTGACGGTAATTTAGCGAGTCATTCTACCGCTTTGGAAAAAGCACTATATATAGAAGTGAAGAAAGAATTTGTGGGTAAGAAGCCTAAAACTTCTTATCGTGTTACCCAAAACGGGCGTGAAGCTTTTAAAGGGCATTTAGATTGTCTTGAAAAATTGTTGAAATCAAATACTTAAAAAAATTTTATTAATAAACTTTGAAATACAAAGTACTTTTAAATTTAATTATTATGAAAAAAATCCATTTTATTTTGTTGAGCAGTCTGATTTTTATCCTGTTATTTTATAATGAAGGGGTTGGGGTGAATCTGGCTCTTTTTGGTTTAGCTTTAATTGCTTTTATTTGTTATTTCTTTCAGGAAAAATTTTCGCAAAGGCTTCATCTGTTTTTAGTGATTACTTCAGTTTTATCCTGTTTTGCTTTTGCCTGGTATGGCGATTTCGTTTCTTTTTTGGCATTATTTCTTTCGATTGTCTTTTTGCAGTTTAAAGTCCAGGATTCCGGTCTTAAGTTGGTACAGGTTTTTCCATTGATTTTTTTAAATGGGATAACAACATTGGGCCGTGTTTTTATGTTTTCTCAATATTTATCTAAGCGTAAAGTGAATAATAATTTGGCCAAGAAACTGATTGCCTATGGAGTAATTCCTGCAGTTTTTTTAGGTTTGTTTTTTGTGGTTTACTCTTTTGGGAGTAATCATTTTTCATCGCTTTTCACAGATTATTATTTGGATTTGGATGTTTGGCATCTTGTTGTAATTGCCATTTTAGGTTTTTACTTTTCCTTTACTTTTTGGAATTATTGGATTCCTGAAATTTGCTACGAAAAGAATAGCGTTTTGGATAATGATTTTAATAAAAATGAAAGAATAGAAGCAGTTCCTTCATTTTCTTTTCTGGATATCGATTTTGAAAGAAAAAGTGGTGAGATTACGTTGTTTTTATTGAATCTTTTGCTTGTTGTTTTTATTGTGACTTATAATTACGAACAGTTTTTTGAGGCGGTTCAAAAGGCAAAACTTAGTGCCGATACACATGAAAGAGTTAATGCGGTAATTTTTTCAATTATAATGGCCGTTGGTGTGATTCTGTTTTATTTTAAGAGTGGTTTTAATTTTGATGTAAAAGCGAATTCACTTAAAAAGTTAGCTAAAATTTGGATTGTTTTAAATGCAGTTCTGATCGTCAGTACATTAATTAAAAACGCTGAATATGTTTCTTATTATGGATTGACATATAAGAGGTTAGGGGTTTGTGTCTTTTTAATTTTAGCTATAATTGGCTTGTTTTTTTCTTTTACAAAAATCATCAGGCAAAAGACAAATGCTTTCTTGTTCAATCAAATGGTTTGGTATTGTTACGGAACAATTTTATTATGCAGTTATGTAAACTGGGGTAATTTGATTACGCATTATAATATCGCTGTAAATAAAGGAGTGGATCCTAATTTTTTGCGAAGTTTGAATTATAATGATAATTTGAGAAACGCTTTTTTTGAAGAAGAAAATATCGAAGATGTTTGGGTCAATTATGATTTAAATAAAAATAAAAAGGCTACTTTTTTATCTAAAGCGCTTTATTATGAGTTTGTTGAAACAGAATAGATACAAAAAAATCTCATTCGTAAAAGAATGGGATTTTTGCATTTAAGAGTTTCTTCGTCTAAACCTCGGATCATCTTTTTTGATGAATTCAGTTCTTCTTTTAGGAGTTTCCGTTTTGGGTAAACTTGCTTCTTCGGTTTTACTGGAAGGAGCAATCAATTGATTGAGTTCTTTAATTTCAGCATCGGTTAGTTCACGGTAGCGTCCCACAGGAACATCCAGTGAAATGTTGATAATACGGATGCGTTTTAAAGCGGTAACTTCATATCCTAGATATTCACACATTCTACGAATCTGACGGTTTAAACCTTGGGTAAGAATAATTTTGAAAGTGTTTTTACTTATTTGTTCCACTTTACATTTTCGGGTAACAGTATCCAAAATTGGCACTCCGTTCCCCATACGTTGAATAAAACGATCGGTGATGGGTTTGTTTACTGTAACTGTATATTCTTTTTCGTGATTGTTGCGGGCACGCAAAATTTTGTTGACAATATCGCCGTCATTCGTCATGAAAATCAATCCTTCCGAAGCCTTGTCTAAACGTCCAATAGGGAAAATTCGCTTCGGATAGTTGATGTAATCCACGATGTTATTTCGAACTTCCAAATTAGTCGTGCATTCAATTCCTACAGGTTTGTTGAAAGCTAAATAAATTGGTTTTTCGTTTTTTTCGTGAATGAGTTTGCCGTCTACACGAATTTCGTCATTTGAGGCAACTTTAGTACCTAATTCCGGCACAGTGCCATTGATGGTTACGCGACCTTCTTCAATAAATTTGTCGGCTTCACGACGCGAGCAAAAACCGGTTTCGGCTATGAATTTATTAAGACGTTTTAGATTTTCTTCCATGCTGCAAAAGTAAACAATAATACAATATCAATATCAATTGCAATGTCAATATAAATATATAGTAAATGAATGGACGTTTTTATTTGAAATTTGTTATTGCAATTGTTATTGCAGAGTTATTCAAAAAGAAACTGATATACTTTTTGATACAATTCGTCGTCGTGTAAACTATGTCCTAATCCTTTTGTTTCAATAAAAACAGCATCCTGCCAGGCGCCGGCAATTTTTTTAGCCTCTTCAAATAAGACGATATCATCTTCAACATCATGGGCAATAAGTCCTTTAGCTTTTATTTTGGAAGCAAATAATTTTCCGGTGAATTGTTCGATTTTAAGATTAAAATGGTGTAGGTAATAATTTTCCATTCCTTTGGAAATTTTAGCATTCAAACTTAATAAATGAATGTAGTTGTCCAAAATAATTTTAAAATCACTTGGCGAACCTAAAACGACCATTTTTTCAATGCTGTTGTTTTGATAAGTAGCCTGATAATACAAGCAGGTTTTTCCGCCTAAAGAATGACCAATAAGATATTGAGGATGGAATTTTTGAACCAAAACATCAATAAAAGAGGCATATTGCGGGATGTTAAATTCTTTTCCGCCGGATAATCCGTGTCCCGGAGCGTCTAAAGCAATAATAGTGCTGCCGGATTTTTTAAGATGAGCAATTAGTTTTTCCCATCTGGAAGCATTGCTTTCCCAGCCGTGAACTAATAAAATGATATTTTCATTGCCTTTCCAGGTATAGGTTTGGAAATGATTTCCCTGATATTGATAACTTTCTTTTTCGGTTTCTTTCAGGATTTCGGGAAGTTTGTCTTTTTCCAGTCTGCCGTCGCGGGGCTCGCTAAAAAGAGCATAGGCTAGTTGGGTTGCCTTTTCAGGAAAGACAAAACTTAGGGTATTAAGGTATAAACCAATGGATTTTGTAAAAAGAAAATAAACAGCTTTTTTCATAATAAAAAAGTCCCGATGTTAAATCGGGACTTAAATATAATTAAATACTTGCGAATAAGTTTTCCATTTTTTGTTTTTCTTCTTCGGCTAAGCTGCTGTCAACCAAAATTCTTCCGGAGTGCTCATCGATGATGATTTTCTTTCTGGAAGCAATCTCCACCTGAGTTTGCGGCGGAATAGTGAAGAATGAACCTGCAGAAGCACCTCTTTCAATCGAAACTACTGCTAATCCGTTACGTACACTTGTACGAATTCTTTTGTAAGCACCTAACAATCTTTCTTCGATTTGCTCTTGGAATTCTAATGATTTTTGAGTTAAGAATTCTTCTTCTTTGGCAGTTTCTGCCATGATATCATTTAATTCTAATTTTTTGTGTTTTAAATGATTTGATTTTAACTCTAATTTTTCTTTAGATTGTGCAATAACTTCTTTTTTGTGTTCAATAGAAGCTTTCATTTCTTTCATTTGCTTTTCAGCCAATTGGATTTCAAGCTCCTGAAATTCTATCTCTTTAGTTAAAGAGTTGAATTCTCTGTTGTTACGTACACTTTCCTGTTGTTTTGTATATTTTTTAATAGCTTCTTTGTGCTCGTCGATGCTATTTTTTTTAGCTTTAATTTGCTCTTCAATTACTTCAAGTTCCCCTTTCAATTTTTCAGAACGAGTGCTTAAACCAGCAACTTCATCTTCTAAATCTTCCACTTCAAGAGGAAGTTCGCCTCTTACATTTCTAATTTCGTCAATTCTCGAGTCAATCAATTGTAAATCGTAGATGGCTCTCAACTTGTCCTCAACACTTAATTCTTTCGTATTAGTCATATTCTATAAGTACTTAACTGGATTTGTATTTTCTTCTGATAAAATGATGGCAAAATTAAGAATTTTTTTTCGAAGAAAATCAACAATATAATTTTTTGTATAGCGTTCGCTTTCAAAATGTCCAATATCAGCTAAAATTAGCTGATTTTCGGCTTCATAAAATTGATGATACTTCAAATCGGCGGTCAAAAAAGCATCAGCTCCGGCTTGAATAGCATTTTTGACAGCAAAACTTCCCGAACCTCCAAGCACCGCAACTTTTTGGATTTTTTTTCCTAAAAATTGAGAATGGCGAATTCCATCAGCTTGCATTTTCTCTTTTACCAATGCTAAAAAGGCTTTTTCGTCCATTGGATTTTCCAGTTTGCCTATCATTCCCAAACCGATATTTTGGTGCTGATTTTGCAAATCATAAATTTCATAAGCCACTTCTTCATACACATGATTTTTAAACAGTGCTTTTAAAATTTTAGATTCTAAATATTTTTCAAAAGTAACTTCGATTTTGATTTCATCACTTTCTACAAATTCAAAACGCTCTCCAATTTCAGGATTGCTGTTTTCGTTACCCATATAAGTCCCGATTCCTTTGGAATTAAAACTGCAATCTTCGTAATTTCCTATTTTCCCGGCTCCGGCCTCAAACAAGGCATTGCGTAATTTCTCAGCATTTTCAGGAATCGTATAGGTGATTAATTTTCGAATGAAATTTTGCTTCGGAATTAATATTTCAGTTTTCTTTAACCCAAGAGCCTCGCAGAAAATTTTATTGACTCCCTGTTGATGATTGTCCAAAGCGGTGTGAACGGCATAAATAGCAATGTCGTTTTTTATGGCTTTCAAAATGGCGCGTTCCACATAATTCTTACCCGTTATTTTTTTGATTCCGGAAAATAAAATAGGGTGAAAGCAAACCACCAGATTGCAATTTTTAGCAATAGCTTCGTCAATTACATTTTCCAATGCGTCATGACAAACTAAAACTCCGCTGGCTTCAGTGTTTTGATTCCCAACCAGTAAACCTACATTGTCAAAATCTTCGGCATAGGCCAGGGGTGCCATTTCTTCGAGTACGGAAATTATTTCTTTGATTTTCATGTTTTTGGTTTTTTAGCTTAAACAAATTAACGAATAAACAAATCAACTTTAAAATAAAAAATATACTTTCGTAATATGAATTTACTTCGAAAAATATTTTTTCCGTTTGCTATTTTATATGGTTTGATAACCAGTATTCGAAATTTTCTTTTTGATAAAGGGATTTTAAAATCCTACAGTTTTGATTTGCCAATAATTGCTGTGGGAAACCTAAGTGTTGGAGGAACCGGAAAAACGCCTCAGATTGAATATTTAATTCGTTTGCTTTCGACAAAATACAAGGTGGCTACTTTAAGTCGTGGTTATAAACGAAAATCAGAAGGTTTTGTTTTGGCTGATGCCAATGCGAATGCAGAAATATTAGGTGATGAACCTTTTCAGTTTTTTCGAAAATTCCCCGAAATTCAGGTGGCTGTTGATGCTAATCGTAAAAACGGAATTGAGCAATTGCTTTCGCAAAATGAAAAACCAGAAGTAATTTTACTGGATGATGCCTATCAGCACCGAAAAGTAAAAGCCGGATTTTATATTTTATTGACCGCTTATGGCGATATTTATGCCGATGATTTCATGTTGCCTGCAGGTAATTTGCGTGAAAGCCGTAGTGGTTCGCAAAGAGCCGATGTGGTGGTGGTTACTAAATGTCCGCCAAATCTTTCAGAGCCGGAACAACTTTCGATAAAAAATAAATTAAAACTAGCCGAAAATCAGGAGTTGTTTTTTAGCTGTATTGTTTATGATGATTTTGTTTATTCGGCAGAAAATAAAATAAGTGTCAGCGGAATTAAAGAAGAACCGAAATTGCTTTTGGCCGGAATAGCCAAGCCGGAACCTTTTTATGCTTATTTGAAAAATGAAAAAGATATTTGTTTGACTTATCCGGATCATCACCATTTTTCAGAAAATGATATTCAGGATATTGTAATTCAGGCTCAGGACAATATCATTATTACGACCGAAAAAGATTATGTGCGATTGAAAGGAAAATTGCCGGAAGAACAACTTTTTTATTTACCAATACAAAGTAAGTTACTTTCAGCAGCCAATCCGTTTGATGAAAAAATTAAAAATTATGTGGGATTTAGTTCAGGAAACCGTTAGTTATATTAAGGATAAAACCAATTTTACACCGGAATTTGGAGTGATTTTAGGTTCGGGTTTAGGTAATTTTATCGATGATATTCAAATTGAATTTTCATTGCCTTATGCTGAGATTCCTAATTTTCCGGTTTCTACTGTCGAAGGACATAAAGGTGCTTTAGTTTTTGGGACTATTGGAACTAAAAAAGTAGTGGCCATGCAGGGACGTTTTCATTATTACGAAGGTTATTCGATGCAGGAAGTTACTTTTCCGGTGCGCGTGATGAAATATTTAGGCGTTGAAAAACTGATTGTTTCCAATGCTTCCGGCGGAGTAAATTCTAATTATAAAGTTGGAGATATTATTCTGATCAACGATCATATTAATTTGGTTCCGGAACATCCGTTGCGTGGGAAAAATGACGAGCGTTTTGGGCCAAGATTCGTTAACATGAGCGAACCGTATTCGAAAAAAATGATAGCTTTAGCTAAGGTATTGGCACAAAAAAATAATATAAAAGTTCAAGACGGAATTTATTTAGGTTTGCAGGGACCAACTTTTGAAACTTTGGCCGAATACAAAATGGTGAAAATTCTGGGCGCTGATTGTGTAGGGATGTCCACTGTTCCCGAAGTAATTGTGGCGCGTCACATGGATTTGGAAACTTTTGGGGTTTCAGTTATTACCGATATGGGAGACGAGGAAAGTATCGAAACGATTTCTCACGATGAAGTGTTGCAAGCTGCCAAAAATGCCGAACCGAAGGTTAGAATGTTAATCAGAGAATTGATTTTGAAGGCTTAGTTTGCTAAATGTTTGGATAAAATCACGTAAAAATCGTTTGGAATAAAAGGTTTAGTAATCACATCATTCATGCCATAAGAAAGTAACATTTCCCGATTTTCGTTTAATGAAATAGCGGTCATGGCAATAATAGGCGTTGTAGTGTCAAATTTTCGGATTTCCTCTGTTGCAATCGTTCCGTTGATGCCTGGCAAATGCACGTCCATCAAAACCAAATCGTATTTGTTGTTTTTCATCACTTCAATGGCTTCTTCGCCATTGTCGATTACTTCGCAAAGAATTTCTCTGTTTTCCAGCATTCTTTTGGTAATCATCTGATTGATTTTGTTGTCTTCAACAACTAAGATATTTTTCCCTTTTATTTTAGAAAGATCAAAAATGTTTTCTTGTACAGGTGCTTGTTCCGGCTGTTGTTCGTTAACAGTTAAGGCTAATTCAAAAGAAAAAGTTGAGCCTTCGCCCACATTGCTTTTAAGATGTATTTCACTGCCCAGTAAGCTCAGTATTTTTTTTACAATAGTTAAACCTAAGCCGGTACCGCCGTATTTTCTGTTGATTTCGGTAGAACCCTGAGAAAAACTGTCAAAAACACTTTCCAGTTTTTCTTCCGGAATGCCTATTCCGGTATCGATAATATCAAAAGCGATGATTGCTTTTTGGTTTTCAAGAGATTTTAATTTTGCTATGATGCTTACTTTTCCGTTTTTAGTGAATTTAAGGGCATTGTTGATTAAATTCATGAAAATCTGAGACAATTTAATTGGATCACCAGTTAAATGTGTCGGAATAGCATTGTCAATCTCAAGAATAAATTCGTTTTTGTTTTTTGTAGCAACTTCGTTTAATGAATTTTTGATGTCTAGTAATAATTTTTTTAAATCAAAATTGATGCGTTCTATTTCAATTTTATTCGAATCAATTTTATTGATTTCTAAAATATCATTGATAAAAGCAGTCAAATAATTTCCGGAATATTGTAAAGAACTAAGGTAGTGTAACTGTGCTTTTTTAGGGTTTTCTTCCAATAAAAGGTGAGTAATTCCATTGATGGCATTCAGTGGAGTACGCAATTCGTGGCTTACAGTTGAAAGGAAATCGGCGCGGGCATTCGAAGCTTTTTCGGCTTTTTCTTTGGCAATTATCAACTCATTATTTTTTTCCTGTAATAACAAATTGGATTTTTTTCGAATGATATTGATTTTGTAAAGTGAAAAACTCAATAACGAAAGAATAGCAATAAGCGCAACAGATAGATAGTTGATTAGTCGGGAGAATTTTTCGGTTCGTTCCTGATCTTTTTTCTTTTTATTGATACGAGCCTGATTGATTTTTCGCTGACTTTCTTTAAACGCTTCGTAATCGTTGATGCCTAATTTTTCATTGTTGGCAATGGCAAGACTTTCTTTTAAATTGAGATGCAATTTTAAATAGGAATAGGCGTTGCTTTTGTCCAGCATTTTGTCGTAAACAAGGCTGATGGCTAGTAAAATATGGGATTTTTGTTCTGAATTTTGATTTTTAGCGTTTAAATTCAGCGCTTTGTTAAAATAACTTAAAGCTAAATTATAGCGATTGTTTTGTTGTTCAATAAGCCCCATTTGGTACAAAGCTTCCGCTTTAGTGTCTATTAAATTAGGAGCATCGGATTTAGAAATAATAGTGTTCAGCTGTGCAGAAGCCAGTTCGTATTTTTTATTTTCCCTATTGATAATCGCTTTTTGAAGCAGGATTAAATTGTCGTTGTCTTTGAGTTGTAAGGCTTTCGAAATAGCTGCAGTTTTGTTAATGCAGGTTTCGGCAGCAGCCAAATTTGCTTTTTCAATATAAGTAAGCCCCAAATAATAATAGGCTTTGGCATATTCGGGAGTTGGACTGAGTGTTTTAAAAAGACCAATGCTTTCGGTAAGTTTGTCGATAGCATCGTCGTATTTTTTTAAGTTGTAATACAAGCGTCCCAGTTTAGCGGTCTGGATGGCTTGTTCTTTGGTATTTGCTTTTTCCTGAGCATAATTTATGGCTTTTTGCGTATAGAAAAAGACTTCTTTGTATTGATTTTTTTTAATATGAATATTGGCTAAATTGTTGTAATAGCTAATACTGTCCGTTTCTTCATGTTGAGAATACAGGATTGAATTGAATAGAAAGATGAAAATCAGGTAGAATTTGATTTTTAAATGCATCCAGTTAGTTTGGTTTTGTCAATAGTATTAAATCAATCAGGCGCGACGAATATCCAATTTCGTTATCATACCAACCAACCACTTTTACCATTTTATCAATTACAGAGGTAAGTTGGGCATCAAATAAACATGAATTTCTATTTCCTACTATATCAACGGAAACAATAGGGTCTTCAGTATAATCCAATATTCCTTTTAACTCATTTTTTGCTGCTTTTTTAAAAGCTTCGTTGATTTCAGCTATCGATACTGCTTTTTTTACATTAAAAGTAATATCGGTTAGTGAACCATCAGGAACAGGAACACGAATACCACATCCGCCAATTTTGCCGTCTAAGATAGGAAAAATTTTTGTTAATGCTTTAGCCGCACCTGTTGTTGTAGGAACAATTGACTGGCTGGCACCTCTGGCTCTGCGTAAATCCTTGTGTGGCTGATCGTGTAAACTCTGGTCAGTTGTAAATGAGTGAATTGTGGTGATGTAAGCCTGTTCAATTCCGCAAAGTTCGTCGATTATTTTTATCATCGGAGCAGCGTTGTTCGTAGTACAACTGGCGTTTGAGATGATTTTTTCGGTTCCGTCCAAAATATGTTCGTTAACACCTAAAACGACTGTTTTGATGGTGTCCACTTCTGAAGGAGCCGAAAGAATTACCTTTTTTGCACCGGCAATAATATGCTCGTTTAAGGCTTCGTAACTTTTGTGTCTTCCGGTTGATTCAATTGCAAAATCAATATTTAAATCTTTCCAGTTCAGATTGGAGATACTTTTTTCGTGAAAAAACAAAAAGTGTTTGTCTTCAATAAAAAAACCGGTTTCGCTTACTGTAACATTTTGTGGCAAAACACCGTGAATACTGTCGTATTTTATCAAATGTGCCATTGTTTTGGTATCGGCAATATCATTGATAGCAACTACTTCTATTTCCGGGTGATTTAAAAGAAGACGAAACAGATTTCGACCGATTCGGCCAAAACCATTGATGGCAATTCTTGTTTTCAAGTTTCTTGTTTATTTGTTTAACGGTTTAATCGGTTAAGCAAATAAACGATTAACCGAATAAACTTTTTATAATATGTGTTTTTGTGCTTTGTAGGAAGAACGAACTAACGGACCGCTTTCTACGTGACGGAATCCTAATTCCAGACCAAATTGTTCATACTTGGCAAATTGTTCCGGAGTGATAAATTCCTTAACCGGAAGGTGTTTTTTACTTGGTTGTAAATATTGTCCAAGCGTTACAACATCAACATTGGCAGCACGTAAATCTCTCATAGTTTGAAAAACTTCTTCTTCCTGTTCTCCAAGTCCTAACATAATTCCGGATTTGGTTCTGTTGATTCCTTTTTCTTTTAAATAGCGTAATACTTCCAGACTTCGGTCGTATTTTGCCTGAATACGCACTTCACGAGTCAATCGGCGAACGGTTTCCATGTTGTGAGATACAACTTCAGGATTTGCTTCCACAATACGATCAATATTTCTTTCGATTCCCTGAAAATCAGGAATAAGTGTTTCCAAAGTGGTATTTGGATTCATACGGCGGATAGCTCTTACCGTTTCTAACCAAATAATAGAACCTCCATCTTTGATATCATCTCTGTCTACACTTGTAATTACGGCGTGTTTAATATTCATGATTTTGATAGAACGGGCTACTTTTTCCGGTTCGTCCCAATCTACAGTTTCAGGTCGTCCAGTTTTTACGCCACAAAAACCGCAAGAACGTGTACAGATATTACCTAAAATCATAAAAGTTGCGGTTCCTTCGCCCCAGCATTCTCCCATATTAGGGCAGCTTCCGGAGGTACAAATGGTGTTTAAGCTATATTTATCAACTAAGCCTCGAAGTTCAGTATATTTTTTTCCGATTGGGAGTTTTACTTTTAACCATTTTGGTTTAGCAACATTTGCTGCTGGTTCAGTTTGGCTTGTAACGGGATTATTGTTATCTACAACAGTTTCCATAAATCAATTTTAAGGCTACAAATATACGGAATGTTGATTTAAAAAGATAGTTTTTAAACCGGGAAGCTTTCAGATAAAAAATAGTGCGGATTGTTTTAAATGTTAAATTTAGCCGGATAAAAACAGAAAAGAGTTGTCTTTTTAGTAACAACTCCTTTTCCTTTTTTAACTAAATCTAATTTAATTAACCTGAACCACTATGGGTAAATTATAAGCTGTTCGTACTGGTTTTGAATTGTAAATACCAGGCGACCATTTTACTTTGATAGATTGTAAAACTCTGATGGCTTCTTTTTCTAGTGCAGCTCCCGGTTTATTGAGCACTTTGATGTCGGTCATGCTGCCGTCTTTTTCGACTACAAATGAAACAAAAATGCGAACATTTTTATTTTCATCCATTACCGGGCTGTTGAAATGATTCCCCACATAGCGATAGAATTTTTCTATTCCTCCCGGATATTCCGGTTTTTTGTCCAGCATTACATTATTTACGATTTCACTTCCGTTAGTATCTGAATTTCCTGTACCGAGCGCCGAACCATTTCCGTTTCCTGTTCCTCCGGCTACACCAATTTCAGAACCGGTATTTGAGCCTGAGATGGCATTTCCAGTCGTTGGATTTTCAACCGGATTAGTGCGTTCCAGTGTATAATTATCCACAGGAGTTGCTTGCTGAGCTGCTACCACAGTAGGATTGATAAGTTGTTTAGAGTCTGTTACATCGACTGGAGCTTTGGCGGCTGGCAATGCCCGAGCTGCTGCTTCAGGCGTTTTATCCGGTGAATAAATGTTGTCTAATTGTATAACCGTATCTGTCCAATCGGTAGTAGGAACTGAGATGTCGGATGTTTTAAAGAGATTTAAAAAATTGGGCAGGACAATGAGTGCTGTACACAATAAAATTCCATAAGTAAGAGCCCGAAAGGAAGTTTTGGTGGTTTCCTGACGCAATTGAAAAGCGCCGTACTCTTTGTTTCTGTTTTCGAAAACTAGGTTAATCCAGTTGCTTTCATAAAGACTTAGTTTAGACATAAGATATAGATTTAATGGTTAAGAATTCAGTTAAATCGTATGCGTATGTGGTATTTTTTTTGTTAGTGTTAAATTATGAAATTAGTATGTAAATTCCTAGCGCTTGTTTAGAATAATTTTTAATTAAATTTTAAAATGAGTCAAAAACGCCTGTTTTTCATCAGTTGGAATCCTTGTCTTAGGCAATTTGTTTGAATAATTTTTGCAAAAAAAAAACAACTTTGTTTGATTTTTTGGAACAAAGTTGTTTTTAATGTAGAAACGGAATAAAAAGGGACTTTTTCAAAATACTATTTTAGTAAAATTAAACGTGAACCATGGTTGCTTTGAGGGAATAAGCGATAAACAAAACATCTTTTTTAGTTTGTTCATCAATGTTATTTTTATCAAGTGCAGTCATAATGTCATCGACTACGTTCATGTATTCTCCGTTACTGATGTTCATGCCTTTGTGAGCGGCAGTCATGTCTTTTCCTTTGTATTCTACCGGACCGCCGCTTCCAAAAGCCAGAAAGCTAATGAGGTGCTGGCGAACTTCAGCAAAATGTTCCGGATTGTCTTTTAAGGGTAAAAAACGGGATTTTACATTGGGATTATTCATGTGTAATTCCACAATATCATCAACGATGGCTTCAATTCCTTTGAGGCCGCCAAGTCTTTCAAAAAGGGATGTAGTGTTTTCCATAATTTAATTTTTTGATGGTTAGTAATTTTTTGGATTGCTTTTGTTAGAAAGGAGTTTACCAAACCTGATAAATTTCGCGAGAGCCGGTAAAATACATGTCATGATAGCCTTTCATCTTTTCTTTAATTCTTTTTACTTCCTCGCTGTCCTGCATGTATTCGTCATAAGAGTGTTCGTAAGCAGTAATGCTTTCGTATTTACTAAGCATGATTACTTTGTTAAATTCTCCCGAAATGCCGGTTAAAATATTAAGATGCTCGGGTCTGTCATTCATTATTTCTTTGAATAATTTGGCTAGTTTTGAAGCGTTTCCGGGCTTACAGATAAAAGTGTCCTGAACGATAATCATGATGTTGGATTTTTAGATTTAATAATTAGAAAAGAATGGGATTCATTTTGAACTTAAAAATGAATTAATTAAGATGGTAAGTTGGTTCTTAGAGATTTTGATAGTCAGGTTTTTTTTTAAATAATTTTTAGCCAATGATAACACCAAAAATTTCCTGAATATCTGGTTCTCCAAGTTGAACATCCATAGCATTAAGTATGGGGATTAATGTTTCACCAAAAGCGTTAAAATCTTCCCTATTATCCCAAACATCCAGAATATCTACTTCATTATCGTTTCCGTAACACACATGATAAAAACGGCCTACAGGATTCCCTTGTCCGGCATTTTCAAGCTGTTTAATGACTTCATGATATTTGGCTCTGGAAAACCCCAAATGTTTAAATTTGATTACAATAGCCATGATTTTTATTTTTTTAATGGACTATTATTCGGTTAATATTAACCGATTTATGTATTGAAGAGAATAAATTAAATCTCAACCCATTGTGTATTTGAAGTTGTTATGGGTTATGATGTGCCGTCAGTTTATTGGGGCTTCAGAAAATTTATTTTGCTAAAAATAAAATATAATGATCTGATTTTTATAAGTTTAGTAAAAGTACGAAAAAAATACGTTTTTTTAGTAGGGAAAATAAGGTTTTATTTCTGGTTTGAGAGTTTGTGAAATAAAAAAAATCCGACTGGTTTTTGCACCAATCGGATTTCTATAATTTTAGTCTGCTAACTGCAACTGTCTCTCGACTCCGCTCGAGATGACATACTAGATATGGATAACTTCACCGTAAGCAGCAGCAACTGCTTCCATAACCGCTTCACTCATGGTTGGGTGTGGGTGAATTGATTTTAGGATTTCGTGACCAGTAGTTTCCAGTTTACGGGCTACAACAGCCTCAGCAATCATATCAGTAACACCAGCACCAATCATGTGGCATCCTAACCACTCACCGTATTTAGCATCAAAGATTACTTTTACAAATCCGTCTGCATTTCCGGCAGCTTTCGCTTTTCCTGAAGCTACGAATGGGAATTTTCCAATTTTTAAATCGTATCCTTTTTCTCTTGCCGCTTTTTCTGTTAAACCTACAGAAGCAATTTCAGGAGTAGCATAAGTACAACCCGGTACGTTTCCGTAATCGATAGCTTCTACGTGCATACCTGCAATTTTTTCCACACAGTTAATTCCTTCAGCTGAAGCTACGTGAGCCAAAGCCTGTCCCGGAGTTACGTCGCCAATAGCGTAGTAACCTGGGATATTAGTGGCATTGTAAGCGTTTACGATAATTTTATCTCTGTCAGTAGCAATACCTACTTCTTCTAAACCGATGTTTTCAATATTCGTTTTGATACCAACAGCAGAAAGTAAAATATCAGCTTCTAAAACTTCTTCTCCTTTAGCCGTTTTAACGAATGCTTTAACTCCTTTTCCTGTAGTATCAATTCTCTCAACAGAAGAATTGGTCATCACTGTAATTCCGGATTTTTTCAAAGCTTTTTCAAATTCTTTAGAAATATCCTCATCTTCTACAGGAACTACGTTTGGCATAAATTCAACGATAGTAACTTCAGTTCCCATTGAGTTATAGAAGTGAGCAAATTCCACTCCGATAGCTCCTGAACCTACGATAATCATCTTTTTAGGTTGTTCCGGTAAAGTCATTGCCTGACGGTAACCAATTACTTTTACACCATCTTGTGGTAAGTTTGGTAACTCACGGGAACGAGCTCCGGTAGCAATGATAATATGATCCGCACTGTATTCAGTAACTGTTCCGTCCTGAGCAGTAACGTCTAATTTTTTACCTGGTTTTAATTTTCCAAAACCATTAATAACGTCGATTTTGTTTTTCTTCATCAGGAAAGTAACCCCTTTGCTCATTCCTTCAGCAACATTACGGCTACGTTGAATAACCGCAGGGAAATCCTTGTCAAATTCAGAAACCGTTAATCCGTAATCGGAAGCGTGTTTTAGATAATCAAAAACCTGAGCTGATTTAAGTAAAGCTTTCGTTGGGATACAACCCCAGTTCAAACAAACTCCACCTAAGTTTTCTTTTTCAACTACGGCTACTTTAAAGCCTAATTGTGATGCTCTAATGGCAGTTACATATCCGCCGGGACCACTTCCTAAAACAATAACGTCGTATTTCATTTCTATAAAATTTATTTATTTTTATTGGAGAAATGCGATGAGCAAGCTCATGTCATTTCTATTTATATTATTTGTTTTTTAATTGTAAAAAATGAAGTTTACTAATGCGGTCTTCATCTTCTGTAGATTACTAAATTAATTAAGACTGCGAATTTAAGGATTTATTCCGTTTTTGAAACTCACAAAAGCACAAACTTTTAACAGAATGCTGTTTATAAACGATGTTTTTTCGAAATCTAACAAAATAGACTTTGTTTCTTATAATTTTTTAGGAATCTGTTAATGCTGTTGCGGGTTTTTAACCGCTAAGATTACAAAGTTTTACGCAAAGCAAGCAAAGCTTTGTGCCCTTTGCGTTTTTAAAGAGGAGGGATAGTTTTTACTGCGCTCTTTGCGGTTAAAATTTATAATTATCCAATCATTTTTTGTTTTCTAATCAGTAGCCAAATCACAATTGGTGCGCCAAAAATAGAAGTTACAGCATTAATCGGCAGGATGATTTCACCACCCGGAACCTGCGAAATGGTATCGCAAATAAGCATGATTATGGCGCCCAGCAGTAAGGTACTCCAAAACAAAATGGTATGATTACTGGTATGAAAAAGTAGTTTGGCAATATGCGGAACAGCTAATCCGATAAAAGCTATCGGGCCGGCAAATGTAGTAATGCTTCCCGCCAGAATACTCGTAGAAAATATGATAATCAACCTTGCTTTATTGTAATTCAAACCCAGACTTCGGGCATAATTTTCGCCCAGAAGTAGTGCGTTTAAAGGTTTGATACTGGCTAAACTCAACAATAATCCTGCAAGTACACAAACAGCTAAAATGACAATCGATGTCCAAGAAAGATTTCCTAAATTTCCTAAAGACCAAAAGGTGAATTTTTGCAGTTGTTCGGCAGTGCTAAAAAAGCTTAACGTTCCCACAATGGCACTACTTAAACTGCCAAACATCAGTCCTACAATCAAAATAGTCATGGTGTCCCGCAAGCGAATAGAAACCAATAAGACTGCCAATAATACACAGGAACTCCCAATGGTTGAAGCTAAGACAATTCCGTACGAAGAAAGTACAATTTCCCGTAAAAAAGGAGGAAGTAAACCGGCTCCTAAAATCACAAAAGCAACTCCTAAACTCGCTCCCGAACTCAATCCTAAAACATAAGGCCCGGCTAATGGATTTCTAAACAGGGTTTGCATTAATAGACCACTAATGGATAGTCCGATTCCAACCAGAATTACCGTGATGGCTTTCGGTAAGCGGTAATCCATAATGATGTATTCCCAAGTTGATTTGCTGGCCTGACTACCACATAAACTGTGAAAAATTTCCTCAAACGGAATGGTAACTGAACCCAGACTGATATTGGTGAAAAATAAAAACAGCAGTCCTAAAACAAGGTAGGTGAATAGAATCGTATTTCGTTTTTGGTTTTTCAATTCAATTAATTTTTGATATTAAATAGTTTATAAAACAAATTTAGCTACTTCAATATATACACAAACAAGTTCTGCTTTGATTTTTTTACCGCAGATTCACAGATTAAAAAAATAAAAATCTGTGAATCTGCGGTTTTTATTTCGCTAATACCTCTGGGTTATCCTCAGAGGTATTTTAATTTAGTTTTGTTACAAAAGTAAATGCATAGTCATTTAGCAATTCGGGGTGGAAGATTTTAATATAATCTTTTAAGACCAAGTCAGGTCGGCTGGGAGCTAATTCATAATAAAGTGTTCCGCCTGTAGCGCCTAATTTGCTTTCAAAAGTATAAACATTTTTTTTAGTAAAGGCATCAAACTGACTATAATGCGTATTGCTGTTTGCTAATTCTTTCAGGTTTTTAAAAGAACCCGAGGCTATCCAACACTGGGCTTTTTTCGCTTTTTCTAATACATTTTCAAAAGATAAGCCTAAGCTTCCGCTGCCTTCGGTGTCAGCCCATAAATAATTTGATTTGGCATCTTTCATAAATTCGGCAACCCAACTGTTTCCTTTGGCTACAAACCATTGATTTTGGTACATAGAACCATATAAAACCGTTGTTTTGGCTTTTTCATTGGCGACTAATTCTAAAGCTTCTTTGTAGTTGTTTACGATGTTGTCAAAAAGAATTTTACCTTCTTTTTCTTTACCAAATAAGGCTGCGTACAATTTAATCCATTCGGCTTTTCCAAGTGGTGATTGCTCCATCCAGTCAGCCTGAATGAGTACGTTTAAACCACTTTTTTTCAGATTGTCAATCATTGGATTATTGTTGTCTACTCCAAAAGTTACAATGGCTTCAGGCGCTAAATCAATCAGTTTTTCGATGTTCAGGCGTTCGTTTTGCCCAACATTTTGAACGCTTCCGGCATCAATCAATTTTCGGGTTTTTACAGAAGAAATGTAATCGGTGTGAGGAAAACCAACCAAATATTTTTCTGCGTTTAGCATTTCTAAAAAAGGAATATTCGTGGTGGAAGTCACCACTATAGATTGTAACGGAACCGATAACTGTGTGTATTTTTGCAAGCTGTCCGGAACAGTAGCATTTTTTTCTTTTAAGATATAAGTGAAATCTTTATTGGCATCCGGCCAGGGATTTAAAACTTGCACAATCGAATAACCATCGTATTTGTAAATGGAAAGATTGCTGGAATATTCAATTTCGTTTTTGACAGCTTGGATGGTTTGTGTGTTTTTATTTTCGTTCTTTTTACAGCTTAAGCATAAACTAAAAAGGATCAGGAAAATGATTTTTTGAAAAAGAGTTTTCATATTGCCATTTGGGATTTTGAACAAAGGTATAAGAAAATCTAAAAAAGTTCCTGTTTATTTTTTAGGATAAAAAAATGAACAAACACTATCTTTACCTCATGAATATTATAAAAGTCAAATGTTGTTCTTCTTGTGGCGTCTCTTTTAACTGTGGCGATAGTAGTGCGGATAAAAAATGTTGGTGCAATGATTTTCCTCCCATTTTTTCGCTTTCTGAAGGAGCCGATTGTTTGTGTCCCGAATGTTTTAAAAACAGTTGTTCGCTCAAAATTGACGAATATGTTAGCACAATTACCCCGGAAAATGCCTTGGATAATAAAGCGAAAGATTTACCAAAAACGACTCAGCTAATTGAAGGAATTGATTATTATTTAGAAAATGGGAATTATGTTTTTAAAGCCTGGTTTCATCTCAAAAGGGGCAGTTGCTGCGGCAATGGTTGTCGTCATTGTCCATACTAGATAAATTTTAATGGTTAATTATAAATGATTAATTATGGGTGATAATATAGTGAAAACTAAGAGGTTTAATTTTGCAATTCGAATTGTGAAATTGTATCAATATTTGTGTTCTGATAAAAAAGAATTTGTGCTTTTAAAACAATTGTTGTGATGCGGTACAAGTATTGGTGCAATGGTAAGAGAAGCGGAACATGCCGAAAGTAAACAAGATTTTATACATAAGTTTGGTATTGCCCAAAAAGAAGTGAATGAAGTTGTTTATTGGTTGGAATTATTAAAAGCTACCAATTACCTGAATGAAAAAGAATATGAAAGTTATTGAAGAAGAAGCAATAGTGATTCTAAAATTAATAACAAGCATTCTTAAAACTTCTAAAGGACAAATAAATAACAAATAATATTTTTAAAATTAATAATTAACCATTTATAATTAACCATTAAAAATGATTTATTTCATAACAGGAGGAGAGCGCTCCGGAAAAAGTAGTTACGCTGAAAATATAGCCAAAGAATTATCGGAAAAACCCATGTATGTGGCAACGGCTCGAAAATGGGATGATGATTTTCAAAAACGAATTGATCGTCATCAAAAAGACAGGGACAAACGCTGGGTAAATGTTGAAAAAGAAAAGTTTTTGAGCGAAATTGATTTTTCAGGTAAGGTTGCTGTAATTGATTGCGTAACTTTATGGTTGACTAATTTTTTTGTAGATACAAAAAATGAGGTCGAATTGAGTTTGAGTCAGGCCAAAGCCGAATTTGAAGCGGTAGCACAGCAACCAGATGTGACGATTATCATTATTTCGAACGAAATAGGAATGGGCGTTCATGCTGATACACACATTGGCAGAAAATTTACCGAATTACAAGGCTGGATGAACCAATATTTAGCCAAAAAAGCCGATAAAGTTGTGTTGATGGTTTCCGGAATTCCGGTTACAATAAAAGGGTAATTCGGTTTTTTAGTAGGTGAAAAACGAAAAGCAAATTTGATGAAAACATTAGACGAAATAATAAAATCACGCCGGGACACCCGTCATTTTACTTCAGATCCTGTTCCTGATGCGGTGATAGAAAAAGCTTTGCAGGCGGGACATTGGGCGCCCTCAGTAGGCTTGACCGAAGCAACAAAATATTATTTAATTCATTCGGCTGAAATTAAAAGGGCTGTAAAGAATTTGTTTTTAGAATACGATCAAAAAGCCGCTAAAAGTACCGACGACGAATTGCAAAAAGCACAATATCAGGCTTTAAAACTCGAAGCCATCGAAGAAGCTCCATTGGGATTGGTGATTTGTTATGATCGTTCGGTGTTGAATCATTTTACAATTGGAACAGTAGGAAGTAACGAAGCGATTAAGTTTAGTGCTGTTTGTGCGGCGCAAAATATTTGGCTTTCACTTACGGAGCAGGGTTATTCGATGGGCTGGGTTTCGATTTTGAATTATTACCAATTCAAGAAAATATTGGGTCTGCCTGAGCATATCGAACCTCTGGGGTATTTTTGCGTAGGCAAACCGGCAACCGATTATGATAAGCAGCCGATGTTACAACAACTGCATTGGAAGCAAAAATCGGAAGTGCCTTGTGTAACTGAGATTAAGGCCCTTTCCATAATTGATGAAAAAGTTAAAGAAAGCAATCCGATTTTGCAAAATGACACCGAATTTTCGATTATTGCTTTGCAACATAAAATAGATCAAAAAACAAAACCAACGGGGTCATTGGGCATTCTTGAAAAATTGGCTTTACAAATAGGAACGGTTTTTCAAACCTTAACGCCCGAAATTAAACAGCCTCATTTGGTTGTTTTTGCAGCCGATCATGGTATTGCACCACATGGGGTGAGCGCTTATCCACAGGATGTAACCCGCCAGATGATTACTAATTTTCTGGAAGGTGGTGCGGCAATCAATGTGTTTTGCAAGCAAAATAAAATAGCTCTTTCAATTGTAGATTCGGGTGTGAATTATGATTTTCCTTCAAATACAAAATTGATTTCGGCTAAGACTGATAAAGGAACACATTCTTTTTTGAGTGGTTCGGCAATGAGCAAAATGCAAATGGAATTCTGTTTTGCTAAAGGCGCCGAAATTGTGACGAATATCGCCAAGCAGGGCAGTAATTGTATTGGTTTTGGTGAAATGGGAATTGGGAATACCGCCACGGCTTCGGTTTTGATGAGTGTGTTGTGTAATTTTTCCATCGAAGATTGTGTGGGCAAAGGTACGGGAGTTACTGACGAAAAACTGGAATTCAAAATTGATATTTTAAGAAAAGCGATTGAAAATTATAAAGGCTCAAAGAATTTAGAGAGTTATTTGACTCATTTTGGCGGATTTGAAATTTTACAAATGGCAGGCGGAATGCTTGAAGCATTTCAGCAAAATATGATTTTTTTGGTGGATGGTTTTATTTGCAGCGTGGCTTTTTTAATTGCTTTTAAAAAGAATCCGAAAATTTTAAAAAATGCTGTTTTTAGTCATCAATCGGCTGAGAAAGCTCATAAAAAATTGTTGGATTATTTGGATGTCTCGGCAATTCTTCAACTTGATTTGCGTTTGGGTGAGGGAACAGGTTGTGCTCTTGTTTTTCCAATAGTTCAATCGGCTGTGGCATTTTTAAATGAAATGGCGAGTTTTGAAAGTGCCGGGGTGAGTGAGAAATAGTTTGGCTAAAGCCAATTTTGGAAAGAACTCTATATGCCTCCAGATAAATCTGGAGGCAATTCAATACTGGATTTGATTTTTGAAGAGATAATTATTTGAGTTATGAAGCTTTTTATGGATTGCCAATAGCTTTAGCTATTGGAACAAAAGATAATCTTTGATTGGGCTTTAGCCAAATTTTTAAAAACAATTAAAAAAATAAAGAGATGCCATTTGTAAAAGTCTATATTCATTGTGTTTGGAGTACTAAAAACAGAATTCCTTATTTAGATTCAATTGAATTGCGTCAAAAAGTTTGGCAGCATATTCGGGAAAATGCCACTCAAAAAGGAATTTTTATAGATTTTATAAATGGATATTCTGATCATTGTCATTGTCTTATTTCGTTAGGAGTTGATCAAAATATTCAAAAAGTAATGCAACTTATAAAAGGAGAATCTTCTTTTTGGATTAATAAGAATGAGTTAACGAAAGAGAAATTTGAATGGCAGGATGAATATTTTGCAGTTTCAGTATCAGAATCTATTGTTGATAAAGTTAGGGATTACATTAAAAATCAAGAGACACATCATACAAAGAAAACTTTCCAAGAGGAATATGATGAGTTTATACTGAGATATGGATTTAAAAAAATGATAAATTAGAAATAAGAGCGATAACTATAAATAATGAAAAAAGAACTCCATATATTTTTTACAGCCTTAATGTTTTATACCCGGATTCCCTGTCCTGAAAATATTAATCATCATCCGGATTACTTAAATAAAGCTTCCAGATATTTTCCGTTAATTGGCTGGATAGTAGGGGTGTTAAGTTTTTTAGTGTATTTTGTTTCTGGTTTTGTTTTTTCGAATGAAATTGCGGTGCTGCTTTCAATGATTACAGGAATTTTAGTTACCGGAGCTTTTCATGAAGATGGTTTTGCCGATGTATGTGACGGTTTTGGCGGCGGCTGGACTAAGGAAAAAATCCTGATGATTATGAAAGACAGTGCTATAGGAGCTTATGGCGCTATCGGTTTGGTGTTACTTTTTTTATTGAAATTTGAAAGTTTGGTCGAATTAATAAGGATAAATCAAAGTTCAAATTTTGAGATTTTGCTTTTATTCTTGGTTGCTCATGCTGTAAGTCGTTTGGCGGCTATCTCCATTGTTTTTACCCATGAATATTCGAGAGAAGATGCCACAAGCAAAAGTAAGCCTATTGCGAAGGCTTACAGTTGGAGAGAGGTTTTAGGTGCTTTCTTTTTTGGATTGTTTCCTTTGTTGCTGTTGTCCTGTTTTTATTGGCAAATTTGGGCTGTTTTACTTCCGGTTTTTCTTAGCCGATTTTTCTTAGCCCGTTATTTTCAAAAATGGATCGGCGGTTATACCGGCGATTGTCTGGGGGCAACACAGCAGCTTTGTGAAGTGGTTTTTTATTTATCATCAATTGCAATATGGAAATTTATTTAGTGCGTCATACCGAAACAATTTGTGAAAAAGGCATTTGTTACGGTCAGTCAGATGTGGGTTTGAAAGCACCTTTTTTAGAACAATTTGAATCTATAAGATCGCAAATTCCTGTTGAATCCATAATTTATTCCAGTCCGCTGCGTCGTTGTGTTCAATTGGCTGATTTTTTAGCTTCTTCAATTACGACTGATTTTCGATTAATGGAAATGGATTTTGGGGATTGGGAAATGAAAAAATGGGATGCTATTCCGGAAACTGATTTTACTCCCTGGATGAATGATTTTGTAAATGTTAGTGTTCCTAACGGAGAATCTTTTGTGGATTTACATCATCGGGTGACTGATTTTTGGAAGGAAAAAATTATTCTGAATAGTGCAGAAAAAATAGTGATAGTGACTCATGCCGGAGTGATTAGAAGTATTCTTTGTGCGATTTCTAATTTGCCTTTAAAAGATGCTTTTATGAATAAAGTAGATTTTGGGGCTGTCTTAAAATTAGAACTTTAACTTTAATTTATTTTTGTTAAGGTACTGGTTTTTAGTGTTTTGTTTTGCTGAAATCAAATGTGTAGATAAATTTGATTTTTAGCTGAATTAAGTTTTATCTTTGCCGCCGTATTGAGGTTGCTGTTTTTCGATTAGGAAAATAGCATTAAAAGGGAATCAAGTGATTGATAATTTTAGATTTCAGAATTTTTTTTGGCAATCTAAAAATTAAGGATTATTAATCAAAAATCTTGAGCTGTACCCGCAACTGTAAGCTATCAAGCTTGTTGTTATCTGCAAAACCACTGTTTAATGAGTGGGAAACAGGAAGAGGGAAGTTGGAAGTAAATTACTTCTGCCCCCCTAACTTCTGGATTCTAACTTCAAAATGGGAAGGTCAACAACAAGACGCAAGCCAGGAGACCTGCCCATTACATCGAGTATCAAACTTTCGGGAAAAAAGGTTTGGGTATGGGTAATTCTATGCTTTTCTCCCAATTAGTAGTCATGTAGCAGTAGTATTGTTACCAAATGTTTTATTAAAATGAACAAAAAAATCGTTCGTATTAGTGCGTTATTCGTATTAATAGGTACCTGTGCCTTGGCACAAAAAAAAGGAGTTGTTTTGTCGGGAACAAATGAATTAGATGAGGTGGTTATTTCGGATTCTAAGTTTGCTTTGCCAAAAGAAAAATCAGGAAAAGTAATCGTTAAAATCACTTCAGATGATTTGAAAAAAAGACAGGGACAATCCATCGCTCAGGTTTTAAGTACTGTTGCAGGAGTTGAAATTAACGGAAATCAGAGTGGCGCAGGAAAAGATTTGAAATATTCAATTCGTGGAGGACGCAATCGTCAAACTTTAATTTTAATTGATGGGATTCCGGTAACTGATGCGTCTAATATTAATTTAGAATACGATTTACGTTTAATTCCGGTGGAACAGGTTGAAAGTATCGAGGTAATGAAGGGAGCGGCGAGTACACTTTATGGTACGGGAGCGGCAACAGGAGTGATTAATATTACTTTGAAAAAGGCCGAGAAGAAAGCTATTGCCGGAAATGTGTATCTGAATGTGGGTACGCAAACCACAGCTCAGGAAAAAGATTATTCAGCTCAGGAATACAATCAGGGATTTTCATTTAATGGAAAAACAGAAAAGTTTAATTATTTTGGAGCTTTAAACAGTTCTGAAGTTGGCGGAATGTCTCAGGCCAGACCGACTAATGATGCTGAAAAATTTGAAGATGATTATTCTTCCAGAGTAAATAGTATTGTGAAACTTGGTTTTACACCAACAAAGCAATTAAGTTTTGATTTTTTTGCCAATTATGATCGTCTTAAATATGATTTTGATACCGATTCTTTTATTGATAATTTAAGTAATTATGGAAAATCAGAGCAATTTCGTGTAGGTTTTTCTCCAAAGTATAAATATGAAAAAGGAGAATTAGTGGTTAATACTGCCGTGGGGTGGATGAACAGAGATTCATATAGCTATGAAAGTTTATCGACTTATAAGTCAAGAAATGTAAATGCAGATGCGTTTAATAAATACCAAATTTCAGAAGAATTATTTGTTATTGGCGGGGCGCAATTTCAGTTTTTTGATATGGTTAATTTAACGCCTTATGGAGATATTCAAAACGAATTGGCCAAATTTAATATTATAGATCCTTACGCTACATTGGTTTATAATTCGGATTTTGGATTGAATATTAATGCCGGAGCAAGGTTGAATATTCATAGTAAATATGGAAATAATTTTGTGTACAACGTCAATCCATCGTTTTCTTTTTCAGAGATTCCTTTGAAATTGGTGAGTTCCTACAGTACCGCTTATATTACGCCAAGTTTGTATCAGTTGTATGCTTCATTTTATGGGAATTTAGATTTAAAACCAGAGAAAAACAGTACGGCTGAAGTTGGTTTTGAATTGGATTTATGGAATAAAAAAATCAGTGTAAATGCCGTGGCATTTTATAGAGAAGAAAATAATTCTATTGTTTTTGTTTCAGCTGGGTATGATAATATCGACGGGAAGTATAATGCTAAAGGAGTTGAAACCATGTTTACTTATGCTTTGTCAAATCAGTTGAAGTTGAGAGGGAATTATACATTCACTCAGGTAGAAAAAGCTTTGAGTTTGTATGTGCCAAAACACAAAGTAAATGCTGCAGTTGAGTATCAACCATCGCCCCGAACTTTTTTTAATATAAGTTATCAGTTTGTGGATAAAAAGCCGGATGCTTTGTTTGATCCGGTGACTTACGAACAAACTTCGGTTATTACAGCTGCTTATAAATTATTGAATGTAACGGCTAAGTACGAGCTAATCAAAAATCGAATGACAGTATTTGCTTCAGCGACAAATATTTTGAATGAAGATTTTTATGAAGTAATTGGGTATAATACCCGGGGAAGAAATTTTAAATTAGGGTTGAATATCAATTTGTAATTGATTTTCTTTTATAAACAAAAATGCCGCTATATAGCGGCATTTTTGTTTGTATAGGATTCTGTTTTTATTGTAATTTCGAAATGAATTCGGAAATAGAATTGGCAATTTTATCTTGAGAATTACTATCAGTTAAGTATTTAAAGTCATTTTCATTGGTTAAATAACCAAGTTCTAAAAGTATTGCCGGAGCATTGGTGTTTTTAAGTATGAAATAAGGCGCTGTTTTAAGTTCGTTTATTTTGATGAAATCATTTTCTGATAATTTGGAACTTAGTTCCTGAGCAATTTTATTTGATTTTTCTGAATATTCATTTCGTTCAGCAATATAAAAATCAAGACCAGAATTATCTTTTTCTAAATTAGCATTGACATGTATCGATAAAACTAAATCCGGTTTAAGTTCATTGATGAAATTCACTCTGTGCTGTAAGCTTACAAATTGATCTTCAGTTCTGGTAAAATAAAGTTGAACATCTTTGTTGGTAGATTTAATTTTTTTTGCAATCTGCGCTACAATATTTTTTTCATGAATGTTTTTAATAGTAGCACCAAAATCAGTACCACCATGTCCTAAATCAATGACTACGTTGATTTTTTTTGGGGCAGAATCTGTTGATTTTTCAAATCCAAAGGATACAATTACTAGTGAAATTAGTAACAAATAAACAATTTTTTTCATAAGGTTTGTTTTAAATGGTTGATTGTTACTAATGTAAACTATTTTTTAATAAAATTATTGTATTTCTGTGCTAAAATACATCATGTTCTGTCTTCTAAGTGTTTTAGAATCATTTAAGTATATGAAATCGGTGGTTGCTTTTTCGGGAACTATTAATTTTGATGTTCCTGTGATTTTTCCAATGGCGGTACTTAATAAAGGTTCACTGGGATCTCCCAAAACGCCCAGTGTTTTTATTCTTTCGGTTAGTTGGTAATCCGGTTTTAGACCGGTGTAAGAATAGTCTCCAAAGCCTAAAGCATTTACTGACTTGGCAACAATAAGCTGCATGGCATAACGATGGCTCGGGTTTACATTTGTTTTAGTGAAAGTTGGAGAGTCGTAAAGGGTAACTGAAGCCACATTTTTCCCATAGGTATAATCACCTATTTGAACGACATTGATATAAGGATCCAGTCCATTAATGATAAGTTCGCTGGCTGAAGCCGAATTTTTGGTCGTTAAAACATAAACTTTAGAAAGATTCAAACTGTTTAAAGAATTACCGTTTAGAGTACTAACAAAAGTATATTTTCGGTTAAGGAAGGATTTTTTAGAGTTGTATGCTAATTCATTAAAAATTTCTCCGGTAAATTGACCTGTAATCATACTCGCTAAACGAGCAGCTGTTGGGACTAATCCACCACCATTGTATCTTAAATCTAAAACTAAATCGGTAACACCTTCGGATTTAAAATATCCAAAAACATCATTAAGTTCTGATTCATAAGAAGAGTAAAAGCCATTATACATGAGGTAACCAATTTTATGCGCCCCATTTGTAATTACTTTTTTAATTAAAATGGGATTTTCAGCCAAGGTTGTTTTGGTTAAATCAAGGCTTTTTCCATTTGGAGTAATTACCGGATTGTTATTGGAATCATAAGTTAAATCGGCAAAATTTAAGGTGTAATTTTCATTAGAACTAAAAAATAAATTTACATAATTATCTAAGTTTAAAGTGATGCCGTTAACAGCGTAAACTATTTCTCCGCGCTGAATGTCTTTAGTGGAAGCATCAGAATTAGGAACAATATATTTTACATAAGCTATGATCTGATCACTATTTGAAGTAACAAGGCTAAAGCCAAATTTTACGCCATTGTTTTTGGAGGTACCATCTAATTGTTGTTCTAAAGTAAGATAATCGCTTACTATCCAGCTGTCGCGATCTACAGCGCCATATTGTGCTGCATCATCCGAGCCAGGAGGACGGTATAATAAACTTTGAAACAAATCTTCGGGAGTATATTGTTCCAGAAAATTATAATATTCCAAGTCATTATTGAATTTATTGTCTGCTAAATTAGGAACATCGGCCTGCCATAAATAGAGTTCGTTTAATCCTCCCCAAATAAATTTTTGAACATCCAAATCGGTTGGTTCCGGTAATTTATCATCATAATCCTGACAACTTTGGAAGGACAAAAATGCAGCAAAAAAGCAGAGTAAATAAAGCTGTTGTTTTCTCATAATTCGAATATCAATTAGGGCTTTAAACGTAAAAGTACTATCTTTAGTTTTATAATTTGTGATTTTTATAACAAAGAAAATTAAAATCAGAGTATAAATTTACCTATTTTGCGGCTGTGTAGATAAAATTTTTTTGGCACAATAATGGTAATACTTTCAATAAAACAGAGAATAATTTTAATATAAAAACATGAAAATGAGAAAAATACTGATTACTTTGTTGATTGTCTTTGCTTCTGGTTCGTTTTACGGTCAGACGGTTTTTGACCAATTTGACGGTCAGGAAGAGATTGTTTCGGTAATAGTGAATAAAAAAATGTTTGAATTAATGAGTAAGGTAAAAGTGGATGCTTCCGACAAAGAGACCTTGCAATATTTGAAATTAATTCAAAATTTAGACGATTTAAGAGTTTTTTCAACGACTAATAGTACGGCGGCTAAAAAAATGAGAGATGTTGCCGATAGTTACATTAAATCAGCTTCTTTGGAAGAGTTGAAAAAAGTAAATGAAAACGGAAAACAAGTTACTATTGATGTGAAACGCGCCGGAAATAACAACCAACTCAAAGAGTTTGTGATGTTTATTGATGACGATGCTAATGGAATTAACCGTTCGGTTTTGATGTCGTTAACCGGGGTTTTTAGTTTAAATGATATTCCTATTTTAACCGATAAAATGCAAATTCCGGGAGGAACCGAACTTAAAAGACTTACCCAAAAATAAGTTAATTTCAAATCATAAAAAAAGCTGTTTCCGATAAGAAACAGCTTTTTAGTTTTAGAAGTTATGTTTTATTTGCAGAAATTTTTCAGGTTTTTAACTGCACTTTGACTTCCCATTTGTGCGGCTTTTTGAAAATCTTCGCAGGCACTTTTAGAGTCATTCAGATGCACATTAGTCAATCCCCGCAGATTATACGTTAGATAATCAGCGGCATTATATTTTATGGTTACATTGCAGTCTTTTAGAGCCGATTTGTAATCCTGAAGTTTGTAATAAATGTTGGCTCTGGTGGTGTAAGCATACATATTGTCGTCTTGAATTTCCAAGGTTTTATTAACGTCTTCCAGTGCGCCTTTAAGGTCGTTTAGTTTAATTTTTTCGATACTTCTGTTCAGATAAGCATTATCAAAAGTAGGTCGGAGTTTTATGGCTTTGTCATAATCGGCAATGGCGGCTTTTGGATTTCCGGCTTTCGATTTTTTTAATGCCTGATCAAAATAGTTTTCAGCCGTTTGACTCCAACTGATAGCGGATAAAAACAGTAAGCAGATTAAAAGTGGTTTTTTCATGATGATTTTTTGAAAGTAACGGGAAATGCAAAGAGAAAATTGTTTGTTAGTAAATTTTATTTTGTATTTTTTTTAAAATAATTCCTTTTAGGCTTCATTTTTGATAAGATTCTGCAATTGTATTTAAAATTGTATTTTTAACACCTATAAAAATTTGCTGTCAAAATATTGATAGCCAACTTAAGATTAATAGTATATGAAAACAAAGAAAATTAAAGTGGCCCTGTTAGTGGTTTTTATGGCTTTTAGTGCGTTTGCAAATGCGCAAACCGTTACTGATGAAGATGCTGCAAAAGCAAAAGAGTGGATTCATTCTTTAGAATTGAATAATAGTGAAAAAGAAAACCGATTGGTTCAGGTAGTGTCAACTCATTTGGCTACGGTTAAAGAATGGCATAATTCGCATCCTTTTTCGACGGTTCCTGCCGGAATTAATCCACTGGACGGAAAACCGCTTTCTGATTTACACCGACAAATTATTGCCGATTCGGCCATGCCTTCTACGGTACATCAAAATTTAATGGATGGATTGCGTAAAGATTTATCAGAGGAACAGGTGGCTTTGGTTTTGGATAAATATACCATCGGGAAGGTGGCTTTTACGATGAAAGGATATGAAGCAATAGTGCCTAATTTGACAGCAACAGAAAGAGCTGAAATTCAAAAAATGTTAGAAAAAGCACGTGAACAGGCAGTGGATTATAAAAGCATGAAAGAGATTTCGGCAATTTTCGAAATTTATAAAACGCAGGCGGAGCAATATTTAAATAATCACGGTCGTAACTGGCGTCAGATGTTTAGTGATTATGTTAAGAAAGTAAAAGCTGAAAAAGCAGCTGCAGCTGCTAAAAAACAGAACTAATGGAAGAATTGTCTTTTGACAACATTCATAAAAAAAGGTCTTTAACGTTAAAATTAAAGACCTTTTTTGGGTAAAAATAGGAAAATTATTTCACGGTAATTTGGTAAGTTGCCATTTTCCAGATGGAATCGAAAGGTTTTCCGTTGTGTTCTCCGCTTTTTTTCTCGGTTTGTGTGAACTCAATCATATAATTTCCAGACCAGATTGGTGTAAACGAAAATTCACCATTTTCATTTGTCCACAATTCTTTTTCCCAACCGTTTGGGGCAATAACTTTAATTTTTTGCTCTTTAGCGATGGCTTCGTTGTATCTGGCAATGGCGGTTATTTTTGAGTTTTTAGGCAGAGCAACAGCATTTTCAGTAAAAACGCTTATTTTATTCGTGTTAGAAACTGCTTCGTTTCCGGCCATTTTTTTGCCTACTGCAATAGTAGCGCTGGAGTTGTAATCCAGAATCATTGTTCCGTAAACATCTTTTACAGTATGTTGCATTACAACCGTGTAAACACCTTCTTCTTCAGGTGTAAAAAACACCTGATATTTGTTTTCTAAAGCATTTGGTTTCAGCTGAATTTCTTTTTTAGACGGACTAATAACTAATAATTTGAAATCTTTCAAATCAGAAAACCATTTTTCGGTTTTAGTAATGTTGTTTTCTGAAAATTCTCCAAAAAACACAGAGATTTCCTGAGGTTTTCCTTTTGTCCCTGTGGCTTTGGTTTCAATCCATAAAGCATGAGCAAATAGTGCCGGGCTAACTGTTAGTGCCAAAAAAAGAATTATACTTTTTAAAAAGTTTGTTTTCATAAATGTGTGATTTAAATTAATTTGGAATGGCAAATATAAAACTATTTTATTTATTTAGAATAAATAAAAATAATTCATTAAAAAAAATTAACAACAATCTAAAAATTATAGATTGCTGTTTTGCGAATAAGTTAGAATGAAATTCGAACTATTTTTTAGAAGATTTAAGAATACTTTCAGAATAATTTTATGCATTTAAAATAAAAGTAACATTTGTTTATGCCAGATTGGTTTGTTAGCTGGATTAGTAAAGGGTTTTTGCGTATTCATGGAAAGCTATATTATTGTTTTCTTAATTTATAAGGTTATTATTTTATAATTGTAAAAAAAAGAGAATAATATTTTTTATTAAAAAAATAAAAAATAACAAACAACCGATTGCGTTATTTTATATATTTGTATTCTTGTTAAGCTAAAATTGACTTTATGGATTCGTACAAGTATTTATAGTTTAATAATTTATTAACTAACCAATTAATTTTTTTTTATGATTAACTATTTTAATATTAAGAGGGAAATTCTGTATCAAAGACAGTTTAGTTTTATTGTACTGATGTTTTTTGTTTTTTCTATTGGGGCAAAAGCGCAATCGGTTGTTTCAGGAATAGTGTCGGATGTTAATGGTCCAATTCCTGGTGCTAATGTTTTAATCAAAGGGACTAATACAGGAGTAATGACAAATTTTGATGGAGCATATTCTATTAAAGGAGTACCTTCGAATGCTATTCTTGTATTTAGTTTTGTTGGGTTAGAAACTAAAGAAGTTAAAGTAAATGGTCAGACTAAGATCAATGTAACTTTACAAGAGGGAGCTAAAACTTTGAAAGAAGTTGTAGTAATAGGTTATGGAACGCAACGAAAAGAAGCTGTGACCGGATCTGTAGCCTCGATAGGAGGAAAAGAGTTAAATGAAGTGCAGGCTGCTAACGTGACACAAGCATTACAAGGTAGAGTAGCGGGGGTTGAATTAACTCAGACCTCTAGTAAACCTGGAGCTGCTATGCAAATCCGAATACGAGGAACCAGATCTCTTACAGGGGATAATGATCCGTTGGTGGTACTTGATGGAGTTCCATTCGGAGGTCAGATAGGAGATATTAATCCTGTTGATATCAAATCAGTTGATATTTTAAAAGATGCTTCTGCAACTGCAATTTATGGTTCCAGAGGAGCAAATGGAGTTATCTTGATTACTACGAATAAAGGTTATAAAAATCAAAAAGCCAGATTTTCTTATAATGGATTTAGTGGTATTAAACAGACTTTTGGTAAATATGATATGATGGATGGTACTAAGTTTGCTGCATTACGTGATTATTCAACTTTATATTCAGACGGGGTTGATGAATCAAGAAATACTAACATAGACTGGCAGGATTTGTTATATGGTTCTGGTGAAATGTCAAGTCATGATGTAAGTGTTTCCGGAGGTACTGAGTTTGGTTCATATAGTGCTGGTTTGGGCTATTATAAAGAAGAGGCTGTCTTACCAGGTCAAAAATATGAACGTTTTAATCTTAGAGGAAGTTTAGACCAACAAATTGGAAAAATTTTTCGTATTGGATTCACCACAAATAGTAACTATGCAGTCACTAATGGAGATAATATTGGTACAGGTACTATCTTAGGAACATCTCCTTTAGCTAATCCGTATAATGAAGATGGATCTTTGAAAAGAACTGTTAGAATGGGGGCTGATGAAAACTGGGTTTATACCAGAAAAACTATCGAGGGGTTAGGAGATTCTTATGTTAATCAAACCAGAGCATTTAGTTCCTATAATAATATTTTTGCAGAGGTAAAAATACCCGGAATAGAAGGATTGAAGTACCGCTTGAATACCGGATTAAATTTTCGTACTTCTAACAGTGGATATTATGAAGGTTTTGGTGTATTTGATGTAAATCCAACAACGATTTCAAATGCATCCATCAGTAATACATTGTCAACACAGTGGCTTATTGAGAACCTGTTGACTTATGATAAGACTTTTGCCGAAAAACATACCATCAATTTTGTTGGCTTATATTCAAATGAACAACGTACTAGCAACAGTTCCCGAATAACAAGAAACGGCATTACTTCGGATGCATTTCAGTTTTACAATTTAGGACAGAGTGAAGAAGAAGCTGTTATAAACCCTGGTGACCAGGATTATACACAGTGGGGGTTAACCTCCTATATGGCGAGATTAATGTATTCCTATGATAATAAATATTTTGTTTCCGGAACAGTTCGTTCAGATGGTTCGTCAAGATTGGCACCGGGCAATAAATGGTTTACTTATCCAGCTGTTTCTGCAGGATGGACAGTTTCGAATGAATCTTTTATGAAAGAAAAATCATGGATTAATCTATTGAAATTACGTGTGGGATATGGAAAAACTTCTAACCAGGCAGTAGCTCCGTATTCAACTTTAGGAGCTTTAGGTACCAGACCGTACAATTTTGGAGGTACAAACTCTACAGGAGTATATGTTACACAAGCTCCTAACCCGAATTTAGGATGGGAATTCTCAACAACCTGGAATTATGGACTGGATTTTGGGTTCTTTAATAATCGTTTATCAGGAACAATTGAGTATTATACAACACATACAACCGATGTCCTGCAAAGTGTGAATCTGCCACCAACAGGAGGTGTGAGCAGTTATGTTGCAAATATTGGAGAGACTGAAAATAAAGGTTTCGAAATAGCATTAAACGGTGTTATTCTAGATAATCCTAAAGGGTTAACTTGGACAGTTGGTTTTAACCTGTATGCTAACAATAACAAACTAGTTAAACTGGCGTCAGGAGCTACAAAAGATGAGGGAAATAGCTGGTTTGTAGGTCATAATATCAATTCTATTTATGATTATCAAAAAGTAGGCATCTGGCAGGAAGGGGATCCTTATATGTCTATATACGAACCAGGTCCTACTGGAATTGATCAACAAGGGACTGTTGTTGGATCTATTAAAGTTAAATATACAGGAGATTTTAACCCAGATGGTTCACCAACACGTGCAATAAATGCTAGTGATAGGCAAATTATAGATACAGATCCTGATTTTCAAGGTGGATTTAATACTAATTTGACGTATAAAGGTTTTGATTTTTCGGCTGTTGGTGCGTTTAAAAGTGGCGGAGTTTTAATTAGTACACTTTATGGTGGAGCGAGTTATCTTAATCTTCTTAATGGTAGAAGAAGTAATGTTGATGTAGATTACTGGACACCGGATAACAGGGATGCTGAATTCCCTAATCCAAGAGGTATTAGAAGTGGAGATAATCCGAAGTACATGTCAACTATGGGGTATTTTGACGCATCGTATGTAAAAATCAGAGCAATAACGCTAGGGTATACATTGGATCAGCAGTTTATGAGAGATTTAGGTATTGAAAAACTAAGACTTTACGTTACAGCACAAAATCCTTTTGTACTGTTCTCTCCGTACCATAAAATGTCTGGAATGGATCCGGAACCAAATTCATTAGGAAATGAAAATCAGGCAGTAGCGTCATACAATAGCAGGTTTCCTATTATTGGAACAAACACGCCTTCAACCAGAAATTATTTATTTGGACTTAATTTAACATTTTAATCAGGAAGAGCTATGAAACGATATATTTTAAGAAGAATAATTATAGGCTCAGTAGTTTTATTCTCTTTTGCAGGGTGCTCTGATATTTTAGAAGAAAAGCCACATGATTTTTATGAGCCAGGCTATTTTAAAACAGAGCAGGGAGTAATACAGGGATTAACTTCACATTATGCACATTTGCGCTGGATTTACGGACAAGCTTATTATTACAATTCTGTCCAAACGGGTACAGATGAACATACCTATGCACAAAGTGCTGATGGTAATTTTAAAGATCACGATTTGTCGGGTGTTGGAGTAATCAACCCAACGTCTAGTAGAGCTGATGTTGTTTGGAATAATTCATATAATGATATCAATACTGCCAGCGGAATTATTGAAAATGGAGCAGCAGTGGGAGTGGCAAACAGTTTAATTGCTGAGTCCAGGTTTTTTAGAGCTTTTGATTATTTTTTACTAGTGCAGAATTTTGGCGGTGTACCTTTAGACTTAGGAGCTGGTGAATTGAAATTTAATACTAAACCATCAAGATCTTCTAAACGAAATACAGTATCAGAGGTTTACACTAAAGCTATTTTTCCGGATTTGGTAATTGCAGTTAATGAATTGCCTGATGCTCCAAGATTAACTGGAACAGCAACAAAAACGTTAGCCCGGTTGTATCTTGCAAAAGCATATTTGACATATGCCTGGTGGTTAGAAAATCCAAATAATATTCCAACTTATCCAGATACACCTAGAACTGATCCAGACGGACATAATTCACAATGGTACTTTCAAAAAGCTTATGATATTGCATTAGAGGGTATTAATAATCCAGGTTCATATGGTTTGTTAGATTATTATTATGATGTTAATTTAGGTGCTAATGATCGCAATAAGGAAATGATGTTGTATGCAGATCATACTGAAGAAAGTGAGTATTATAATGGAGCTAGTCTTACTTATGGAAGTGGTGGCTCACCTGATAATTTTGCAGGTTGGATGGGAACATGGAATTATACCGCAATAAGAAGTAAAAATGCATCTGGGGCATCAGTTTCTAGCGTTCAGCGTGTCGCGGATCAATTTTTAGGACGACCTTGGACAAGAATGGCTCCACCTATAGAAGTATTCACCAAAACGTTTGCTGATAAAACTAATGATTCCAGATATGATGGAACATTTACAGCAGTATATCGTGGAAACTGGAATCTAAAAGGTACAGGTTTGACTGATGTAACAACTCTTTTTAATGCTAATTCATTAGCTGTAACTCCTAACAGTGCAATTTTAACTTTTTTAAATGATGAACCAATCACAGCAATTTCATATCCTTCAGGAGCAGGTGATAGTGGTGTAGGCGCAGGAGTTTTACCAGGCAGGTCTGATTATGTTATTTCTCCACAAGGAATAAGTAGAATTGTGTATCCTGGGTTATGGAAATTAGGACCATATCGTACCGATAATGATGGAGGGTTAGGTCAACCTAATGCAGGAAGTACAAGACCTTTCCCGATAGCTAAATTCTCAGAACTTTATTTTGTTGCAGCTGAAGCAGCAGTAAAAGGAGCGACTGGTTCTATGACTGCGAGAAATCTTATCAATGTAATTCGTGCCCGTGCAGGAAAATGGCGTTGGGATAATAATGGTAATATGGCTAAAAATGCAGATAATAGTATTTTATTAACCAGTGCGACCCCTGCAATAATTGATATTAATTATATTTTGGCAGAGCGTTCACGAGAATACTATGGAGAAGGCTATCGCTGGTATGATTTAGTAAGAACTCAAAAATGGAATGAACTTGCAGGCACTTACTCGATTGGTGGTTCGAATTATGGTCAGCATACACCACAGCTTGTTACCAGAACTATTGAGCCTTATCACTATTTACGTCCTATTCCTCAGGGTCAGATAGATTTAATGGAGATGAGTGATGCAGAGAAAGCTGCTTATCAAAATCCGGGATATAATAATTAATTAAAACTCGTTGGGTGAAATTATCAAAAATTAATTTCATCCAACGGGTTAATTAAAAGCACTTTTCAAATTAAAGAAATAGTAAAAAAAATTAAGAATTCATTTAATAATTTGGTTAATGTTTGTTTTTTACGTGAGAAGTCGGGAGCTGGTTACTCTCGGCTTTTTAATTAATTTGTTTTAGAGTAAAAAAGATTATTCTAAATCTTTTTTTAGAATTGGACAAAAGTTATTTTAAGTTAATGCGATAAATTTTTTTTGCTCTTTTTTATAAGTGTTTTTTAAACACATATTTTGAAGAATTGGATTGTTTTAACTGGAAAAAAATTTAATTTATGATGAGAAAAATAATAGTAATGCTTTTTTTTATTAGGGCGTTTTTTATTTATCCTCAATATAATCAGGAACTTAAATTGTGGTATAATCAGCCCTCTGGAAAGGTTTGGGAAAATGCATTACCAATTGGGAATGGGTTTTTAGGCGCAATGGTTTTTGGTAATGTGAGTAATGAAATTATCCAATTAAATGAAAACACGGTTTGGAGTGGAAGTCCTAACAGAAACGATAATCCGAAAGCATTAGCAGTTTTACCGGAAATTCAAGAAATGATTTTTGAAGGAAAATATAAAGAGGCAGAAAAATTAGCTAATGAAGCATTTGTATCTAAAAAATCACACGGGCAAATCTTTCAATCGGTTGGAAATCTGAATTTGAATTTTGAAGGGCATGAAAATTTTTCCAATTACAAACGTGAATTGGATATAGAAAAAGCAATTACAACAACAACTTATCAGGTTGATGGAGTAACTTATACCAGAGAAGCTTTTGTTTCTTTTACCAATAAAGTGATAGTACTCCATCTAACTAGTAGCAAAAAAGAAAGCATTTCGTTTACTACTGCTTACACTTCTCCTCATAAAATAAAAGATTTTAAAGTAAATAAAAATAAAGATCTCGAAATTTCAGGTACTACCAGCGATCATGAAGGGGTGAAAGCTTTGATCCGATTTAAAGGAATTACTCGTGTAAAATTAGAGGGAGGAAAATTAATTCAAAAAGATTCTTCTCTTATCGTAAAAGGAGCCAATGCCGCAACTTTATTTATAAGCATTGCAACAAATTTTAATAATTATCAAGATGTAAACGGTGATGAAAATCAAAGAGCAATTGCGGAAATTAAAAAAGTTTCAGGTAAATCTTTTTCAGTATTAAAAAAGGAACATGTTTTAGCGTATCAAAAATATTTTAATAGGGTTCAATTGGATTTAGGAACGACTCCAGAAGCCAATTTGCCAACAGATGAGCGTTTGAAAAATTTCAGAAATACGAATGATTCTCAATTTGTAGCATTGTATTATCAGTACGGTCGCTATTTACTGATTTCGTCTTCTCAGCCTGGAGGACAACCGGCTAATTTACAGGGAATTTGGAATAATAGTTTAAAACCTGCCTGGGATAGTAAATATACGATCAATATTAATACAGAAATGAATTACTGGCCAGCAGAAAAAACGAATTTGTCTGAAATGCATCAGCCTTTATTTGAAATGATAAAGGATTTGGCAGTTACTGGACAAGAAACGGCTAAAACAATGTATGGAGCAAGAGGTTGGATGGCTCATCATAATACAGATATCTGGCGCATTACCGGAGCTGTTGATGGGGCATTCTGGGGACTTTGGACAATGGGTGGCGGATGGCTTAGTCAGCATTTGTGGGAACATTATCTTTATACAGGAGATCAGAAGTTTTTAGAATCGGTTTATCCGGTTTTAAAAGGAGCTGCTTTATTTTACGCCGATTTTTTAGTGGAGCATCCAAAATATAAATGGTTAGTGATAAACCCGGGCAATTCTCCTGAGAATGCTCCGAGTGCTCATAATGGCACTTCGTTAGATGCCGGGACAACAATGGATACGCAGATTGTTTATGATGTTTTTAGTACAGCAATTCGAGCGGCACAAATTTTAAATTATGATAAAGAATTAATCGACACATTAGAGGAAAAGCGAAGTCAATTGGCTCCAATGCATATTGGAAAACACAATCAACTTCAGGAATGGCTTGATGATATTGATAATCCAAAGGATTATCATCGTCATATTTCACACCTTTATGGACTATTTCCTTCTAATCAAATTTCACCCTACAGAACTCCCGAATTATTTGCCGCATCCCGAAATACTTTAATGCAGCGTGGAGACTTATCTACTGGTTGGAGTATGGGGTGGAAAATTAATTGGTGGGCAAAGATGCAGGATGGAAATCATGCCTATAAATTAATCCAGAATCAACTAACACCATTAGGAGTAAATGCCGATGGAGGTGGAACCTATAACAATCTTTTTGATGCACATCCGCCTTTTCAGATTGACGGAAATTTTGGTTGTACTTCCGGAATTACAGAAATGTTGGTGCAAAGTTCCGATGGAGCTGTTCATTTACTTCCGGCTTTACCTGATGTTTGGCTGGAAGGAAATATCAAAGGAATAAAAGTAAGAGGAGGATTTGAGATTGTTGAAATGCGCTGGAAAAATGCTAAAATTAAAAAGTTAATTATAAAATCAAATTTGGGAGGCAACCTCCGATTGCGATTACCCAATGGAATAAAACTGCTCTCAGGAGAAGCGTTACAGGCTGCCAAGGGCGAAAATTTAAATCCTTTTTATTTTGTAGATGAAACAATGCCTCCAATAATTTCTAATGAATCGAGTATAAAATCTTTGGAATTAAAACCAACTATTTTAGTCGATTTAGCCACTCAAAAAGATTCTATTTATCAATTTGAATCTGAATAATCTATTAAAATTAACCATAACCAACTTGAATTATGAAAAATAAATTAAATCAGCTTTCTTTTATTATGATCTTGTTTTTAGGAGTCAATTTATTTGCTCAAAAACCTGATCCAAAATTCTATATCTATTTGTGTCTTGGACAATCAAATATGGAAGGGAATGCTAAGTTTGAACCGCAAGATACCATTGTAAACAGTAGATTTCAGATTTTGGAAGCAGTCAATTGTGATAATTTGAAAAGAAAAAAAGGCAATTGGTACACTGCCGTTCCGCCTTTAAGTCGTTGTACTACAGGATTGACACCATCCGATTATTTTGGTAGAGAAATGATAGCTAATTTACCCGATGATGTAAAAGTTGGAGTCATCAATGTCGCGGTGGGAGGCTGTAAAATTGAACTTTTTGATAAAGATAATTATAAATCTTATGTGAGTAGTTCTCCGGATTGGCTAAAAAATACGGTATCACAATATGATGGAAATCCTTATGCCAGACTAGTAGAAATGGCAAAAATAGCTCAAAAAAAGGGTGTAATAAAAGGAATATTATTACATCAGGGAGAATCTAATACAGGTGATACACTTTGGACCAAAAAAGTAAAAGTGGTGTATGATAATTTGTTGAAAGATTTAAATCTGAAAGCCGAATCGACTCCATTATTAGCCGGAGAAGTGGTTCATGCAGATCAAGGGGGAGTATGTGCTAGCATGAACAAAATCATTGCTACTTTGCCAGAGGTAATTCCAAATTCTTATGTGATTTCTTCAAGCGGTTGTCCGGATGCTAAAGATAATCTTCATTTCACGGCGGAAGGATATAGAATGTTAGGGAAACGATATGCTGTAAAAATGCTTGAAATATTAAATAAAAACAATAATTAAATAGCTGATGAAATTTATTACGAATCTTTTATTGGTTTTTAGCTGCTTGCCAGTTGCGAAAATGACAGCTCAAAACCCCATTATAAAACACATTTTTACTGCTGACCCGGCTCCAATTGTACATAACGATACTTTGTTTTTGTATACTGGTCATGATGTGGCAACAGAAGCAGATACTAATTATAAAATGGCCGATTGGCATGTGTTTTCTACAACTGATATGGCCACTTGGAAAGATCACGGAGCACCACTTTCACCGAGTACCTTTGCTTGGGCTACAGGAGATGCTTATGCAGCTCAGTGTATCGAGCGAAATGGTAAATTTTATTGGTTTGTTTCTACTTTTCATAAAAAAGATGATGTTAGTGGCGGCGGAGCAGCAATCGGTGTTGCTGTCTCAGATAGACCTACAGGGCCTTTCAAAGACGCCATCGGGAAAGCACTTGTTATTAACGAAATGACTAAAGATTTACCCCATGCATGGGATGATATTGATCCTACCGTATTTGTGGATGATGACGGACAAGCTTACATGTTTTGGGGCAATGGTAGTTGTAAGTGGGTGAAATTGAAAGAAAATATGACTGAAATAGACGGTTCCATTACTACTTTCAAACCTAAAAACTATATTGAAGGACCATGGGTTTACAAAAGAAAAAATCTGTATTATTTAGTATATGCAAGTGCAGGAACTAAACCCGAAATGATTGAATATTGTACTGCAACAAGCATTATAGGACCTTGGACGTATCAGGGAATTATTCAGGAAAATGTACCTAACAGTTTCACCACACATCCAGGAATTATTGATTATAAAGGGAACTCGTACTTTTTTTACCATAATGGAAATTTGCCTACAGGAGGTAGTTACAGACGCTCTGTTTGTGTGGATTATATGAATTATAATGAGGACGGAACGATTCAAAAAGTAATACAAACTACTGATGGCGTTAAAAAAATCGAGTAATAATTAATTCAATTTAAATCTTTTATCCAATGATACATAAGAACAGGTTTATCTTCTCATGTTTGCTTATAATTATCCAAATGGTCGCTTTTGCACAAGAAAAAAAAGCACAAAATCCAATTATTTATGCTGATGTTCCTGATATGTCTATGATTAGAGTCGGCGACACTTATTATATGAGCAGTACCACAATGCACGTGAATCCAGGAGTACCCATTATGAAATCGACTGATTTAGTCAATTGGAAACTGGTTAATTATGCTTATGAAACATTGGAAGATAATAATGATAGACTCAATTTAGATAATGGTAAAAATGATTATGGCAGAGGTTCTTGGGCTAGTTGTTTGCGCTACCAAAACGGAATTTATTATGTCAGTACTTTTTCAGGAACGACAGGCAGAACCTATATTTATTCAACAAAAGATATCGAAAAAGGACCTTGGAAAAAAATAGTTTTAAACAATTCTTATCACGATCATTCCATTCTTTTTGATGATGATGGAAAAGTATATCTGGTTTGGGGAGCAGGAAAATTGGATATTATAGAGCTAAACAAAGACCTTTCAAGTGTAAAAGAAGAAACAAAAAGAGTCTTGATTGAAAATGCCAGTGCACCGGCTGGAAATAACATTATGCTAAATTCTGAAGGTTCTCAACTTTTTAAAATAAACGAAAAATACTATTTATTTAATATTTGTTGGCCACGAGGAGGAATGCGTACTGTAGTTATCCATCGTGCTGATAACATTAATGGACCTTGGGAAGGAAAAGTGGGATTACAAGATCAGGGTGTGGCACAAGGAGGACTTATTGATACTCCGGATGGCAGATGGTTTTCGTATTTATTTAAAGATAATGGAGGTGTTGGTCGAATTCCTTATTTAGTTCCCGTTAAATGGGAAAACGGATGGCCAATATTAGGCGAAAATGCAAAAGTTCCGGAATATTTAGATTTACCACCTAGCAAAGGATTAATTCCGGGAATCGTAAATTCTGATGAATTTAATCGTAAAAAAGGCGATGCAACTTTGCCTTTGGTTTGGCAATGGAATCATAATCCGGATAATTCGCTTTGGTCGGTTAGAGAGCGAAAAGGTTACTTAAGATTAAAAACCGCAAGAATAGACAGCAGTTTTGTTCAAGCCAAAAATACCTTAACTCAAAGAACTTTTGGACCAGAATGTTCCGCAACGACACTTGTTGATGTTTCAAAAATGAAAGAAGGAGACTTTGCAGGACTTTCTTTGTTACAAAAACAATATGGTTTTATTGCTGTCAAAATTGAAAAGGGTTCTAAAAAAATTGTAATGATTGATGCCGCACAAGACATTCAAAAAGAAATCGAAAGTGTTCCTTTAAATCAGGACAAAGTATATTTTAAAGCAGCATGCGATTTTAAAAACAGAGCAGATAAAGGGAGATTTTATTACAGTTTAGATGGGAACAACTGGACTCCTATTGGAAACAGGATAAACCTACCTTATACACTTCCTCATTTCATGGGCTATCGTTTTGGATTATTTAATTATGCAACTAAAAATCCTGGGGGATATGCTGATTTTGATTGGTTTAGAATTAAATAGTTGATTTAATATTATGATTATAAAAAAGTAAAAATTTAAATAATTAAAAAACATGAAAAAGTATTCTGTTATTTTATTAGTATTTCTAACATTCTTTGGTTCTTTTTGTTCTGCACAAACAGCACAGGCAACCATTATAGAGGATTTCAAACCTTCAACAGTAAATCAGCCTGGACAGCAATATCCACAGGTAAATTCTCAGGGATATGCCCGATTTAAGATTTCTGCACCCGAAGCTAAATCGGTTGTGGTAAGTTTAGGTTTAGGCGGAGCAAAAGGAGGAACTGTTCTTACTAAAGCTGAAAACGGAAACTGGACAGGAACAACAGCAGGTCCAATGGATGAAGGTTTTCATTATTATCATGCAACAGTTGACGGAGGTGTTTTTAATGATCCGGGAGCTTTGAATTTTTATGGTTCTACCCGTTGGGAAAGTGGTATTGAAATTTCTGCTCATGATCAAGATTTTTATGCTTTGAAAAATGTACCTCATGGTCATGTACAACAAATTCTTTTTCCTTCAAAAAGCACCAATACTTCACGTAGAGCTTATGTCTATACACCGCCAAGTTATTCAAGAGAGCAATCCAAACGTTTTCCGGTTTTGTATTTACAACACGGTTGGGGAGAAGACGAAACGGCTTGGAGCAATCAAGGACGCGTTAATTTGATTATGGATAATTTAATTGCCGAAGGCAAAATAAAACCTTTCCTTATTGTAATGACTTATGGTATGACTAATGAAATAAAATGGGGTGGTATGGCAAGTTTCAAGATTGAACCATTTCAGACGGTTTTGGTCGATGAATTAATTCCTTATGTGGACGCTAATTTCCGTACGTTAGCCAACCAACCCAATCGTGCAATGGCTGGTCTTTCTATGGGAGGAATGGAAACACACACCATAACGTTGAATAAACCAGATGTTTTTTCTCAATATGCACTACTTAGTGGAGGCATTTATACTCCGGAAGAAATTAAAGATAGATCTAAAGTGAAACTTATTTTCATAAGTTGCGGAAGCCGTGAAAATCCTGATCGTGTTCAAACTGCTATAAAAGGGCTTAAAGAGGCTGGATTCAATGCCGTATCTTATGTGTCTGATCAAACAGGGCACGAGTTTCAAACTTGGCGTCGTAGCATAAAAGAATTAGCTCCTTTGCTTTTCAAAGATTAAAAGAATAATTGAGGTATAAATAATTCAATCCATCTAAAAATAAAAAAATGAAAAAAATAATTACTACCGTAGTAATGGTGTTGATGTGTAATCTGGTAATAGTTGCACAAAAAATAGAAAAAGAAGGCCCAAAAGGATTTGATCAGGAAAGAGCAGCCATTGCTCATGGTACAATAGATACCATCTCTTATGATTCAAAAACAGTGGGTACGACAAGAAAAGCTTTAGTTTATAAAACTCCGGGATTTTCAAAAGATAAAAAATATCCGGTTTTGTATTTGTTACATGGGATTGGTGGAGATGAAAAAGAATGGTTAAAAGGAGGAGCACCGCAAATAATATTGGATAACTTATTTGCCGAAGGAAAAATAAAGCCGATGATTGTGGTATTGCCAAATGGTCGTGCTATTAAAGATGACCGTGCTACAGGAAACATTATGGCGCCGGATAAAGTGCAGGGATTTGCCACTTTTGAACGAGATTTATTGGACGATTTAATTCCGTTTATCGAAAAAAAATATCCAACCTTGACAGATAGAGAACATCGTGCTATTGCCGGACTTTCAATGGGAGGAGGACAATCACTTAATTTTGGTTTAGGAAATTTAAACAAATTTGCCTGGGTAGGAGGGTTCTCATCAGCACCAAATACTAAAATGCCGGAAGTATTGGTTCCTAATCCTGAAGATGCAAAAAAACAATTGAAATTGTTGTGGATTTCCTGTGGTGATAAAGATGGTTTGATCACTTATGGCAAGCGTTTACACGATTATTTATTGGAAAAAAACGTTCCACACGTATATTATTTAGAGCCTGGAGGACATGACTTTAAGGTTTGGAAAAATGGATTGTATATGTTCTCACAGTTTTTGTTTAAACCTGTAGATGTTTCGACCTTGAATCAATACACTATTTTGGGTAACACTTCTACTGGAAAATAATTACAGATAAATTATCCAATTAAATTTCAAATAACATATTATTTAACAAGGTAAAAAACAATTATGGCTAATTATTCAAAGTTGCATAATACAAAGAAGCTATTGGCTTTTGGGACACTTTTCCTTTTAAATCTTTCAACAGTAATAGCTCAAAAACCAATAATTCAAACAAAATATACAGCTGATCCGGCACCTATGGTACATAATGATACCATATTTCTTTATACTTCACATGATGAAGACGATGCTAAAGGTTTTAAAATGCTCGATTGGTTGCTCTATACATCAACTGATATGGTCAATTGGACAGAGCATGGAGCAGTTGCATCTTTAAAAGATTTTAAATGGGCTAAACAAGATAATGGAGCGTGGGCGGTTCAGTGTATTGAGCGAAATGGTAAATTTTATTTATACTGTCCAATGCACGGTGGAGGTATTGGTGTTTTAGTTTCAGATAGTCCTTATGGACCATTTAAAGATCCTCTTGGTAAAAGACTAGTTTATTCCGATCACAACATTTGGGACGATATAGATCCAAGTCCGTTTATTGATGATGATGGTCAGGCGTATTTGTATTGGGGAAATCCACATTTGTATTATGTGAAACTAAATGAAGATATGATTTCTACTTCTGGTGAAGTTGTAAAAGTGGATTCAAAACCTAAAAATTATCAGGAAGGACCTTGGGTTTGGAAAAGAAAAAATCATTATTATTTGTCTTATGCTTCAACTTGTTGCCCGGAAGGTATTGGTTATGCAATGAGTAATTCAGCTACAGGTCCTTGGGAATACAAAGGAATGATTATAGATGCAAGTGAGAAAACAAGAGGGAATCATCCAGGAATTATTGACTATAAAGGAAAATCTTATGTTTTTGGACATACTTATGATTTGCTTAAAAGTGAAACTTCTACCTTTTATGAAAGACGTTCTGTAGATGCTGAAGAGATGATTTATAACGAGGATGGAACCATTAAAAACTATAGTTATTTCACAAAAGAGGGACCTGAACAGATAGAAACATTAAACCCCTTCAGACGTATAGAAGCAGAAACTATGGCTTGGAGTAAAGGTGTTAAAGCAGATAAGAGCAAAGAGTCAGGAGTTTATGTAACTCAAATCCATAATGGTGATTTTATTCAGCTTAGAGGAGTTGATTTTCAAAAAGGGGCGAAAAAAATAGAACTTATTGCTGCATCTTTAAATGGAGGAACAATTGAAGTACGCTTGGATAATGTTGACGGTCCTATTATTGGCACTAGTAAAATAGAAAATACGGGTGGAGGGCAAAATTGGAAAACATTTAAAACTAAAGTTAAAAAAGTAAATGGCGTTCATGATTTGTTTTTTGTTTTTAAAGGAGAACAGGGAGAGCTATTCAATTTTGACGCATGGAAATTCAGTAAATAAATAAAAATGAAAAATATAATAGTTTTATGTTGCTTGATGATTTTTTCGGCAGCTTATTCTCAAAATAACATGTCAGTTTCCAGTCCTGATGGAGATTTGAAATTAAATGTATTAGTTAAAAACGGAACAGCATTTTATTCTGTTACTTACAAAGGAGGAATTGTATTAGAAGATTCTCCGCTGGGATTAATTGCTAATGCTGGCGATTTTACAACTAATATGAATTTTGTAAATTCAACTGTAGCAAAGGTGGATGAAACTTACAATCAGACTAAGATTAAACAATCTCAGGTAAGTTACAATGCAAATACTTTAAACTGTGTGTTTTCAAATGCAAAGCAACAAAAAATAGCGGTTTTGTTTCAGGTAAGTAATAATAATATCGCTTTTAGATATGAACTTCCGGCATTAGGAGATACAAAAGTTTGTGTAATTTCAGAAGAAAAAACAGGGTTTAGATTTCCTGTATCTACAACTACTTTTCTTTCTCCAATGATGCGACCAATGACAGGATTTGCCCGTACGGCACCCAGCTATGAAAGCGGTTACGAAGCGGATGCTCCATTGAGTAAATCAACATCCTCTGAAGGTTATGTATTTCCGGGACTTTTTAATTTAGCTAATAAAGCCTGGGTTTTACTTTCTGAGACAGGTGTTGGTGGTTCTTATACAGGATCACATTTAAGTTCTTATAAAAATGGATTATATACAGTGGAATATCCAAATATTAAACAGAATAATGGTTTTGGAAGTTCATCAGCACAAATAAGTCTTCCGGGAGTAACACCGTGGCGAACAATTACTGTAGGCGAAACACTCAAGCCTATTGTTGAAACTACTATTCCTTTTGATGTTGTTAAACCTCTTTACAAAGCTTCACAGGATTATAAAACGGGTCGTAGTAGCTGGAGCTGGATTGTTTGGCAGGACAATAGTATGAATTATGAAGATCAGGTTAAATATGTTGATTTGGCAGCAGCTATGAAGTTTGAGTACATTTTGATTGATGCCTGGTGGGATGAAAGAATAGGTTATGATAAAATGAAAGAATTAATCAAGTATGCTAAATCTAAAAATGTTGAGGTTTTCTTATGGTATAATTCGAATGGTTCTGCAAATGATGCTTTTCAGACTCCACTTAATAAGATGAATACTGCTATAGCAAGAAAAAACGAAATGAAATGGCTTAAAGAAGCAGGAGTAAAAGGGCTTAAAGTTGATTTCTTTGGAGGAGATAAACAAGAAACCATGAAATTGTATGAAGATATTCTTTCAGATGCTAATGATTATGGTTTAATGATTGTTTTTCATGGCGCTACACTTCCTCGTGGATGGGAAAAAATGTATCCTAATTTTATGGGAAGCGAAGCCGTATTGGCATCAGAAATGTTGATTTTTTCACAAGATGCACGCGATAAAGAAGCTTATTATGCATCATTACATCCATTTATTCGAAATGCAGTAGGAAGTATGGAATTTGGAGGCGTATTGTTGAATAAATATCTAAATAAAGGAAATCAAAAAGGAAACCAGAGATTGACTACAGACGGTTTTCAGTTAGCAACAGCTGTCTTATTTCAAAATCCGGTTCAAATGTTTGGTTTAACGCCTAATAATTTGATTGATGTTCCTGCTTTTGAATTAGAGTTTTTAAAAAATGTTCCCACGACATGGGATGAAACTGTTTTTATTGACGGATATCCAGGAAAATACAGTGTAGTAGCCCGAAGACATGGACAAAACTGGTATGTTGCTGGTGTTAATGCTGAAAAGACAGCTAAAGCATTGAAAATTAAACTTCCAATGTTGGCTGGTCAAAATGTTTTTATTTTGAATGACAATGTTAATAAAGAAACAAACACTACAAGTTCAAAGGTTTCTAAAAATGGAGAATTATCAATAGTGATCCAGCCTAACGGAGGATTTGTTTTAAATAATTAATAAAATGAAGATGTACCATCAATTATTTATAGTAATACTAATTTGTCTTAATTGTATAATAGGAAGAGCTCAAAATCCTATTGTACAAACTAATTACACAGCTGATCCGGCTCCAATGGTTTATAATGGAAAAGTCTATTTATATACCAGCCATGATGAAGATAATTCGACTTGGTTTACCATGAATGACTGGCGATTATATACTACTGAGGATATGGTTAACTGGACAGATCATGGAGCTGTATTATCATACAAAGAATTTGATTGGGCAAAAATGAATGCCTGGGCACCTCAATGTATTGAAAGAGAAGGAAAATTTTATATGTATGTGCCTATTACCGATCGTCAGGGAAAGAATGGTATTGGTGTTGCTGTTTCCAATAGTCCTTACGGTCCCTTTATAGATCCGTTAGGGAAACCTTTAGTTTCGAATAGTAATGCCGATATTGATCCAACCGTTTTTATTGATGATGATGGTCAAGCTTATTTATTCTGGGGAAATCCTGTTTGTCACTATGTAAAACTGAATGAAGATATGATTTCTACTGAGGGTGAAATCCAGCAAATTCCTAATACAATAGAAGCATTTGGCAAGCGTGAAGGAAAAGTGAATGAACAAAGACCAACAACTTATGAAGAAGGGCCTTGGTTATATAAGCGTAATAATCTTTATTATTTATTTTTTGCAGCGGGACCTATTTCGGAACATATTGGATACTCCACCAGTAAAAGTATTACAGGACCTTGGAAATATCAGGGTGTGGTAATGCCTACACAAGGCGGGTCTTTTACTAACCATCCCGGTGTTATCGATTTCAAAGGAAAAAGTTATTTTTTTTATCACAATGCGGGATTGCCTGGAGGAACTGGTTTTACCCGTTCGGTATGTGTAGAAGAACTTCAATTTAATAAAGATGGTTCTATTGTACAAATGAATATGACCGAAGGAATCAAGCAGAGCTTAAGTCTATTAAATCCTTATGCTAAAAATGAAGCAGAGACTATTGCCTGGTCGGAAGGTGTGAAATCAATGAAAAATGATGTTGTTGGTAATTTTATTACCGCTAAATACAATGATGCTTACACCAAGGTCAAAGAGGTAGATTTTCGTAAAGAAGGTGCTTCAAAGTTTACAGCACGAATTGGAACAACTCATAATGGAAATGTATCAATGGAAATAAGATTAGATAGCAAAGATGGAGAGCTTTTGGGTACGGTAAAAGTTCCAATGACAGGAGGTAATGACCGTTGGTCATTACAAACAATTGATATTAAAAAAATATCAGGAATTCACGATTTATATTTTATTTTCAAAGGAAAAGCAACGAGTCAAATCATGTACTTTGATTATTGGATGTTTTCGAAATAAACCTCTTTTTAAATATTTAAGCAATCGGTTGTTTTTATCTTTAAAAAAGTATAAATTAGATTTTTTAAACAACCACAAATTAATGCTATTAAAAATTATTTTTTAATAAATAAATTATAAATAAACCAATTAAAATTAATGTAATGAAAAAACCGCAAGTGCAGCAATTGTTATTAATGGTAGTACTGTTTTCTTTTATGGTAGCGAACAGTCAAAATAAATCAAAAAATAATGCACCACTATTTTCGAATTTTACTTATCAGGGAGATGATCAGGTATATAAAGATAACCCCCTAAAATCGGATGAGTTTTATACTCCAATTTTGCAAGGTTGCTACCCTGATCCAGCCATTACCAGAAAAGGAGATGATTATTATATGGTTTGCTCTTCGTTTGCAATGTTTCCGGGAGTACCTGTTTTTCACTCTAAAGATTTAGTAAACTGGACAGATTTAGGTGGCGTGTTAAATGATGTCACTCAATTTAATCCTCACGATACAGGTATTAGTGCAGGGGTTTATGCTCCTGGAATCACTTATAATCCTCATAATGATACTTTTTATATGATTGTTACCGCTTTTTCTGGAGGTTTGAACAATATTATTGTTAAGACTAAAGATCCGAAAAAAGGTTGGGGAAATCCAATAAAACTTGGTTTTGGAGGTATTGATCCTTCCATTTTCTTTGATGATAACGGTAAAGGGTATATCGTTCATAATGATGCACCGGATAATGGAAAAGAGCGTTACAATGGCCACCGTGTGATTAAAGTATGGGAATATGATGTTGAAAATGATAAGGTAATTCCTGGAACGGATAAGATTATTGTTGATGGAGGAGTAGATCCTGCTAAAAACCCAATTTGGATAGAAGCTCCACATTTGTATAAAAAAGATGGAAAATATTTTTTAATGTGCGCTGAAGGAGGGACAGGAGGTAATCATACCGAAGTTATCTTTAAAAGTGATAACCCAAAAGGACCATTTATTCCTGCACCAGGCAATCCAATTTTAACGCAAAAGTATTTTGGCAGAGACAGAAAAAATAGAGTAGACTGGGCAGGCCATGCTGACTTAGTTAAAGGACCTGAAGATAAATACTACGGAGTTTTCTTAGCAGTAAGACCAAATGAAAAAAACAGAGTCAATACTGGACGTGAAACTTTCATCCTTCCTGTAGATTGGTCTGGCGAATTTCCGGTTTTCGAAAATGGATTAGTACCATTGGAGCCAAAATTGAAAATGCCAAAAGGAGTTAGCGAAAACAAAACAGGAAAAGAAGGATTCTTCCCTAATGGAAATTTTACATTCAAAGATGATTTTACAACAACTAAGTTAGATTACCGTTGGATCGGTTTAAGAGGACCTCGTGAAAAATTTATCACAACTTCGAAAAAAGGCCTGACAATTAATCCGTTTGATATTAATATTAAGGAAGTAAAACCTACTTCAACTTTGTTTTATCGTCAGCAACATAATAGTTTTTCTTTGACGACTACTATTGATTATAAACCAAAATCAGATAAAGATTTAGCTGGAGTTGTAGCCTTACAAAATGAAGGTTCTAATTATGTTTTTGGAATTACGATGAAAGATAAAGACTATTATATCGTTTTACAAAAAAATCAAAAAACGAGAAGAGATGCTGCAGTAAACTCTACAATAGTTGGCAGTACAAAAATTGATATCAAGAAATCAATACAATTACAAATAAAAGCCAAAGGAGACGAATACAACTTCAGTTATTCTCTTGATGGAGTTAATTTTGTTACTGTTGGAGGACCTGTTTCAGGAGATATTTTATCAACTGATGTAGCAGGTGGATTTACAGGTTGCTTGTTAGGATTGTATGCTACTTCAAATAATGATGCTTCGCCAGAATAATTATAGATGATAATCCCAAACCATATTTTGGTTTAGGATTTAAAAGTTTTAATTTTATTGATTTCTCATTTCAATCATTTTTTGTAAAAATTAACTATTGTTTTTTTAAATAAAAAAAGCTTTTTGTTGAAGTAATGATATTTAATAGCGTGGATTAATATATAATGAATATTTTATACCTGTTATTTTTTTGTTTATTGTAAAAAAAATATAACAATCGGTTGTTTTTACATTTTTTTATTTTACATTTGCTTAACACTTAATCAAAATACTGTGTTAAAAAATATTAGTGTCTTAAAGACACTAATATTTTTCTGAAAACAAACAACCGATTGCGTAATCGGTTTTGTTAAAAAAAATGAGCTGTAAAAAGCTAGTGTTGAACAGAATATTGGGAACAGCAAATGGAGAAGTATTTGAAAAAAGGGAATCAACTAAATAACCATATAAACACTATTAACTAACCAATAACAACCAATAACAACGCCTATGAGAGAATAAAACACCAAAGAAGAACAGCTTTTATAAGCGTTTGTTTTTTTTGTAAAAAAAATCGAGATATAGTTGTCTTGTATTGTTTTGAAAGAGATAAATATGGTCTTTTCAAATTAGATTTCTTTTACAGAAATTAAAAATTGTTAAAGTTGTTTTGAATAGCTAAATCGCATCGCTTTTTTATCCTTTTTGCATACTGAAATGCGAAGAAAAACAATTAGTTATATTAATCATGAAATTAAACGGTATGAAAGTTTTCAGAAGCATGGTTTTAATTGTTTTTTTTTATTTAAAAGAGAAAAGCAGCTTATGTAAAATCAAGTCAAATTCTAATTTTTAATAAATTAAAAAATGTCAAAATATTAATATGAAAAAACAATTAATAAAAATTCCGCGAAAAGGAAAGTTCGTGGTAATGGGAGTTTTGTTTCAGTTTATGTTTTCAAATGTATTGTTGGCTAGCGAAGGGAGTACTTCTTTACCTTTTTTAGTAACAAAGAATAATCAGAATACCCAGCAGATAATTATAACTGGAACAGTTACTTCCGCCGAAGATAAGTTGCCTATTCCAGGGGTTACTGTAGCTGTCAAGGGAAATACTAAATTAGGTGTAATAACCGATTTTGATGGGAAATATAAGATTAGTCTGCCTTCTTCGGATGCAGTTTTAATATTTAGTAGTATTGGTTTTAAAACAGTAGAGAAAAAAGTAAGCGGGCAAACTGTGATTAATATTGCAATGGCTACTGATCAGACTTCTTTAGAAGAGGTAGTGGTTGTAGGTTATGGTAAACAAAAGAAGGAAAGTTTAGTTGCTGCCATTTCTCAGGTTTCAGGATCTACACTAGAACGAGCTGGAGGGGTTCAAAGTATAGGTGCAGCTTTAACAGGTAATGCTCCTGGTTTGATTACTACTGCCAGTACAGGTATGCCGGGAGAAGAAGATCCGAGAATTGTAATACGAGGAACAGGTACTTGGAATGATTCCTCTCCACTTATCTTAGTTGACGGTATTGAGCGCCCAATGAACAGTGTAGATATTGGATCAGTTGAATCTGTTTCTGTTTTAAAAGATGCTTCTGCTACAGCGGTTTATGGTTCAAGAGGAGCAAATGGTGTAATTATTATTACAACTAAGCGAGGAAGCATAGGGAAAGCTTTAATTAGAGCCCGCGTTAATTCAACAATGAAAGTTCCTTCTCAATTACCAAATAAGTATGATGCGTATGATGCGTTAATGATAAGAAATCAGGCTATTGAGAATGAGTTGGCATTGTCTCCGTCAAGTTGGAATGATTATCTTCCGCAGGATATTATCAATAAATATAGATTTCCTGCTAATCAGGAAGAAAGAGAGCGTTATCCAAATGTAGATTGGGCAAAGACATTGTTTAAGGATTATGTAATGTCGCATAATGCCAGTTTAAATGTAAGCGGAGGTACTGAATTTGTTAAGTATTTTACCAGTGCAGATTTTTTACATGAAGGCGATCTTTTTAGAAAATATAGTAATAATAGAGGTTATGAACCAGGTTATGGTTTTAATCGTTTGAATGTTAGAACTAATTTGGATTTTCAATTTTCTCCAACTACCACTTTTAAAGTAAATCTTTCTGGTTCACATGGAGTAAAGAAAAGTCCTTGGGGAGCTACAGGAGGAGAATATACTATGTGGGATGCTGCTTATTCTACAGCTCCGGATGTGTTTTTACCTTATTATGAATCGGATGGTTCTTGGGGGTATTTTGCTCCAAATGAAGGAAAGGCATCAAATTCTGTCCGTAATTTAGCTATTAGTGGTGTTCAATATAGAACTACAACACGACTCACAACCGATTTTACCCTAGATCAAAAACTGGATATGTTGATTAAAGGGCTTAGTTTTAATGGTAAAATAGCATTAGATAATACTTTCGTAGAAGCAGATCGTGGAGTTACTGATTTATATAATAATACACAAGAAAAATGGATTGATCCTGTAACAGGTACCATTACTTACAAACAAAATTACGATTCCAATAATAGATTTGATTTTCAGGAAGGTATCAAATGGTCTCCAAGTGCAGGAAACGTACAAGATTGGGCATCATATAGACGAATTTTTTATCAGGCTCAATTGAATTATGCTGTAAACATAAATTCAAAGCATGATATTACAGCAATGGGCCTTTTTAATAGAGATAAAAGTGCTACAGGAAGTGAAATTCCACGTTACAGAGAGGACTGGGTATTTAGAACTACTTATGGTTTTGCCGGGAAATATTTTGCAGAATATAATGGTGCCTATAATGGTTCTGAAAGATTTATTAAAGGGAAACGCTTTGCTTTCTTTTCATCCGGTGGAATTACTTGGATAGTTTCTAAAGAAGGTTTTATGAAAAAAACGGAATCATTTCTAGACATGCTTAAGATTCGATTAAATTATGGTGAAGTGGGTGATGATAATATAGGTGGTAACAGATGGTTATATTTAACGCAATGGAGTTTTGGAGGACAATCTCAATTAGGTACAACCGGAGAAGGTGGAGAGCTTAGTCCTTATAATTGGTACAAAGAGTCAGCAGTTGGAAATCCGGATGTAAAGTGGGCAACGGCAAAGAAATCTAATTTAGGTGTTGATTTTGGTTTATTCAAAGGTCTTGTAAAAGGTACTTTCAATTTGTTTAAAGAAGATCGATCTGATATTTTTATTGCGGGTGGAGGAAGATCAATACCTTCCTATTATGGGGCAGTAGCTCCTGCTGCTAACTTAGGAAGAGTTACTAACAAAGGTTATGAAATAGAGATTAAATTGAATCATACTTTTGCTAATAATTTGAATTTGTGGGCAGATTTGAATATGAGTCATTCAAAAAACAAAATTATTGATGCTAATAACGCGCAGTTATTGCCTGATTACCAAAAAACAGAAGGTAAAGTTATTGGGCAGGCATATTCTTATGTTGGGCAGGGTTATTATAATACTTGGGATGAATTGTATGCAAGTACTATGACCAATACCAATGATAATCAAAAATTACCGGGTAATTATAATTTACTGGATTATAATGCAGATGGTGTAATTGATAATTATGACAATATTCCTTATGGACATGCAGGTACACCTCAAAACACTTATAATGCTACTGTTGGTTTTAACTGGAAAAAATTCAGTGCATTTGTTCAGTTTTATGGGGTTAACAATGTTACAAGACAGGTAGTTTTAGGGAGTTTAGTTTCACAAAACCATGTAGTCTATAATCAAGGTTCCCTGTGGTCTCAGGACAATATAAATGCAGATGTTCCAATGCCTCGATGGCTTTCTACACCAAGTAGTTATAATGATGCGCAACGTCATATGTACGACGGATCTTATGTGCGTTTGAAGAATGCTGAAATTGCCTATACATTTGATGGAAGTACTTCTTTAATAAAATCGTTAGGACTTCAAAATATAAGAGTTTTTATAAACGGAGATAATCTTTTTTTCTGGTCAAAAATGCCGGATGATAGAGAAAGTAATTATGCTGGTACAGGATGGGCTTCACAAGGTGCTTATCCAACCGTTAAACGTTTTAATATAGGAGCTAATATTATTTTTTAAAATTAAAAATGTATGAAAAATTATTTCAAAACAATAGTAAAATATGGCTTTATATTTGGCTTGATATTTAGTTCGGTATCCTGTGAAGATTACCTTGACAGATCTCCGGATACAATAATTTCTGAAAATGAGGCATTTGAAAATTTTACTAAATTTCAGGGATTTACAGAAGAATTATATCAGTGTATTCCTGATTTTACGAATGCGTATTGGACAAATTCCTGGAATTGGGGAGAAGATGAAATTCAATCTACAGCACGTGATTTCCATTTTGTTGTTAAAATTGATAACGGAAATTTATGGGGCTGGCAATCCGAATTCGATGGTTGGCAGGCAGGATGGATGAATCGTAGAAATGTTTCTACTAATAATGATCGGTTTGCTAAAGATTTATGGACTTTAGGATGGGCTGGTATTCGTAAAGCCAATATTGGTTTAGCCAATATGGATAAATTACAAGATGCTACTCAGGAAGAAAAAGATATGATAAAAGGCCAACTTTTATTTTTTAGAGGATGGTTCCATTTCCAGTTTATGCAGTATTTTGGCGGACTTCCATATATTGATACAGTTTTACCAAGTGATCAGCCTTTAACTTTGCCTAGACTTAGTTATGCTGAATGTGCCGAAAAAGCAGCAGCCGATTTTAGATTAGCGGCTGATTTATTACCTGTTGATTGGGATGAAACTACTGTAGGAAAAAGAACTTTAGGAAAAAATGCCTTACGTATTAATAAAATAATGGCTTTAGGATACTTAGGTAAAAATTATCTATGGGCAGGAAGTCCTTTAATGAATAAAGTTTCTACCGGAAGTGCTGCTTACAATACAGAGTTTTGTAAAAAAGCGGCTCAGGCTTTTGCAGAATTGTTAAATCATACTGAGAGTAGTAATTCTAAATATGCATTATTGCCCTTTGCTAAGTACAGTGATAATTTTTACACTACCGGACAAAACTGGGCTATTCCGGGAGGTACTGAAGCTATTTTTAGAGGACCTTATTATGGTGCAAACGGTTCTAACTGGGGAACAAGTAAGCAATATCAACCTGCTCCAATATTGGTTGACGGAGATGTTAAGTTTCTTCCAACGGCAAATTATGTTGATTATTATGGTATGGCAAATGGTTTACCAATAACAAATATTACTCAAGCGGATGCAGAGTCCGGATATGATCCAACTCACCCATGGCAAGGTCGTGATCCTCGTTTTTACAACGATATAGTTTATGATGGGGTGCAATGTGTTAAGGGGACAATTCCTGCTGCTAATGCTGCAGATCGTTACGCGAATTTATATACCGGAGGTAATTATCGTAATATAAGTACAGGAAGTAGAACAGGGTATTTATTATATAAGTTTATACCAATTACGGCTAATAAATATGATGGCGGTTATGATTGGGGAAGTAACTTAAATATTCATATTCCATGGATGCGTTTGTCTGATATATATTTAATGTACGCCGAATCAGCTGCTGTAGCTTACAACTCACCAAATGGAAAAGATCCTTCTTATAATAAAACCGCTGTAGAAGCTATAAATGTGGTTAGAGACAGAGCTAATGTAGGTCATGTGGCTAATAAATTTTTAGTTACGCTTGATTTATTTATGAACGAAGTAAGACGTGAACGTGCTGTTGAATTAGCTTTTGAAGGACATCGTTTTAATGATCTTCGCAGATGGATGTTATTTACTCAGAGTCCATATACTTTGAAAAAATCAATAGAATTTGATAGAGATCCTAGTTTTAATCCTGCAACTCCAAAAACGAATAAAGTACTTAATATTCGTGAAACGGTTATCCTAGAGAGAAATTTTAGTGATAAGCATTACTGGTTACCATTGAAAAATGCTGATGTGAACATGTACTTGGAATTTCCACAAAATCCAGGATGGTAATTATGCAGATTATTTTAAAAATTATAAATACAAATTAGAAAATAATGAGATATATACAACTAAGAATAGTGTTATGTTTTTTGATTATTGCTTTTTCTCCTACAATTCTAATTGCTCAGGCTGTTCGTACAATTGATGTCAATGGTATTGTAAAGAGTGCTGAAGGGAAGCCAATTATAGGAGCTACTCTGGTTAGTGAAAAAGATAATATTTCAACAACTACTGATTTTACAGGTAAATTTTTACTTAGTGTGCCTGTGAATTCAAAATTATTAATAAATGCAACGGGTTATATTACAAAATCAGTTGTTGTTACATCTGAAAAAATGAGTTTAGTGCTGGATAAGAGTCAGCAAGTTCAAGTTGCTTTTAAGAAAGTTCAGGAATCGGATCTTTTAGGAGGAGTATCTTATGTTAACTTACCGGATATTTTAGAAAAAAATTATACCACTTACAGTTTAGATGGTTTGCAAACTTTTGTTGGAGGATTTAATGGTGGAAATATTTGGGGAACAGGTGGTTATTTGGTATTAGTAGATGGTATTCCTCGTAGTGCAGGTTCTATTTTACCTGTAGAGATTGAACAGGTAACTTTTTTGAAAGGGGTTGCTGCAGTAGCCTTATACGGAAGCCGTGCTGCTAAAGGGGTTATCTATATTACTTCAAAAAAAGGGAAAATTCAAAAACAACAAATCAGCGTCAGAGCTAATGCAGGGATTGATGTAGCAAAAAGATTTCCTAAATATCTGGGGTCAGCAGAGTACATGAAATATTACAATCAGGCTCGTATGAATGATGGTTTATCACCATTGTATTCGGATGAAACGATTTATAATTATGCTTCAGGAAATAATCCTTACAGATATGCCGATACAGATTATTATTCTTCTAAATATTTAAAGGATTTTTCTCAAAGGTATGATGCTAATGTTGAAATTAAAGGGGGAAATAATATAGCCCAATATTATACAGTAGTTAATTTTTCCAGAGCAGGAGAATTATTGGATTTTGGAGAAGCTAAAAATAATAATACCAGTCGTTTTAACATAAGAGGAAATGTAGATTTGGCAATTAATGATTTCATTTCAGCCTCAATTGGTACTAATGCTATTTATTATAATGGTAGAGGTGTAAATACTGATTATTGGAATAGTGCAGCAACTACAAGACCTCATCGTTTTACTCCTTTAATACCTATCGATATGCTTGAAGAAGGGGATGATGCTTCACAGACTATTGTGAATAATAGTAACAATATTATTGACGGTAAATATTTACTAGGGGGTACACAGTTGGATTTAAATAATTCATTTTCGGCTATTTATGCTGGGGGGTATAATACTTATACGAATCGTCAGTTCCAGTTTAATACAGGTATTGATGCAAAGCTGAATAGTTTTATTAATGGTTTATCTTTTCATTCTAAATTTGCTGTAGATTACGAAACTTCATATAATCAATCCTTTAACAATACTTATGCCGTTTATCAGGCTAATTGGAATACCTATGCCGGATTTGATCAAATTACTTCTTTAACTAAATTTGGAGAAGATGCTAAATCAGGAGTTCAAAATATTTCTAATAGTGCTTATCAGCAAACGTTGGCATTTTCAGGTCAGTTTGATTATGTCAAAAAGATTAATGAAGTTCATAATTTTTCAGGAATGTTAATTGCTAATGGATTTCAACAATCAATTTCTGAAGTATATCACAAAGTAAGTAATGCTAATTTAGGACTTAATTTAAGTTATAATTATGCGAATAAGTATTATGTAGAATTTAGTGAAGCATTGGTTCATTCTGCTAAGTTTGCTGAAACGAAGCGAAATGCAACTTCTCCGGTATTATCTTTAGGATGGAGATTGAGTAAAGAGAATTTCATGAAAAACTGGTCTGCTCTGGATAATTTAAAACTTACTGTATCTGCAGGTATTTTAAATACAGATTTAGATGTTTCTAATTATTATTTGTATGAAAGTATCTATTCTCAAACAGATGGAGCCTGGTTTAGTTGGAGAGATGGTGCTTTAAACAGAAGTACAGATTCAAGAAGAGGGGAAAATTTAGCACTTACTTATGCTAAAAGAGAGGAAATCAATGCAGGTATAGAAGCATCATTTCTTAATAAATTAATCACTTTTAACGGTTCGTTCTTTGCTAATAAGATTAAGGGAAATGTAATACAGGCTAATGTTTTATATCCTAATTATTTTACTACGGGTTTTCCAAATTCTTCTTTCATTCCGTTTATCAATTACAATGATGATAAGCGAATTGGATTTGATTTTAATGTGAGAGTTAATAAAAGAGTTGGAGAAGTGGATTTGTCTTTAGGAATAGCAGGAAATTATTATGACACTAAAGCTTCAAAAAGAGCAGAACAGTTTGAAGATCAATATCAAAACAGACAAGGGAAGCCTTTAGATGCAATTTGGGGACTTAAAAATGAAGGTTTTTATACAGACGCTCAAGATATTGTTAATCATGCAACACCATCATTTGGACAAGTTAAACCAGGTGATATTAAATACAAAGATCAAAATGGAGATGGTATTATTAATGCTCAGGATGAGGTTTATTTAGGTAAAGGAGGTTGGAGTGGAGCTCCATTTACGGGAGGTGTTAATTTTACGGCTAAATGGAAAAACTTGACATTTTTTGCCTTAGCAACGGGGCAGTTTGGAGCTCACGCTATGAAGAACAATTCTTATTTTTGGATAGATGGAGAAGATAAATATTCAGTTATGGTTAGAAATAGCTGGACAGTTGAAAATCAAGCTACAGCTACTTATCCAAGATTAACTACAACCACAAGCGATAATAATTATCGTTCATCAGATTTTTGGATTTATAGTACCAATAGAATAGACTTAGCCAGAGTTCAGGTTAGCTATGATTTTCCAAAGAAAATGATTCAAAATTCATTTATCAATGAATTAGGGGTCTATGTAAATGGTGCTAATTTGTTGACAATATCTCCTGAACGTGAAACAATGGAACTCAATGTTGGAATAGCTCCACAAACCAGATTTTTCAATTTAGGTTTGAAAGCTTTATTTTAAAATAACAAATCATTAAATAATAAATGATATGAAAAAAACTTTTCTAATATTATTATCGGTCATCTTTACTTTTGTTAGTTGTGATGATCTTATAGAGCCGGCTATTGAAAATAATAGGGGGATTGATGATATGTATGCTGAAGCAGAATTTGCACAAGGAATTCTACTGAATGCATATACGAGACTCCCAGGAAACGGTTGGTCTTTTAGTGATGTAGCAACGGATGACGCTGTTTCAAATGATGTAGCCAATAATTATCGTAAGATTGCTACGGGACAATGGGCTGCTAATTTTAATCCATTAGATCAATGGACAAACTCAAAAGCAGCTATTCAATATATCAATATTTTTCTTGCTGAAGCGGATAAAGTGACTTGGGCTAAAGATGAAAATGTTAGTAAACTGTTTGCGCAAAGATTGAAAGGAGAAGCCTATGGTTTACGCGCCTTGTATATGTATTACTTATTACAGGCTCATGCTGGGATAACAGAAGGGAACGAGTTATTAGGTGTCCCTATTTTATTAGAGCCCGAAACATCTGCTTCTAATTTTAATATTCCACGTAATACATTTCAACAATGCATGGATCAAATTTATAGTGATGTTACCAAAGCAAGAGAACTTCTTCCTTTGGATTTTGAATTAGCAACCAGTTTACCTCCGGGTTATGATAATTTAAATGATTACAATAGAGTTTTTGGAGATCTTGCCAGACAAAGAATGAGCGGAAGAATAGTGATGTTTGTTAAAGCTCAGGCTGCACTATTAGCTGCCAGTCCGGCATTCAATAGTGGAAACTCTGCTAATTGGGCTGCTGCCGCTAATTCAGCAGGAGAATTATTAGTTCTTAATGGAGGTATTGCAGGTATAGATCCTACAGGTTTAACCTGGTATAAAAATACCGCAGAAATTGCGGCACTAGGTACAGGAGTAAATTCAAAAGAAGTAGTTTGGAGAACAGATATTGCTAATAGTAATAATTTAGAGGCTGATAATTTTCCTCCTACACTTTATGGTAGAGGACGTGTCAATCCTACCCAAAATTTAGTGGATGCTTTCCCTGCAGTCAATGGGTATCCAATCACGAATGCGTTAAGTAATTACAATTCAGCTAATCCTTATGCAAATCGTGACCCACGTTTAAAACATTTTATTTTAGTGAATCAGGATGTGGCCGGGGTAAGTTCAACAGTTATTACAACTGCCAGTAACGGAACTACTAACGATGCATTAAATAAGGTGGAAACATCGACAAGAACGGGTTATTATATGAAAAAACTATTAAGACAGGACGTGAATTTGAATCCTAATTCAACAACTAGTCAAAGACATTATAGACCTCGTATGCGTTACACCGAATTGTATTTAATTTATGCCGAAGCAGCCAATGAAGCTTGGGGGCCTTTAGCAACAGCTAGTTATGGTTTTTCAGCTTATGATGTAATTAAAGCAATTAGAAAACGTGCAGGTATTACGCAACCGGATAATTATTTAGAATCTATTAAATCAGACAAAGATGCAATGCGTGAGTTAATAAGAAATGAACGTCGTTTAGAATTATGTTTTGAAGGATACCGTTTTTGGGATTTACGCAGATGGAAATTAAACTTAAACGAATCAGCTCAAGGTATGGATATTCAAGGTACTACAGCTTCTCCTACATATACTAAAATTCCTTCTGTAGAGAATAGAGTTTTTACTAATGATATGTTCTATGGTCCAATACCATATAGTGAAACGCTGAAGTTTAACGCTTTGATTCAGAATAAAGGATGGTAAGCTTTATAAACTTATATAGTGCTATTTATTTTTAATATAATATCAAAAGAAAATGAAAAATAAGATATTTTTAATGTTCACAATTTTATTCATCACTTTAACATCTTGTTCAAATGAAGATGTGGTGTTTGATAATTTTGATTACCAGTCTGTTTACTTTGCTTATCAATTTCCGGTTAGAACAATAACCCTGGGTGAGGATGTTTTTGATACCTCTATGGATAATGAGCACAAATGCAGAATCATGGCAACTTTGGGAGGTGTATATAGTAATGATAAAAATGTTACTATTGATGTTGAAGTTGCTAATCCATTAACAACCGGATTGCTGTTTAAAGCGGCAGGTGCTGAGATTGTTGCTATGCCTAGTAATTATTATTCACTATCATCAGACAAAATAGTTATTTCCAAAGGACAAATTACAGGTGGGGTAGATGTTCAATTGACTGATGCTTTTTTTGCAGATCCACTTGCTATAAAAAACACCTATGTGATTCCTCTTAGAATGACTAACGTGATTAATGCCGATACTATTTTATCAGGCAAGGAATTAGTTGCAAATCCTAACCGAGCTATAGCTTCTGATTGGTCAGTTGCTCCAAAGGATTTTATATTTTATGCCATAAAGTATGTTAATCCTTGGGATGGTTTTTATTTGCGAAGAGGAAAAGATGTTATAGTTGGTAATAATGGAAATACTTCATTAAATAAAACAATTGTTAGACATCAGACTTATGTAGAAAAAGATGAGGTATTTAAAATTAATACTTTATCACTAACCAATATTGATTTTCCTGTTGTCTATAAAGATGCTGGAGGCAATAATATCAATTGTAAATTAATACTTTCTTTTGATGAAGCAGGTAATTGTACTGTTTCTTCTTCTAATCCAAGTAGCTATACAGCTACCGGTACAGGAAAATTTGTTAAAAAAGGAGAGAAAAATAGTTGGGGGTCTAAAGACAGAGATGCACTTTATCTTGATTACACGGTTAATTTAGCAGATTTTAATGTTGCTACAAAAGATACTCTGGTATTACGTGACAGAGGTGTTAAAGTAGAGGTGTTTAATCCTGTTCTTAAGTAATTTTTTATCTAAAAAAATGAACAAAATGAAAAAAACATATAAAATTATCCCTTTTGCAGTGTTGCTACTATCATTAGCATCCTGTACTGAGTCACATGTACTTTCATATGACGTTGAAAAACCGGTTACTATTGCTAATCAGGAAGATATTGATGCTTATGCGGATTTAAAAACTTACGTTGACAGAGAGGCTAACCCTAATTTTAAATTAGGGCTGGGAATTTCTTTGAATGATTATACAAGTAAAAGCCTTATGTATAGATTAGCCAATAGAAATTTTGATGAGATTACTTTGGGTTACGAAATGAAACATGGTGCAATAGTTCAGGCAGATGGGAGTCTTAATCTTGACAATGTCAATAAGTTATTAAAAACAGCTCAGGAGGCTAATGTTTCCGTTTTTGGTCATACACTTTGTTGGCATGCCAATCAAAATGCGACCTATCTCAATAAATTGATTGCTCCGGATGTTTTATCAACAACAGGTCCAGGTTGGGATTTGATAATGGAAAATAATTTTGAGACCGATAATAGTTCCAATTATCAGATTAATTCAGGTTTAACTTCAAGCTATACTGCTGCTGGTCAAGGGGCAAACGGTACAGGCAGAGCACTTAAATTAACCAATGCCAGTGTTCGTACTAATGAATGGGATGCACAGCTTTACATAAAGTTTTCTCCGGCCGTGCAAGTGGGTGAGAAATACAGGCTTACTATGGATGTGCGAGCTGATGATGTAGCTTCTTCTCCTACACAGGCACAATTTAACCCCGGTGGTTATAGACATTGGGATTTCTTTGGTTCAGTTCCTTATACAACAACATGGACAACTTATACTAAAGAGATTACAGTAATAGAACAAATGAAAGACTGTAATACAATAGCTTTTAATCTAGGGAAGTTCGCTACTAGTTTTTATTATGACAATATAAAAATTGAAAAATATAATGCTACAGGTAGTATTCAAACACAAGAGAAAACACCTGAAGAGAAGAAAGCTATTATTACTGAAGCACTTGATAAATGGATAAGCGGAATGGTTACTAATTGTAAAACGTATGTAAAAGCCTGGGATGTTGTCAATGAGCCAATGTCAGATTGGCCCAATCAATTTGAATTAAAAACAGGTGTTGGTAAAACCAATATGGCTGCTGATGAATTCTACTGGCAGGATTATTTAGGCAAAGATTATGCGGTGGAAGCTTTTAGACTAGCCAGATTGTACGGAAATCCTAATGATATACTTTTTATCAACGATTACGGTCTTGAAGGTAGCGGTGATAAATGTGACGGTCTTATTCAGTATGTCAATTATATTGAAAGTAAAGGACAAATAGTTGACGGTATAGGTACTCAGATGCATGTAACTTTGGGCGAAACTACAATTGAGAGAATTAGAACAATGTTGACAAAATTAGCAGCAACAGGCAAACTAGTAAAAATATCAGAACTTGATATGGGAATCAAAGTAGGAGGAGTCACCGTAAAAACTGAAAATGTTACTGCTGCTCAACTACAACAGATGTCAGATTTTTACAAACAGATAGTAGAAGCTTATTTTGATATTGTACCAGCTGCTCAGCGTTACGGTATCACGCAATGGGCAGCGACAGACAGTCCAGCCAATTCATCATGGCGAGGAGGAGAACCAATTGGACTTTGGGATTTAAATTACACGCGTAAACCTGCTTATGTTGGTTTTGCCGAAGGTCTTAAGTCTTCAAAATAATAAAAATAGTAAAACGTTATTATTATTTAAAAGCAATCATAAATAGTTAGTTTGAGTTTACCCTTTGGGCGTACTTATTTTTTTAATTACGTCCAAAGGTTTTTTAATTTAAAAATGAAACCCAATGAAATTATATAAGTTATTGAGTATTCAACTTGTTTGTTTATTCCTGTTTTCCTGTTCAAAGGATGAAGCTCCAACTTCAAAAAAACCTATAAAAGAAGTACCCGCCGAAGAAACTGTTACATGGCCATTAGCGACACCTAAATTAAAAGTGGAAGGAAAATATTTAAAAGATCCCTGTGGCAATATTGTTAAGTTACATGGAGTAGCCATGACTCCAAGTCCTTGGTTTAACGGAGGCGCTGTGGGTGAATGGCGTTGGAACAATTATGATGTGGCTGGATGTTTATCCTATAATAAAGCAATAATGGATAAATTATCTGATGCAAAACAAGGTTGGTATCTTAATTATGTTCGTTTACATATTGATCCTTATTGGACAAATAATCAAGGAGTTTCAGGTATTCAGGAAAATGATATTTCGCAATTTAATATCGACCGTTTTAAGGACGCTATAGACAAAGTGATTCTTCCGCTTATAGCTCATGCAAAAACAAGAGGAATGTATATTATTTTACGTCCACCTGGTGTTTGCCCTGATAAAATAGGAGTTGGAGATGCTTATCACGATTATTTAAAAGTGATTTGGGATTATATATCGAAACATCCGTCCTTAAAAAATGCCGATCATGTGATGTTTGAATTGGCAAATGAGCCAATTAGAATAAAACTTCCGGATGAGACTTATGGAGCCAATACTCAGGCTCATTTTGATCAGTTAAAATTGTTTTTCCAACCTATAGTAGATATGATTCGGGCAAATGGAGCTAATAATATACTGTGGATTCCGGGTTCCGGATGGCAGTCTCAGTACAAAGGTTATGCAGTGAACCCAATTTCAGGTACTAATATTGGTTATGCGGTTCATATTTATCCCGGATATTGGGGAAAAGATAATAATGATCCTGCGGTTTTTAGAGCCAATTGGAATGAAAATATTAAACCGGTAGCAGATATTGCTCCAATTGCAATTACAGAAATTGACTGGGGACCTGATAAATATCCTGTATGGGGAAAAGGAGGAGTGACCGGAACTGCAGAAGGATGGGGTTTTGGCGCTAATTTTAAAGTTATTACTGATGAATCCGGAAATGTAAGCTGGAATGTTTTATCACCTGAAAATCTTATCGATAGAGGTTCTATTATCGGAGGTATTGCTTATGATAATGATCCACAAGCCTGTGCTAATCCGGTATATAAATGGTTTAAAGAGTATGCTGAAACAATGAAGTTATGTAACTAAAAAATGCTCTTGATTTAATTAGCAAAATGCTGTTTGATTATCTAAAAAAGAAAATCAACTAAGTCATTAAAATCTTAATGTAAGATAGGATTTTGTAAAACTCAGTACTAATTCGGAGTTTTCTGTTATTATTTTAAAAAATCAATCTATTATTTAAAAATTAAAAAAATTATGAGTAATTAAAAAAGAAACCAATCAACCAAAATAGCCCTTTGAAGAGCTGTCTTGATTTTTTTGGACAGCTTTTTTTTGCCCTTTTTTTGGCAAGATGATTTATAAAAATTTAAAAGCAGTAATTGATTCGTATTTTACTTTAATTATTTTGAAAACTTTTTTTCAGGGATTGATAAAATAAAGCGAACCTGCAAAAAAAAACAGTAGTAAATAAAAATTTACCACTGTTTTAAATTTTTTTATGATCCTGTAAAGAGCCTTTTTACAGGTCAGACAGGATTCTTTTAATCCTCATTTTTATAGGGATTAATTGTTTGTATCGTCGCGTCTTCGTTGTAGTTTATCTCGGTAACTTTAATAGATCTCAGATGGGTAATCCCTTTTGAAAGACTTGAATCATGATAAAATAAGTACCATTTTCCGTCAACTTCACAAATAGAGTGGTGGGTAGTCCATCCTATAACAGGTTCTAAAATAATTCCTTGATAAGTAAAAGGTCCATAAGGACTATCGCCTGTGGCATAACAAATGTAATGAGTGTCTCCGGTTGAATATGAAAAATAGTATTTCCCCTTGTATTTATGAAGCCACGGACCTTCAAAAAAGCGGCGTTCGTGATCTCCGGCTAGAATTTCTTGACCATTTTTATCTAAAATTTTGATTTCTCGTGGTTCTTCATCAAATTCTTTCATGTCATCTGAAAGTCGAGCCACTATTGGACCTAAAGCAGACTGATAATCTGTTGGTTCTTCATTTTCTTCGGCATATTTATTATTTCTGTATTTTTGAAGCTGACCTCCCCAAATCCCTCCAAAGTACATATAATATTTTCCCTCTTCATCTTCAAAAACAGCTGGGTCAATAGAATAGCTTCCTTTTATAGCTTCCTTTTCAGGAATGAAAGGTCCTGTTGGTGAATCGCTTATGGCGACACCAATTTGAAAAATTCCATTGGCACGTTTAGCAGGAAAATAAAGGTAGTATTTTCCATTTTTGTGTGCGGCATCCGGAGCCCACATTTGGCGTTCAGCCCATGGAACATCTTTTACATGCAATGTAAGTCCGTTGTCTTTTGCTTCAGATGTAATAGAATCCATGGAGAAGACATGATAATCCTCCATTCCAAAATGATCGCCATTGTCATTGAAAGCAATTCCGGCATCAATATCATGAGAAGGGTAAATATATATTTTACCATTGAATACATGAGCAGAAGGATCAGCAGTGTAAATATGAGATACTAATGGCTGAGAAATCGCATTTTGTTCTAATTCTTTAAAGTCGATATGTTCGATACTTTCTTCAGGCATAATTTTAGTTTTTGTATTAGTGTTTATGTGATTATTAAGATCTTCGTTGTTTTAATTCCGATTCGATTTGGATTTCCATTTTTTTATCAATTTCATAGAAAAACAGTAAACCAACTCCCAGCAGGAATGGAATGGCAGGAAAGATGCTGACTAATAATTTTATTCCATTAACGGCACTTTCCGGTTGTTGTAATGAATTAGGGATATAATTAAAAATTCCTAATAGCGATGTGGTTAAAGCTCCTCCAATGCTTAAACCAGTTTTTAAACCTACCATCATCGCTGAAAAAATAATGGCTGTGGCACGACGGTTTGTTTTCCATTCCGAAAAATCAGCCACATCGGCAATCATCGCCCATAAAACAGGAATAGTAATTCCATAGAAAAAACCATGGAAAATTTGGGATAAAAACATCAATGAAACCGATTGCGGAGGATAGAAATAAAAAGCAATGATAAATAGTGTTGATATAAAAAGAAAGAATCTGAAAATATCTCTTTTACCATATTTGTCTGCTAATTTTTTTGACAAGGTTATTCCAACAATCATAAAAATAATGCCACCGGCGTTAAATAATCCGAATCCGGACGAGATAGGATCGTCACCAAAATGGTTTAAACCAACAGTGGAGAGTACATCCAAAATAGGTTTGATAAATAAAGTCAGTTGTTCCTTGTCAACATAATTTTCAAAATAATAAACATAAGAACCTCCTTTTAAAGCCAGTGTAATAAATACTAATGTTGTAAGCAGGAGCATAATGACCCAGGGTTTGTTTTTTACTAAATCGCCTAAATCTTCTTTAACACTTGATTTTTGTTCTGGTTTAGGAACAATACGCTCTTTTGTGGTGAAAAAAGTAATTAAAAGCATGATAGTTCCCACAATAGCCAGAATGGTCATTACTTTTTCAATACCGATTGCTTTATCGCCATTTCCGGCACTTTTGATAATTCCTAGCATGAATACCTGCACAAAAAACTGAGCAAACATTACCGCAACAAACCGGTACGAGGATAAGCTGTTTCGCTCCGCCATTTCTCCGGTAATTACGCCACTTAAGGCCGAATAGGGCAAGTTATTGGCAGCATATAGCAATAACAAACAGGAGTAGGTTATTACAGCATAAATTACTTTTCCCTGATAAGCAAAATTTGGTGTGCTAAAAGCCAATAAGGCTACCACTCCTAAAGGAACCGAAGTCCATAAAATCCAGGGACGAAATTTTCCCCATTTTGAATTGGTTCTGTCAGCAATGGCACCAATAACCGGATTAAAAATAAATGCAGCTATCAATCCAACAATAAGCATAATTATCGAGGAATCAGTAGGGGATAATCCGTAAATATCGGTATAAAAATAAGCCAGATAAGTCATTAAGGTTTGGAAAACCAAATTGGCAGCTAAGTCACCCAGACTATATCCTATTTTTTCTTTTATGGATAATTTTTGTGAAGTCGTATTCATGAAAGTTATTTATTTGTTTTTTTGTTTTAAACTTAATACTTGATAATAGGCTTTCTTTGGCTGTAAATTAGCATCAAATAACAGAGGATAATCAGTTCTTCCTCTAATCGGGAAATCATTTAACCAGGACTGGGTATCATTGACTCCCCAGAAGGTAACTCTGCTTATTTTGTCTTTGTGTTCCAGAAATAGTTTAAAGATATCCTCATAGCGTTGTGCAAGTTTAACCTGCATGGAATCTGGTAATGATTTAGGATAAGGATTCATTTTTTCATTATTTTCAAATCGTTGACTTACCTCGGCACCCTGTAATCCGAAAGGACTAGGTAATACAGATACATCAAGTTCAGTAATAGCAACTTTTACACCTAAACTGGAATAAGCAAGAATACTTTTTTCTATTTCTTGAATTGTAGGTCTGTCAAGATGCCAGTGTCCCTGCATGCCAATACCGTCAATTTTAACTCCTTTTTCCTGTATTTTTTTTACCATTCTGATTACACCTTCTCTTTTTGCGGGATTTGTCATGCTGTAATCATTATAATAAAGATCAACTTTAGGGTCAGCTGCCGCTGCAAGTTGGAATGCCTTAGCTATAAAATCTTCCCCAAGTGTTTTTAAAAACACCGATTTTCTTAAACTTCCATCATCGTTGACTGCTTCATTAACAACATCCCATGAATTAATTAGACCTTTGTATTTTTTTACAATGGTAGTAATGTGGTTTTCGAATGCGGCATTCATTTCGACACTGTCTTTTATTTCAGAAAACCATTTTGGTAATTGGCTATGCCAAATCAACGTATGCCCGTGAATAAACATATTGTGTTTTTTTCCGAAAGCCACATACTTATCGGTTGTTTTAAAATCAAATTTATCTTTTTGCGGATGCACAAACATTGATTTCATGATGTTTTCAGCGGTAATGGCATTAAACTCTTTTGAAATAAACTGAGTTACCTTGGGGTCTTTTTCCTCAATTTGATTGACATCTAATGCGGTTCCAATATAAAAATCGCCATTAAAAGCATCTTTAAGCGAAGTGCCTGTAGTTGTCAATTTAGTATTGATTTTATTATTACAGCTACTTAAGGCAAAAACTGCCGAGAAGAAGAGTAAAATTGGTTTGGTTGATTTCATGTTTTATATTTTTTGATTAATTTTTAATATTCAAACTTTGAGGAGGACCTAAATAACTTTGCTTTAAATTGCTTTTTTCTGTTTCGATTATAATTTTTTGTAGTACTAAGCCTTCGTCTACTCTAAAATAATTTAGAGTATGATTGCCCTCTTGAATATCAAATTCGGTTGTAATCACTTTAATATTATCCGACACATTTTTATCCCAGTATTTAGGTACTTTTCCGTTATAATCAAAAATATTAGGTTCTGAAGAATAATTTATTTGACTAGGTTTTTCGTTGTCAAAAGATAATCCATAGTAAAATCCTTCTCTTGTAGAATAGTTTATGGTTGGAGAAAAATAGAGTTGTACTTTAACTTTTCCAGAATGTTGAAAATTGACATTGTAAGTAAGTTTAGGAGAGTTTGGAGTTAATTCTACTCGTCCTTTTTTAATTGGTAAGGATATAACTCCGGCATTACTTTTACCTAAATTTTCAACCACTTCCCATTTAAAATCCTGAGATTCTGATTTATTTGAAAAATTTTCGGCATTGATGACGATATATCCATTGTTTTCTGCAAAGCCCTGAATCCCATCTTTGCTGAGGTTATTAGTTGTTATTGTAACCGGAATTTTTCTTCCTGCTCCTGAAATGATTGTTTCTGAAGTTTGAATGCCTTTAGGTGCTTTTTTCCAATTTATTTTAACGATGATACGTTCTTGTTGAGCAATTGTTCCTTTTCTTTTAGAAATCTGTATCCAATTAGATTTTGATGTAATTTTAAAATCAAAAGCTTTACTTCCCCGGTTAAAAATATCAATGTAAGAGCTATTATTTGAAAAAGTACTTAATTCAGCTAATGTGGCTGCTTCGCCGGAGTTAGGCCACCATTGTGTGTTGCCTTCAACAGCGACTCCCATTTCGGCTTTTTCCGGAATTACAATTGTTTTAGTTTCGGGAATTATATTGGTTTTAGGATCCTGCCAGTTGGTATAGCCAATATGAGTTTGGGACATCATGTGATTCCATTTTCCATTAGCCATTGTTTTCTGGTAATAGTTAGAAAGTTCAGCATCTTTGCTAAACAATGTTTTTACTTTATCAGCATATTGATTAGTAGCTGCTCTTCCCTGACTGGCATACCAATTGTTTTTTGCTGCCGTGACATACAATTCATTTAAATTAGCACTTGCTAAGACAGGATAAAATACTAATTGATAAAAAGCATCTTTATATTCCGGACTTAGTTTTTCATTTACTGCTTGTGCTTTTTGTACCAATTCGTTATAGTTTGCCACTATGTTTTCGGCTTCGTTATAATGAATTAAACTATAGGTTGAAGGATTTAATAGTTCAGGTTTTCGATTTGAATTGTACTTGCTGTACATTTTTAATATTTCAGCAATAGCATTGGCATTTTGTGCACCAAAATTCGCTGTAGCCCATTGGGTATAATAATCTTGTAAATTAGCTGCATTCCAATATTCAGGATTCCAGGCATAATCTAAGAAGAATTCTATAGGAAATTCCATAGGTTTTATATCACCCACATTTACAATCCATACTTTATCAGCTCCGTGTTCATAAGCGAGATGCATTTGTTCCCAGGTGCGTTCAATTTGGTTGGTGTTAATCCATTTGTAACTTCTGGGACCACCTACGTAATCAAAGTGGTAATAGATTCCAAAACCTCCTTGACGCGGCTTTGCATTCAATTCAGGTAGTTTTCTTAAATTACCCCAGTTGTCATCACATAGTAATAAGGTTACATCATCCGGGACTTGCATTCCTTTGTCATAGTATTCCTGAACTTCTTTATACAAAGCCCAAATTTGAGGTGTTTCTTCAGCAGGTTTTTGGGTTACGTTACTAATGATTTCACGTTGTGTTTTTACAATTTTTTCTAAAAGTTCAATCGCAGTACCTTCGGTCATAGGTTCGTCTCCATCGCCGCGCATACCAATGGTAACCAGTGTTTCTTTAGTCCCCATTCGTTGGATTCCATCTGTCCAGAATTTCTTTAAACTTTCCGGATTTTTATTAAAATCCCATTCGCCATTAACAGCCTTATTCCATTCTCCATGCGCTTTTGCTAATGGTTCGTGATGCGAAGTTCCCATGACAATACCATATTCGTCAGCTAAAATTCCGTTTTGAGGATCATCTGCATAAAACTTTTCACTCCACATAGCAGGCCATAAATAATTTCCTTTCAGTCTTAAGATTAACTCAAAAACTTTGTCGTAAAATTTCGCATTGAATTTTCCATAATTTTCACGAACCCAACCGGTAAGAGCAGGCGCTTCGTCATTGATAAAAATGCCCCGGTATTTTACTTTTGGTACACCCAAAGTATGAATCCCTGGTAAAACATGTAATTCCGATTGTTTTTTTACAGGAACATCAGCCCAAAAATACCAGGGAGATACACCAATTTGATTTGATAAATCATACATGCCGTAAATTGTTCCTCTTTTGTCTGAACCTGCTATTACTAAAGCTCTTTTTATGTTTTTTGTTGGGTTTTCTACAATTTGAGTGGTGAATTTTTCCCATTTTCCAGTTAGTTCAGCGGCATTTATTTTTCCGGCTTTAGCTAATTGATCGATAATAGTACTATGTCCGAGTGTACCAATGATGATGACATTTTCGGTTTCCTGATTTTTGTTTTCTAATTTTTTAGCGTGCAAATCAGTTACATTATAAAGATCATTTTCTAAATGTCCTGCAACACGTAAAACACCCGCAAAATCATTATCACTTACTAAGATTGAGGCAATTTTACCTTTGGTTGCAATAGGAAAACTTCCTTTTGTAGTTGAATTAGTTACATATTTATTAGGATTGATTGCATAGTTGTTCTGAACAGTCAAAATCAATACTATCAATAAAGTATAAAAGCTATATTTTTTGATTATGTTGTTCATTCTATTTTTCAATCCTTTATTCTAATTTGTACTATTCTGTTTTTTATTAATTATTTCCCGGAGCAAATGGAAATTTGAGTGATTCAAAATACTCTAGGGTTTGTGTCGGTTTTTCAACTCCATTAGGTAATTCTTTACCAGAATATTGTTGAAAATAGAGTAAACAGGCATCACGCCACCATTTGGCTTCTTTGTGTTGAATATTTAAAAGCATTTCCACTTCATGAAAACGTTGTTCATCAACATAAGGTTTTATCTTGTTCCAGGTGTTTTGCATACTGGCCACCTGATTTACTCCTTCCTGATATTTTAGTGCCAAGGAATTCCAAAGTGTAGCTCCATTTTTTAGTTTATAATCCCAGGATACATGATGAAACCACAATAAGTTTTTTTCTGGACAATTGGCTATATCGTTAAATTCTTTTGCTACTTCGGGAGCGTATTGTGCGGTTGCATTGCTTCCGGTTGAAGAACGGTCAAATCCAATTCCATTTTTATCGGCTTTATGGTAATAGACTGGATTCCATTCGGGTCTGGATAAATTACTCACCCAGGGACCTGGGCCATAATGATGTCCTGTATCCATAATATGATGTAAACCTAGAGGAGTCATATAATTGACAACGGCTTCTCTGGAATTTATTATCATTTCTTGAACAGGCAAAACAAATTTTTCATCATTAGAAAAGGTCATGCGCAACCATTCATCTGCAATGGTTTTTGAATCTAAGTTTGGATTCCAGGCCAGACGCCCAAATCCATACCAATTGGCTTGAGCAAAAGGATGTCCGCACCAATTGAGGTCACTGCCAATGTTTGCAACCCCGGCTATTCCTGTTAATTGATGATTATCTAAAGAACCGTCTATGATTTTTGTAATACTTGAACCTTTCCCTTTGCTGAAGGTATCTGCTTCTAAAGTTTCCTGAAATAATTTTGGAAGAAATACTAAATGCGTACTAAATCCTAAATATTCCTGAGTGATTTGAAATTCCATCATTAAAGGAGTTTTGGGCATTGCACCGAATAATGGATGAAATGGTTCTCTAGGCTGAAAATCGATTGCTCCGTTTTTAACCTGGACGATTACATTATCTCTAAATTTTCCATCATAAGGAACAAATTCGCTATAGGCTTGTTTGGCTCTGTCATCGGTATTGTGTTCAGAATATACAAAAGCCCTCCACATGACGATACCGCCAAAAGGAGCTAAGGCATCCGCAAGCATATTGGCTCCATCCACATGATTTCTGCCATAATTTTGTGGTCCAGGCTGTCCCTCAGAGTTGGCTTTAACTAAAAATCCTCCAAAGTCAGGAATGTAATTATAGATTTCTTTGGCTTTATCTTTCCACCATTGTTGAACTTCAGAAGACAAAGGATCAGCAGTTTTTAATTTTCCAATTTCGATAGGAGCAGAAAAACGAGCTGTTAAATATACTTTTATTCCATAAGGTCTAAAAGTATTGGCCAAAGCCTGTACTTTTTCTAAATATTGCGGGGTTAATATCAATGCATTGGCATTTACATTATTTAAAACGGTTCCGTTGATACCTATAGAAGCATTGGCACGCGCATAATCAATATAACGTTGGTCTATAAAGTCGGGTAATTTTTGCCAATTCCAAATAGACGATCCTGCATAACCCCTCTCTACGGTTTCGTTTAAATTATCCCAATGATTCAAAATGCGAACTTTTGTTTTTGGGGAATCAATTATGTCTAAATTATTGATGGATTGATTGGTTTGAAGTAATCGTAAATAGTGAAATACACCATATAAAACACCAATATCTTTCTTGGCAGTAATTAAAATTTGAGGTTTGTTTTTTAACTGAATTGTTTTAATGACAAAGCCTTCATTATTTATTTTCTGTAATTCAGTTTTTGTTTGATCTAGTAATTCCGGTGATAAATTTGACTGATTGGCAAGAATGATATTGGCTGATTCAGCTGTTTTGTTTGATAACGGGACTGTTTTGTTAATTAGACTTTTGAAGGCATTCTGTAATTCTTTTGTGGCAATTTTAATTGTTTCTGAATTCCCAATCGTCACAATATTTTTGTTTTTTTCTTGGTATTCGGTTATTCTTTCTGAATTTACAACTTTATTATATTGAAGCCACAATTTATAGTCTGTTTGGGCTATTGTTTTCTGGATACCAAAGAGTAGTACCAATGCATATAGGAAAGTTGGATTTTTAGGAATATTTATAAAAAATAATTTAATTGAGTTCATTTGGTTAGCTAATTAAATACTATTGATCGTATGAATTTATTTTTTTATTCGATGCTATAATTTTTTTTGTTTTATATTTGCAATCGGTTGCGTAAAAGTAAAGCATAGAAATATAATAAAAAAATTTTATGTTATTTTTTTTATATTCCTAATGATTTTTATTAAAAAGTAAAAAATATTTAAATTATGAAGAGATTTTGTTGTTATTCTGTTTTGGTACTCTTGTTTTTTACCATTTTGCCTTGTAAAGCACAATTGAAGGCAAAAAATGATGGATTATTTAGGTTTAATAATCCTTCTTTGCCAATTGATGCACGCGTACAGGATTTAATTTCCAGATTAACATTGGAAGAAAAAATTGAGCAAATGATGAATAGTACTCCGGAAATTAAAAGGCTCAATATAGCGCCTTATGATTATTGGAATGAAGCTTTACATGGAGTGGGGCGATCCGGAGTTGCAACTGTTTTTCCGCAGGCTATTGGTTTAAGGGCGACTTTTGATACCGATTTGGCATACAAAGTTTCCAGTGCAATTTCTGATGAAGCCAGAGCCATGCATAATGTAGCAAAAGCGAAAGGAAATCATTTAAGGTATAGCGGATTGACATTTTGGACGCCTAATATTAATATTTTTAGAGATCCAAGATGGGGACGCGGACAGGAAACTTACGGGGAAGATCCGTTTTTAACTGCACAAATAGGAACAGCGTTTGTGAAAGGTTTACAAGGAGATAATCCAAATTATTTAAAAACGGCGGCCTGCGCCAAACATTTTGCCGTTCACAGCGGCCCTGAAAAAGTGAGGCATGGTTTTAATGCCGAGGCAACACCTAAAGATTTATGGGAAACTTATTTGCCGGCTTTTCAATCTTTGGTTGAAGAGGCAAAGGTAGAATCGGTAATGTGTGCTTATAATAGTACTAACGGTGAACCTTGTTGCGCCAATAAATATTTAATTAGTGACGTACTAAAAAAGCAATGGAATTTTAAGGGTCATATTGTTACAGATTGCGGGGCGATTGAGGATTTTTTTACAACCAAAGATAATGGTGGTCATGGAGTTTCTAAAAGCAAAGCCGAAGCTGCCGCACTTGTTTTAAAAAGCGGAATCAGTTTAAATTGCGGGAGTTCTTTTTCAGGTTTGTCAGAAGCGGTGAAATTAGGTTTGGTGAGTGAAAAAGAAATCGATGCGCAATTAGCAGTTCTTTTGAAAACAAGATTTAAATTAGGTTTATTCGATCCAATGGGAAGTAATCCTTATGATGTTATTTCGTATGAGGTTGTTAATAGTGCCAATCATAGAGCTTTGGCAAAAGAAGTGGCTCAAAAAAGTATTGTTTTGTTAAAGAATAATGGTGTTTTACCTCTAAAAACCAATCTTCCAAGATATTTCGTCACAGGACCAAATGCGTCCAGTATTGAGGTACTATTAGGAAATTATTATGGAATTAATCCAAATATGGTAACTATTTTGGAAGGAATTACATCGGCAATTAGTGCTGAGAGCCAATTAGAATACCGCTTAGGTGCGATGCTCAATAAACCATCAATAAATCCGATTAATTATGCAACCGGAAATGCCGGAAGCAGCGATGTGACGATTGTGGTTTTAGGGGTTTCAAGTACTTTAGAAGGAGAGGAAGGTGATTCGATTGATTCTAATTCAGCCGGAGACAGATTGAATTATAATTTGCCTGAAAATCAAATAGCGTATCTTAGAGATTTAAGAAAAACAGCCAATAAAAAATCCGATAATAGAAATCCGATAGTTGCTGTTGTAACAGGCGGAAGTCCGATGAATTTAGCCGAAGTTCAGGAATTGGCTGATGCCGTTTTGCTTGTTTGGTATCCCGGAGAAGAAGGAGGAAATGCTGTCGCAGATATTCTTTTTGGAAAAGTGGCTCCTTCTGGAAAATTACCAATTACTTTCCCAAAATCTTTAGATCAATTGCCTCCTTTTGAGGATTATTCGATGAAAGGCAGAACTTATAAATACATGAATGTTGCCCCAATGTATCCTTTTGGTTTTGGGTTGAGCTATACTAATTTTACTTATAGTGAAGCTAAAATTTCTAAAAATAAAATTTCTAAAAAAGAGGACGTAACTGTAACGGTAAAAGTGACCAATACAGGTCAGGTTAAATCAGACGAAGTAGTGCAATTGTATGTATCCGATTTAAAAGCGTCTGTTGATGTTCCTAATTTTCAATTGAATGCAGTCAAACGAATTAGCTTAGAAGCGGGTGAATCTAAAGAAGTATCTTTTCAGTTGATACCAAAAGCTTTTGAAATAGTAAAAATGGATGGATCAAAAATGATAGAATCGGGAGATTTTAAAATTCATGTAGGAGGTTCCAGTCCAATGAAAAGAAGTTTTGAATTGGGTGCGCCAAAAATGGCAGAAATACTATTAACTGTGAAATAACTAAAAAATCGAAGTAATGAAAGTATTCAAAAATGTAATTATCCTATTATTTTTTGTGCAAGTAGGAGCAGTTAAAGCTCAAATAAGATTGCCTAAATTGATAAGTGACGGGCTGATTTTGCAAAGAAATGAAAATGTAAAACTATGGGGTTGGGCTTCGCCAAATGAATCTGTTCAGTTAACATTTAAATCTAAAAAGTATGTTACCAAAGCCGATGAAAAGGGAAATTGGACTATTCAATTGCCTGTTCAAAAGGCAGGAGGTCCTTACGAAATGACTTTTAATGCTGGTAATGAAGTCATCGTAAAAGACATTTTGTTTGGCGATGTTTGGATTTGTTCAGGACAATCTAATATGGAATTGCCTATGGAGCGCCTGAAAGAAAAATATGGAGAGGTGATTAAAAACGCCTCCAATTCTAATATCCGACAGTTTTTGGTTCCCGATAAATATGATTTTAACGAAGAAAAGTCGGATGTAGATTCCGGAAGTTGGGTTTCGGCTAATCCAAAAACAGTGCTGGAGTTTTCGGGAGTGGCTTATTTTTTTGCTAAAGCAATATATGAAAAAGAGCAAATTCCTATTGGTTTGATTAATTCAGCCTTAGGGGGTTCTCCAATTGAATCCTGGTTAAGTGAGGGGGCTTTAAGGGCTTTTCCGGAAGCTTATAAGGAGAGTCAGAAATTTAAAAATAAAGAGCTAATCAAAGAGATTGAATCTGGTGATAAAAAAAGGAATGATGACTGGTATGATTTATTGAATAAAACCGATTTGGGTTTAGAAAATCATTGGGATTTAGCAGGAACTTATGATAAAGATTGGAATACGATGCAAATACCGGGTTATTGGGCTGATTCTTCTATTGGAAATACCAATGGTGTAGTTTGGTTTCGAAGAGAAATTGAAGTTCCAAAATCCATGGTTGGAAAACCAGCCAAGTTGTTTATGGGTAGAATTGTTGACCAGGATTTTGTTTATGTAAATGATCAATTAATAGGGACAACGAGTTATCAATATCCCCCACGTAGATATGATGTAAATGCAGATGTATTGAAAGAAGGAAAAAACACCATTTCTATTAGAGTAATAAACAATTCCGGAAGAGGTGGATTTGTAGAAGATAAACCGTATTTTCTGGCTGTTAATAAGGATACGATTGATTTAAAGGGAGAATGGAAATATAAGTTAGGCGTAGCCATGCAGCCCTTAAAAGGGCCAACTTTTATAAGATGGAAGCCGGAAGGATTGTTTAATGCTATGATAGCACCTTTGACCCATTTAAAAATTAAAGGAGTGTTGTGGTATCAGGGTGAATCCAATGCGGGAAATCCAAAATTATATGCGAAAACTTTACCGGTATTGATTGAAGACTGGCGAACAAAATGGGGACAGGGAAACTTTCCTTTCTTGTTTGTACAATTGCCTAATTATATGGAAACTTATCCGGAACCAAGAGAAAGTAATTGGGCTGTTTTAAGACAGTCACAATTTGAAAGTTTGAAAATGCCTAACACGGCTATGGCTGTTGCCATTGATTTAGGGGAATGGAATGATATTCATCCATTGAACAAAGAAGATGTTGGAAATCGTTTGGCATTGCTGGCTCGAAAAATAGCCTATGGAGAAAAGAATTTAAATGCATCAAGTCCGATGCCTGCAAAATCGGTATTTGAGGAAAATAAGGTGATAATTTCTTTTAAGAATACAGGAAAGGGTTTGGTTGTAAAAAATGGAACAGATTTAAAATCATTTGCGATTTCCAATGATGGGAAAAAATTTGTTTGGGCAAAAGCTAAAATAGCAGGGAATACTGTTGAAGTTTGGAATAAAAATATAAAGAATCCGATAGTTGTTCGTTATGCCTGGGATAATAATCCGTCGGAGGCTAATTTATTTTCAAAAGAGGGATTGCCTTCGACTCCTTTTGAAGTGAAAAAATAATGCAGATCAAGTAAAATAAAAAACTCATTGAAAGCAAATTCAATGAGTTTTTTTATAACATTTATAGAAGGAAATGGAAATTAGTTTTTTTGAGAAGACTCTCTAACTAATACTTCCGTATCTAAATAAGTGATTCCTTTTTCTGCATTTTTTTTGGCCGATTTGATATTTTTTAAAATAATTTCGGCCGAAATTTGTCCCATTTTAGCTGCTGGATGTGTAATTGTGGATAAATTAGGGTCGATTATTTCTGAAATGGGATCATTGTTAAAGCCAATAATAGCAATATCTCCCGGAACGCTGAGGCCTCTTTTTTTAGCGCTTTGAATAGCACTGACAGCCATAATATCTCCCGAGGCAAAAATTCCGTCTGGAGGAGTTTTTAAATCGAGTAATTTATTGCTGGCTTTAACACCTTCTTCGTAGGTTACTGCTTTTAGGTCAACTATCAGTTCTTCTTTTGGAGTTATATTGTGTTTTTTCAAAGCATCTAGGTAACCTCGCATCCTTTCGGTGTATAAATTTCCAAATTTGGAACCTGCTGTAAGATGTCCTATTCGGGTACAGCCTTGCTCAATTAGATGCTCTGTTGCTTTAAATCCGGCAGCATAGTTATCAATGATGACTTTAAAAGTGTCAAAATCTTTTGGAACCCTATCGACAAAAACTAACGGAATATCTTTGCTTACAAATTGTTGAAAATGAGAAGTGTCAGTCGTTTTCATTGCCAAAGAGCAAATGACACCGCTTACTCTACTGCCATACAAAGATTTGGCCATGCTTACTTCAGCTTCATAAGAGTCATTAGATTGCATGATAATAACATTATATCCTGATTTTTGTGCTGTGATTTCAATACCACTAATCAAAGACGACAGAAAGGGTTGTGTTACTGTAGGAACAAGAACACCTATGGTTTGGGTTTTATTTCCTCTTAATCCGGCAGCTAAAGTATTAGGAACGTAGCCCATTTCTTCAGCAACTTTTTTAACTTTTTTAATTGTCTTTTCGCTGATGGTATGATGGTCTTTTAGTGCCCGGGATATTGTTGAAGTAGCCAGATTTAATTTTTCAGCTATATCATATATGGTCACCACTTTATTTTCTTCCATAAATATTAATCGTTTGTAAACAAATATACATTTTATAATAAGTATTGAGGTGTTATCATCCTGATTTTTAGTTATTATTTCTTTTAACTAAATTTTGTCTGTTTGCTATTATAAAAGGATTTACTGCAAAAGTAGATAAAAAAACAATCGATTGTATTTTTATGAGTAAGGAATAAAAAGCTTTTGTAAAATAAGATCTATTAGATGAAATATAGTTTAAAACTAAGTAAGCTGATAAATAATAAGAAAATAGCAAAAGACTAATTGGGTTGTTCTTTGTGAATATTTAATAAAAAAATAACTGAATTTGCAATTCAAATTCGGTTGTTTTGTGTCACTTCTATTGGGTTAAGTAATATCAGATTGTGGTAATTTTTTAAAATTTAGTTGGTATGATTAGTCATTTTTTGTGGTTGATTTCTTTTGAAACTAATCCTCCTAATTTATCAGATTAACAATGGTTTAGTTTTAAAAAAAAAATGGGACAAAAAAGAAAAAATTTTCTTTGTTCCGTCAAGTGACCTTAACTGAACAAATGTCGAAACATTTTGTAGAGGATTTGGAACGACTCAATGTCTTAAATTACAAGTTCTGATAAAATTTTTTTAACTCTAATTAGTTAGAGTCTCTTTATTAGTTGTGATTTTTTTGATTATAGATATTCTAAAATATTAAGAATATTTAATTCTATTTTAGAAAAATAGTTCCCTTTAAATTTTAATTTATAAATTTGAATCCTTCTAAAGCTATTCTCTAAACCATTTTATATTCCAGATTAATGAAAAAATCAATCATCATTTGGATGGTGTTATTATTTGTCAGTCATTTAAGTTTTGCACAATATTCCAATCTGAAATTTGAAAATTTTGATACTAATAAAGGACTTTCCAGTAGTACCAGTGTGGAAATTTTTCAGGATAATGATGGCTTTTTATGGTTTGGTACTATTGACGGACTAAACAAATACAATGGCTATGAATTTGAAATTTACCGTCCAATTATTAATGATATTCATTCTATAAGTAATAACAGGATTAATGCCATTACTCAGGATGGTAAAGGTTATTTATGGGTAGGTACAAGCAATGGATTGAATGTTTTTGATAAAAAATCACAAAAATTTTACCGAATCAATCTTTATAAAAATAAAGATGTTAATGTCAGGGAAGAGATAAACAGTTTGTTATTTGATAAAAAAAACAGATTGCTATGGGTAGGAACTAAAAATGGTTTAGTGAAAATCATTTTAAATTCTGCGGACTATCCTTCATTTAAAAATTTTCATTTTGACCGTTATACGAATAAGATTAACGATAAAAAGTCAATTGATAATAATAACGTTACTAATGTTATTCAGGATAAAAAAGGAGGTATTTGGATAGGAACCGAAGGGAATAATTTACATCGTTATAATTTTAAGACAAATACATTCGACAGAATTAATATAGTTTTTGAAACCCATCAATATTTAGATCATTTGCCCAAACAAATTCTTCTGGATAGAGAAGGTTATTTTTGGATAGGGAACGATTTATCTCATCTGTATCTTTATAATCCTATTACTAAAATTGCGAAAAAAGTAGCACCAGTTGGACAAAGTACACCAGTTTTTCATTTGTATGAGGATAGAAAGGGAACAGTATGGGCTGCTACTGACGGGAGTGGTTTATATTTGTTAGACAGAAATAAAGGCGTATTACAGCATCTTTTACAAAATCAGGATGATCCTTTTTCTTTGCCTAATAACCAGCCCTCAAATGTGTTAGAAGATAAAGATGGTATCTATTGGATTGCCAGTTATAATAAAGGAATTAATAAACTGGCTTTGTTTAAATCCTCTTTCGGACACTATTTTTATAAGCCAAACAGTGGAAATAAAGGTTTGAGTACCAAAATTGCGCAGTCGGTTATAGAAGATGGAAAACAACGTATTTGGATTGGTACCGATGGAGGAGGGCTTGATTTGTTTGATAGTAAAACACAAACGTTTAAACACTTTAAATCAATTCCAAGTTCAGTAAATACATTGAGTTCCAATAAAATTTTATATCTCGCGAGGGGAGAAAATAGCGATTTATGGGTATGCACCTGGGATGGAGGGCTCAATAAATTTAATACAGAAACCGGAACTGTAAAACGATATGAAAACAATCCAAATAATCCTTTTTCAATAGGACAAAATACAGTTTGGTGTGCGGTTAAAGATAATCAGCATAGGCTTTGGGTAGGTACTTCAACAGCTGGTTTAAATTTGTTGGATACCCAAACGGAAAAGTTTTACCAGTATAAAAATCAACTTAACAATTCTAAAAGTTTAATAAGCAATTTTGTTTTTTCCTTATTTGTTGATTCTAAACAACGACTTTGGGTAGGGACTTCTTTAGGTTTGTGTTATGTAAAACTGAATCATTTGGAAACCAGAATTCCTAAAAATATCAATTTTGAAGAAATAAAGATAAAAAACATACAGGGTAATCGTGTCAATCAGGTTATCGAAGATTATAAAGGAAATATTTGGGTTGGAACCGATATGGGGTTGTACCAGCTAGGAACTGATTTAAAATTAAAACAGGCGTATTCTTCTAAAAACGGACTTCCAAATAATTTGGTAGTTGGAATTCAGGAAGATAATAATAAGAATATCTGGGTAAGTACTAAAAGTGGTTTGTCCTTATTAAATCCTAAAACTAAGAATATTAAAAATTTCAATGCTCATGATGGTTTGCAGGGATTAGAGTTTCAAAGTAAATCGATTGCCAAAACTTTTGATGGAAGAATTATTGTTGGAGGACTCAATGGGTTTAATATTTTTTATCCTAATGATATTGCTTTAAATACACACAAAGTACAGCCCATTTTAACCGATGTTAGAATATTCAATAAACGGGTAAATGCCGGTGATGCTGTTAACGGAAGAGTATTGTTCGATAAAGCTTTGTCAAATGTTAAAGAAATTGAACTAAAGTACAACGAGGGGTATATCTCATTTGGGTTTGTGGCCTTAAATTATCAAAATCCGGAGAGGGTAAAGTATGCTTATAAAATGAGCGGTCTGGATGATGAATATGTGAATGTAGATAACAATCGGGTAGCTAATTATGCTAATTTGGCTCCGGGGCTTTATACTTTTGAAGTTATAGCATCCATTGACGGGCAATGGAAAAATGCCGGAAAAACAAATATCTTAATTAGAGTACTTCCGCCATTCTGGAAAACCTGGTGGGCTTATCTTTTATATTTTGCCCTTTTTGTAGCATTGTTGTGGTTCGGATTGGAATATTATACCAATAAAATTAATGAAGAGAAAGAACATGAATTAGATCAGATGAAGTTGCGTTTCTTTATCAATGTTTCTCACGAATTCAGAACGCCACTTACTTTAATTTTAAATCCGGTAGAAAAGATTTTATCCCATTTTAACGATACCGAAGAAGTCAAAAAATCAGCTATGATTATTCAAAAGAGTAGTAAGCGATTGCTTTATTTGGTAGATCAGCTTTTGGATTTAAGAAAGATGGATTTGGGTAAATCCCGTTTAGAACTTTCAAATATGGATATTGTTGCTTTTGCCAGAGATACTTTTTCGCTTTTTGAAGATTTAGCTAAAAAGAAGGATATTCGTTTTGTATTCAAATCTGTTTTAAAAGAATATTACGGACAATTCGATCCTGATAAAATAGAGAAAATGTTGGCTAATTTGTTGTCCAATGCGATTAAGTTTACCGATAATGGTGGAATAATTACGCTTTCCTTATCCGAAGTGATGATTTCAGAAAAGAAATATAAAAAGTTGTTCTTTAGTCCGACGACTGAGGTAAAAGGGATTCAAATTCAGATAAGTGATACAGGTATTGGTTTCAAGAAAAAACAATTAAAAGAAGTGTTTCAGCGGTTTTTTCACGCCGATGCTTCCAAAACAGGAACCGGAATTGGATTAAATTACACTAAGAGTTTAGTCGAATTGCACAAAGGACATATTACTGTGGAAAGTCAGTATAAAAAAGGAACTACTTTTTCTATTACACTTCCTGCTGATTTAAAAGCGGTAGTAAAACAAAAGCAGTCGGATAACTGGAGTACACAAGGTAAGGAAATGAATGCTATCCAATCGGCAGAATATGAAATTGCTATTTCAGACGAAAAAATGAAACCGGATTCACTGGCTTCTGAAAGTGAAAATAAACCACTAATTCTTATTGTAGAAGATAATAAGGTGCTTCGCAATCACTTAAAAAGTGAATTGAAAGAATATTATCAGGTAAAAGAGGCTACAAATGGAGCAGAAGGTTTGGAGAAAATCAGAAAATACCAGCCAAATATGGTAATTAGTGATGTGATGATGCCAAAGATGGATGGTTTTGAGCTCTGCCAACAGCTTAAAAATGATTTTGAAATCAGTCATATACCTATTTTGCTATTAACGGCTCGAAATTTAGATGAAGATATGATTCGAGGTTATCAAACAGGAGCCGATGCTTATTTGTCTAAACCGTTTAATATGGCGGTACTGAAAACCCGAATTGATAATTTGCTGGAATCCAGAAAAAGATCCAGAGAGCGCTTTGCTGCTATTGGAGGAATTGTAGCTGCCTCTGAAATTACGATTAACTCATTAGATGAACACTTTTTGGATAAAGCTACCAAAGTAGTAGTGGATAATGTCAGTAATATCGATTTTACTTTGGATGATTTAATTGGTAATTTAGGAATGGGACGCTCACAGTTTTACAGAAAAATAAATTCCTTAACGGGTCAAAATCCAAGCAATTTTATTCGAACCATCCGATTAAAATATGCTTCAGAAATGTTACTGACCAATCAATTTTCGATTAAAGAAGTCGCACTTAATTGTGGTTTTAATTCAACAGCTTATTTTACGAAAACCTTTAAAGAAGTTTTTAATGTAACTCCTACGCAGTACATTCAGGATCAAAAAGAGTTAGACGAAACTACTGAAGAATAGTTTTTTTAACATAATATTTTGCTAAAAAAGGCTCCGTTTTTAAGTTGAAACGGAGCCTTTTTTTTATGGTTCTTTGGGAGGATTAGAGGAAATATCATTTAATTTTTAGAGTTTTTTTTAAAATAGTTTAGATTTTTTTTAGATTTTAATGTAGTTGTTAAGTCCCTTAAAATAAGAGAAAAACAAAAAATGGTCGATAAGTTATACTGTTTGAATCATAGGTTATACACTGCTTTTTTTTAAATCTATAATATTGTAATGCTATTATCATCATTATGGTAAAATTAATGATTAAAAATTATGAGTATTAAAATTATTAACCTGTAAAAAATAATTAAATGTAAAAAGAACTAAAATTTCATTACCAATCATAATTCACCAATTTTAAGGGTGAATTAATAACAAAAACTAATTAACTAAATCAATTAATAACGAAAAAAAACAATTCATTATGAAAATAAATGTTTTGAATAAAACCGAATTATGGAACAGGCTCAAACCATCCTTGGTTTTGTCTTTTCTGGTTTGTGTTTCTTCCCAAACGTATGCAGCAAATAATGGGAAATTAAATCTGGCTGAAAAATATGCTTTAAATACTCCTCAACAGCAAATTACAATTAAAGGGAAAGTAGTTTCTGCTGAGGATAAAATGGGAATTCCTGGTGTAAACGTAAATATAAAAGGAGTAAAAGGAGGAGTGAGTACAGATTTTGACGGAGGTTTTTCTATTAATGTATCTTCTCCAAATGCAGTACTGGTATTTAGTGGAATAGGACTTAAAACTCAGGAAATTAAAGTTGGTACTCAAAAAGTAATAAATGTAACAATGGCGGCTGATGTTTCTACATTAAATGAAGTTGTTGTTGTAGGTTATGGTACCCAGAAAAAAACAACATTAACCGGTGCTGTCGAAGTGGTAAGCTCAAAAGTATTTGAAGATCGTGCGGTTACAAATGTTGGATTGGCATTGCAAGGACAATCACCGGGTTTGGTGGTTACCAGAACTTCTTCCAGACCGGGAAGTGAGGGACTGAATATTCAAATTCGTGGTTATTCTTCTATCAATGGGTCTTCTCCATTAGTTGTTATAGATGGGGTACCGGCAATAAGTGATCAGGCTTTCTTGAATATGAACCCGGATGATATTGAAAGTATCTCCGTTTTGAAAGATGGATCGGCTGCTATTTATGGTTCCCGTGCCGCTAATGGTGTTATCTTGGTAACTACTAAAAAAGGTAAAGGTGAAGTTAAAATTACTTTTAATTCTAATTTCCGATATGTTACTAATGGTTTAACGAAATTTTCTCCTAGTATGAATCAATATGCCACTATGTGGATTGAGGCTAATAAAGAGGAGACTAAACCTAATTGGTGGATTTGGGATAATGAAGAAAATTTAATAAAATTACAGCAGGGTGTTGAAGGCGCGTATCATTTTAGTGCATTTCCGGGTAGAGATTTCTTTATATACAATGCTAACAGAATTAAAGAATTGTTTGGTCCACGTTTTTCATATCAACATAATTTAGCTATTTCCGGAGGAGGAGATAAATCTAGTTATAGATTATCTGCTAGTTATGCGGATAATCAGGCTAATTTGTTAACAGCTTATGATGGGGAAAAACAGATGAATGTTCGTTTTAGTTATGATTATAAGATAACGGATAAATTAAAATTAGAATCAAACGTAAGTATTAATAATATTAATAATTCTAAGCCTTCCAGAGGGTTAGGAAATATTCTTTATTCGTTTGATATGCCATTTTATCCGGCTAAAAACCCTTATGGTCAATGGAATGCGCCTTTTAATGGTGTTGATGCTGGTGCTGTAAAAAATTCAGCAGCCGCAACTTCAGATGGGGGTAGGAATATTAAGAAAACATTAACAGGACGTATAGATTTAAAGGCAATATATGATATTGGAAATGGTTTTTCATTTGAAGGTTTGACTTCTATTCAGAATGAACGAGTTGATAAAGAATTTTATGTTGTCCCTGTTCAACTATATAATTGGTATGGTAACCCTACATTTAATGCTTATCAAACGGATGGGGCAAATAATGTATATTCAACAAGTGCTGAATCTAAATATTATTATTATTATCAGGCGTTAGCACGTTATAATAAAACTTTTAATGGCGTCCATAATGTTTCGGTTATGGCGGGGGTAAATGGTGAAAAATTTACTTCACAAGGTATAGGTGGAACACGTCTTGGATTTACGGATTTAGGTGTTTATGATATTAGTTTAGCTCCTGCTGAAGGACAAACTAATGGAGGATATAAAACTCTAAGCGGGCGCTACTCTTACATTGCCAGACTAAATTATAACTATGATGAAAGGTACATTGCTGAGTTTATTGGCAGAAAGGATGGTAATTCACGTTTTGGCACAGGTTATAAGTTTAAAAATTTCGGGTCTGCTCAATTAGGGTGGGTGTTTACAAAAGAAAAATTCTTAAAATCTCTTGATGGTATTGTCGATTTTGGTAAGATAAGAGCAACTATTGGTAGTACAGGTAACGAAGCTAAGGATTTACGAGATTTTGAATATCTTTCTCTTGTGGGAATTGGGAGTGGAGTAATAGGGCAGGCACCAACACAACAAACAGCATCTTATTTGGAGAATAATGGAATATACAGTCCGACACGAACTTGGGAAAAAGTAGTGCAAAAAAATATAGGTATAGATCTTGGATTTCTTAATAATCGTCTGACCACTACATTTGATGTTTATCAAAAAGAAAATATTGGAATGTTGATAAATATTGTATATCCATCTGTTTTAGGAGCTAATTCACCGAAAACAAATAATGGAAACTTTAATAATAAAGGTTGGGAGTTTAGAGTAGGTTGGAAAGAAATAAAAAAGGATTATGGATATAATATGTCTTTTAATATTGGTAATTCAACAAGTAAAGTATCTGGTGTCTTAAATGGTGATAGTTATGGTGCAGGACAAAACGGTGTTGTTAATGGTTATGGGTATAAACCGATTTTTGTTTATAAAACCGATGGTTTCTTTAAAGATCAGGCAGAAGTTGATGCGTATTATGCAGCTTACGGAGGTAATGGAGATTTAGCTCAATTACAACAAACTAGTCCGGAAAAAACTTTACGTCCTGGTGATACTAAGAAAGTTGATGTAGCTGGTACAGGAATTATTACTGGTTCAGGTAATAAATTAAGTTCATTAGTATATGCGGGAGATTCAGCATCTCATTATACATTTGGTATTAACCTTGGAGGTAATTTTAAAGGATTTGATATTAATACATTTTTTCAAGGACATTTAAAACAAAATGTAATGCGTACAGGATATATGGCTTATCCGTTTAGAGCCTTATTTACTAATCAAAATCCGAGATTTTTGGGAAAAACATGGACCGAAGAAAATCCTAATGCAGAGTTTCCTCGTTTAACAGTTAATCCAACACGTGCGGCTTGGAATTATGCTAATAATGATTTTATGTTGCAAAACAACCGTTATATCCGTTTGAAGACTTTAGTGGTGGGTTATACTATTCCTGAAAGAATAACAAAAATTATGAAATTAGATAAAGTTAGATTTTATTTCTCAGGTAACGATTTATGGGAAGCATCTAAAATTAAAGATGGATTTGATCCGGAAGCTCAAGATAATGCTACTGATGGAGAAAATGCAGGTTATCCTTTTGGACGCACATGGTCTTTTGGTGTAAATATTGGATTTTAATAATTTAAATGAGAGAAGATGAAAATAAATTTAAAATATATAGTTTTTACGGGCCTTTTTTTGGGGATGATAGGATGTCAGAATGATTTTATAGACCTAGATCCACCAGCACAATATACTGATGCAGTTTATTTTAAAAATCCGAGTGATTTTAAAGCATATACACTTAGTTTATACGGAAGCTTGCAGGGATGGAGTTTTGGAAACTGGGATACTAATTCGGATTTGTCTGCGAACGCTAATAGTAATGGATATGATATTGGGCATGGTACGATTGGATCAGCAGGGATTGATTGGGGAGGATGGTATGGTACTATCCGCAGTAGCAATATCTTATTAGATAAAGCAACTGAATATGATAGTTCTAAAGGGGATATACGTCAATTTGTTGGAGAGGCTTATTTTTTTCGTGCCTATTCTTATTTTGGCTTATTAAAAACTTTTGGAGGTGTACCATTAATTACTACAGTACTTACTACTGATTCACCTGAATTGTATGGTTCTCGAAACAGTCGCTATGAGGTTTTTGCACAAATTTTAAAAGATTTGGATAAAGCTATAGCTAATCTGCCTAATGAACAGACATTAGCAAGTGCGGATAAAGGAAGAATAAGCAAAGGTGCAGCTATGGCTTTAAAAGCACAGGCAGAGTTGTATGAAGCTACCTGGGAAAAATATGTAGGTCAGGGTCCGGATGGAGATGGAATTACAGAAGGTGCGGGTACAGCAGGATATGACCCTGCTAATGCAGCTATTTATTTGGCAGATGCTTGGGCAATATGTGAGGAAATCATGGCAGACTCAGCTTATGAATTGTGGAACAAGAATGCCGATACTAAGATGACTAACTTAAGTTCTTGGTACTTATTCAATTTGGAAGATTCAGGGTCTAATCCGGGAGGTTATGATAAATCAACAAATAAAGAATTTATTTTGTATAGTGTTTACGATTATTTACTTAAGCAGTCAAGGATTAATATAACTTGGACTTCGTGGCAATTGTATCCAAGTAGGAAATTTGTTGACATGGCGGTATGTACCGATGGTTTACCGGCAGATAAATCGCCTTTGTTTCAAGGGTATCACACTGCTGACGGTGAATTTAAAAACAGGGATTTACGTTTACTAAATTATTTATATGCATCTACTACAGCGCCAAGTTCAGTTGGTTTAGCATATGGAGTTTTGGGATACAGTGGTTACGGAAATTCGAAATATGCCGTGTATGGTTTTGGTGATCGAAGAAAAGATAATACGGAATCAGCTAACTGGCCTATTATTCGATTGGCAGAGGTGTACCTAACATATGCTGAAGCATTATACGAATTAAACGGAAGTATTACTGATGCGCAATTGAACGCTTCAATCAATAAATTAAGAGCTCGTGCTGGTGTCGCACCTTTAACTAATGCTTTGGTTTCAGCTAATAGTTTAGATATGAAAGAAGAAATCAGAAGAGAACGTTGTGTGGAACTTTATCGTGAAGGCAAACGTTTTGACGATTTGAAACGTTGGGGAATTTTAGAAGCTTCATTAAATCCTTCACGTTTGGGTAGAGTAGTAGGTAATGCTTCATATACTACGCCTTTTAAAGACGCATCTGGTAATGCAACTAGTTCTTATCAGCCTAATACGTATGTATATGGTGAAGAGCAAGTACAGACTGCAAAAGGGATGTTAGAATGTGTGGTAATTGACAGTAAGTTGAATCATTCTGTAGCTCCTAAACATTATTTGTTTCCTATTTCCCAATACCAAATGGGGATAAACAATAAGTTACTTCAAAATCCGGGCTACTAGTAGCCAGAAATTTGATAGACCTTGCAGGGTTTATAGCTGTAAGGTCTATTTATAAAAATAGTAATTATGAAAAAATATCAATTTAAATTTTATCGGCTACTTATACCAATACTAATTTTAAGTGTGGTATGTATTGTAGAGATGGGATGTTCAAAGTCGTCTTCTGTCGAGGAAGAGGATGCTATAATTACTCCTACTCCAACTGTTAATGTAATTGAGACTTTAGATGTTTCTGTTCCTATGAAACATGTGGGAGGTATTCATACTGATGCAGATTATACCAGAGTAAAAGCTAAATTGGAGGCTGGAACAGAACCATGGACATCCGGATGGAATAAATTAATAGCCAATTCGCATGCACAATCTACTTATTCTCCGAGTCCAGTTGAAAAATTAATAAGAGGAGGAAAATCAGCGGAGGAACCAGATCCGGATAATTATAGCCGTGCTATGAATGATGTGGCGGCTGCTTATCAACTGGCATTGCGTTGGAAGATAAGTGGAAATGCTGTTTATGCTCAAACCGCTGTAAATATTCTTAATGCATGGGCTTCAACTTGTACTCGTATTAGTGGGGATTCCAATGTGGCTTTGGCAGCAGGGATTTATGGATATCAATTTGCTATAGCCGGAGAAATGCTGAGAGGCTATCCGGGTTGGAACGTAAATGATTTTGCCGCATACCAACAATGGATGAAAGATGTTTTCTATAGTTTGAATAAAGCCTTTTTAGAAAGTCATTGGGGAACATGCAAATCGCATTATTGGGCCAATTGGGATTTGGCTAATTTAACCTCTGTATTGGCCATAGGTATTTTAACAGATGACAGAGCTATTTACAATTATGCGATTAATTATTTACAAAAGGGAGACGGCAATGGTAACTGGTATAAGGCAATAAATCATGTTTTTAGTGGGGATAATCAAGGTTTAGCCCAGATTCAGGAAAGCGGACGGGATCAGGGACACGCAACATTATGTATTGCATTAATGGGACATATTTGTCAGTTAACATGGAATCAGGGAGATGATTTTTATGGATTAGACAATAATCGCTTTTTAAAAGCTTGTGAATATACAGCAAAGTATAATGTAGCTCGACTTAATGTTCCTTTTACAGAGTACACCAGAAATTATAAGGATGCCTGGAGTGTATGTGGAGGAGTGGAAACGCATACACAGGTAAGTAGCGCAGGTCAGGGAACGGTGCGTCCTATGTGGAGTGGTCCTTATTTTCATTATACAAAAATTAAAAAAGTCTCGGAAAATTTAGCAAAATATACCAAATTGGGAGTAACCAGTACGACTCCGGAAGGAGGAGGTGGTGATTATGGTCCGAACAGCGGTGGGTTTGATCAATTAGGATTTGGAACACTGATGTACACTTTGGATTAATCTTAATAATTTAAATAGATATTATATAATAGAATAAAATTTTAATGAAAATTATGAAAATATTAAAAATTAATAGATCAATCATTATAGTTTTTATAATGATTTTAAGCTTGTCTTTTTTTACCGCATGTGAAGAAGGACCTGTTTTTAGAATTGTTGAATATCCTGAGCAAACAGCGACAGGAATAGATCAAACTTCTGGATACCCTGGTATTAATGTTGCCATAACCGGAACCGATTTTGGAACTTTAAAAGGAGCTGTAAAAGTATATTTTGGAGGTGTTCTGGCAACGAATGTAGTTTCTTGTGAGGATACTAAGATAGTAGTACAAGTTCCTGCTAATGCAATTTCCGGAGATGTAACCTTACAAGTATGGAAACATACTAATGAAGCCTTTGCTCAATTTACTGTTTTTCCTGCACCGGCAATTAGTACGGTAGTTTCAAGTAACACAAATAGTACTGTTGCGTTTCCTGAAGTTGATATTGTAACTATTAAAGGAGTTAATTTTGGTACTGACGCATCAAAAGTAGCCGTTAGTTTTAATGGTACTGCTGCCACAATACAAACTATTGCAGATGACAAAATTACAGTTTTAGCTCCGGCTGATTATGCTACTGGTTATGTTAGCATTACAATAGGTGGTTTAACGATTTCAGGAACAACTGCGATTATTAATCCAACGGCACCAGGTGATATTACGCCATATTTTATGAGTAATACTGGAGTTATGGATGCAAAAGGAGGAGGCTTTGTACGTAGTGCTTATGATGGAAGCAGATGGGGAACGCTTGCAGCTCCTTGGATAACAAACGCTGCCGGATTAAATAAAGCAGGCAGGGGAGGATATGGAAGAGAGCAATGGAATGGGCGTGACGGATTTATTTGCTGGGAAACTTGGGGTAATACACCTGTTGTTGACGGAACAATCTATCAGCCAACGTCTATGGCTTTACCGGCAGGGAACTATACGCTGACACTTAATTATTATGGGGAAATTCAAACGGATTCTTCGGTACATTTAGTGGTTGCGGCAGGAGGAAATGGTATTCCTCTGTTGGCTGATATTTCGACAGCCTTAGCATCAGTTATGCTTTATAATGGAACGACTATTGGTGATACCAAGCCAAACTTTGGAGGAGAGGTAACCCTTGATTTTGAACTGCAAACTTCGAAGGTAGTTTCGATAGGGTTCTTAGGGAACATGAAAGGCAGGGATACAAAAGGGAATTACTTTTTAGGAAAATGGGTTAAGTTGGTTAAAAACTAGTTTAATTTTAAATAAGTGCAGGGGCATTCAAAAAGCGCCTGCATTTATCTTGTCTTCCGCGCATAATTTTTTTTTTACTGTGATAAACAATAATTAAATAGGGAAGGTTTTATTTTTTAGGTTTTGGGACTTTATTGTTTACCTTAGAGTAGTTTTTTTTGCTTGATCAATAAGTCTTGATATGTTAACAATCCATTAGAGATTGAAATCTAATGGTTTTTTTTAAAAATATGGGGGCCAGAGGAATAAGTTAACAATTCGAAGAATCAAATTATTTAGCGGTAAAGGTTAGAGTGATGGTATCGATTTAATGTCCTGTTCGGATGTTGAAATCGATAATGTTTTTATGAGGAATTCGGATGATTGTATTACTATTTATGGACATCGTTGGGATTTTTATGGAGATGCCAGGAATTATTTCATTCATAATGCTGTCTTATGGGCAGATGTTGCATATCTAATTTAATGAAAATGTAATGATAAAAGTTGTTGTTCCAACAATTTAATAAGAATTAAAAATGTCACTAAAATGAAAAAGCTCAATTTTTTAAAATACATATTCATAATCGTGGGGGTTGGATTGCTTACGACCACTTTTTTTCTACTTTATAATAATTATAAATTTTTAGAAACAGCTATTATATCTCAAGGCACAGTTATAGGTTTTGAAAAATATCGCAGTTCTGACCATTCTGTTTTGTTTAGACCAATAGTTAAATTTATTGATGAGAAAGGGCAAAATGTTGAGTTTGTATCTAATTCAGCTAATAGTCGTCCACAATATCATGTTGGTGAAAAAGTAGAAGTTATATATAATTCAATAGCTTCAAATGAAGCTAAGATAAATAGTTTTTTTGAAATTTGGGGAGTAGCTACCGTAACCGGAATAGGGAGTGTTGGTTTATTTATTTTTGGTTGGTCCAATTATGTTTTTGACAAAAAGAAAAGAGATCTTCTGCAACACCTAAAACAAAGTGGAACAACAATTGAAACTAATTTTCAAAGTGTAGTAATGAATAATAATTCCTCTACTAAAAATAGCCGTAATTATTATCAAATAAAATCACAGTGGCAAAATCCAGTTACGTCAAAAATGCACGTTTTTACTAGTGACTACATTTATTATGATCCAACCGACTGTATAAAAACTGATAAAATAAAAGTTTTAATTGACAGGAATGATCCTAAAAAGTATTCGGTTGATGTATCTTTTTTACCAGAAATGGAATGATTTACTAACCGAATAAAAATGAATTAAAAATCCATTTATTTTGAAATAATTACAAAATCGGATAGCGAAAAACGGTTATATGCGAATACGAAATTTAATATAATCAATGATCTTTTTTTATACCATTTGATCTGCCAAAATTGTTTTTTTTAAAATACAATTTTGGCTTTTTTTTTTTGTAATGGTCGGAACTTTTGTTCTGTTTTTAATCCAACTTTCATTTGGATTTTGCATTATGAAGTAAAAAAATATTACTTCAATACCTCCAATTTAGATACATTCATTACTCATAAAATAAAAGCTTTGAGGTTATTAAAAACGCAGTTTTTTTAATAATAAAAACATATTGTAAAAATTAACTGCTTTTTTAATGAGATATATTTAGTAAAGAACTATAATTTATGCTATATGAACTATAATTTATATACAAAACAAAACATTCAAATTAATTTTAGCAAATAAATAAACGAATAAAGTACAACGTAAATTATTTGTTAACAATCGTTTAATTGTAAATTAAAATTAAGTTGTGTATGGTAAATTAAAACTTTAAAAAAAATATTCTAAGATGTTTTTTGTAGAACTAATTTTAGAGTAAAAGAGTCTTCTAGTGTAGAAAAACTCCTAAAAATAGATACAACCCTAATTAATCTTTCTTTTCTTTTATTAAGATTAAAAATAAGTATCTAATTCAATATTAACTAAATAACTAATCAATGAAAAACAAGTACTCTATTTTTCTCTATGGGATTTTGTTGCTGATTCTGGGGTTTACCCAGCAAATTTCAGCACAACAAATGTTTGTACATCCTGGGATACCCTTTACTCAATCTGATCTGGATCAGTTGAAGGTCAATATTACCAAGGAACCCTGGCTTTCGGCTTACAATGCCTTTAAAAATGATTCAAGATCCAGACTAGACTATTGGATGCGGGGTCCGTTTGCTTCGGTGAGCCGCGCTCCAAATTTAAATAATGATCAATGGAAGAGCGATATGCAAGCCATCCACAATCTGGCATGGATGTGGTGGTTTACTGGTGATACAGCTTATGCCCAAAAAGCCACTAATATGCTAGATGCGTGGGCAGTAACCAATACTAGCTGGGGCGGCAATGAGAATATGCTGGATATTGGCGACTATGCTCATTACTGGGCTACAGCTGCCGAAATACTCCGCTATACATATCCTGGCTGGACGCAAGCCAATACAGATCATGTTGAAAAATATTTTTCTGAGGTGTTGTTCCCAGCTTCCTGGGTGCCTTATCCGTTACGCGACCAGAACAAAGGAGCTATTCAGTTGAAAATAGCTTTGGCTGCATCCGTATTTTGTAATGATGTCACCAGATTTAATCAGGCTGTGGAAGTTTATAGAATGGACGCTGGCGGTGGTATGCGTAACTCGCTGCCAAATGGTGAAGTTGGAGATACCGGTCGTGATGACCACTGGCGTGTGCAGGCTGCAGCTTTGGCCTGGGGAGCAGAAGTTGCCTACAAGCAAAACGTAGATATGTTTTCGGAGTTAGACAATCGGGTATTGGCAATCGGTGAATTGTATCATAAATATGCTTTTGACGGTGCAAATATGGAATTTATCCCCTTCGGAGGTTATGCTACATATTGGACTAATTGGGGGATTCAACCTGGGGCAAGAGTGGGGGATATGACTAATCTTATTTATAGTGCTTATAATGTTCGTAAGGGAATACCAACCCCTGATACCGACAGGATGAGAGCAGCTTTGGGTGGAGCAGGTGGTGATTTCTTGTATCTAAAATCCTCAGATGCTTCTACAGCAGTTAGTTTACCTCCTGTATATTATCCTGCTGATTATGTGCAGCCGGTAAGTAACCTTACTAATATAGATATTGGCAATCCTGGATTGACAGGCAGTTCTTCTTTCAATAATGGGATATGGACACTCAAATCTGCTGGGACTTCAACTTCTAATGCTTTTAGTTTCAATTTTAAAAAAGTTAGTGGTGATGCAGGATTAGTCGTGAAAGTTGAAAATATGTCGCTAACAACTGGTGGATGTGGTGTTATGTTACGTGAATCTCTGGCACCTGATTCCCGCTTTTGGGATATTTACCTTGGTGCTAATGGAGGAGTTGGCAGGCATTGGCAGCCTAAGGCTCCCTGGTGGTTGAAAATTGAACGTGTGGGTACCCGCATATTTACGTATCATTCACAGGATGGTATTCATTGGACTAATATTGGTTGTGCCTATTCTGCTACTGGTTTTCCAAATGATTTGTATGCAGGTTTTTATACTGTTTCAAATAATTCGTCGGCACAAAATATAGCCACTTTTAGTAATGTGGGATATAGTCAAACCGCACCAGTCGGAGCTCCAGAGATTAGTAGTGCTACTACAGCCACGGCTACTATTGGTTCGTCTTTTAGTTATAACATTATTGGTAGTGCTAATCCATCTTCTTATAGTGCCAGCGGGTTGCCGGCAGGTCTTAGTCTTGACACCACTACCGGAGTTATTTCGGGTACAGCAACTGAGTTAGGACAAAGTGAAGTTACTATAGCAGCTACCAATGCAAATGGAACAGGAACAGCCACTTTAATACTCAGAGTGATTAATAGTGAAGTACCTGCTGCACCTTCGAACTTATTGGCAAGCATTGTTAATTCTACACGGATTAGTCTTTCCTGGGCAGCTACTTCAGGTGCTACCAGTTACACTGTAAAACGTTCACTTTCAGCTGGCGGTCCATACAACATTGTACAATCAGGTATAACAGGTACATCTTATGTGGATACAATGCCGGAACCAGAAGTAAACAATTATTATGTAGTGACGGCATTGACAGGAGAATTGGAAAGTGCAATTTCTAATGAGGTTTTTGCATCAGTTCCACCGGCAGTTCCATCTAAACCTATTGTGGTAAACAAAGACCAACAAATAGATTTAAGCTGGGAACCTGCTTTGGGGGCTATAACCTACAATGTAAAACGAAGCACAGCTATGGGCGGACCCTATACTACTATTGCTTCTGTTACGTCTAATGTTTACTCAGACATCAATCTTACTAACGGAAATGCTTACTATTATGTAGTTTCTTCAGTTGGTAATACCCAAGAAAGCGGAAATTCACCAGAAACTTTCGGAGTTGCTGGTTCAAATACTGTTACTTGGAGTCCTACCCCGCCATCAGCAATCTGGAATCAAGCCTCTAACTGGGAAGAAGAGGTAATCCCTACAAGTCCAGCTATAATCACTTTTAATAATTCAACAGAAAGCACTTTGACCAATGATATGTCAGGTTTGGAAGTTTCCAGAATACTTTTTGGTTCTGATGCCAACTCCTATACCATTGGAGGAAATGAGCTTACTTTGAAAAGTGATTTAGTTAATAATTCATCAAGTTATCAAATCATAACTACGCCTGTGAATCTAAACACCCAATTGAACGTGAATACCAATACAGAGGGGATAAGTCTTTCAGGAGTTATCACTGGTACGGGAAGTTTGCTTAAAACAGGAAGCAGACTCCTGTATATTTCAGGAGCTAATAACTATTCTGGAGATACAACCATTAACGGAACAACCGGTGGTTGGCCTCCACAAAATGGAATCGGGATATCTGGCACCGGAACGGGAACTCAAAGTGTACCAACTTCAGGGCCGTTAGGAACTGGAAAAATTATCATGAATGGAGGTACATTATACTCTGAGTCTGGAGATGCTACCATTTATAATGATATTGAAGTTACAGCAGGAAAGAGAAGTTATATGTATGAAACCAGTTGGGCATTGAACCTAAGAGGAAGACTTATTGGTAGTGGTACATTGGAACACGATGGAAATACCTATGCCGGTTTGCATCTTTTTGGAGATAACAGCGAGTTTACCGGTACATTTATATCAAAATTACGTAGTGGTAGTCAGAGAGTTCGTTTTGAAGTACCTCAGTCGGGAAGTGCTAAAGCACATTGGTTACTAGATGCTAATGGTGTTGATTGTCATAGTATTCAGTTTCAAAATGGGACGTTGCATTTTGGCGGACTTTCAGGAAGAGGTTATTTGCGTAACAACGTGGGGGGTTCACCAATAATCAGTATCGGTGCCTTAAATACCAATTGCTATTTTTCAGGTACTTTTGCAAATTTTCTTAACGTAGAAAAAGTAGGAACCGGAGACTTGGGTTTTGGTGGAAACCATACTTATGGGGGTACTACCACGGTAAAAAAAGGAAGATTCCTTTTAGCTAATAATCCAACTTCGGGTGTTTTTGTCAGCCCAATAATTGTAGAAGAAGGAATATTTGCCGGAACAGGAAAAAGTACAGCTCCAGCCACTATCGGAACCGGATCGGGACCAGGTGCTGCCCTTGAACCAGGATATCTGGGAATAGGTACACTTACAATTGGAGCACTTACCATGAAAGCTGATGCTACTTTTAAGGAAGAAATTAATCTGGATACTGCCATAGGAGACAAAATCAATGTAACTAGTGTAAACTTGCTTAACAGTCCAAAATTAATCATAACCAGTATTGGAAGTACATTACCATCTGGAGCAGCATATACGCTTATTGATAATATAGGGACAGAGGCTATAACAGGAACCTTTATGAATTTACCCGAAATGGCCTTACTTAACATAGGTGGTTATGATTTCCGTATTACGTATAAAGGAGGTGATGGAAATGATGTACAGTTACTAGACGAACGTACGTTGCCAGTTGTCATTACCAGTGCCACTACAGACATAACTCTCATTAACAAGCCTTATAGCTATACTATTACAGGTATCAAATCACCGAATAGCTTTAATGCCTTGGGACTTCCTGCAGGTTTAAGTATCGATAGTACTACAGGGATAATATCGGGGACACCTACAGAATATGGTGTTTTTCAAGTGGTTTTAACTGCTTCTAATGGAACTACGACTGGTACGCTAACTTTAGCTTTAACAGTACAGGATATTGTAGTAAGCAATCTTATGGTTGCATCAGGTGATGCTAAAAATGTTGTAGAATGGAATGTTATTCAGAATTTCAGCTATAACATCAAGCGTTCAACTACTTCTGGTGGTCCATATACTACCATCGGAACTGCTACTGGAACAAAATTTACCGATACGGATATTATTAATGGAACCACTTATTATTATGTAGTTTCTTCTGTTGATACTATTGGGGAAAACCCTAACAGTACTGAAGTTGTGGCAACACCTAATATCGGACAAATCAGTTACCTGAAATTTGACGAACAAACAGGAACACTTGCTATTGACAACTGGGGAGCAAATCATGGAACATTGGCTGCTACAGCAAGTCGAAGTGAGGGTAGAATCGGAAACGCACTTAAACTGGACGGAGGAACTAACTCTTATGTTAGCCTTCCAACCGATATAGTTAGTACATTAAATGATTTTACCATATCATCATGGGTAAAAATGGATGCTTTAGCTAACTGGATGCGTGTATTTGACTTTGGTACCGGAACCAGTAAATATATGTTTTTATCCGTTCAGACAGGAACTGTAGGTCAGGTACGTTTTGCAATTAAAAATGGAGGTTCAGAACAGGGTATGACATATAATTATGCTGTTCCTCTTAACACCTGGACTCATTTTGCAATTACTCAATCAGGAAACACCTGCAGTATGTATATTAACGGAACCTTGGTTTCCACTAATACCGGCGTTTCGATTAAACCTTCAACAATAGGCGCTATGAATCAGAATTATCTTGGCAAATCTCAATGGCCAGACCCCATGTTTAAAGGAGCTATTGATGAGTTTAAAATTTACAGCAGGGCTTTAAGTGCATCTGAAATAGCAGGAACTTATCAAAACCAAACGATCACTCTAAATCCAGTTGCTCAAAAAGCATTGAGCGATGACGATTTTAATCCGGCTACAGTAAGTTCAGGTCTTCCAGTAACTTATACAAGTTCGAATGAATCAGTAGCAAGTATTGTAAACGGTAAAATTCATGTTCTTTCTACCGGAACTGCAACTATTACTGCTTCACAAGCAGGAAATGACACTTACTGGCCAGCACAATCAAAATCACAAGTTTTGACGGTGGTTATTATAAATGATACTCAATTGACTACATTGATAGGTAAATCATTTAACTATACTTTTACTGGTAATACATCGCTAAATAATTTTACTGCAACTGGATTACCAACAGGTTTAAGCATTGATAACGTTACAGGAACAATTTCTGGAACACCTACAGAAACTGGGACTTTTACCGTGACCTTAACTGCTAGCAATGGCAGTGTTACAGGTTCGCAGACGATTTCTTTAATAGTACAGAATATTGTAGTAAGCAATGTTATAGTGGCATCTGGTGATGCTAAAAACACCATTGAATGGGATGCTATCCAGGATTTTAGTTATAATATTAAACGCTCCACTACTTCAGGTGGCCCTTATACTGTTATCGGAAATACTGCCGGTACAAAATTTACCGATACTACAGTTAGTAATGGAACTACTTATTACTATGTAGTTACTTCTGTTGATGGTGTTAAAGAAAACTCTGTTAGTGAGGAAGTTGCGGCAACTCCTAATGCAGGACAAATAACTTACCTGAAATTTGATGAACAAAGTGGAACGCGTGCTATTGACAACTGGGGAGCAAATCACGGAACATTGGCAGCCACAGCCACTAGAGATACCGGTAAATACAGCCAATCGCTTAAACTGGATGGAACAGCCAATGCTTATGCTACATTACCAACCGGAATTGTAAATACACTAAATGATTTTACCATATCAACATGGGTAAGAATGGATGCTAAAGCAAACTGGATGCGCGTATTTGATTTTGGTACTGGAACCAGCAAATATATGTTTTTAACTATTCAGGCAGGAAGTGCTAATGTTATGCGTTATGCTATTAAAAATGGAAGTTCAGAACAGCAGGTCAGCTTTAACTATAATCTGCCTCTTAACACCTGGACACATTTTGCTGTTACTCAGTCTGGAAACATTTGTACCTTGTACATTAATGGGGCAGCTGTGGCTTCTAATTCAAATGTTACCATAAAACCAATGACTATTGGTAGTACCAATTTGAATTATTTAGGAAAAGCACAATTTAACGATCCTATGTTCAAAGGTTCCATTGATGAATTCAAAATTCACAACAGGGCTTTAAGTGCATCAGAAATTGCCGGAAGTATGATGTCAACTCAAACGATTACGTTTAATACGCTTGCTCAAAAAGAAATGGGAGATGCTGATTTTGACCCTTCAGCTACAGCTTCTTCAGGTCTTCCTGTAACTTATACAAGTTCAGATACCTCGGTTGCAACTATTGTGGATGGGAAAGTGCATATTTTAGCTATTGGAACATCAACTATTACTGCATCGCAGGCAGGAAGTACCGATTACACATCAGCATCGTCGGTAGCACGAGTATTAACGATAGTGAAAAAAAATCAGACGATTGCTTTTGCTTCAATTGAAGCAAAAATAGTAGGTGATGTTGATTTTAATATTGGTGCCACAGCTAGTTCAGGATTAGCGGTTAGCTATACGAGTTCTAATCCGGAAGTTGCTATAATTGTTGACGGTAAAGTTCACATTGTTGGTGCAGGAACAACCATTATCTCAGCTTCGCAGTCAGGAGATGAAATCTACAATGCTGCAACTTCAGTTACACAACCGCTAACAGTGAATAAGCTGTTTTATGTTGATGCAGATAAAGATGGTTTTGGATCGATTACAGCTGTTTTGCTCTCTGTAAATGATGCTCCGGAAGGATATGCTACTAATAACAGCGATTGTGATGATACTAAAATACTGTATGCTGACAATGATGATGATGGATTAGGAGCGGGTAGCCCAGTAGCCTGTGGTGTAGCAAATACTAATGATTGTGATGACACGAATCCGGTACAATTAACCGCAACGATTCCGGATGTGTATGCTCTTAGTGCGACAGTTGACGAAAAAAATACTATTTATATTGGTTATGGACCAACTTCTCTTAGTATTACTGCAACTCCTTCAGGAGGAACAGCGCCCTACACTTATGTGTGGAGTACAGCCCAAACAACACAAGCAATCAATGTATCAGCTACGGGAACCTATACTGTAATTGTAACTGATGCTAAAGGTTGTCAAACATCAGCTTCTATTGAGGTTAAAACTTTAAATGTACAATGTGGTAATTCCAATGACAAAGTTATGGTTTGCCATAATAACCAGGCAATTTGTGTAAGTTCAAATTCGGTTCAATCACATTTAGATCACGGAGATAAGTTAGGTTCATGCGCCGTTGCTAATAAAGAAGCTGTTAAAAGTTTAATTACTGATGGAGATACAACTGAAGATGTTGTTGTTTATCCAAATCCTGTGACTTCTATTTTGAATGTAAAAGTGAATGAAGTTTACAGTGGCGCAACACTTGAAGTATATAATATTTTAGGTGTTAAGTTACGTTTTCAGGCATTAACAAATAAACTACAAGCTATTTCTTTAGAAGGATTGCCTTCAGGAAACTATTTGTTATATGTTTTTAACGGTCATAACATTACTATTAAAAACATTATCAAACAATAATTAATTAATACGAATTGAATTAAAGCCGGCTCTTGTAGTCGGCTTTCTCATTTATACAATAGATTAAATTTTTATATTTTATAAATACTATTGATTATAGGTGTTAAATGGTAAAAGTCAGTAATATAGCGGTTTTCGATTGTTTATGGCTTATAATTTATAGTAAATGAATTATAATTTATCCTTAAAAAAATGGATTCTTAGTAATATTGAAAAAGATTAAAGCTGGTATGAGAATTAAATAATCACAATACCGGTTTACTCTGATTATTGAATGACAAAATCAAAATTCATATAAAAGTTTGTATCCTTTCTAAGGATAGTTATACTGATGAATTTAAAAAAAACAAGTTTAGGTTAACTTGTAATTAGTGTGTTTCTAATATTTATGACAGTTGCTGGTTTGGTTAGCCAGCAACTGTTTATTAGAATTTTAAAAATTTAATAAATGATTCTATGTTTTTGAAACAGTTTAAAAATGCTTCTGACATAGATTGAATACGATACAAATTTTGGTTAGTTTGTAGTTAGTTTGATTACTTGTAGTATAGTTGCTGGTTTGGTCACTAGCAACTAGTAATCAAATTTTCTGTAACTTTCTGATATAAATAATGATTAATATGCAAAATAAAATTCTGGTTCTTCTTTTTCTACTATTTTCAATAAGTAATGTAGAATCTCAAAACTTGCCTGTTCCCCAAGAGATTGGGACACAGCATCCGCGTGTTTTTGGGAAAGACATGTCATTGGAACAAGTAAAAGAACTGGTACAGAAAGAAGATTGGGCTGCAGCTATTATTGCAAAAACTCAAAATAACGTTGCACCCTATATTAATTATTATAAAACAGATAAAACCTGGTTAGTTTCCCGATTGCAGATGTATTGGAAAACCAAATCAACACAAGTTTACATTAATGGAGGGAAATATGATCATGCTGATGGAGAAGCACCGGTTCCTACTGTAAAGTTTATTGGCGGACGTGGAACACCTTCCAGTTATAGAACTCCAAAATTAGAAGATATTAAGCCCTACATGGATGATCCACGAGGTTTGTATCTTCAAAACAGTACCACCAATGTTTGGGAATGGGGACCTATAGCTGCTACAAGTGGTATTACGAATGCTATTAACAGACAAATTTTAAGTATTGCCCGAGATGCAGCATTTTTGTATTGGTACACCGGAAAGGAAGAGTATGCAAATTTAGCCTACCATGTTCTGGATACTTATTTAAAAGGGGTTTACTATTTGAATGAACCTATTGATTTAAGTCATGGTCACCATCAAACTTTGGTAAGCTACATTCAGTTTGAAGTTATTCAGGATCACATTTTAAATGAAATAACACAATGTTATGATTTTCTACACGATTTTATAAGAGATAAAAATCCGGAAAGTTTAGCGATTTATGATGCTACTTTACAAAAATGGGCCGACTTACAAATTAAAAACGGAGTTAGTTTTAACAATTGGAATTTATTGGAAGCAGCTCATATTTCACATATTGCTTTGGTTTTAGAAAATAATTCAGCTTATAAAAATGCTAAAGGAGCCCAATATTATTTGGATCAAATCATGAATCAAAACTCCACCAGACAATGGTCTATGAATAAATTGATGGATTATGGTTATGATAAAAAAACAGGAATTTGGAATGAAAGTCCGGGTTACTCTATGAACGTTTTGAGTGATTTTATTTCGTTTGCCGAGTTCTATGACCGCAATTTTGATATTGATTTATTAAAAGAAATGCCCCTATTAAAACAGGCAGTAAAATCAAGTGCACAATATCTTTATCCTAATAAATATATGGTTTCTTTTGGAGATGGACATTACAATAAATTGCGTAATGAGCCCATCCGTTACATGATTGAGAATGCTCAAAAATATGGTAAAGTTGAGGATGAAAATTATTTTACCAAAATGTACAAAACGATTTATGCTGATGGTGTAACTGAGGGTAAATTTATTGGGAAAAATATTCAGGATCTTTTTGGTGGTAAAGCTTTACTCTTTAAAAACAGTATCAAGTCAGGAAAATTAACCGATTTTACTACATCCTTATTTTATGTGCCTCATAACAGCTGGCTGGTACAACGCCAAGGGGAAGGAGATTCTGCATTAATGATAAGTCAAATTGGATCCTTGGGAAATCACATGCACTCTAACGGAATTGCAATGGAATTGTATGGAAAAGGCTTGCCGTTAGCTCCGGAAATGGGACACGGATCGAGTTATTTTTCGATAGAATATGCCGAATATTACACCCAATTTCCAGCGCATAATACCGTGATTGTAAATGGAAAATCCAAATATCCAGAGATGAAAAGCAATCACGCTTTTAGTGTAAATGCTGCTTATCCAAAAAGTGAAATTGCTGAAGGGGTCATGCCTGGTGTTACTTTTTCGGATGTTTCTTTTTTAGAACCGGAAACCGACAGTAATCAACGCAGAGTAATGGGAATTGTAAAAGATAATACTGAAGATGGCTATTATATCGATATTTTCCGTTCGACTCAAAATAAAGGAAATAATGTAAAAAATGAATATTTCTTTCATAATCTGGGACAAAATTTAGAATTGACGGCTACAAACGGAACTCCATTAGATTTAAAACCGACTACAAAATTGGCTTTTGGTGATGGCGATTTGATGGCTTACGATTATATGTGGGATAAAAAATCAATGGAAACGTCTCAGGATTTTAAAGGCAAATTTAACTTGGCTTTAAAAGACAAAACAGTAAATATGAATCTTTGGTTTCAAGGACAATCAGACAGAGAAGTTTTTTCAGTGCTATCGCCAAAATCAACTGCTTTAACTCATGGCTTATTACCGGATGATATTAACAAAAGTCCAATTCCAACATTGGTAGTGAAACAAAATGGAGAAGCCTGGAACAGACCTTTTGTAGCTGTTTATGAACCTGCTTTGAATAATGAAACCAATATTCAATCAGTAGATTATTTTGGAAAAAATGAGTTTGTAGGGATTCATGTGACTAATAAATCAGGAAAAGAAGATTTTATTTTTTCGAATACTACTGCTGATATAAAATTAAATGAGAAACAATTTTATGTGACAGGAACTTATGGAATGATTAGTAAAAAAGCGGATGATTTTACACTTTTTCTAGGCAATGGGAAAAACATTTCTAATGGTAATTATACGCTTGATTTGGGGAATAAAATAGGTTCGGCTGTATTGAAAAATGAAAACGGAACAATGTATTTCAGTGCCGATGCGGCTTCGGTCTTGACAGTATCAGTAGAAGGAAAAATCAAGAGCGCTACTTTGACTGTTCCCGGTGCTCAATGTAAAGGAACATACAATAGTAAGGAAAAAACGGTAAGTTTTGAGATACCACCATTGCCTTATCAAATAGTAAAAATTGAGATTAACTAAAGATTAAAATAAAAGAACGTGAAAAAAATAATTACAATAGCATTTTTATTAAGTATGAGTTTTAATATGACTGCTCAGGAATTAGTAGTTTATGAAACGACTGAGGATATTATAAAAACGATGCACAATGATGACTTTTCTGTAAAGGTTAGAAAACCGGGCGGACTGTGGAAAGATTTATTTGAATACAATGTAAAAGTGGATCAGGTAATTGGTACCGGACATTCGGTACAAAATGCCTCTATGGCTTCTTTTGATTTTTCGGGTACGGTAGAAATAGCTGTAACTTCTAGTAAAGGAACGATTAACAAGGCCAGGGTAAGACCTTTGTCTAAAGGAATTAAAACCCAAATAAATGAGAATACGCTCTATTTTACTTTAACAAATCCGGCGAATCTATCGGTAGAAATCAATGATGATATTTTTCATAATCTGCATTTATTTGCTAATCCAATTGAAAAAAACAAACCCAATCCTAAAGATAAAAAGGTACTTTATTTTGGTCCTGGTATTCATGAAATTCCAAATCAAATATTAAAAGTACCATCGAATAAAATTCTTTATTTAGCCGGTGGTGCCGTATTAAAAGGGCAGATATTGATTGACAATGTTCAAAATGTGAAGGTTTGTGGCAGAGGTATAGTAGATCAGGAAGTTAGGTTGGGTGTTAAAATAGCTTTTTCTAAAAATATTACTGTTCAGGATATTTTTGCTTCACAATGCTTGACGGGCGAATCGGATAGGGTAACCATTCAAAATGTAAAAACCATCAGTTTTTTTGGTTGGGGTGATGGGATGAATATAATGGCTGCTAATAATGTCTTGTTTGATGGGGTCTTCATTCGCTCTTCAGACGATTGTACTACGGTTTATGGTACTCGTAAAGAGTTTAAAGGCGGAGCAAAAAATATTACTATGCAAAATTCTACACTATGGGCAGATGTGGGTCATCCTATTTTGATTGGTACACATGGAAATAGTGAGAAACCCGATGTGCTGGAAAATTTGAATTATCAAAATATTGACATTTTAGATCAAAAAGAAAAACAACTCGATTATCAGGGCTGTTTGGCTATCAATGTTGGGGATAATAATCTGGCTAAAAACGTCCTTTTTGAGAATATCAGAGTAGAAGATTTCAGAGAAGGACAATTGCTTAATTTGAGAGTGTTTTATAATACCAAGTATTGTACGGCACCTGGTTTAGGAATTGAAAATGTAGTGTTTCGTAACATCGATTATAATGGACAAAATGCCAATACTTCGATAATAGCCGGTTACAACGAACAAAGAAAAATTAAGAACATCAGTTTTGAAAATCTAAAAATAAACGGAGTTTTAATTACAGATGAAATGCAGGGAAAACCCAAATGGTATAAAACGGCTGATATGGCCGGTATTTTTGTGGGGGAACATGCAGAGGGAATTATTTTTAAAATGAATTAAAATTAAAAATTATGAAATACAATCATTTTAAAAGTGTACTGGTTGCAGTAAGCTTTTTTCAACTGATAGCTTTAACGGCTTGTACAAAAAAGGGTCAAGCAGAGGAGATTACTATTGAAATACAAAATAAACTCAATTTTAGCAGAAATGAAGTTGTTAGCATCCAGCGTAATAAATTACTTTCTCTTTTAGACAAAAATGATGAAAAAAATATTCGTGTCAAACTTCCGGAAACCGATAAATATTTGGTAACGCAATGGATGGATAATAATGGAGACGGAAAAGGGGATGAATTGCTTTTTCAGGCGAATGTAGCGGCCAATTCGACAACTAAATATGTAATTATGCTAGATACAGTGTCGGTTACAATTCCTAAAGCAAAAACCTATTCCCGTTTTGTTCCCGAGCGTATCGATGATTATGCCTGGGAAAATAATAAAGTAGCTTTTAGAGCTTATGGTCCTGTAGCACAGCAATTAGTAGAACAGGGAAAAGAAGGAGGAACGCTTTTCAGCGGAATCGATTTATGGCTTAAAAAAGTAGATTATTCGATTATTGACAGTTGGTATCAAAAAAATGTAAAAAGCCCTGGATATTATCATATTGAGCATGGTGAAGGTTATGATCCTTATCATGTGGGAGCAAGTAGAGGTACTGGTGGCACAGGAATTTGGAGAAATGACAGTTTGCAGGTATCTAAAAACTATGTGAGTTACAAAACTATTGCTACAGGACCTTTGCGCACCGTTTTTGAATTGATTTATGCACCATGGAGTACTTATGGCCTTCATGAAGTAAAAAGAATTTCACTGGATTTGGATTCTAATTTCTCAAAATTTGAAATCACTTATCAATCCGATAAAAAGATTCCTAATTATACGGTAGGGATTACGCTTCATGATAAAAAAGGAGAAGTAAATATTAACAGGCAAAAAGGCTGGTTTCGTCATTGGGAACCAATGGATAGTACTTTTGTTGGAGAAGGGATTGTATTAAGTCCCCAATTAATTGATACTGCTTTTGTTCACGATTCAAATGCAACTGATCAAAGTAATTTGTTAATACTGACTCATCCGGATAACAAAATAACCTATTATGCCGGTTTTGCCTGGACGGGAAGTAAACAAATTAGAGATGTTATGGATTGGGATGAGATGCTTAATAAACAGGCGAAAATTATAGCAAATCCTTTACAACTGATTGTCAAATAATACTAGTTGATTGAAATCATCAAATTTGATTTGGACACTAAACCGTCCTTAGTTTCCGCAGTCGAGTGTCAAATGTTTGAAGAATACGTAAAAAGAAAAGCTGTCTGAGTCCCGAAAGCTTTCGGGACGAGTTCTTTTCTTTTAGTATTCGAAAACTAATTTGACCGACGAGAAAGCGTAAGACTTGAAATCGAAGATTCATGAATACCAAAAAACAATAAAAACGCATGAATATTTTTTTGTTTCTTTTTTGATCAAGCAAAAAAGAAAATTAGTAAAACAAATATATAAATAAGACCAATATCAATTTAAGACACTAATCTAATGATCTCTAGAATTCAATATGTAATTTATATTGCAATAGCTTTTTTTACTTTATACTCTTGTAAGTCGGGAAGTGAAAAACAGCCTGGAAGTCAATCTAATTCTCAAAACTATGTTTCTAAAGTTTGGCAATCAGATCGAGGAGACGGGACTTTTACGAATCCTGTTTTATATGCTGATTATTCTGATCCTGATGTAATTCGGGTAAAAGATAATTTTTACATGACTGCCAGTAGTTTTAATTGTGTACCGGGTTTACCCATTTTGCATTCTAAAGATTTAGTGAATTGGGAGATTATCAATTATGCTTTGGAAAAACAGATTCCTGAAGCTATTTTTAATATTCCGCAGCACAGTAAAGGAGTTTGGGCTCCGGCAATACGCTTCCATAAAGGTGAATTTTACATCTATTGGGGTGATCCTGATTTTGGTGTTTATATGATTAAAACCAAAAATATTTATGGCAAATGGTCAAAACCCATACTAGTTCTGGAAGGAAAAGGAATTATTGATCCCTGTCCGCTTTGGGATGGAGAAAATACTTATTTAGTTCACGCCTGGGCAGGAAGTCGTGCCGGTATCAACAGTGTACTCACCATCAATAAAATGAATGCTGAAGGGACAAAAGTATTGGATGAAGGACAAAATGTTTTTGATGGTCATGACAATCACCATACGATGGAAGGACCAAAATTATATAAAAAAGACGGCTATTATTACATTTTTGCTCCTGCCGGTGGCGTTGAAACGGGTTGGCAGGTGGTGATGCGTTCTAAAAATATTTACGGACCTTATGAAGATAAAATTGTTTTAGAACAGGGAAGTACTGCAATAAATGGTCCGCATCAGGGAGCTTGGGTAACGACTCCTGATAATGCTTCCTGGTTTATCCATTTTCAGGATCAGGGAGTTTACGGACGTGTGTTGCATCTACAACCAATGGAATGGAAAGAAGCCTGGCCAATGATAGGGAAAGATTATGATGGCAACGGAGTTGGAGAACCGATACTTTCCGGAATAAAACCAGTAACCAGAAATAATTTACCAATTGTACATCCCGTTGAGAGCGACGAATTTGATAATGGAAAATCGGGTTTACAATGGCAATGGTATGCAAATTCTTCGATAAAATGGAGTGCTCAAATTCCCGGAACAGATTATTTGAGGCTTTTTACTTTAAGTCAGAAAGGGGAACCCAATCTTTGGAATGTACCCAATCTTTTGTTACAAAAATTACCGGCTCCTGATTTTACAGCAACGACTAAAGTTAAATTAACTAGCGAGTGGCAAACTTCGGGGAAAAAAGCAGGTTTGCTATTAATGGGAAAATCCTATGCTTATGCTGCTATTGCCTATCATGATGGGAAATATTGGGTGCAACAAATCAGTTGTACCAATGCAAATGAAGGAACGGTGGAGAAAATAATAGAAGAAAAGCCTTTGTCTTCGAATGAGATACAATTACGAATGAGAATCACCGCTCCTGATGCCGTTTGTCAATTCAGTTACAGTGAAAACGGAACTGATTTTACTGAAATAGGAGAAAAAGCCAAAGCCGAAAAGGATTTATGGATATCAGCCAAAATTGGAATTTTTGCCATCAGTCAACCCAATGTTAAAATGGGAGGCTATGCCGATTTTGACTGGTTTAGGATAACAAAATAAATATTGAAGAAATGAAATTATTTAAAATTTATACAATAGGTGTTTTCCTTTGTTGTGCAGCAACAATAAATGCACAAACGATCATAAAGGAAACAGTACAAAACCTAAAGTCTCCTGACGGAGCTTACGAATTCGCTTTTTATCAAAAGCAGAATAATGAAGGTGAGAAACAAATGTATTATACTCTTTCTTTTAAAGGGGAAAAAGTTGTAGAGGAATCAGAACTGGGCGTTTTGATTGAAAATCAGACTTTCGAGTCGGCTCTTGGAATACCAAATGATAGTTGTAAAGTTTGGGGCGAGAATTTAAATTTTACCGGAGTTCAACGTAATGCCGTAAATGAAACATGGAAGCCCGTTTACGGTGAAAATGTTGCTATTCATAATAATTATAACGAAATGACAGTGTCGTTTCGTAAAGGTGAGCTTCCCAAAGAAAAGCAAGGCGATGGTTACGATAAGAACAAAAGCTATTTTATGAACGTTATTGTTCGTGCTTACAATGAAGGGGTAGCTATTCGATACCATTTTCCAGAGCCTACAAATGGATTATTCCTGCATATTGTAGGAGAACAAACCCAGTTTACGATGCCAGAAGGTACTTTGGCTTATTATGAACCCTGGGCGCAAGGGCATTATTCTTTATTGCTACTGAAAGATTGGAAAGGTCAGAGCGAACGCCCTTTGACAATGAAACTTACAAATGGTTTGTCAGTCGCAATTGCTGAAGCTCAAATGATTGACTATGCCCGAATGAAGTTTAGTTTAAATGCCACAAAACCCAACACCTTACAGGCTACATTATACAGTAGTGTAGATGTAATTCCTGCCTATAGTACTCCTTGGCGTGTAATTATGGCTGCGGATAAGGATATTGATTTAATAAAAAACAATACAATCATTTTGAATCTAAATCCGGAAAATCAAATTAAGGATACTTCTTGGATTAAACCGGGAAAAGTAATTCGTGTAGCAAAATTAACTCAGGAGGATGCTAAAAAATGTGTCGATTTTGCTGCCGAACGAGGTTTACAATACATTCATTTAGATGCGGGCTGGTATGGCCCTGAAATGAAAATGAGTTCCAATGCAACTACAGTTTCTGAAACCAAAGATTTTAATATGCCTGAATTGACGGCTTATGCCGCTTCAAAAGGAATTGGGCTTTGGGTTTATGTGAATCAACGAGCTTTGATTCAACAATTAGATTCTATTTTGCCTTTATATAAAAAATGGGGAATCAAAGGAATTAAATTTGGTTTTGTCCAGGTAGGAAATCAGCGTTGGACAACCTGGATGCATGAAGCGGTAAAGAAATGTGCGGAATTCGGTTTGATGGTGGATATTCATGACGAATACCGTCCTACCGGTTTTAGCCGTACCTATCCTAATTTAATGACACAGGAAGGAATCCGCGGCAACGAAGAAATGCCGGATGCCGATCATAATACGATTTTACCATTTACACGTTTTTTAGCAGGACCAGCCGATTATACGATTGCGTATTATAGCAAAGCGATTAAAAATACACATGCACACCAATTGGCATTAGCAGCGGTATATTACAGTCCAATTCAATTTATGTATTGGTATGACCAGCCTTCTGCATATCAGGGAGAGCCGGAAATTGAATTTTTTGATAAGGTAAAAGCGGTTTGGGATGAAACTAAAGTAATTAATGGTGAAGTAGGAAAATATATTACAGTTGCCCGAAGAAGTGGAAAAGAATGGTTAGTAGGGGCAATTACAAACAAAGAGAATCGTAAAATTAAAATTCCAACTAACTTCCTTCAAAAAGGAAAAAAATACATAGTACAATCATTTCAGGATGATGACAAAGTAGCAACGCGTACCAAAGTAGCTGTTTCTGAATTAAAAATTAAAGGAGGAGAAGTATTGAATTTTGATCTAAAAGCTTCAGGCGGTGTGGCGCTGATTATTTCTGAAGTTTCTAAAAAGTAAATTTTCAAAAATGAGAATTCTAAATTATTTAAATTTTGCTTTGTGTTTCATTTGTCTGAACAGCTATGCACAGGTTTGGCAATGGAGTACTCCGGTAAAAGGAATGATTTCTGACGAAACAAAGCAGCATCCGCAGGCTTATTTATGGATTCCTGAGAATTGCAAGCAGGTTAAAGGAATTGTTTTGGGCCAACACAACATGATCGAAGAAGGAATTTTGGAACACGCCTATTTCAGAAAAGTAATGGCCGAACTGGGTTTTGCTGAAGTATGGGTCACACCGGTGGTAAGCTGGATGTATGATATGACCAAAGGAGAGGATAAGATTATTACAGATATGTTCAACGATTTGGCTGAAGTTTCCGGTTATCAGGAATTAGCTTACGCTCCAATCATTCCTATCGGGCATTCGGCAATGGCAAGTTTTCCATGGAATTTTGCGGCTTTTAACCCCGAGCGAACCTTAACTTTAGTTTCAATTCATGGTGATGCTCCTCAAACGAATCTAACAGGAAACGGGAAACCGAATCCCGATTGGGGTAACAGAAATATAGACGGAATTCCATCCTTATTCATCATGGGGGAATACGAATGGTGGGAAAAACGGATACAGCCAGCTTATAACTATATTCAAAAACATCCCCAAAGCGTAATTACATTATTTGCCGATGCCGGTCATGGTCATTTTGATTATTCAGATGAAATGGTAAAATATGTGGCCAATTATATTCGGGAAGCTGCAAAAAAAAGAATCTCAGCTAAAGCTACATTAAATGAAAAACCACAGCTTAACGTTGTTAAACCCGAATCAGGTTGGTTAATGGATAAGTGGCGACAGGATTCTATTCCATTGGCAAAGGCTGCTACATTCAAAAATTTTAAGGGAGACGGAGAAACCGCTTCCTGGGTTTTTGATAAAAAAATGGCAAGAAATACAGAACAGTTTTACGCCCAATCCAGAGGAAAGAAAAAGCAATACATTGGTTTGATTCAAAATGGACAAATAGTTCAGTCTGATAAAACCCATGCCAACTATACTTTAAATTTTAAACCTTTACAGGATGGTATTTCTTTTACTTTAAAAGCTTTTTTTTCAGATAGCTTAAGGTTAAAACCAGTTTCTGATTTTGCAAAAACACCACTTTTAATTGACCGTATTTGTGGTCCTGTAAAGAAAGTTAATGATACTGTTTTCCAAATTAGCTTTGATAAACTGGGTTTTAATAATAGCAAACGAAGCAATGATATTTGGCTTTTGGCTCACAATGATGGTGATTCTGTTTATAAAAGTGCGGTACAACAGTTGCATTTACGTTTTCCAATTAAAAATCAAGAAGGAACACCACAGCAGATTGATTTTTCAACAATTAATGATGTAGCATTTGGTGTGAAAAAAATAGCATTAAATGCTAAATCAAGTGTTGGGGTCAAAGTAGGGTATTATGTAAAAGAAGGTCCGGCTTATATAGAAGATAATGCATTACATTTTACTAAAATTCCTCCACGAACAAAATTTCCAATTAAAGTTATCGTGGTAGCTTGGCAATATGGAGTTGCAGATGAATTACAATCTGCGGAACCTGTTGAACAAAGTTTTTGGATTAAGAAATAATTAGGTTTTTATAAATGAAAAAAGCAAAGCAGTTAAGCAACAAAGTTTAACTGCTTTTTTTGTGGAAATAAGAGAGTGATTGGTAAACTGCAGTATTTACAGGTTTTTATAGGGTATAAGGATGATAATTTATACTGATTGCATCATAATTTATCTGTCGAAAATATTTTTCTGACTAACATTGAATATTCTTAGCAAGGATAATTTTTGTTGATGAAAAGTAGCAAAGAAATAAGTAAAAAGAACTTTTGTCAGGAAGCATTTTTAGATAAAAAACAGAATGATTTTAATAAAAAAGAAAATTAATGATTAAGTATTTAATCTTAGTAGCAGGCATGTCAATTAGTATGTATGGGCAATCTCATTATCCGGGACAGCATCAGGGGAAATTGAAATTAGATGATACTAAAAACGTAAAAGTTTTAGGATTTGATCTCCATGATGTGAAGTTATTGGACAGTCCTTTTAAGGATAATATGGTGCGTGAAAGTAAGTGGATCATGAATATAGATGCTAATCGATTGTTGCATAGTTTCAGGACTAATGCAGGGACATTTAGTAGTCAGGAAGGTGGTTATTTTACGGTGAATAAATTAGGAGGTTGGGAATCGCTGGATTGTGATTTAAGAGGTCATAGTACGGGGCATATTCTTTCCGGTTTGGCTTTATTATATGCTGCTACGGGAGAGAAAATGTACAAAGTTAAAGCGGATAGTTTGGTTACGGGCTTGGTTGAGGTTCAAAAAATATTGAATCAAAAAGGCTATCTGAGTGCATTTCCACAAAATTTAATAGACCGCGCCATTGGAGGAAAAAGTGTTTGGGCTCCTTGGTATACCCAACATAAATTATTTTCGGGTTTAATAGACCAATATCTGTATTGTGATAGTAAGCCGGCATTAGAAATTGCTAAAGGAATGGCTGATTGGGCTTATGAAAAGTTCAAGCCTTTGACTGATGAAGAACGTAAAAGAATGCTTAGAAATGAGTTTGGGGGAATGAATGATTCTTTTTATGCTTTATATGAAATTACAGGAGACAATAAGTATAAATTCCTTGCCGAATTTTTCTATCACGAAGAAGCATTGAATCCGCTTTTGGATAAGGTTGATAATCTCAATAAAAAACATGCCAACACCTATATCCCTAAACTAATAGGTTTGTCACGAAATTATGAATTGGAAGGAGGAAATAAAAACCGTGAAATCCCTGAGTTTTTCTGGAATACGGTTGTTGATCATCACACATTTGTTACAGGTAGTAATAGTGATAAGGAGAAATTTTTTGAACCAGATCATCTTTCAGAGCATTTGAGTGGTTATACAGGAGAGTCCTGTAATGTGTATAATATGCTAAAACTGACCCGTCATTTGTATGGCTATAATCCGCAAATAAAATATGTGGATTATTACGAAAAAGCACTTTACAATCACATTTTGGGACAGCAGGATCCAAAAACAGGGATGGTAGCTTATTTTTTACCGATGAAACCCGGTGCACATAAGGTTTACAGTACGCCTGAAAATTCATTTTGGTGTTGTGTGGGAAGTGGTTTTGAAAATCAGGCAAAATACGGGGAGTTTATTTATTACCATGATAAAGGGCTTTATGTGAACCTTTTTATTCCGTCTGAATTGAATTGGAAAGAAAAAGGAATAATTATCAGGCAGCAAACAAGTTTTCCAAATAACGGAAATGTTAACCTTAGTTTGAGTACAAAGACAGCTGTTAACATGCCAATCCATATTCGCTACCCTTCATGGGCAAACAATGTGGAAGTGAAAGTAAACGGTAAAAAACAATTGGTTAAATCAAAACCAGGAAGCTATATAGTATTAAACCGTACTTGGAGTGATGGTGATAATATTGATATTTCTTTTGGAATGCAAATAAAAGTAGTTCCTACAGCTGATAATCCTAAGGTGGCAGCCATAACCTATGGTCCGGTAGTTTTAGCAGGAGTTAAAGGTACTGATGGAATGCGGAATCCAGCTCCATATAGCAATCCAAAGCTCTATAACGATTATTATACTTATGACTATTATGTTCCTGCTAGTCTAACAAATAAACTGGATTTTTCATTGAAACAGCTAACAGAAAACAGTTTAAGATTGAATAAAGAAACATTAGATTTCCAGATTAAAGGTACAGGCAACATTTTGAAACCTATCTCAGCAATTCATGGGGAGCGTTATATTATTTATTGGAATTTGACAAAATAAAAGATTTATCTAGAAAATATTATGAATATAAAAAAACAAATTATAGGAGCTCTTATTACTTCCTCTCTCTTAGTGGGATGTGGAAGTAAATATACAAATGCTAAATTGGATAAAGACTTTGATGTTGATGCGCAATTAAATTATTGTGTTAACCAAACTACTGAAGCCTTAAAACAAATACCTGAGGAAGGTTCTATTCCCAGAAATATTGCTCCAGATAGCAAACAATGGCGTTATGTAGATTATACAGATTGGACCAGTGGTTTCTGGTCGGGAGAGCTTTGGTATCTATATGAAGCAACTGGCAATCAAAACTGGGCAACAGCGGCGGATAAATTTACTAATTATCTGGCACCACTTTCTGTTAGTCCGGCATTGGATCATGATTTAGGCTTTCAGGTTTTTAATAGTTATGGAAATGGATATCGTATCACTAAAAATCCGGAATATAAAAGTGTTTTATTAAAAACAGCCGATACCTTGGCAACGCTTTACAATCCAAAAGTAGGAACGATTTTATCCTGGCCAAGAGAGGTGCCTAATATGGAATGGCCTCAACATAATACGATTATGGATAACATGATTAATCTCGAATTGTTGTTTTGGGCTTCTAAAAATGGTGGAAGTAAAAAATTATACGATATGGCGGTGAGTCACGCCACCGTAACGATGAACAATCATTTTAGACCGGATTATACTTCGTATCATGTAGTGATTTACGACAAAGAAACCGGTAAAAAAATAAAAGCGGTAACGCATCAGGGTTATAGTGACAGCAGTATGTGGGCTCGTGGGCAGTCCTGGGCAATTTATGGTTATACTATGGTTTACAGAGAAACGAAAGATCCTAAATTTTTGGATTTTGCACATAAAGTTACCCGGGTATATTTAGACCGATTACCAAAAGACTTAATTCCCTATTGGGATTTTGATGATCCAATGATTCCAAAGGCTCCTCGTGATGCTTCAGCTGCAGTAGTTGTGGCATCGGCTCTTTTAGAATTATCGACCTATACTCAGGATGCTGTTTTAGCAAAAGAATATTTTGATAAAGCCGAAGCGATGCTAAAAGAACTTTCAGAACATTATCAGAGCAGGGATAAAAATACAGCATTGTTGTTGCATTCTACAGGGCATAAACCGGCAGGATCAGAAATTGATTACTCAATCATTTACGCTGATTATTATTATGTAGAAGCTCTATTGAGATATAAAAAAATGAAGGAAGGAGAACAACCTTTACTAACTTATAAATTCAATTAATAAATAACCAATCAAAAAATAAAATATAAAAATGAATAATAAAAAAATAATATACTGGTCTATAGTTGTTGCCTTAGCCGGTTTTCTATTTGGTTTTGATACCGTAGTGATTTCAGGTGCTGATAAGCAATTGCAACAATTATGGAATTCTTCCGATTTGTATCACGGTTTGGTAGTGATGTCATCAGCCCTTTGGGGGACGGTAATAGGAGCTATTTTTGGAGCTATCCCTACCAATGCTTTAGGACGTAAAAAAACTTTAATTGCTATTGGTATTTTATTTTTCCTTTCAGCTGTAGGAACTGCTTTTGCAAATGATTCTATAGTATTTTCAATTTTTAGATTCTTAGGAGGCTTAGGTATTGGAGCATCAACGATTGCCGCACCGACCTATGTTTCTGAAATTGCTCCTGCCAAAGATAGAGGAAAGTTAGTAGCCTTATACCAATTTAATATTGTATTCGGAATTTTGATTGCTTTTCTATCCAATTATTTATTGCAGGATATTGGCGAAAATTCCTGGCGTTGGATGTTGGGTGTACAAGCAGCTCCGGCTTTAATTTACACCGTATTAGTTTTTGGAATTCCCGAAAGTCCGCGTTGGATTTATGAATATAAAAAAGACAAAGAAAAAGCGGTTGAGATATTACGTTTGGTGAATACAGAGGAAGAAGTGGCTGAGGAAATAAAAGCCATGGAAAATGAAAAAGGACAAGAAATAGCTGATGAGTCTATTTTTATGAAAAAATATAGAAAACCATTAATGCTGGCTTTTTTCATCGCACTTTTCAATCAGTTTTCAGGGATTAATGCTTTCTTGTATTATGCGCCGCGTATTTTTGAATTGGCGGGTTTAGAAAAATCAGCATCGTTTTTTAGCAGTATTGGGATTGGAATTGTTAACCTGATTTTTACCCTAATTGGAATTTCCTTAATTGATAAATATGGTCGTAAAACTTTAATGTATTTAGGTTCTGTAGGCTATATTGTTTCCTTAGGATTAGTAACTCTGGCTTTTTATTTTGAGTGGAAAGGAATGGCAGTTCCTGTATTTTTCTTTTTATTCATCGCTTCTCATGCAGTAGGACAGGGTTCGGTAATTTGGGTTTTTATATCTGAATTATTTCCTAATAAGTTAAGAGCAGCAGGAACTTCATTTGGAACCTCAGTTCATTGGGTATTGGCTGCCTTAATCCCCTCATTCATTCCGTTTTTGTTTAAAGAAATTGGTTCTACAACAGTGTTCGCTATTTTCTGTCTGATGATGGTTTGGCAATTATTATGGGTTTTCTTTAAAATGCCGGAGACTAAAGGAAAGACTTTGGAAGAATTATCAGAAAGTCTGGCAACTAAATAAGTGAAACTAATAACTAATATATAATAAAGAATGACAAATTTATTTAGTCTTGAAGGTAAAACAGCTATGGTTACCGGAGGAATACACGGATTAGGAATGGCAATGGCAGAAGGTTTAGCCAAAGCAGGAGCAGAGTTAATTATTACCAATAATGTTCAGGAACCTTTAGATACAGCTATCGAACAATACAAAAAGGCAGGATTCAAAGCAACAGGTTATGCGTTTGATGTAACCGATGAGGTTGATGCCGAAAAGAAAGTGGCAGAGATTGAAGCTAATCACGGTAAAATTGACATTTTAGTAAATAACGCTGGTATTATCATGCGTGTTTTAGCTATTGATATGAAAGTAGAAGATTTCCGTAAAGTAATCGATGTCGATTTAGTAGGACCCTTTATCATGTCAAAATTAGTAGCCAAAGGAATGATAGCACGTCAGTCTGGAAAGATTATTAATATCTGTTCGATGATGAGTGAGTTGGGGCGAGACAATGTTAGTGCTTATGCTTCCGCCAAAGGAGGTTTGAAAATGTTGACCAGAAACTTAGCTACAGAATGGGCTAAATATAATGTACAGGTAAATGCAATTGGTCCGGGGTATTTTGCCACTTCACAAACAGCGCCAATTCGTGTGGACGGTCATCCCTTCAATGAATTTATTATAGGAAGAACTCCGGCAGGACGTTGGGGTGATCCGGAAGATTTAGCCGGAACAGCAGTTTTCTTGGCATCTGATGCGAGTAATTTTGTGAACGGTCAGGTGATTTATGTGGACGGTGGAATTTTGGCTACCATCGGAAAACCTTCAAATGAATAGATTAATGGATATTAATACAGATAAAAATAATATTAAAGAGCTGGTTTTTAATTGAATTGAAGCTGAATTAAAAAAAGAAAATTTTACGGTTGTCAGGAAAGATAATTCTAGACCTTGGGGGAGGTTTTTTCGTAATTGACGAAGGTCAGGCAGCTGATTTTGCAGCTAAATATTTCCCTCACCTTGAAATGGACTCGATTAGAATTACCAATAAGTTAAGTCCAAAAATTTTAGTGGTTGCTCCAAATAAAAGATTGTCTTGGCAATATCATTTTCGAAGAGCCGAAATTTGGAAAATAGTAGCCGGAATTGTAGGAGTAAAGACCAGTCTGACGGATAAAGAAGGAGATGTACAAAGTCTTGTTCCGGGTGATTACATCCATGTTCCTGTAAGTGTAGATTGTGATATTGCTTTTCCAACTTTTGGACATTCAATGTATCCTGAAATTTCAAATGGAGATAAAGTAGGTTATAAATTTATTAAAGACTGGAGTTTTTTTAATTACGGTATGAAGTATTTAATTGTTACCGAAGAACAACGTATGGTTAAATATTTGAAGAGATCTACTATTGAAGGTAATGTTTTGTTGACTTCAAGAAATGAAGATTATGAAGATATTGAAATGCCTGTGAGTAGTATTCGTTCTATTTTACAAGTGAGATATATTTGTAAAACAGAAATGTAAATAGGTTTAAATTCAATAGTAAATTTATAAGTTTATATATAAATAGGTTTGTTTAGATATAATAATGTTGATACAAATGTTGATACAAATACCAGTATAAATAATAAAAAACCCCAGTGTTTGCTGGGGTTTTAAATATTTCAAAGTGACCATGGAGGGATTTGAACCCTCACGCCCTTGCGAGCACCACCCCCTCAAGATGGCGAGTCTACCGTTTCTCCACATGGCCTAAAAGAAAAAAAGGTTAAGTAAATTTTACTTAACCTTTTGTGACCCGACTGGGGCTCGAACCCAGGACCCCATCATTAAAAGTGATGTGCTCTACCAACTGAGCTATCGAGTCGTTGCATCAGAAAACGTTTGTTTTTCAAGTGAATCACTCGTTTGTGACCCGACTGGGGCTCGAACCCAGGACCCCATCATTAAAAGTGATGTGCTCTACCAACTGAGCTATCGAGTCTTGCATCGTTCCCTGATTGCGGGTGCAAATATAAGGACTTTATTTTAAGTTTTCCAAGCATTTTTATTATAAATTTGTCTTTTTTTAATAATAAATTTTAACACTCTAATTTATAGGGTTTTATTCTATGAAGAAAATTATACTGTTAGGTTACATGGGTTGTGGTAAGTCAACCATCGCTAAAGAATTGTCAAAAAAAATAGCTGTCCCGTTCATCGATTTAGATGAATTTATTGAAAAAAAGGTCAAAATGGACATTAAAACTATTTTTGCCGAGAAGGGAGAAATTCATTTTAGAAAGCTAGAACACGAATGTTTTGTCGAATTATTAAATTTAACAGAGCCCGTTATTATAGGATTAGGAGGAGGAACTCCATGTTATGCCAATAATCATGAGTTGTTAAAGCGAGAAGATGTATTGTCGGTTTATTTAAAAGCCTCTATCAATACTTTAGTAAGCCGTTTGTCTTTAAACAAGAGCAACAGACCCCTTATCGCCAACAAAAATGATGCGGAGATGAAAGAGTTTATTGCTACTCATTTATTTGAAAGAAGTTATTATTACAATCAGGCACAATATATTGTTGCTGTAGATGAGCAAACTATTGAGCAGACCGTAGGGGAAATTTTGGCAATTTTAGCTTAACCAGGCGCAGCTGTTATTTTGGTCAAATTCTACCTGTACATGTTCTAATAAGGAAGTAGAAAGGGAAATACCTTTAAAATCGGCTTTTACAGGGTATTTTTTATGATTACGGTCTACTAATACCGCAGTTTTGAATTTTTTTAAAGGCACATCCAGGAAATGTTTTACTGCATAAATTAAGGTTGTGCCTGAATTCAAAACGTCATCAATAAGAATAAGTCCTTTGTTGGCATATTCCTGAGCTGGAACAGAAGTTTGAATAGGCTGTTGCGGATGTTGTTTGTCAATATAAACTTCGCATAATAACACTTTGAGGTCGGAAATGGATTGAAGTTCCTGAGCAATTTTTTCGGCAAATACATAACCGTTTTTTGCAATACCGGCCAAAACTACTACTTCTTCTTCAATAAAGGTTTCGTAAATTTGGTATGCAATTCTTTTGGTTTTGTGTTTAATTTCCTGATGACTAAGAATGATATTTTTGCTCATGATTTGTTTTTTTGCTAATATAATTAAATTTGAATTCCAATATAAAAAAATCCAAATCCTAATAAGAAAATCCCAAATTCCAATTTGGAAACAGGTTTATAATTTTGATTTCTAAAACTTCAGGATTGGAATTTGTGATTTGTGATTTGGAATTTTACACTGAAGTTTTGGAATTTAACTCAATCCTCATCATCTTCGGGATAATTCTCGTTTCCGTAATCATCAATATCTCTACGGTCTTTTTTAGTGGGACGACCGGTTCCGGCTTTACGATAATGTTCTTTGGATAATTTTAGTAATTCCAGATGTTGATAAACTTCGGGCGGCGTATCATTTCTTCTGTAAATATCGACCAATTTGGCTCCCACACGATTATCGGGGATGTCTAATACGGTAATGGTTTGGGTAATTTGATCTTTTCTAAAAGTAATTATATCGGTAGGGAAAACTTCTTTAGAAGGTTTAGCAACCACGCCGTTTACGGTGATATGATTCTTTTTACAGGCCTCGGTAACCATATTTCGGGTCTTGTAGTATCTTACACACCATAAATATTTATCTATTCGCATAAAAAGTTATAAAATCAAAGTTAAATAGTTTACAAAAATAAATCAATATTGTATCTTGCGCACTTAAAATTCAGCTATAATGAACAAATTTAAGTATTATTTTATTTTAATAATTACAAGCCTCGCGTTATTTTCGTGTTCGAAAGACGATAACAATTCTATTGAAGTAGTACCTCCTAAAGATTATGCAGAACAATATGTAATTGAGAAAGCCACTATTGAGGAATATCTGGAGACTTATACTTTTGTGCATACCAATGCTCCTGGACAACCAGAAGACCAAGATATAGTTTTTACTAAAATTACAGATCCTGTTAATCAAAGATCTATAAAGTCATATTTGAATAGTAATACTTTTCCAAAACTTTTGAGTCGTGATGTAAAAGATGACGGAATTACGTATAAATTATATTATTTAGTTTTGAGAGAAGGTGTTGGTGAAAAACCTTGTAATGTAGATGAAGTTTTTACTTCCTATAATGGTAAATACTTGAAAGAAGTGGATTCTAATGGAGTCACTAGTATTACTTCTACACTATTTGAAGAAGTATTGTATCCACGAGGATTTATGGGATTATTTGAACTGATAAGGGGATGGAAAGAAATTTTTCCGCAGTTTAAAACAGGAACATATGTATCTAATTCTGACGGTACTATTTCTTATAATGATTTTGGTGCGGGTGTAATGTTTATTCCTTCGGGACTAGGGTATTATAATGCCGAACAAGGAAGAATTCCATCCTATTCACCTTTAGTTTTTAGTTTTAAATTGTATGAAATAAAAAGAAGTGATATAGATGGTTTCATACGATTTGGAAATGGAGCTAATGATTATACTGTAAATCCAGATAAAATTTTATCTTATCAAGAAGATATAGATGGTGATGGTTATATGTGGACAAAACAGGAGTTGCCAGAGGGTGCAATTAATCCGGACGATTCTGATGGAGATGGAGTTCCTGATTTTTTAGATGTTGATGATGATAACGATGGTTATGTAACTAAATTTGAAATAACGGTTAATGGTGTTGTGACTCCTTTTGCTTCAATTCCTGATTGTGGTGGAAATACAACTAATGAAGCAAGAATTAAAAAGCATTTAGATAAAAATTGTCACTAGATTTTCATTTTGAGATAATAAAAAAATCCTGTCCTGAGATTCATCAAGACGGGATTTTTTGTGTAATTAATTTGGGAAAAAATTAATTTTTAGTTTTGTGTAAGCCAATTTCTGAAATCATAAAATTCCTGAGGTGAAACACCGTGACCGATAGGGTATTCGTGATATACAACGTCAATTCCTAAATTACTCAAAAACGATTTTGTTTTTCTGGCCCATTCTACCGGAATCACCTGATCGACTGTTCCATGAGCAGCGAAAATTTTTAAATTGGAGAAATCATTGTTTTTATAATTTTCTTCAAATATAGGTTCGCTAATATAACCGCTTAACGCAATTACTTTTTGCACTTTATCTGGATGTGATAAGGCGATGGAATGACTTAAAATCGCACCCTGGCTAAAACCTAAAAGACTTACTTTCTTTTCATCAATAGGATAATTAGCAACCAATTCTTCGATAAATTGAGCAATCAAATCACGGGATAATTTTGCCTGTTCGTGATCAGAAAATTTATTTTCATTGGCATCAAAATTAATCGCATACCAGGCATAACTTCCATATTGTAAGTCATAAGGAGCACGTGCAGAAATTACATAATATTCTTCGGGTAATTCAGAAGCAAAAGAAAACAAATCGGCTTCATTGCTGCCGTAACCGTGTAATAATAATAGAAGCGGATTTGTGTCTAATTTTATTTTGGGTTCTCTGATGAGGTATTCTAAGGATAAATTCATTTTGGAATTAGATGTTTTTGAATATTTTTTGGAATTGTTCGCCTAAAATAGGAATCGCTTTCATTTGTCCTTGCAAAGCTCCCAGAAATCCGTAAATCCAAAGAATAAAATAAAAGATATAAAAGGCAGAAGAAATGGTCCAGCTGTCAAAATAACCAATAAAATACCCAATTAAAAAAAAGGATAAAAAGATACCCAACGCCTGACGAATATGGAAAGAGGCAAAAGGATCTTTTTTGTCATTATTCATAAACAGCGCAATTACAGCTCCAATAATCGTGAAATAGCTTATGATGGCTATGTTTTTACTTTCTTTATCTAAAGTCATTGTATTTTTATTTGCTTAAAATTATTTTTCCCTGATTTACAATTCCGTAGGCTTTTCCTTTTAATTCCTGACCTAAAAAAGCAGAGTTTTTAGATTTGGACAAAATGGCTTCTTTGGTAAAAATGCTTGTTCCTTCCGGATTAAATAAACTCAGATTGGCTTTTTTGCCTTCTTTTATCGGATGATTTTCGATGCCAAAAATAGTTTTTGCCGCTGTTAATTTTTCGATTACTTTTTCTAAAGGCAACACTTTTGTCAAAGTTCCAAAAGCAGTTTCCAGACCAATAGTTCCGTTTTTAGCCAAATCAAATTCCATTTTTTTGTGTTCAATGTCTATCGGATTATGGTCGGAAGTAATAATGTCGATGGTGTTGTCCAGTACTCCGGCTAATAAAGCCTGACGGTCTGCTTCCGTTCGTAATGGCGGAGCTACTTTGTAACGGGTATCAAAACTGTCTAATTTTTCGTCCGTCATTGTTAAATGATGTACGCTCACGCTGCAACTTACATTTAAACCTTTGGCTTTGGCTTCTTTGATTAAAGCAACCGATTTTGCTGTAGAAATCGTAGGAATATGCATTTTTCCACCGGTGTATTCAAGTAAGAATAAATTACGGGCTACCTGCAATTCTTCAGCTAAATTTGGAATTCCTTTGAGTCCTAAACGGGTAGAAACAACGCCTTCATTAACCACTCCGTTTCCTTTGATGTTGGCGTCCTGAGCATAAGCAATTACCACGCTGTCAAAATCCTGTGTGTATTGTAAGGCAATTTTAAGCAAATTGGCATTGTCTAAACTTTTATTATAATCCCCAAAAGCAATGGCGCCTGATTGTTTCATGTCGTACATCTCTGCCATGTCTTTTCCTTCGGAATTTTTGGTCAAAGCTCCAATAGGAAAAAGTTCTGTTGCCTGTCCGAAAGCTTTGTTTTTAACAAAATTGATTTGCGATTGATTGTCAATTACCGGAAAAGAATTCGGTTGCAAAGCAATGGCTGTAAAACCACTTTGGGCAGCAACGTTTAATCCGTTGGCGATGGTTTCGCGGTCTTCAAAACCGGGTTCTCCCAATGAAACACTGCTGTCAAACCAGCCTTGGGAAACATGAAGATTATTCAGTTTTAGTTCTTCGGCATGATCTGGATTGGGTAAATTACTCCCCATTTTTTCAATTAAACCATTTACTATTAAAATATCTGCCGTTTGCTGATGAAAAGGGCTTTGCGGATCGATAATTTTTGCGTTTCGGATAATGATTGTCATATTTTTTATTTCAGGAATTTTATAATCGCCATTTCGCATATCAGGAAGAGCAGTGCAAAGATAACAAACCATTTCCAAAGTTGCTTATCCATTCGGTCGCTTTGTAGGCGGTGAAAAATACTTTCTGCCGAATCGGTTGTTGGGTAATTGGATAGGATTTGGGTATTGGTTTGCTGAAGATTGCTTTCGCTTCGGTTGTAATTAAAACTGATATTTTCAACCCATTGTTTTTGATTGTAAATTTCAAAATTTCCGGCTTGCTGTGGCAGGTCGTTAAAAGTGAGTTTTACTTTTGTATTCCTCATTTGTTGGGTTGGGATAAATTGTTCGTGTTCATTTTTGATTTCCAAAATACCGTCTTTGGAAAGAGAAGTTTCAACAATAAATGCATTAGAATTGCCAATTGTTAGCGCGTTTACGCCGTTATTTTGGTTAAAAAGTGCCATTTTGTAAAAAACAGGAACAATTAAAGGTGATTGTTGAAAATTAGAATTTTCGGTATTTAAAGCTGCCGAAAAAACATAAACGGTTCCGGAAGTATTTTGGATTGCCGATAAAAACGGACTTTGATCTTCGTACAATAAAGCGGCCGACTGTTTGTTTGAAATTCCAAACGAACTTTTAGTCATTGGATATTGAAAATTACTGATTTTGTTTTCAAAAACGCCTGAAAACAAGGGATGATCAAAGTTTATTTTGGTGATTAGTTTTGAGTTGGTTTCGATAGATTTAAATTGGAAATTGCCAAAAGCGCTCATAAAAGAAGTTAGCGCCGTGGCGGAACTTTTGACAGACGGAATAAGAATCAGATTGCCGCCTTTTTGAACAAAATCCTTCAGCGTAATTTGCAAAGCCTGCGGAATTTCTTCCAATTCATTGAGTACAATCGCGTCTTGTTTTTCGAGTGTATTATAGTCTAAAGTGCTTAACTCACTGTTACTGTAATTAAATTCGTCCGGCGTATAAATGCGTTGTAAAAAGTTGCTTTTGGCATTTTTGCCAATGCTGATTAGCTTTGTTTTTTTGGTGTTGGCAATGCTAAAATAATAATTGTTGTCGTAAGTCAGGCTGTTGTCGGAAATGGAAACATAACCCTGAAAAGCCTGTTTGGCAATATTAAAATGTAATGATTTTTTGGAACTGTTTAAATTAGCAACCGTTTTTGCGATTAACTTTTTCTGGTTATAAATTGCTACAGGAACCGATTTGATTTCGTTGCCAAAACGGGACAAATTGACTTCAATATCATAAAAATCATTCGTGGTTTCAGCAATAAAAACGCTGTCAATGCTCAGGTTGTTTTTTTGTTCCGATTCCGGAATTACAAAGTAACAAAGGTCATTTTTAGAAATGCTTTTGAGTTGTTTTTCATTCATTCCTACAGCATCGCTAATCACAATAATGTCTTTTTTAGCATTTGTAGGATGAGCATTGATTCGGACTAAAATGGCGTTTAACTCAAAGGGAATCGCACTGTATTTTAGATTTTGAAGCGTACTTCTAATCGATTTAATATCGGTGTTCCAATAGCTTTCGGTATTGGTTAGTAAGGAGAATTTTTTGTTTTCCGGCGTAGTTTCCAGCAGTTCCTGAATGGCTCTTTTTAATAATTCGCCTTTTTTGCCTTTGGCCTGCATACTAAAAGAGTTGTCCAGAATAATGTAGGTTTCATTCGAACGGTTTTGGCTGTCTTTTGCATCAAAAAAAGGTTGGGTAAAAGCCAAAATCAGGCAGAAAAAAAGCAATAATCGGCAGGCGAGTAACAACCATTTTTTGAGTTGGGAACTTTTTCGGGTTTGAATAGAAATCGATTTTAAGAAACGAACATTGGTAAAATATTCTTTTTTAAATTTTCGAAACTGAAACAAATGAACCAAAATAGGTATCAGCAATAAAAAAAGAAAGTATAGAATTTCCGGATGTTTAAAATGCATGGAGTTCAAATGTTTACTGGCTGTTATAAAAATAATAGCAGTGAATTCTTTCCAAAAATACAAATTTGTGCCAAAGTTCTAAGCATGTAGACTTGGTATTTTTTCAATCGTAGCAGGAACCGATAGTTGTTAGTATTTTATATGTATTTTAGCGTTCAACTAAAAACGATAAAAATGAAGAAAAGCTTTTTAATTGCATTTGCATTATTGTGTTGTGAACAATTTCAGGCGCAGGAAAAGAAATTTAATTTAGTCATTGGAACTTACACCAAGAGTTGCGAAAGCAAAGGGATTTATGTTTATGATTTTGATGCAGAAACCGGAGTTTCTCAGTTTAAATCTGCAACAGAGAATATTATCAATCCCAGTTTTGTAACGGTTTCTAAAAAGAATGATTTTGTGTATTCGGTTAATGAAGACGGACCTAAAAGTACCGTTAGCGCTTTTAGCTACGATTCGAAAAATGCAAAGTTAGATTTTTTGAATAAGCAAAAGATTCAAAATCCGGGACCTTGTTACATTATTAATGATGACAAAAACGTGATAACAGCCAATTATACCGGCGGAAGTGTGGCGGTTTTTGGTAAAAATAAAAATGGAAGTCTTACGGAATTAAAGCAGCTTATAGAGCATTCAGGAAAAGGAGTAAATCCTGCCCGTCAGGAAAAATCGCATGTGCATTCGGTACAATTTTCACCCGATCACAAGCTTGTGTTGGCAACCGATTTGGGAACTGATAAATTGTATGTGTACCAATATGATTCAAAAGCAGTAAAGCCTTTAGCTTTAAAAGACAGCATCAGTGTGAAAGCAGGGAGTGGACCAAGGCATTTTGTTTTTAGCAAAAATGGACGTAAGTTGTATTTGTTACAGGAATTGGATGGAACGCTTTCGGTTTTTGATTATAAAAAAGGAAAAATGCAATTAGTTCAGGAAACTACTGTAGTAGCGGATGGTTTTACAAAACCTTTTACAGCTGCCGATATTCATATTTCGCCAGATGAGAAATTTTTATATGCAACCAACAGAAAAGAAGCCAATACGATTAGTTGTTTCAAAATTTTAAAAGATGGAAAATTAGCATTGGCTTCCCGAATCAGTACTTTGGGTGACGGTCCTCGTAATTTTGCGATTGACCCAAGCGGTAATTTCTTGTTAGTTGGACATCAGTATACTAATAATGTGGTTGTTTTTAAACGTAATAAAGAAACAGGAGCATTGACTGATACCGGAAAAAGAATCGAATTGTGTGCTCCGGTTTGTTTGGTTTTTACGGAGAAGTAAAACTGATTTCAGGCTGCAGAAAGGAGAAAGCAGGTTTAAGAATTTAAAAGAAAAAAAAGTTTTCAGATTATAGGTTATTCTTAATCTGAAAACTTTTTTTATTTCTGTAAACTGCAGATTGCTTTCTGAAATCTCAAGACTATTTCTAATTATTTTTTTTGCAGCAGGATATTTTATTGGCTACTAAACGAATATAATTCCTAATTATAAGCAATAATAAAATTAGAGTAAGAATTTAGCTTAATTTTATGATATTTTAATAGTGTTTTGATAAAAAAATATGTATCATCGTATTTGAATTATTTAAAGAAAAATTTTACTGTTAATAGTCTATTTATGAGGCTAACTAGAATTCTAAAATTATAATAATAATTAATAAAAAAGATTAATATGAGTTTATCAGAATGGTTAATTTTTATTTTTGTACTACAAATTATTCATGGATTATCTACTTGGAAACTTTATCTAAAAGCTGGTAGAAAAGTTTATGAAGCTTTTATACCATTATATAATTTAGTCGTTTTAATGAAAATTATTAAACGTCCAATATGGTGGTTTTTATTACTTTTCATTCCCATTATTAATCTTATAATGATTCCTGTAATTTGGGTTGAGACAATTAGAAGTTTTGGAAAAAACACCACTCAGGATACTTTATTAGTCTTAGTAACATTCGGTTTTTATATTGCTTATTTAAATTATACTTCTGAAAATCTAGTTTATATAGAAAATCGTGATTTAAAATTTCAAACAAAAACAGGAGATACAATAAGCTCACTTTTATTTGCAATTATTGTAGCTACATTAGTTCATACTTATGTTATTCAGCCTTTTACGATTCCATCTTCATCTTTAGAAAAGACCTTATTAATTGGAGATTACTTGTTTGTAAGTAAAGTTAATTATGGCGCGCGAACTCCAATGACAGCAATTGCATTGCCAATGGTGCATGATTCAATACCTTTTTTTAAACTAAAGTCTTATCTATTTAGCGATGATGCTACAAAGAAAGGAACAAGTTGGTTAAATAAATTCCAATTACCTTATTTTAGATTTCCTGCAATAGAAAAAATTGAGCGTAATGAAATTGTTGTGTTTAATCAACCTGCAGATACTTTAAGAGATATGGATAATTTTAAACCAGACAGAAACTATTATAAACCTATTGATAAAAAAACAAATTTGGTAAAAAGGTGTGTTGGTGTAGCTGGAGATTCTTTAGAAATTCGTAATGGAGCTATTTACATTAATGGCAAATTGAGTAAAATGCCGGAAAGTGCCAAGCCTCAATTTAATTTTTTAGTAGATACAAAAGGAGAAAGTATAAATCAGGATGCTCTCGTACATCGATATGGAGCCAGAGAAGGTATGAAGTACGAAAATGGAACTTTCGCTTTAACAAATGAGGGGCAATATTTTTTAACTTTAACAGACAAAGAAGCCGATTTAATAGCCAAAAATCCAGTTGTAAAAAGTGTTACAAAATACTTGACACCAAAAAGACAAGGTAATAATGAAGAAGTTTTTCCTCATGTTCATTCATTGGGATGGAACATAGATAATTTTGGACCTATCTATATTCCTAAGAAAGGTGTAACTGTAAAGCTAGATATAAAATCACTTCCATTTTATAAGCGTATTATTCAGGAGTATGAAAAAAATAGTTTAGAAGTTAATGGTAATGAAATTATAATTAACGGAAAAGTAAATAATAGCTATACTTTTAAGCAAGATTATTATTGGATGATGGGAGATAACCGTCAAAACTCCTTGGATGCTCGTTCTTGGGGTTTTGTTCCTTTTGATCATATAGTTGGTAAACCAGTATTTATTTGGTTTAGTTGGGATAAAGATGGAAAAGGATTAAATAAAGTAAGATGGAATCGTATTTTTTCTGTGGTGAGTATACATAGTGAACCTAAATCATATTTAATCCACTTTTTAGTTTTATTAGGTTTTTTTATCATAGCTGATAAACTAATAAAAAGAAGAAAGAATAAGGCTTTTATGGAGTTAAAAAATAAATGAAATTCAACACAGTAAGATGAGCCTTAACCGATACCGGAAAACGTATTGAAATGTGTTCGCCAGTTTGTTTGATTTTTACAAAACAATAAAAAGCAACAAAGCCTAAAAATGAGTTTTTGAACATGCCCCAAAAAGTTAGACACTATTTGAGGCATTTTTTATGGAAAGAAAAGTAAAGTATGATTATGCATTTAAATTAGAATGCGTAGAATTAGTTTTAAAGAAACATTATACGGATGGATATGTTTCAAAATTGAAGCAGATTCCGAGATGGAATATTCGTAAATGGGTCAGTTTTTACAAGACTTATGGCGAAATAGGTTTATTGCCACGAATGAATCAAAGTTATTCCTCTGAATTTAAATTAAAAGTGGTTACAGCTATAGAAAAAGAATCTCTTTCATTATTAAGAGCTAGTGTTAGGTTTAATATTCCTGATATTTCCATTGTTTTAAAATGGAAAAAAGATTTTGCTAACTTTGGAATAAAAGGCTTAGAACCAAAACAAAAAGGCAGACCAATTTCTATGAGTGATAAACGTAAAAAAAGCAAACCAAACAAACCTTTAACAAGAGAAGAAGAACTTTTAAAAGAAAACGAAAGACTTCGTTGTGAGAATGAATTGCTAAAAAAGTTACAAGCCTTAATTCAAGCCAGGAGAAAACCAAAGCCATAATAGAGTTAAGGCATAAATTTGATTTAGAATTGCTTCTAGATCTAACAAATATGGCACGAAGTAGTTTTTATTATCATCAAAAACAAAGCCGATTACCTGATAAATATAAAAAGATTAAAGAGTTGATTAAAACTATTTATCAACGACATAAAGGACGTTATGGTTATAGACGAATAACCGATGAACTTCAAAACAAAGGAATCGTTATCAATCATAAAACCGTTTTAAGATTGATGAAACTATTGGGG
>NZ_AUDK01000005.1 GCF_000425425.1 Flavobacterium daejeonense DSM 17708
GCACTACTAGCGGGAATTGGATACAATCTAAAGCTCAGATTTAATCAAATCAAAGAGCAAATTATTTTTTGGCTACAATTATTGTTCAACTTTTTTACTAAAAACAAAACCACTATTTTAATCGAGATTTAAAATAGTGGCTTTTTAAGGAATGACTAGATAGTAGCTCATTTCTTTTTTGGACATCGAAACCATTGGATTATTCTTATTATGAAAGTTTTTTAGGGTTTCTTTTTCCCAATAATAAACAAGAATTATTGAAATTTTACGAAGAAGACATAAGCAAAGATAGCTATTGTAAAGGTTATATTTCCCTTTTTTGGGAAGTTCTGTCTAATAAATTTGGTGTAGTTTCAATGACAGCAAAAGAAAATAATCCTTTAATGTGGCCACATTATACTCAAGAGAAAGGTTTTCAAATAAAGTTTAAAACTGAAGAATTAGAGAAAAGTATTGAAACAATTATCCAAAATGAAAATGGGAATAATACATATTTAGGTTTTATTCCGACAAATTATACAAAGGATCTAGTGCCCATAGATATATGTGAATTTCCAAATATGGCAATTCCGTTATATTATATAACAAATGTTAAATCAAATAATTGGAGTTATGAATGTGAGTAGAGATTTCTCTTAAGCAAGGAAAATATGGGAGTTCCGTACAGCAAAACTGGATTATCTGGAAGAGAAGATCATTTTATAAAAAAAGAAAATCGATTTGCTTACTATGAAAAAAAACTAGTGGAAGAAATTACATTAGGAATCAATTTCTTCAACACAAAAGAGTATGAAATTGTAAAGATTAGCGAAAAAGACATTCTAATTAAATTAAAAAATAATAAAGAAAATTGGAATTTTGAAAACCAAAAGAAACTTTTAAATTACGTGTTTGAAAATCTCAAAGACAAACTTTATTATTCTGGAGTTAAATATGAAGTTAACGAAAACAATGATTATTATCTTATTCGTACAAAAGAAAAAATGGAAATTGAACGAAAAGACGAAACTACATTTATTTTAACTAGAACAAACATTTTAATCAAACTAATGTGAATTTGCCAACCACTACATGCACTAAAAGCAATTTGGGTATTTAGCTTAATTTGAAGTTGGTCTTGCATTTGTGAAACTTTGGCAAACCCGATTACTCGGATATAACAAAATATCTCTTTCAAGGGATAGCGCAGTCCCGAAGTTTCGGGATGCAATCTGTGCCAGCAAACAAAAGCAAATAATACATCTAAGAAGCTACAACAAATAAAGTTGTAGCTTCTTTGTTGTTTTAGATAGTCATAAATATTGGTATTTCAAAAGCCTGTAAATAATTACAATTAACTTTCATTCAGTAGTATATGAAATTTTGAAATAGAATTTGTAAATTTGTAAGACAATAAAAACTATTGCCATGAGTACATTAGAATTAAAACAAGAACTGCATCAGTTTATTAATGAAGGCGATGAAAAATTCATCAAGATGTTCTATGAAATGGCTAAAGCATATAGTGTCCAACTAAAAAAAGACAAAATGATTGCTGAATCAGAGAGTGATATAAAATCAGGAAGAATTCACAGTCAAGCTGAGGTTCAAAAAATGATTGAAAGTTGGAAGGAGTAGTAAAGCCAGTTTATTGGACTTCCAGAGCTCTAAAAGATTTAGAAAAAGTAACTAGATTTAATGCAACGCTTTACGGTTTTAGTAAAGCTATTGTAATTGCAACAGGACTAAGAGAAAGAACTGAGGTTTTAGAGAATAGTAACTTTAAAGAAATAGGTGCTGTTGATGAAGATTTTGTTCATTTAAAGTATGAATATAGAAAGTTAATTCACCATCATTGTAAAATAACCTATCGGGAAGGTAAATCAAAAATTTATATCAATAGAGTTTTTGATACAAGACAAAATCCGACGAAAAATAAATAATTATTAAAAGAAAATCCCTTTACAAGCCTAGAGTCTGTAAAGGAATTTTTGATTTAACGGCTTAAAAATTTAATTGTTTTTGTCTTCGTCTTCGTCCAAAGTGTCTATAGGATAATCCTCATACCAATCTTTAAATGTTTTATTGGTTTTGTAATTATCAGTCAAAACAGTATAAGTCATAAATGGGATTAAAAGGAATCCTATACTGTGCATAAACAATAGTATTCGTATATTGACATTGGTTTGGTTCAAAGCTGCAAATACAAATACATAAGCCGTTGTAAACCATACAAGTTTAATTGCAAAATTTTTCATAGCCCTATTTTCTCTTAAAGTTACTCACTTTAATCTTGTGTTTGGGTTAAATATCTCATAATTAATTGGTTTTGATTTTGGGAGCTTTTACAACGAATATTTCAAAGTAATTCCATAGGTTCTTTGGTCTCCTAAAACTCCGGCATATTGCCCGGTATTTCCTCCTGCCGGTAATAATTGTTCGTAATAATTTTTATTGAAAAGATTTCGTCCCCAAATATGTACCGACAAACCATCGGTAACACGGAATCCTAAACGCCCGTTGAAAATAGCATAACCCGGAACGATTAAATATTTAGAAGCTGACGGACTTGAAGAAAATTCAGAACGACTATAAGAATCCAATGCGATGAAGAATTTACCCAGGTTTCCAAAGAATTTAGCGTCTGTTGTATATTCTCCCCCTAAGCTTCCGGCCCATTTGGAAACTCCCGGTAAGCTGGAGCCTGAAACATCTTTATAAGAAACGGCAGCTCCTGTTTCTTCCAAAGGAAGCGGTGCGTTGGTAAATTTGATATACTTTCCATCTGTATAAGTAGCAGCTCCGTTTATATTGAAGTGACTGTTGATAGATGCACTAAAATCAACTTCTGCTCCTCTTACGCGCACTTTGTCAGCATTGGCTAAATAGCCACGGTTAACACCTAGTTCAGCCGCCTGAACATTGGTTTGATAATCGGTAATATCGGTATTAAAGAATGTGATGTTGAAGATGGTATTGTTAAATGGCGTTGTTTTCGCTCCAATTTCATAATGATTTAGGCTTTCCGGTTTGATTACGGCCAAATCCAATATTGGAGCTCCGTTAAGCGTTGGTAATCCCGCTACATTTACACCCACAGGTTTGTAGCTTTTTGTATAGGTTGCATAGGTGTTTATTCTGTCAGCAGGTTTGTAGGATATGGTTAGATTTCCTGAAAAGTCAGCTGCATCGGTATTTTTAGCAAAACTTTGATCGCTATATACTAATTTTTTCAAAGCAATCAATTCCGGATCTGTTGTTTCTAAACCGCCGTAAGTAGTACGACTGTAATCGGCATCTTTTCTGTCGTAGTTGTATCGTAAACCAGGTAAAAGGTGCAATTTTTCAGTAATCGTCCAGTCTAACTGACCAAATACAGCCGCAGAAGTTGCATGAATACGGGCATCTGTATTGATTCCGTACCCTTCAAATAAACCTGGTGTTGCCCATTTTGAACTGGTTGTACTTTGTGAAAAACGCCATTGCGCACTTCCTGATTCTTCTGTTCCGGTAGTATGTAAATTTTGGTCGATAAAAAAGAGACCTCCCACGGCACTGATTTTAGATGCAATTTGACCTGCATAACGTACCTCTTGTGTGAATTGCGTTTGTCTGGTTGGGTTTTGTGATTTAGCCAAAACTTGTAATCCTGTAAAATCTCTGTCATTGGATGGATCCCAGTTCCAAAAACGCCATGCAGTAGTAGACGTTAAAGTTCCTTGTCCAATTTTAGTATCGATAGTAAGAGAAGCTCCTCCTATATCCTGATTGGAGCGCCAAGGTGTATCCTGATCTATTTTTCGGTCAAAAGCATTTATGCTTGGTAATTGGTAACCCAAATCGGCAATAATTTGATTGAATTGTCGGTAAGCAGCTCTCTGAGTAGGAGCAACTCCGGCAATAACCTGCGCATAACCGTCAGGACGTTGGGTTGTAATATCTGCTGAAAGTAAAATATTGGTATTGGCTGACGGGGTATACAAAAGTTGCCCTTTGATACCCTGATTGTTCAAAGTATTAGTCGATTTTCCGGTGGCTACATTTTCGATTAAACCGTCTCTTTGTGTTCCCGAAAAAGAAAGACGTCCGGCAATTTTTTTTGTTAAACCACCGGTTACAGAAGCTTTGGCTTGCAGTAAAGAATAATTTCCATAACTCACTTCAAAACTGGCGCTTGGTGTGAAACTTGGTTTTCGGGTAGTGATGCTAAAAGCTCCGGCAGCGGTGTTTTTTCCAAACAAAGTTCCCTGTGGTCCGCGTAACACTTCAATCTGACTAATGTCGACAAAATCTAAAGTAGTCGCAGCAGGACGGGCATAATATACACCGTCAACATAAAAACCTACTCCGGGATCAATACCGTCATTTGTTAAACCGAAAGGAGAGCCTAAACTTCGAATATTAATTCCGGTGTTTCTAGGGTTTGATGAATATAATTGTACCGAAGGAATTAATTCTTTAATTCGGTTTACATTGAAAGCACCGACCTGTTCGGCTTGTTTTCCGCTTACGACCGAAATTGGAATTGGTACATTTTGAGTTTTCTCAATTCTTCTTCGGGATGAAATCACTACTTCTGCCAGTTGATTGTCTTCTGTTAAAATAATGTTTAAAGGAGTAGCTGGTATGGTAGAGAGCAATACTTTTTCGGCTTTGTATCCTGCATGTTGAATTAAAAGTGTAATTGGCAATTTCCCTAGTGATTCAATGCTGAAATCTCCGTTTACATCGGTAGTAGTTCCGAATGTGTTTCCGTTAATGACAACATTTGCCGACGGTAGGGCATTGTTTTCCTTGGTAGTCACACGACCTTTTATGGCTTGTGCGAAACTGCTTGAAATGATTAATAATAAGATAATTGTGAATATGTTCTTTATAATTGTTTTCATTATTTTATTAATTATATATGATTAGTAGAGTTTTTAATTAATTTTTTTTAAAGACACATATACATCATACAATAATGAATTGTTTTATTTGAATTTAAAGTAATAACCGTTTTTGAGCTTTTTTTAAAAAAGCGTTTTTGAATTGTTTTCATCATTTAATAATTATAGTAATAATTGTAAATCGATACAAATGTATGTAAATTCTATAAAAATAGTAGAGTTAAATAAATATTTTTTTATTTTTTTACTAATGAAGCTATTGTAATTCCCTGCATGGCTTTCAAAGTTTCGTCTCTGATTGTCATTAAACCGTGTCGTAGCAGGCATTCCGACTCGTTTTTACAATCCGAACAACGCTCGTAAAAATTTAGAGAAGCACAAGGTAATAAAGCGATAGCGCCGTCAAATAAACGATGAATATCGGCTAAAGTAATTTCATTACCCGATTTTAAAAGGTAATAGCCGCCTAATTTTCCCTGTTTACTGCCTACCAAATGACCTCTTTTTAAGTCCAATAGAATTTGTTCCAAAAACTTTTTAGGAATATTAGCCGATTCGGCAATATCGGTCGTTTTAGAGATATGATTGATATCCTGTTGCGCCAAATAGAGTAGGGCTTTAAGGGCGTATTTGGTTTTTTGTGAAAGCATCTGTTGTTCGTTCGCGGCTAAGTTTAACTTAAATCAGGATAAAGATAAATAATTTTATAAATGTTACAACTGATTTTTATGCAACTGATTAAAATTGTTAAAATTTTCGAGAAGAATGATTTTTTAGAAGTTTAGAAATACCGCGGTTTTCTTTTTGTTAAGAAAAATAATATGTTAATTTTCACGTAAGAAATAACTTTGATTCATCAAAAAGACTTAGATTGCGTAGCTATTTTATGACTAACCAAAGTTATTTGTGTATGAAAAGACTCTTACCAATTCTTTTTTCATTGTTTTATTGTATTTCCTTGCAGGCTCAAAATGCTATTGAAGTTAAGGGGAAATTGTTAGATAAAAAGAATCAATTTCCTATTGAAGCAGCGACTGTATATTTGTCATCAGCCAAAGATTCTACAGTAATCGATTATACGATTACGGATAAAAATGGCAATTTCAAATTAGAAACTAAAAAAATTACCCAGCCGTTCGTATTAAAAATTTCTTATATGGGTTATCAATCATTAAAGAAAGAGATGGATGCGTTAACCGAAAGTAAAGATTTTGGTAATTTATTTTTGACAGAAAATGAAAATGTATTGAATGAAGTGGTGATAAAAAGTGAGGCGCCGCCTATTCGCATAAAAAAAGATACTCTGGAATTTAACGCTTCTTCTTTTAAAGTGAGACCGGATGCCAATGTGGAAACTTTGTTAAAACAATTGCCCGGAGTTGTTATTGATGAGGAAGGAAAAATTACCGTAAACGGCAAGGAAGTCAACCAGATTTTAGTAAATGGAAAACCTTTTTTTGATAAAGACGGAAAAATTGCGTTGCAAAGTTTGCCTGCCGATTTGATTAATAAAATCCAGGTGAGCGATACCAAAACTAAAAAAGAAGAACTCAATAAGCAGGCGGCTTCGTCTAATAATGCCAGCATTAATCTGACGATTGATAAGGATAAAAACAAAGGACTTTTTGGTAAAATTATGGCGGGTGCCGGAACGGATAACAGGTATGAAAGCAACGGATTAATCAATTATTTTAAAAATAAAAGAAAAATAAGTGTGCTGACTTCGTCCAATAATATCAATTCGCCGGGTTTTTCGATGAACGAAATTTTTGATAATATGGGAGGCGGGCGAAGTCGAAGTGGTTATTATTACGGACAAAATTCTTTTGCCGTAAACGGAATCCGATTTGGCGGAGGTAATGGAATTACCCGATCGAATATGGTTGGGGTGAATTATACTGACGAACTCGCTAAACATTTTGATGCCACCGGAAGTTATTTCTTTACCAATACCAATACTGGGAATAAGACTTCGAGCAAAGTCACTACATTTTTACCAACCGGAAATTTGTATTCCGAATCCAGAGGAACATCAAATAACGAAACTAATGGACACAATCTGAATTTTGAATTTGAATACAAAATAGATTCTACAGCAACCATTGTGGTTGCACCTAAGTTCAACAAAAGCCAGTCTAATAACAGGAATGAATCTTCGGGAGAATCCTATAATACTAACGGTGATTTGGTTAACGAAAGTACAAGTCATTATTCCAGTGATTCAAATAATGACAAGTTTAATAATTCGATTTTTTTTAACAAACGTTTTAAAGGCAATAAGCAATTTTTAGCCATTAATTTTGATAATGAAAATTCAAAAGACGAGTCTAACGGGATTAGTGTCAATAAAGTAGATTTTCAGAATCCGGCAGAAACAGATGTTGATAGAAATCAAAATATTAGAAACAAAAATATAACCGATAATTACCATGTTAATGTGGAATTTTCAAATAAAATAACCGATTCTTTAAGTGTAGAAATTGGTGGTGATTTTAGAATTAATTCGAATTCAACGGAAAGAAAAACCTTTGATTTTAACGATTCGAGTCAGGAATACAATGATTTTAATGCGGCACAATCCAATTATTTTACGACCGAGAATATATTTATTCGACCACAAACGGCTTTTAAAATCACAAAGAAAAAAATTAATTTCAATTTAGAAGCAGGTCCCATGATTATTAGACAAAATACTTTTTCTAATTATATGGGACAGGATATGGGTTTAAGAAAAAACTATGTGTTGCCTTATTTTAATATGAATTCAAGATATAAGATTTCAAAGTCTAAATCCGTCGGAATTTATTATGATTACAGAGTCGATTTGCCATCGGCTTACCAACTTTTGCCGGTTGAAGATTTGTCTAATCCTATGGGTATTTATAAAGGAAATCCTGATTTGAATCCAAATAAAACCCATTCAGGGAATATTAGTTATAATAATTACGATTATGCAACACGTTCGGGTTTTTATGTGTATATGTATGCTAATTATTATGAAAACAGAGTGGTTTCTTCGATGATTTATGACAAAGAGAATCTAAAAACGACCAGTACTTATGAGAATATTTCCGGGAATTATTCCGTTAGTCTGGGAGGTTCCTGGAATAAAACTTTAAAAAAAGAGGCCAATATTTATAAGTTTAGTGTAGGAACTTACGGGGGATACAGTTTTGATAAAGGATTTGTTGATGGAGAAATTTATGAAGCGAATACTTTTTCAGTATATCCAAGAATCAGTTTTACCTATGAAATCGATAAGCTTTTTAGTTTAACGGCTAATTATAATCCGGTGTTTAATGATTCAAAGTATACGAATTATACAATTAATTCTACATCTAATTTTAATCATAGAGCAGAGTTGCAAAGCACTAATTATTTTGGAAAAAAATGGATTTTTGCTAATGATTTTTCTTATTCCTATAATTCGAATATTTCGGATGGTTACAAGAAAGATTTCTATTTATGGAACACCAGTTTAGGTTATACATTTTTCAAAGAGCAATTAACGGCTAAAGTGAAAGTGTATGATCTTTTGAATCAGAATCAAAATGCTACCAGATATATTTCGCCAACAAATATTTATGATTCGGAAAACACGGTTTTAAAACGTTATCTCATGTTTTCGTTAACTTATAAGATTAGTAAATTTGGCGGAAAAGAAAAGAAATATAATGAAAGAAGGTTTTAAGAAGATTTACTTTTAAAACCAAAAAACCACTTCCATTGGAAGTGGTTTTTTGGTTTAATATATTTTTTTACCAACTTCCGCTGGAACCTCCGCCGGAGAATCCTCCTCCGCCAAAGCCACCACCGAAGCCGCCGCCTCCAAATCCACCACCGGAGGAACCACCAAAGCCTCCTCCACCAAAACCGCCGCTGTTTCGACCTAAATTACTTAAAATAATCATATCCAGTAAACTTGGTCCGCCACCGCCATTATTTCCTGAATTTCCACCGCCTCCTTTATTTCGGGAAGCTAAAATGAAAATCAAAACGATAATGATAATGAAAGGAAGAATAGGGAAATCCTGTTGTTGATTTTGTTTTCGGCTGCCTTTGTATTTGCCTTTAAAAACATCAATTAAAGCGTCAATACCTTTATCGACTCCGTTATAAAAACTTCCTGCTTTGAATTCGGGAATAATAATATTTCGGATAATTTCTCCGCCAATTCCGGCTGTCAATCGGTCTTCCAATCCGTAACCCGGATTGATGGCAATTTTTCGATCGTTTTTAGAAATCAGAATGATAACTCCGTTGTCGTCTTTAGCAGTTCCTCCAATTCCCCAGGTTTGCGCCCATTTGGTAGCTAACAAACTAACATCCTCACCCTTTAAACTTTCTACGGTAATGACTACAATTTGTGTAGTGGTGCTGTCAGAATAACGAACGAGTTTTTCCTCCAATTGTGCTTTCTCGTTCGAATTAAAAAGATTGGCATAATCGTAAACGGAAGTTTGAAACGAAGGTTTTTCGGGGATTTTAAATTGAGCAACTAATAAATTGCAGTTCAGTAAGAATATAAAAGCTAAAAACAAATAGCCTAATTTGTAGCTTAAATGTTTTCTGAATACTGATGGCTGCATTCTGCCTTCTGATTTTTGCATTGTATTATCCTTTTGAGATTTCGTTCGATAATTCGTTGGTGTCGCCTTCCTGCCACGGAAAATATTTTTTGAGTTGCTCTCCGGCTCTTAAAATTCCGTCAACAAGCCCTTGCTTGAATTTTCTTTGTTTGAATTGAGTGATCATGGCATCGCGGGTGCAGTTCCAAAAATTATCTTCCACAACATCGTTGATTCCTTTGTCTCCGCAAATAACAAAATTATGATCGTCAACGGCCAGATAAATTAAAACCCCGTTTTTTAATTGGGTTTCATCCATTTTTAGTTGGTGAAAAACCTCTTTGGCGCGGTCAAAAGCATCTATAGAAGTTGTCTTTTCGATGTGAACCCGAATCTCTCCTGAAGTGTTTTTTTCGGCAATGCGAATAGCTTCAACAATCTCCTGTTCTTCTTCCGGAGTTAAAAAATCTTCAACGTTTGACATAGGAATTATTTTTTAATGAAGATTAACGTCCCGATAGATCGGAACGTTAATCAAAAATCTGAAATCGATTTTAGAATTTCACTTCCGGAGCCTTGTCGGCACCTTCTACAGCGTTGAAATACGCTTTTTCTTTGAAACCAAACATTCCGGCGAATAAGGAATTCGGGAAAGTTTTGATGTGCGTGTTGTAGGGTTTAACGGCTTCGTTAAAACGCGTACGAGCTGTTAAAATCTGGTTTTCTGTACTAGCCAATTCGTCCTGTAATTTTAGGAAATTCTGGTCGGCTTTAAGGTTTGGATATTGTTCTACAGTAAGCAATAATCGTGATAAAGAACTGCTTACGCCACTTTGTGCTTTGTTGAAAGCTTCTAATTGTTCCGGCGTGATGTTAGTTGGGTCAACCGTAGTTTGAGTCGCTTTGGCACGGGCTTCAATAACTGCTGTTAAAGTGCTTTTTTCGTGTTCAGCATATCCTTTTACGGTGTTTACTATATTTGGAATCAAATCATTTCTTCTTTGATAAGCCGTTTGAACATTTCCCCAGGATTCTTCAATATCCTGATTCAAAGTTACCGCAGTGTTGTTGATCCCTTTTACCCAACCGTAAATTCCAAAAAGAATAACTGCACCAATAATCCAAGGTAAAAATTTCTTAAAATCCATGTTTTTGTTTAATTTAAAGTTTATTATTTATTGTTTGTAATCTTAAATCAAAAATCGTTAATCTGTAATCTTAAATCTATAGTTCATTTTTAATGTTGGTCAACTGCACTTTGATAGCTTCCAGTTTGCTGATGATTTCAAATTTGTCCAGCGTTTTCTTTTGTCCTTCTTTTAAATGCGTTTTGGCTCCTTCGAGCGTAAAACCTCTTTCTTTTACCAGATGGTAAATCAATTGCAGGTTTTTAATGTCTTCCGGAGTGAACATTCGGTTTCCTTTGGCGTTCTTTTTAGGTTTAAGAATGTCAAATTCACTGTCCCAAAAACGAATGAGCGAAGCATTTACATCAAATGCTTTGGCTACTTCGCCTATGCTGTAATATCTTTTGCCGGGTTGTAATTCTATGTGCATAATTTTTTAAATTCCAAATTAATAAATTCCAAAAACCAATGTTTTAATTCTAAAATCAGCAATTAACAGTCAAAAATCGTTAATCCAATGACTGATTTTCCTGATTAGCCAATTTTGAAATGGCAACGTATTCGACTGCCGAAATATTGCCGTAATAAAAATTAAGCGGATTCACTACTCGACCGTCTTTGTGAACTTCGTAATGCAAATGAGGTGCTTCCGAACGTCCCGTGCTGCCTACAAATCCAATGATGTCGCCACGTTTAATGCGCTGCCCGGCTTTGCAGTTGTATTTGCTTAAATGAGCATATAAGGTTTCATAACCATAACCATGTCTGATAACAATATGATTTCCGTATCCCGACGCTCTGTTGTCTGCCTGTTTGACTACGCCGTCACCGGTGGCAAAAACCGGCGTTCCTTTTTTAGCGGTAAAATCCATGCCTTCGTGCATTTTTCTAACCTTGGTAAAAGGATCGGTACGGTATCCAAATCCGGAAGCCATTCTTTTCAGATTCTCGTTTCTGACAGGCTGAATCGCCGGAATAGCAGCCAGTAATTTGTTTTTTTCTTTGGCTAATTTTAAAATATAATCCAATGATTTGGACTGAATAGCCAGCTCTTTGGTTAAAACATCAACTCTTTTAGTGGTTTGCAAAACCAGTTGGGTATTGTCATAACCTTCTAAGGCTTTGTATCGGTTTACATCGGTAAAACCGGATTTTCTTTCTGCTTCAGGAATAGGAGCGGTGTTGAAATAAGTTCGATACAAATTGTTGTCTCGCTCTTCGATGGCTTCAACAACATTATCTATCTGATCTATTTTTTTGTCCAAAACCGCATAATTTAGTTTCAAATTTTCAATTTCCCGAAGTAAAAGTCGGTCTTTGGGAGTGTCAAAATAAGGGGTGTTCAGCAGAATTACAAAACTCAGAAAACCAAACAATGCGGCAGCCAGTAAAAACAGGGCGACAAAGCCAAATTTCTTTCTTTTTTTGACTTTGATTTTGCGATATGCCAGATTTTCAGAATCGTAATAATATTTTACTTTCGCCATATTTTAAAATACCCTATTTTTGCAGCTTCAAAAAAGCGGATTGCAACAAATTTAATAAATGTTTTATTTGTGCAGCCCTTTTTTTAGTATTAAATATAATATAAAATTGATTGAAAGATTTAAAAATTTAGCAGCTTAAAGCTGGCTGAATTTATGAATTTAGCAAAAGATTAAGGCTTATAAAATTGGAATTTAATGAGTTAAGTTTCCTTTGGTTTAAGAATTAATCTTTAAATTTTTCAATCTTTGAATCATTAAATTATAAAAATGAAATCACAAGACATTCGCAAAGCGTATTTACAATTTTTTGAAAGCAAAGGGCACTTAATTGTCCCTTCGGCACCTATTGTTTTAAAAGACGATCCAACTCTGATGTTTAACAATTCCGGGATGGCACAGTTTAAAGAATATTTTTTAGGAAACGCCACTCCGAAAAGTAATCGTATTGCGGATACTCAAAAATGTCTTCGTGTTTCAGGAAAACACAACGATTTAGAAGATGTCGGTTTTGATACCTATCATCATACGATGTTTGAAATGCTTGGAAACTGGTCTTTTGGTGATTATTTCAAAAAAGAGGCTATTCCGTGGGCTTGGGAATTTTTGACAGAAGTCTTAAAATTAGACAAAGACCGTTTGTATGTTTCAGTTTTTGAAGGAAACGAAGCCGAAAACGTTCCTTTTGACCAGGATGCATTTGATATTTGGAAACAATTTGTGTCTGAAGATCGCATTATTCTTGGAAACAAAAAAGATAATTTCTGGGAAATGGGAGATCAGGGACCTTGCGGACCTTGTTCAGAAATCCATATCGATTTGCGTCCGGATGCCGAAAGAGCGGAAGTTTCAGGTTTCAGTCTGGTAAATGCCGATCATCCGCAGGTAGTGGAAATTTGGAACAATGTATTTATGGAATTCAACCGTAAAGCCGATGGTTCTTTAGAAAAATTACCGGCACAACACGTAGATACCGGAATGGGATTTGAGCGTTTGTGTATGGCGATGCAAAACGTAACTTCTAATTATGATACCGATGTGTTTACCCCGCTTATTGAAAAAGTGGAGCAAATTACCGGATTGAAATATACTTCTAACGAAGTTAAAGATATAAACGAAGAGCAAAACAAAATAAACATTGCGATTCGTGTTATTGTAGATCACGTACGTGCCGTTGCTTTTGCCATTGCTGATGGACAGTTACCATCTAACAACGGAGCAGGATATGTTATTCGTCGTATTTTACGTCGTGCCATTCGTTACGGATTTACTTTCTTAAATACTAAAGAGCCTTTTATTTATCAATTGGTTGAAGTTTTGGCGAATCAAATGGGCGAATTTTTCCCTGAAATCAAAAAACAACAAACATTGGTTACCAATGTAATTCGTGAAGAGGAAGCTTCTTTCCTAAGAACTTTGGAGCAAGGATTACAGTTGTTGGAAAATGTTGTAGCTGAAACTAAAGGAACGGAAGTTTCCGGAGTGAAAGCTTTTGAATTATATGATACTTTTGGCTTTCCAAAAGATTTGACCGCCTTGATTTTAAAGGAAAAAGGAATGTCGTTTAACGAAGCTGAATTTGAAGCTTCCATGCAGGAGCAAAAAAATCGTTCCCGTGCGGCATCAGAAGTTTCTACAGATGACTGGAAAATCTTAGTTGAAGGTAATATAGAGTCTTTTGTAGGTTATGATCAAACGGAAAATGAGGTAAAAATCACCCGAATCCGTAAGGTTGATTCTAAGAAAGACGGGGTGATGTACCAAATTGTTTTGGATGCGACACCATTCTATCCGGAAGGCGGAGGACAGGTTGGAGACAAAGGAACTTTGGTTTCAGCTAATGAGACGATTGAAATTATTGATACCAAGAAAGAGAATAACCTGATTTTGCATTTTGCCAAAAAATTACCGGAAAATATTTCAGCATCTTTTGTAGCGAAAGTAAATACCGATTTACGAACTGCAACTTCTAAAAATCACTCGGCTACGCACTTGATGCATCAGGCGTTGCGTAGTATTTTAGGAACGCATGTGGAGCAAAAAGGTTCATTGGTAAATCCTAAAAATTTACGTTTTGACTTTTCTCATTTTTCAAAAGTAACCGATGAAGAATTGCAACAAGTTGAAGATTTTGTAAATGCCAGAATTCAGGAGCAATTGCCATTGATTGAAAGGAGAAGTATTCCAATTCAGCAGGCTTTAGACGAAGGTGCAATGGCTTTGTTTGGAGAAAAATACGGGGATAATGTGCGTGCGATTAAATTTGGTGACAGTATGGAATTATGTGGAGGAATCCACGTGGATAATACGGCTGATATTTGGTCTTTCAAAATTGTTTCCGAAGGAGCAGTTGCTGCCGGAATCCGTCGTGTGGAAGCAATTACCGGAGAAGGAGTAAGACAGTTTTTTGCTTCTCAGGAAGAATTATTGGGAGAAATTAAATCGGCATTGAAAAATCCACAGGATACTGTAAAAGCGGTGGTTTCTTTGCAGGATGAAAATGCTAAATTGAAAAAACAAGTAGAAGCTTTGTTGAAAGAGAAAGCTAAAAATATGAAAGGCGAATTGGCTCAGGAATTACAGGAAGTAAACGGAGTACAATTCTTAGCGAAGCAAGTAGATTTAGATCCTTCAGGAGCTAAAGATTTGGTTCACGAATTAGGAAGTAATAAGGAAAACTTATTTGTGGTGTTAGCAACTGTAAACGAAGATAAACCAATGTTAACTTGTTATATTTCTAAAGAATTAGTGGCTGCGAAAAACTTGAATGCTGGACAAGTGGTTCGTGAATTGGGTAAATATATCCAAGGCGGAGGAGGAGGACAGCCGTTCTTTGCCACAGCCGGAGGTAAAAATGCGGCAGGAATTCAGGAAGCTTTAGCGAAGGCTGTTGAGTTTGTAAAATGATCTTTCGTGAGGTATAAATAAGAAAAACCCTTTTAGTTTGCGAAGGACAAATTAAAAGGGTTTTCTGGTTTAAGTTTGGATCTTTGGGACAAAAAAGAAGACAAAATGCTATTCTTTTAATCTCTTAAAAAGAATTGATAAACTTAATTTTATTTTTCTGAGTAACTTATTTCAATTCCGTTTTCTTCCAGAATATCCAGTAAGTAACTGTTCTCTTTTGGGTCGTATTGTTCAATACCGCTTTGATACCATTTTAACAGAATGGCTATTTGGAAATGCGTATAACCGTCGGTGTCAACATTAATTCCTAATAAGCCGGCTAATAAAAATTCATCCAGAATTTTTTCGGTAATAATTTTTTTAGGAATTCCTTCCTGGACACTTCCATTCAAACTTTCATAATCCAGTCGGCCGGAATTAAAACCATCATTAAATGCCGGATTGGAAGTTTTATTTTTTACTTCAGAATAAGGATTTTGTCCCGCTGAATAGCCTTCGAAAAAGCCCTGTCTGTAAATAGGGTTAAATATATTTTTCATAGTGTGTTTTGCTGGTATCCTTGTCAAATGTAGAAGCAAAAAATTAGTAAACAACTTAAAATCGTTAAAAGGAAAAAAAACTCTTTAAACCGCTAGTGCCTTGCTTTTTATCGATAAAAATGAGATGTTAAAAGACTGTGTTTTTCTGGGGTTAAGGTGTTTTGGTTGGGTTTAATCAATGGTTTTAGTGTTTGTAAATCAGTGGTTTGTTTTATTTTGAATTTAGAAGTTTATTGGCAAACCTAAAAGATGAAATCTGTAAAAGGAAAGGCTGTCTTTAAAGCAGGCTGATTTTTGTTTTTTAAAAGTGTCCTTTGAACGAGTTTTTAGGTCGTTAAACCTGTTTTGTTGGCTTGGCTTTATTAAATATTTAGTTTTGGAGTCCCAAAAATATCCAGTTCAATTAACCTATATCGCATGAAAAATTTGACCAAAATATTTTTTCTGATTTTTGTTATTGCTTTGGTTCTTACTTCCTGTTCGAACGATAAAGATGATAAAGGGAAAGTTTTTGTAAAAATAATTGAAACTACTGATAATAATGTTGTTGAGAATTCTGTTTTCAAATATCAAGAAAATCAAATTATCAGCGCCGAAAATTCAAAGCAAAGAATTGATTATACTTATGCAAACGGACTTATTTCCAGAATTGTAACTTATGTTAAAGATTCGGAATCAAGTGTGGTTTTAGGATTCAGTTACGAAAATGAAAAATTAGTTCAGCTTACTTCTTCTGAAAATTATTCGATTTATTACAGTTATAATTCAGACGGAACGGTTTCTTATGAGAAATACAACGGAACAACTAAAAGCGAAGCTCAAAAAGTCTATCACGGAACGTTGTCTTTTAAAAATAAAAATCTGATTAAAGACGAGCGTTTGTTTGATGTTTTAGATGAAAATCAAACCGTTAGTATGAAAATAAGTTACGACTATGATACGTTTAATAACCCTTATTATAGTATTTTGGGCTACGATAAGTTGCTAAATCAGGGCGCTTTGGTGTCCAGAAATAATATGGTTCAGGCGGTTTCTGAAACGACTGTCACTGAAGGAGAAGGAACTATTTCTTCGGCGAATATTTATAAAACAACTTATAAATATGATGCCGATAATTACCCGGTGGAGCAGGTTTCCGAAGCCAGTTTGACGAATCCTAATTATTCTAAAATTCAGTATTTGTATTAAATTATAATAACCCTTTGGGTGAAATTACTAAAACGTCAGTTCGAGTGTTTTTTGTGTAGTGAAACGGAACAAAAAATGTCCCGATAGCTATCGGGACGAGAACCGTTTTTAATGAAATTTTTCTTGTTCTCGATACGATTTTCTTCCCGAGGCTTCGGGAGAAAATCACTCGAACTGACGAAAAATTATAATCAAAAATTAATTTCTCCCAACGGGTTATAATACTTATTTTTGGAAAAAAACGGCAATGCAATTTCGTACCCCAATACCAATCACTGAAATTCAGTTTCCCATTGATTACCATTCCAAAATTTTAAGTCTGGGTTCCTGTTTTGCGGTGAATATGGCTGAGAAATTGGAGTATTTTAAATTTCAAAACAGCTGCAATCTTTTTGGGATTATCTTCAATCCGGTTTCCATTGAAAAATTAGTTCAGCGTGCCGTTCATAAGCGTTTTTTTACCGAAGAAGATATTTTTTATCACAATGATTTGTGGCATTGTTTCGAAGTGCATTCGGAACTTTCTAATCAGGATAAAGCAATTTTTTTAGATTCATTGAATGATTTAATCGATTCAACAAATCAACAAATCAGCGAATCGACACATTTTTTAATTACTTACGGAACGGCTTGGGTGTATCGAAATAAAGAAAGCAATCAAATTGTAGCCAATTGTCATAAAGTGCCTCAAAAACAATTTACCAAAGAATTACTTTCAATTGAAAGGATTCAAACGGCTCTTCAGAATACTATTCAGCTTATTCAAACGGTAAATCCGGAGGCTAAATTTATACTTACCGTTTCTCCCGTGCGTCACATTAAAGATGGTTTTGTCGAAAATCAATGGAGTAAAGCGCATTTGATTGCAGCAATTCATTCAACTGATAACTCACAACTCACAACTCATAACTATTTTCCAAGCTACGAAATCATGATGGACGAATTACGGGATTATCGTTTTTATGCTGAGGATATGTTGCATCCTAATCAGCTCGCGATAGATTATATCTGGGAGCGATTTAAAGAAACAGCAATTTCAAAATCAGCTTTGCCGGTTTTGGAAGAAATAGGAAGTATTCAAAGTAGTTTGAATCATCGTCCTTTTAATCCGGAATCCGAAAGTCATCAAAAGTTTTTGGTAAAACTTCAGAAAAAAATTGCCGATATGTGTACTCGTTACCCTTTTATGAAATTTTAGTTTGTGAAAGAGAATTCGATTTTTAGTTTGAAAAATAATGAAGAATGTTACGCTTCAAAGAAATTACGTCCCCCGGTTCTAAAATACTCTATTTTGTAAAAGAACATTTCGGCCATATTTTTAGCGCGAAGTTTGGCTTCTTCGGCAAGATTTCCGGCGTAAAGTCCGTCAATGGTTTCGGTAAAAATTTCCATCCAACGATTAAAATGTGCTTTTTCTACCGGTAAATGTTTGTGTGGCGGAAACGGACTTCCGGAATAAGTGTGTTCTTCCAGTAAAATAGTTTGCCAAAAACGGTACATGCGTTCTAAATGTGCCGGCCAGTTATTGCCAATTTTTTCATTGAAAATTGGACCAATCAGCGGGTCTTTTTGAACTTTGGAATAAAAAGTATCTACCAATAGTATGATATCATCAAGATTTTGTATATCGTTTAAATCAGGCATTTTTGATCGAATAATGGATTGCGGAAATATATTTTTTAGCCAATTAGCTGGTTGAATAAATCAAGTTTGTCATTGAGATATTTGTATTCAAAACCCTTGTTATTCATCTTGGTTTTAATAGCTTCAATATCATTTTTATTTTTAAGTTCAAGCCCTACAACGGCCGGACCTGTTTCGCGATTGTTTTTCTTGGTAAACTGGAAATAGGTAATATCGTCGTCCGGGCCTAAAATGTCGTTGACAAATTCTTTTAAAGCGCCGGGACGTTGCGGAAACTGAATCATAAAATAATGCATCAGTCCTTCATAAAGCAAGGAGCGTTCTTTTATTTCGGCGGTGCGTTCAATGTCGTTGTTGCTTCCGCTGACGATACAAACGACGGTTTTGCCTTTAATTTTTTCTTTGTAAAAATCCAAGGCTGCTATGGATAAAGCTCCTGCTGGTTCAACTACCATGGCTTCTTCGTTGTATAAACGCAAAATGCTGGTGCAAACTTTGCCTTCCGGAACCAGAATAATGTCGCTTAGGCTTTTTTTACAAATGTCAAAAGTGAGTTTGCCCACTTGTTTTACGGCTGCTCCGTCAACAAATTTGTCGATATTGTCTAAAACGGTTACTTTGTTATTGGCGATGGAAGTTTGCATCGAAGGTGCGCCTTCAGGTTCTACACCAATGATTTTAGTTTGCGGACTTAAATGTTTAAAAACTTCCGAAAGTCCGGAGGCTAATCCGCCACCACCTATTGGAACAAAGACATAATCAATTGGTTTTTTATAGCTTTCTAAGATTTCGAGTCCTACAGTTCCCTGACCGGCAATTACTTTTTCATCGTCAAAAGGATGAATAAAAGCCATTTTGTTTTTAGTGGATTCTGCTATTGCGGCCGCATAAGCATCATCAAAAGTATCACCCGTAAGGATGATTTCTACATAATTCTCTCCAAAAAGTTTTACTTGTTTTATTTTTTGTTTCGGAGTGGTTTTAGGCATGTAAATTTTGCCTTTTATCTGAAGCAATTTGCAGGAATAAGCCACACCCTGAGCGTGATTTCCGGCGCTGGCGCAAATAACACCCTGTTCCTGTTCTTCGGCAGTAAGGGTGCTTATTTTGTTATAAGCACCTCTGATTTTATAAGAACGAACGGTTTGTAAATCTTCTCTTTTTAATAAAATTGTAGCGTTAAATTCGTTAGAAAGATTTAAATTTTTGGACAAAGGTGTTGCCATTACAACATCCTGTAATTGTTTTTTGGCTTCTTCTATTTGTTGAAATAAACTCATAATTCCGGTATAAAAAAACCTCCTTAACGGAGGTTTGATAAATTGTATTTTTGGTACTGATTTACATAACTCTCCGTCATTATCAGGGAATAATAATGTTAATCGCGATACGGATGTCAATCAATTTTTTCATGTTTTTGAATTGTTTAACAAATATATAAATTTTTGCCTTTAGAATTCAGCTGTTGTTTATTTTGTTTCGGGAGCAGGAGGAAACTGAGCTAAAATTTTAGAAACAAATTCGTTGATTTGTTTTTCTTTTTCTTTTCGGTTTTCGGTTAGGATTCCAATTCCTTGTCCTTCCCAAACGAGTTCTTTTTTCTTAGCATCGATTAAATCGATAAAAAGCGTTCCCTGAGTGGACGAGGAAACATAGGTATTGCCTCCCCAGAAATAAGGATTCCAACCCCATCCCCAGCCGTATCCCCAACCCATGTTAAATTGGTTCACGTCAATTTGTTCTCTTTCTTTAGTGAAAATATTGACTAATAAGTCGGGATTTTCACTTTTACTCATTCCTTTCTGCATTAACGCATTGTCGATGGCGTGTAAAATTCTTTTTTTGTCCAGTTCCGAAATCTGAACACGGTCAATTCCTTTTTTGTGGAAAGCATAGGTTTTGTATTGGCTAAAATCCACGTGGCTGTCGTAATCAGAGTTGACTCTTATCGAGCTACAGGCACTTAGCAGAAAAAGAAATAATAAGGGTATTATTTTGATTGTTTTCATAATGCAATTATTTGATTACTAATGTATAATTAAAATTCAGGTTTTGATTAGAACTTTTAAAAAGGGAAAAGTTTGAAATAAAAGCTATTTTCGTATCCTTCCTGTTTTTTTATCATATCCATAAGGACAATGTCGGCAGCCACTTTTACAGCAATAGCCTCTTTTTAAATGGTATTTTTCGGTAAAACATTTGTAACCTTCGGCGGTGTAATAGAAATCTTCGCCTTCAGTTAATTTATTTTCATTACTTTGTCCTGTCATTCAATAGTATTATTTATACAAATTTATAAATTAAAAGACCAATGTTTTTTGTTGTTAACAAGTATTTAATACCGAAAGGATTCCGCGGGTTGACGGTTTTTCCTTTTGTGTTTTTGAAATTTCGTGTTGATAAAGACAATGCTGTTTTTGTCAATCACGAGCGTATTCATTTACGACAACAAACAGAGTTGTTAATTCTGCCTTTTTTTGTTTGGTATTTTTTAGAATATCTTTTTAACCTTCTGAAATACAACAACAAAAATCATGCCTATCGAAATATTTCTTTCGAAAGAGAAGCTTACAACAATGAAACGGATTTAGAATATCTTAAAAAAAGAAAGCTTTTTGGTTTTTGGAAGTATTTGAATTCATGAAAAGTTAAGCTGCAAAAGGTATTCGTTTAAATTTAGTTCTGTTGAAAAGCATAGCTTAGAAGTTTTACCTTTGTAAAAAAAAGTTTTGAATCAGGAATTACAAATATTATTTCCTAAATCTGTCTCGGTTACAATTAAAAGAGAGGATTTGTTGCACCCAGTAGTTTCCGGAAATAAATTTCGAAAATTAAAATACAATTTACTTCAGGCAAAAGCCGAGAATAAAGAAACGCTGCTCACTTTTGGAGGGGCTTTTTCCAATCATATTGCAGCGGTAGCTTATGCGGCTCAGGAGCAGGGTTTTCGGTCTGTTGGTGTTGTTCGCGGCGATGAATTAAACGAAAAAACAGATAGTAATCCAACCTTGCAATTTGCTAAGGAATGCGGCATGCAATTTGAATTTGTGTCGCGCGAAGCTTATCGCCATAAAACAGAAGCGGCTTTTTTGGAAGAATTAAAAGCAAAATTTGGTGATTTTTATCTCGTTCCCGAAGGAGGGACTAATGCACAGGCGATAAAAGGCTGTCAGGAGATTTTAACGGAAGAAGACGCGAAGTTTGATTATATTTGTTGTGCGGTTGGAACCGGCGGAACGATTTCGGGAATTATTAACAGTACTTTGCCTGATCAAAAAGTTTTAGGGTTTCCGGCCTTGAAAGGCAATTTTTTACAGGATGAAATCCGTATTTTTGCAAAGAATGACAACTGGGAATTAATTAATGATTATCATTTTGGCGGATATGCTAAGATTAATGAAGGATTGGTTCATTTTATCAATCAGTTTTATAAGGATACTAAAATTCCGTTAGATCCGGTTTATACAGGGAAAATGGTTTTTGGTGTTTTGGATTTAATTCAAAAAGATTTTTTTCCGGCGCATTCGAATATTTTGCTCATTCATACCGGCGGATTACAGGGAGTTTTTGGAATGAATGAACGTTTAAAAAATAAACAATTACCAACAATAACAATCGATGTTTAAAAAAAGCCTACTATTATTTATTATCATTACTTTAGTGAGCTGTCACGCTACAAAATCCCCAATTGTAACGACTAAAAAAGCAGTTTCTAAAAACAATACCTATTCTTCAAGAACTAAAAAAAACAGCAAAAGTCGTAACGAAGTCATTGAATCTACTTCCCGAACGGTGGTTACTAATGATATTGTGAGCAATTATGTGTTAGAATACAAAGATATTGCGATGAGTAATATGAAAACTTATGGTATTCCGGCGAGTATTATTTTGGCACAGGGAATTTTAGAATCGGGAGCGGGAAGAGGTGATTTGGCCGTTAGTGCCAATAATCATTTTGGTATCAAATGCCATTCCGACTGGACCGGAGATTCCGTACGACACGATGACGATGCCAGTCAGGAGTGCTTTAGAAAATATGATAAAGTAGCCGAATCTTATCGCGATCATGCCTTGTTTTTGACCGGAAAAGGAAGGTATTCCAGTTTGTTTGAATTGGATAAAGATGATTATCAGGCTTGGGCAAAAGGCTTGCGTAAAGCGGGTTATGCTACAGATCCCAGATATCCTGAAAAATTAATTTCTTATATCGAAAGGTATAATTTGGCACAATATGATGCACAGGTTTTAGGAATTAAATACCGACCGATAGAAAATCAAAATATAAGGTCAATTGCAGTGAGTTCCCGAAATGAATCCTATTATGAGGTTCAAAAAGGCGATACCTTATATTCTATTTCGAAAAAATACAATATGATGGTGGATGATTTGAAACGCAAAAATAAATTGACCGACAATACCCTTTATATTGGTCAAAAATTAAAAGTAAATTAATTACAAGTTGTAAAATAAAAATGTTATACCAAAGAAGTAGTCAGCTATTTGCTGAAGCAGAAAAAGTAATTCCCGGAGGAGTAAATTCGCCGGTACGAGCCTTCAAATCAGTTGGAGGAACCCCAATTTTTGTAAAAGAAGCCAAAGGAGCTTATTTGTATGATGAAGATGGAAACCGATTAATCGATTATATCAATTCCTGGGGGCCAATGATTTTAGGGCATGCTTATGAGCCGGTAGTTCAGGCAGTGACAGCAAGAGCTCAAAAGGGAACTTCTTTTGGAATGCCAACAGAGTTGGAAACCCAAATTGCTAAGTTAGCGGTTTCGATGGTGCCCAATATTGATAAAATTCGTTTTGTAAATTCAGGAACAGAAGCCTGTATGAGTGCGGTGCGATTAGCACGCGGATTTACAAAAAGAGATAAAATAATTAAATTTTCAGGCTGTTATCATGGCCATTCGGATTCTTTTCTGATTCAGGCGGGAAGTGGCGCGATGACTTTTGGAACGCCTAACAGTCCTGGTGTAACTGCCGGAACGGCTAAAGATACATTGTTAGCTAGATACAATGATTTAGAAAATGTGAAGAGCTTAATTGAGGCCAATCCTAATGAAATTGCTGCCATTATTGTGGAACCTGTTGCGGGAAATATGGGTTGTGTGCCTCCGCTAAAAGGATTTTTGGAAGGTTTACGTCAGTTGTGTTCGGAGAATGGAATTTTGTTGATTTTTGATGAGGTAATGACCGGTTTTCGTCTGGCGAAAGGAGGAGCGCAGGAATTACTAAAAATTAATGCCGATATTGTATGTTTTGGAAAAGTAATCGGTGGAGGATTACCTGTTGGTGCTTTTGCAGCTCGTGAAGAAATTATGAACTATTTAGCGCCGCTTGGTCCGGTGTATCAGGCAGGAACTTTGTCGGGAAATCCATTAGCGATGGCCGCGGGTCTGGCAATGTTAGAATCTTTAAATAATGATGCCGCTATTTTTGAACGATTGGAGCAAAAAACAGCTTACTTAGAAGCCGGAATTCATGGTGTGTTGCAGGCTAACAAAATTATTTATACGATTAACAGAGTTGGTTCGATGATTTCGGTACATTTTGATGAAAGTCCGGTAGTAGATTTTCAAAAAGCCGCTAAAGGTGATAATGCGACTTTTAAAAAGTTCTTCCATGGGTTGTTACAGGAAGGGGTTTATATTGCGCCCTCAGCTTATGAAACCTGGTTTATCACAGATGCTTTGACTTATGAAGATTTAGATTTCACAATCAATGCTATCGATAAAGTTTCTAAAACGCTATAATTTTAGACATAAAAAAAGCTTCGGAATTCCGAAGCTTTTTTGTTATTAGTTATCCATGTCACCGCCACCTCTTGGTCCGTTGTCATCCATTCCCATACCACCTTGTCTTTCACTCATTCTTTGCTGCATTCTTTCTCTCATTTTGTCCTGATTGCTTTTCCATTTTGTGAATTGTTCCGGAGTTAAAATAGTTTTCATTTTTTCTTCAGAAGCTTTCATACGATCCTGCATTCCTTTTCTTTGGTCACCTGCTTTTTCTTTGGATTTGTCCTTTTTGTTTTTCATGTCGGCCATCATCGCTTCTCTTTCTTTGGCTTCGTTGGCATACATTTGTTTAAGTTGCTCCTGTTGTTTGGCGTCTAAGTTCAAATCCTTAGTCATTCTTTCTACACGTCTTTCGGCGCGTTGTTCAGGAGTCATGTTTCTCATATCTCCTCTTTGAGATCTTTCTTGTTTTTCCTGGGCAAAAGTTGATACGCTGACAACTAATAATGCGGCAATAATTAATTTTTTCATTTTTCTTGATTTATGTTAAAAGTTATGGATATAAGATAATAAATAAAGAGAAAGGTTTAATTATTGTTAAAAAAAATATTTATTTTTTTTAAATAGTGAATATTGGGCTGTTGTTGGTTTTTAAAATAGCTGTTTTTATTTAAAAGAAGGAGTTTCAAATTTTACAAATCCGCCTTTATTTTCTTTTCGTTCAATGGATTGTATAACAATTAAACTTCCGATGGTAATCATGTTCAGTAATTCAAAATAAGCCGAATTGAGCTGGTGATTTTCGCCTAATTTTTCAATGGCTGATTTCCATTCCAAAAGTTGAATTTTAGCATTTTGCAAATCGGTTTCATATCTGACGATTCCGGCATTTTGTCGCATGAGTTGTTGCAAATTTGCCTTTAAAGTTTTCAGATAGTCAGCGTCAATTTCTGGTTTTTCTATGCTGTGGTATTTCGGAATTGTAAGATTTGGAATTTCTGTTTTTAAAGCAGGATTCGACAAATATTCAAATATTCTGCTGGAATAAACCAATGCTTCCAATAAAGAATTTGATGCCAAACGATTTGCTCCATGCAATCCGGTTTGCGAACATTCGCCGCAGGCAAATAAATTGTTTACCGAAGTTTTTCCATCGGTATTCACGACAATTCCTCCGCAAATATAATGTTGGGCAGGAACAACCGGAATCCAGTCTTTGGTAACATCAATTCCGGCTTTAAGACAATGATTGTAAATCATCGGAAAATGTTGTTTGAACGCTTCAATGTCCAAGTGGGAACAATCTAAATAAACGCAGTCGTCTCCTGATTTTTTTAGTTCCAAATCAATACTTTGGGAAACAATATCTCGTGAAGCCAGCTCTTCCCGGCTGTCATAATCAATCATAAAACGGCGACCGTTTTTAGTGCGAAGATAAGCGCCAAAACCACGAACCGCTTCAGAAATTAGAAACTTAGAACCTGTGGTTGCTTCGTAAAAAGCGGTTGGGTGAAACTGAATAAATTCCATTTCCTTAATGCTTGCATTAGCACGATATGCCATCGCTATTCCGTCTCCGGTAGCAATAGCGGGATTTGTGGTGTGACCGTAAAGAATTCCAATTCCTCCGGTGGCCAGCAAAGTAATATCCGATTGATAGGTGCTTATTTTTTGTGTTTTTTGATCTAAAACATAAGCTCCCAAACAGTAATTTTCGGCTGTAATTAAATCGGTGGCAAAATGATGGTCTAAAACGGTTATGTTGCTTTTTTGGTAAACCTGTCCTAAAATAGCGCGTTCAATTTCGTGACCTGTCTGGTCTTTGTGATGTACCACGCGGTTTTCAGAATGTCCGCCTTCTTTTCCTAAATTCAAATTGCCATCTGAATTTTTGTCAAATTTGGCTCCCCATTCAATCAATTCTTTTAATCGTTTAGGCCCTTCGGTTACCACCATTTTTACTACCGATTCATTGCATAATCCGTCGCCACAAATCAAAGTGTCTTCGATGTGTTTTTGGTACGAATCTTCATTTTTGTCGGTAACAATAGCAATACCACCCTGTGCGTATTTGGTATTGGATTCGTCGGCATTAGCTTTGGTTACAATGGTAACTTTTTTGTCCGGAAATTGTTCCGCAATTCGGAGCGCAAAGGTCAAGCCGGCAACACCCGAGCCTATTATCAGGTAATTGGTATTTGTCATTATTTTGATAATTCAAGCATTCTTTCGATAGGAACTAATGCTTTTTGGATAATGTCTTCGGCTACGTGTACTTCCGGGCTTTCATTTGCTAAACAATCATATACTTTTTGTAAAGTATTCATTTTCATGTAACCACATTCGCTGCAGGCGCACGTATTATCCTCTTTTGCCGGAGCAGGAATTAATATTTTGTTAGGAACTTCTTCCTGCATTTTGTGTAAAATACCAAATTCAGTTGCTACAATAAATTTGTTGTTCGGATTGGTTTTTACATATTCAATCATTCCGGAAGTAGAGCCAATATAACTGGCAGTTTCCAAAATATGTGTTTCAGATTCCGGGTGAGCGATGATTTGAGCATCGGGATGTTGTTTGTATAAGGCAATTAGTTTGTCCAATGAAAAAGCTTCGTGAACCACACAGGAACCATCCCAAAGAAGCATTTCTCTTCCGGTTTTGCTCATTACATACTTTCCAAGGTTTTTATCCGGAGCAAAAATTATTGGTTGGTCTTTTGGAATTGATTCTACAATTTTAACGGCATTAGCTGATGTAACCACAATATCCGTCAGTGCTTTTACTTCGGCAGAGCAGTTTACATAAGTAATCACGGTGTGATCAGGATGTTGATCAATGAAATTTTTAAATAAATCCGGCGGACAAGATTCTGCCAAAGAACAACCTGCATTCAAATCTGGCAGGATTACTTTTTTAGAAGGATTTAAAATTTTTGCTGTTTCGGCCATAAAATGAACTCCCGCAAAAAGAATAATATCAGCATCTACTTTTGTGGCTTCCTGTGATAATCCTAAGCTGTCTCCTACATAATCAGCGATATCCTGAATGTCATTTTCCTGGTAATAATGTGCCAGAATTACGGCATTTTTTGCTTTTTTTAATTTTAATATACGCTCTTTTAAATCTTTTATTTTTTCTGTGTCCATTTTGTTAATTACAAGTATTTGAAAGTAATACTCTTGTTTTTATTGGTGTTGTTTTTTTTATAAAAACGAATTTGATTAATATCTTAAAAAAGTATCTCCTGATTTAATTCCTGAAGCGAGTTCTTCTAAATTAGTGTTTTCTAGCATAGCAGCCAGTTCGTTTCTGATGAATTTAAATTTATCGTGAACCGGACAAGGATGTTCTTCCGAACAATGACTCAGTCCAAGACCACAACCTGTAAAAACCTGATTGCCTTCTAATGCTGTCACAATTTGAGATAATTTTATCTGACTCATTGTTTCTTTTGGAATTTCAAATCCGCCACCTACGCCTTTAATCGAATGAATAATGTTGTTTTTGGAAAGGATTTGCAAAATTTTAGCCGTAAAAGCTTCCGGAGAATCTATTTTTTTGGCAATGTCTTTCAGCCCAACACGGTTGTTCTGAAAAGATTCTGATGCAATGAAAATAGTTGCCCTGATTCCGTATTCACAAGTTTTAGAGAACATATTTAATTTTTTACAAATTTATTGAAATAAGTTCATTATTGAACTATAATTTTTGAGGTTGAATTGCTTTGAAATTTAACAAAATACCGGAAATTAGTGTTGATAGTCCTAATGGTAAAAAAATACTGGCGGTAAAAAGATTTTCTGTATATCCGGGAAGCTGTCCTTTGTTGAAAAAAAAGCAGCTGCCTTGTAGAAATAAAAGTAATTCGGTGCCTGTAAAACCTATTAAAAACAATAAGATTCCTAATTTGACGCGTTTCTTTTGTCCGTTTAGAAATGTATTTTGCAGCACAAATCCCAATAAAAAACCACTAATGATTCCGAGCATTGTTAAATGTATGTAGCCAATTACAAAATTCCGAATCTGATGTGAAATTTGGGCTAATTCCGGGATTAAAACCACTAATTGAATAACGATTTTTAAAAATAATGAAGTTAAGGCAAAACCATAAACGAGTTTTTCAACAGCTTTTAAAGCAGAAAAGAAAGTTTCAAAATAGGGTCTAATTATTTGGATAAAAAGAATAAAAGAAATCAGTTGCAATAGCACTCCCAGACTGTTTATCCAATGGAAAATCGGATAAGGAAGATACCAACTTACCGGCAAAGCCAAGGTTAAAACAGTAGCCGAAACCAGAAAATTATAAAATCGCTGGAATATTTTTTTGTCGATATCTGCATTCAAATGTTTGAGAAATAACGCTAAAATGGCAAATAAAAACCAGCCGTTAAACTGAAAATGCAGGAAAAACTGAATGGCAATCTGATAAAAAGCACTGGCTTTTCCTAAGAGTCCCACAGCAGGACCCAAACACCAAACGCCTAAAGTGGATAGCAACATAAAAAATAATGCGGTTCTCAAAAGTTGTTTTTCAGGTAGCGAATTGGTTTTGGCATCTTTCCAGACTAACCGACAGAAATAGTAACTGCAAAAAATATGCAGCGTAGAAAAAACAATAGAAAATAAAGCGTAACCTTCCACAGGAAAGCGAAACGTCATACCGATAACAGCAATTTCGGTTAGCCAGAATAATCGGTTGTAAACGGGTTTTTGCTGTGCTGTTTTTGGAATAAAAAAATGAACAATCAAACTGTAAATCATCAGATAAACCCAGCCTAACATGGCTACATGGGAATGACCGTGCAATAAAAACTGATAATTGATACTTTCAATAGGGAATACATACAGCAATCGAAGCACTAATCCCATGCTGGCTGCAATGAAAAAATTAATAAAACAGATTAAGAGCCAATGGTTTCGCATAATTATCCTCTAATAGAAATTTTTATTTTTGAAGTGGAAAGTTTTTCTGCGTTTAATATTTTAAGTGAATGACCTAAATTTTCTAAGGTTTTTACGCCGTTTACAAAATACTGAAGGTAATAATTTCCCGAATATTTTTTGTTTTCCAAATAAGCAATCATCTGTTGAATATCTTTTTCAGGAATCAATTCCGAATGAACAGTGGTGCGCACTTCAAAAGGAAATTGGTTTTCCAAAAGTAAATCTAAAGAATTTTCAAATTGTGGAAAAAGAACCGATTGGGTTATTTTTTCAAAATGCTCCGGCAGGGCTTTAAAATCCAAAGCGACATAGTCAATCAATTGTTTTTCAATCAGCTTTTTTAAGAACATTGGTCTGGAACCGTTAGTGTCAATTTTTACCAGGAAGCCCATTTTTTTGACTTCAATAATGAGGTCTGCGATGTTTTTGTGTAACAAACATTCGCCTCCGCTAAAAACAACAGCATCGAGTAAATTTTTACGGGAATGAAGAAAAGCGAGTGTTTTTTCGAAAGAAATACTTCCTTTTCCAAGAACAATTTCGGGATTGTAACAATAAAGACAACGCATATTACAGCCTGCAAACCAAAGAATACAGGCTGATTGATGCGCATAATCTAATAATGTAAAAGGCGTTATGCTGTAAATAGGCGTACTAACATTTTCCTTCATTGAAATGAGTGCGTTGTTTGTGTTCTCCTTTTTTTCCAATGTTGAAGCTTTCTACAGGTCGGTGATAGCCCATTACTCGGGTGTACACTAGGCATTTGGTTCTTAAATGCTGTTTTTCTTCTAAAATAGGGTTCGTTGCTGTTTTCATATTTTTCTAGATTTAAAATTGTTTAAAAGTTAGAGCCACCCCGTCCGTTGGGCATCCCTCCAAAGGAGGGGAACTTGAGTGCTTTCCCCTCCTTTGGAGGGGTGCCTGAAAGGTGGGGTGGATTTTTATAAAATTGATTTAAATCTGAGAGATTTAAAAATCTTTACACTTCAATAAATTTGTTTCTTCAGCAATAATAATTTCATCACATTTCGGGCAATATTCATGCTCGCCGTTCAAATAACCATGAACCGGACAAACACTAAATACCGGTGTCACGGTGATGTAAGGCAGCTTAAAATTCGATAAAACCTTTTTTACAAATTGTTTACAGGCTTCGGGCGAACTGATTTTTTCACTCATATACAAATGCAAAACCGTCCCTCCGGTGTATTTGCATTGTAATTCATCCTGTAAAAACAAAGCTTCGAATGGATCTTCGGTATGGTTTACCGGAATTTGGGAACTGTTGGTGTAATAAATATTTTCTTCCTGTCCCGCCTGATAAATATCGGCAAAACGTTTCTTGTCTTCTTTGGCAAAACGATAGGTGGTTCCTTCGGCTGGAGTGGCTTCCAGATTGTATAAATTGCCGGTTTGTTCCTGAAATTCTTTCATTCGGTTGCGAATATGATCCAGAATTTCAGCAGCCAATGCAATTCCTGTGTTGGACGTTATCGTATCCTGATTATTGGTAAAATTGACAATCATTTCGTTGATTCCGTTTACGCCAATCGTAGAAAAATGGTTCCTGAAATGTTTCAGATAACGCTTGGTGTAAGGATACAAACCACGGTCGTACATTTCCTGAATAAAGATTCTTTTTTTCTCCAAAGTCGATTTTGAAATGTATAATAATCGGTCTAATTGTTCGAATAATTCGGTTTTGTTTCCTTTGTACAAATAGCCCAAACGCGCCATGTTGATGGTTACCACACCAATACTTCCCGTCATTTCGGCACTACCAAAAAGACCGTTTCCGCGTTTTAACAATTCGCGTAAATCTAATTGCAAACGACAACACATGGAACGAACGGCATTGGGTTTATAAGCATTTGGATTTTCTGATTTATTTCCGTTTTCATCCAAAACATATTGGCTTCCGATGAAATTCTGAAAATAAGAAGACCCAATTTTAGCTGTATTTTCGAAAAGTAAATCGGTATTTTCTCCGTTCCAGTCAAATTCTTCGGTGATATTTACCGTTGGAATCGGGAAGGTAAAAGGCTGTCCATTGGCATCGCCTTCGGTCATTACGGTGTAATAAGCTTTGTTGATGAGGTTCATTTCGGCTTGAAAATGCTCGTAACGTAAATCGGTTAATTTAGTTACGCCTCGCTCTTTGGCTCTGACCAAAAGATCATAATTAAAGTTGCCTTCAAAAAAGTGTAAATCATTTTTCGTCGGAATTTGTGTTTTCAAATCTTCAGGAATCACCCAATCCAAAGTGATGTTGGTAAAAGGCGATTGTCCCCAACGCGCCGGAACATTCAGGTTGTAAACAAAACTGCGAACCGCTTTCAGAACATCATCAAAAGAGAGATTGTCTTTGAAAACATAAGGCGCCAAATAAGTATCGAAAGAACTGAAAGCCTGAGCACCTGCCCATTCGCTTTGCAAAATCCCAAGAAAATTAGCCATTTGTCCCAGCGCTTCCCTGAAATGCGACGGTGCTTTGCTTTCCACACGACCGCGAACTCCGTTAAAACCTTCATTTAGTAAGACACGCAAACTCCAGCCGGCACAATAGCCGGTCAGGCAATCCAAATCATGAATGTGAATAGCTCCGTTGCGGTGCGCATAACCTTCTTCTTTACTGTAAACTTTGTCCAGCCAATAGTTGGCAATGATTTTTCCCGCCACATTATTGACCAAACCGGCATTGGAGTAGGAGGTGTTAGCATTGGCATTAATACGCCAATCGGTTTGTTCAATGTATTCTTCGATGGTTTGGGTGCTGTCCACATAAGTGGTATCTTCATTAAAACCATCAATATGCTCGCGTTGCAGTTTTCGGGTATGGCGAAAAAGCATAAACGAACGCATAACATCAAAATGCTTTTTTTCAAAAAGATTTTTCTCGATTAAATCCTGAATTTCTTCTACCGCCCAGGTTTCTTTAGACTCTAAGTCCCGGATAACATTTTCAAAAATGTTTTCATCAATTGCCATGGAAACACTCAGGAAACTTTTTTCGATGGCATCTTTTATTTTAAAAGGTTCAAAAGGCTTGTATTGGCCGTTTCTTTTGATAACATATTTTTCCATAGCATTTGATGATTTTAGTTTATATGGTTTGTTTTTATTATTGTGCTGAGAATTTTTTTTCTAATTCGACTGCTTTTGGAAATAAAATATTGTTTTCCAGATGAATGTGTTTGTGTAAATCTTCTTCAAATTCCTGTAGCATCGCAAAAGTTACTTTGTAAGTATTGCAGGCATCTGCCGGCGGCGTATAATTATTGGTTAAAGAAGCAATTTTTCTAAAGCGTTCACCTTCGGCATCATGTTCGTGCATCATCATAGCAATAGGGTTTTCAACAGTTCCAAAATGAGGTTGCATAATTTGTTCATGACTCAGGGTTGCCTGCACCATTTTTTTGATAAAAGGGAATAAAATCAGTTCTTCTTTTTTCATGTGTTGCGCCAGTTCGCCAGCGCAGCCAATGAACAATTCGTTGATGGCGAATAATTCAGGGTGAGATGCGCCGTGTACTCTGCACAATTTGTCTAAAAAAGGAAGTAAGATTTGTGTTTTTTCTTCCACATAACGGTGATGGGTTTTCTCGATATAGTCGGCTAATAAATCCAGAGGCCAGGATTGAAAATCGATGTTGTTATCATTTTTAGTGTTTAAAACCGCATTGATTTCATTTAAAATAGTTTCTGAATCATGTCCTTTTTTGTCACAGGCTTCTTCGATTGTTCGGTTTCCTTTGCAGCAAAAATCGATACCGTATTTTGAAAAAATGGCTGCTGTTCTGAAATCTTTTGCTACATATTCTCCGATTGTTGTTTTTTCTAATGTTTCCATAATTGTTGTTTTTAATTTTTAAATCTCTGTTACAAATGTAAGTATTAATTTTAAATAAAAGACAAATTTATCTTTTATTGTTGTTTTAATTGTAATCTTTTGTAATTCATGTTGATATGGTTCATTTTTGACTTCTTAATTTTAGAAAAAAATAAAATCGATTCCATGATTTTTATCATATTTTAGGTTTTTTTTAAGAGCGTAATTTGTCATAAAATAATAAAGGATAAAAATGTCTTTTATTTATTAAAAACGATACATTATAATAATAAATAATTATGAAACCCAAACTGACTTTAGTAAAGCAAAGTATGCGAATTGCAGTAGTGGGAGCAGTGTTGTTAAACCTGTTTTCTTGTGCAAAAAAAGAAGAAAAAGATGCTGAATATTATAAGAGCATTACAATTGAAGGGCAAAAAGAAGCCGAACTTACTGCGCCACCTTTAGTGCCAAAACCGGTAGGCGACCGTGCAGCCACCAAATTAGTGGTTAACATGGAAATTAAGGAGCAGGAAGGAGAAATGGTTGATGGTGTAAAATATACCTATTGGACTTTTGGAGGTTCGGTTCCGGGAAGTTTCATCAGAACCCGGGTAGGAGATGAGGTTGAATTTCATTTAAAAAACCATCCGGATAACAAAATGCCACATAATATTGATTTGCATGCGGTTACGGGGCCGGGAGGTGGAGCAACTTCTTCCTTAGTGGCGCCGGGACACGAGAAGGTGTTTAATTTTAAAACCATAAATCCAGGATTGTATGTTTACCATTGTGCCACGGCACCGGTTGGGATGCACATTGCTAACGGAATGTACGGTTTGATTTTGGTGGAACCCGAAGGAGGTTTACCACCAGTTGATAAGGAATATTATGTAATGCAGGGCGATTTTTATACCAAAGGAAGTTACGGAGAGTCAGGAAAACAACCTTTTGATATGAATAAGGCTATTAAAGAAGATCCGGATTATGTAGTGTTTAATGGAAAAGTTGGCGCGTTGACAGGAGATAAATCTATTACAGCAAAAGTAGGTGAAACGGTTCGTATTTTCATGGGAAATGGCGGGCCAAATCTGGTTTCTTCATTCCATGTTATCGGGGAAATCTTTGACAAAGTACACATCGAAGGCGGAGAACAATTAAATAAAAATGTACAAACTACTTTAATTCCTGCCGGAGGTTCTGCTATCGTTGAATTTAAAGTAGATGTTCCGGGAACTTTCATCTTGGTGGATCATTCTATTTTTAGAGCTTTTAACAAAGGAGCTTTGGGAATGTTAAAAGTAGAAGGAGATGAGAATAAAAAAGTGTATTCGGGAACAACTCAGGAAGGAATTTATTTGCCGGAAGGCGGAACCATTCAAAACATGCCAAGAGAAAACGGTGTGGCTAAAAAAATAGAGGCTAAAACCCTTCCGGAAAAAATTGAGTCTGGTAGAGAATTGTACGAAAGAACCTGTTTTGCCTGTCATCAGCCAAGCGGACAAGGAATTCCAAATGCCTTTCCTCCTTTGGCAAAATCTGATTTCTTAAATGCTAATCCGGATCTGGCAATTAATGCGGTCTTACATGGATTAAGCGGTGAAATTACAGTTAACGGAAAAAAATTCAACAATGTGATGACCAGTCAGAATTTGACGGATGAAGAAGTAGCTGATGTATTAACCTATGTTTATAACAGTTGGGGTAATAATAAAACGGTAATTACACCGGCAAGAGTGAAAGCGGTTAGAGCAAAACCAGCTTCAAAAGCAGCAGCTGCACATTAAGATTTTTAAAAAATGGAATTAAAAAATTTAAAAGATAATCAAAATGAAAAAAAATGTATTTGCAATTGTGATGATGGGATTTGGACTATATGGTTTTAGTCAAAATGCAGTTAAAGGAAAAGGAGTGTATGACAAGGTTTGTATCACCTGTCATCAGGCTACAGGACTGGGAATTCCCGGTGCTTTTCCTCCGTTGGCAAAATCGGATTATTTAAATAAAGACGTAAATCGTGCCATTAGAGGAGTGGTAAAAGGATTGAGCGGGCCAATTGTTGTAAATGGTAAAAAATATGCTTCAGCAATGCCGGCACAACCCTTGACCGACCAACAACTGGCTGATGCTTTTACTTATGTGTACAGCAGCTGGGGAAATAATAAAACAGTAGTTACTCCCGCAATGGTTAAATCACAAAGAAAATAAAGTTTAAAAAAAATTAAGAATGAGAACCCTGTTACAGAGAAAAATGACCGTACTCATCTTACTGTTAGGAATAGTAACGTCAGTTGGTGCTCAACAAACTTCAATGGTTACCATAAAGAAAGGAAAGTTTGTCCCTCTTTATGGTTCCATTGATAAAAAACCGCTGGAAGTTGCCGCTTTTGAAATGGATATTTACCCGGTAACGAATGCGCAATTTGTAGCTTTTCTAAAAAAATATCCTGAATACAGCCGTTCTAAAATTAAAGGAATTTTTGCGGATAAAAGCTATTTATCACATTGGCAGAGTGATTTTGATTATGGTAAAAATAATTTGAGTAATGCTCCCGTAACCAATGTTTCCTGGTTTGCTGCTAAAAAATATTGTGAATGTGAAGGAAAACGTTTGCCTGCCATGGACGAATGGGAATATGTAGCGATGGCAGACGAAAAACGAATTGATGCCAGAACTAAAGAAGCTTTCAACAAATACATCATGTCCTGGTATGAAAAACCAAAAACCTATGCTAATCCGATAGGGCAGACTTTTAAAAATTATTGGGGTGTTTACGATATGCACGGACTGGTTTGGGAATGGACTTCAGATTTCAACAGTATTTTTCTTTCCGGAGAATCCAGAAAAGACAAGGATACCGATAAGAATCTTTTTTGCGGAAGCGGTTCAGTAAATGCTACCGATTTAATGAATTATGCTGCCTTTATGCGCTATGCTTTCAGAGGCAGTTTGAAAGCGCGATACACTACAAGAAATCTTGGATTTCGTTGTGCTAAAGATAAAGTAGCTCTTGTAAAAACCATTCAAAATCTAAGATGATGAAATCAAAATTGGAATGCCAGAAAATAAAAAAAGGAATCCTTAGTCTGCTTTTTTTAGGGATATTAGCGTTGGCAGTAACATTACAATCCTGTAACCAAAAAGTAAAAGCTGCCGAAAAAGACAAGCCAATTTCCGATTTATCCATTTATAATCTTCCCTCAAAATGGACGAATCAAAACGGACAAAATATTGAAATGAAAGATATGAAAGGAAAAGTTTTGGTGATGGTGATGATTTATACTTCCTGCAAAGCTGCTTGTCCTCGTTTGGTTGCTGATATGCGTAATATCGAAAAGCGTTTACCGGAAAATATCAAAGACAAGGTGCAAATGGTTTTAGTGAGTATTGACCCGGAAGCAGACACACCTAAACGTCTTAAAGCTTTTGCTATCGAAAATAAAATGAATAGTAATCAATGGGTTTTTCTGCGTTCTACTGAAGAAAATACACGAGAGTTTGCAGCGGTTTTGGCAGTAAATTATAAAAAAGTTTCCCCAATAGATTTTTCTCATTCTAATATCATAAGCGTATTCAATGCCGACGGAGAACTGACTTATCAGCAAGAAGGTTTGGGTGTTAACTCCGATCCAACAATTGCTAAAATCAAAGAAGAAGCTCAAAAAATAAATTAAATATGAAAGCACTAAAAATAATCGGTTTATCATTGGTAGCAATGATAAGTCTGGGGACTTATGCACAGGAATTGGATGCCAATTTACAATTCAGACCTCGTTATGAATATCGAAACGGTTTTAAAAGTCCTATTTCAAATGGAGAAGATCCGACTTCATTTGTTTCTCAGCGTTCCCGTTTGAATTTGAATTTCAAACAGGAAAAACTAAAAGCCAAACTAACTTTACAGAACATCCGAAGCTGGGGTGATGTTAGTACAACTGCTACCGCCGATAAAAATGGAGTGGCTGTTTTTGAAGCCTGGGCACAATATGATTTTAGTCCTAATTGGAGTGCCCGTTTTGGACGTCAGGTGATTTCGTATGATAATCAGCGTATTTTGGGTGAAATCGATTGGATACAACAAGGACAAAGCCATGATGCCGCTCTGTTTTCTTTTCATCCAAAAAAGCATCAACTGGATTTAGGTTTTGCCATGAATGCCAATGCTGAAAATTTAGTTGCTCCCAAAACGCCTTATACCACTAATTATAAATCGATGCAATATGCCTGGTATCATACGCAATTTGGTAAAATAAATACAAGTCTTTTATTGCTGAATACGGGTTATGAATTCGAAAAATCGGTTGGAAATTTAGAAGTCGATTATAAACAAACTTTTGGAACCTATCTTGTTTTTAAAGATAAAAAATGGGATACTAATTTAGGTTTGTACGGACAAACAGGAAAAAGTTTTAATAATAATGTTAGTGCCTGGTATGCCGGAGCTAATTTAGGATATGCCTTAACCGATGCTTTTAAAGCTGGTTTAGGATATGAATTCCTCTCAGGAAAAGATCAGGATAATGCGAGTTTGACTGTCAAATCATTCAGTCCGATTTTTGGAACCAATCACGCTTTTAATGGTTTTATGGATTATTTTTATGTGGGTAATCATCAAAATAGCGTGGGACTGCAGGATGCTTATTTGAAATTAAATTATTCTCTTAAGAAATGGCAGTTTACCTTAACTCCTCATGTATTTAATGCGTCCAATACAGTTTTAGATGCTTCCAATGAAAAAATGGACAGTTATCTGGGAACAGAAATTGATTTTACATTGGGTTACGCTGTTCAAAAAGACATTATGGTTTCCGCCGGGTATTCTCAGATGTTGGCTTCTGCAACTTTAGAAAGGCTTAAAAATGTAACCGATGCTGCAAATACAAACAATTGGGCGTGGGTCATGATTTCTTTTAATCCTAAATTGTTTTCATTACAATAAAGTCTATTAATTCATTTTTTTTTTAAGAACCTCTATAGGAAAGCTTTAAGCTTTTTATAGGGGTTTTTGTGTTAAAAAATAAATTATGTTTGAGTTAGTTGAATTTAGTAAGAATATAAAACTTGCTGATATTTATCATATTTATAGATAAAGGACTATTTTATCTTTACACCATAATTAATTTAGGGGATTTATGAGCAATTTATCACAGTCACATCGTATTTTATTTTTGAATACACTGGCATTTACAATCAGTTTTGCCTGTTGGACTTTAAACGGTGTTTTGGTTACTTTTTTAGTAGATAGAGGAATTTTCAATTGGTCGGTTGTTGAGGTAGGATGGTTGTTAGGACTTCCTATTTTATCGGGAGCTATTTTTCGATTGCCAATTGGGATTTTGACCGATAAATACGGTGGTAAAAAAGTATTCTCGACTTTGTTGTTACTTTGTGCTGTTCCATTGTTTTTATTGCCATTTGCCGGTTCATTTTGGGAATTTGCCCTATTGAGTTTCTTGTTTGGATTAGTAGGAACCAGTTTTGCGGTTGGAGTAGGTTATACTTCGGTTTGGTATCCTAAAGAATGGCAGGGGAGAGCTTTAGGGGTTTTCGGAATGGGAAATGCAGGTGCTGCGGTAACTACTTTTTTTGCACCAACTTTATTAAATGTTTTATCAGAAACAGATACTGAAAACGGCTGGAAAATGCTTCCTGTGATTTATGGAATTGTATTGGTAGCAATTGGATTACTATTTGTGTTTTTTGCTAAAAATAAAAAAGCAGCAACAGTAGCCCGATCAACTTCGGAGTTATTGGCTCCTTTAAAAAATGTACGTGTTTGGCGATTTGGAGCTTATTATTTCTTAGTCTTTGGATGTTTTGTGGCTTACTCACAATGGTTGTTACCTAATTTTATGAATGTCTATCACACGACTCTTGTTATGGGAGGAATGTTTGCAACGATGTTTAGTTTACCATCAGGAATTATCAGGGCTTTTGGAGGTTATTTGTCTGATAAATTTGGAGCTAGAACGGTTATGTATTGGGTTTTAGGTTCTTCAATTGCTATTAGTTTTTTGTTGATGTTTCCTAAAATGGAAGTTTTTACATCAGGTCCCGGAGTTTTAGCCACTAATAATGGAGTGGTTAATCAAATATCAGCTTCTGAAATTAAAGTGGGAGAAAGAACCTATAATGTTAATGCAAAATCAACCATTAGTTCATCTGATTCTGATATTTTGCCTGTTCGAAATTCATGGCAGGAAATAGTAGTCAAACAAAATCAGGAAGTCAAAAAGAAAGAACTTTTGGCTGAAGGAATTACCCAAATAAAGTTTAATGCCAATATGTGGATTTATCTTGTACTGGTAGTTTTAATCGGGATTTCCTGGGGAATTGGTAAAGCAGCTGTTTTTAAACACATTCCTGAATATTTCCCTAATGAGGTGGGAGTTGTAGGTGGAATGGTGGGATTAATAGGTGGTTTAGGCGGATTTATAGGTCCAATATTATTTGGATACTTATTGAATGCAACCGGTTTATGGACCAGTTCCTGGATATTTATCTTCCTGATTTCTGTGGGTTGTTTATTATGGATGCACCGAACAATTATCAATATTATGCGTGAAAAGATGCCTCAGTTTACAAAAGGAATTGAGCGCAACCAATAAATATAATAATTTTAAAAAATAATATTATGGATACTTACTTAGAAAAATTAGGATCAGAGCCTGAAAATGTATCTAACGAAACGCAAATCAATCAAAGTACTACGTGGTTGACCAAGTGGGAGCCTGAGGATGAAGCATTCTGGGCAGCAACAGGTAGTAAAATTGCCTGGAAAACATTAACAGTAACAACTCTTTCATTAATCTTATCATTTGCTTCCTGGTTTATGATGAGTGTGATTGCGGTGAAACTTCCCGGACTTGGTTTTTCATTTTCTAAAGATCAGCTTTTTTGGTTGGTCGCTATTCCGGGATTAGCGGCGGGTTTTTTACGAATTATACACACTTTTATTCTGCCTGTTTTTGGAACAAGGCATGTAGTGACTGTGGCAACTTTACTCAAATTAATTCCAGCAATTGGAATCGGGTTTGCAGTGATGGATACCACTACTCCATTTTGGGTATTTGTTCTTTTGGCTATTACCACTGGTTTTGGTGGCGGAGATTTTTCATCCTTTATGCCTAGCACAAGTCTGTTTTTTCCAAAAAGATTAAAAGGAACAGCGTTAGGAATCCAAGCGGGTATTGGGAATTTTGGGGTTTCTTTAGCTCAGTTTATTACTCCGATTATTTTGAGTGTTAGTATTTACGGAACCACTTCGGTATTTACAAGTATCGATGCCAAAGAAACACAAAATGTTTTAACAGACTCAACAATTGAAAAGCAAACAGCAGTTTTTGCCGCTTTGGACATCAAAACGCAAAATAAAATTTTGGCTACTGTAAAGAAACCGGTTTTAGATTCAGTAACAGCTGCCGTAAAATCAGCAGATAATACAGTAGTTTTTGCAGCTTTGCCTTTGAAAGCAAAATCTAAAGCCATAGCTAATGCCAATCCGAAAGTGGCTGAAAAAATATTAAACAAAATAAGTCCCAAAAATGTGGCTGTAAATAAAAGTAGTATCTATATTCAATCTGCTGCATTTTGGTACATTGGTTTTCTCTTGGTTTTGGCATTTATGAGTTGGTTTTTTCTAAAAAGTATTCCAATGCAGGCTTCAGTAAAAGAGCAGATGGATATTTTTAAAAACAAACATACCTGGTATTGTACGATGGTTTATATGATGACTTTTGGAACTTTTGCCGGTTTGTCTGCAGCTTTTCCTTTAATGATAAAATTTTTGTACGGTGATTTTCCAAATGCTCCAGATCCTTTAGTGTATGCTTTTTATGGACCGCTTATTGGTTCCGCCAGCAGAATTGCTTTTGGATTTATTGCAGATAAAGTGGGAGGAGCCATATTAACAACAATTACCGGTATTGGAATAGTAACAGGAGCTGTTATTTTAATCACTCAGGGATTAGTATCTCCTAGCAGTATGAATCAGTTTCCGTTATTTGTTGGAGTAATTTTAGCGATGTTCTTTTTTACAGGTATTGGAAATGCGGGTACTTTTAGACAGTTTCCAATTATCTTTTCAGAAAATCAAAGACAGGCGGCAGGTGTTATTGGTTGGACAGCAGCTATTGCAGCTTTTGGTCCTTTCATTTTTTCAAAATTGATAGGGAATAATATTTCAGCAAACGGTTCAGTTATACAATTCTTTACAGGTCTTATTGTATTTACGACGATAGCAACAGTTATTAATTGGTGGTTTTATAACAGAAAAGGTTGCGAAAGACCCAGTTAGTTGAGGAAATACTTAATTTAAAAAAAAAAACAATATAAGTTGTTGATTTGAAAGGTAATATGTTTTTATTATTAATAGTGAAAAATAAGGGTTTGATAATAAGTGATGATGTTTATTGTTGTAAATTAGTGATTTGTACGTGTTTTGTAACATATTTAGTCGTTTTTGTATTTCAGACTAATACTTAAGTATTTTAACGTATTTTTTACTTATTTTTACTTTCGAAAAATAAAAAGTAGTTTTTAAGCACAAGTGTAATATTGGGAAATAAAATGAAAAACAGAAGCTATAATATAAAAGCGATGCTTATTGCTACGCTACTTTCCGTTTTAATGGTTGTTTTAGTGTTTTACGGTTCGAGAGAATTGCAAAATTTTGACGCAGCCTTAGTGACGTATTTGTTTGGGACGGTATTTGCTTTTTTTGGTATTGTTTACCGTTATACCGTTTGGTTGCAAAGACCGCCTACGTGGATTTATTTTAAACGGGGAGTAGGATTTTTGTTTACCGGTAAAATCTTTTCTCATTTTTGTTTTGCTGTCAAAGAATCCGTTGAAAATATTGCCTTTCAAAAGTTTATATATCCCAGAGGAAAATACCGTTGGTTCGCGCATTTTATGATTGCAGTGGGCTGTACGTCGGCATTTTTAATCACGATTCCATTAACTTTTGGCTGGGTACATTTTACAATGGCTCCTAATTCGATTTCGGTTTATGAAGCGCATTTTTTTGGGTTTAAAGTCATGGATTTTGATTTGGATTCCATTATGGCATTTCTGACTTTTCATGCGCTAAACTGGTCTTCTTACATGGTGATTTTTGGTGCGGGATATTATTTAAGAAGACGTTTGACCAATCCGGGTTTGATTGCAACTCAAACTTTCGAAGGCGATTTACTGCCATTGATTTTATTAATTGCAATTTCGGTTACAGGATTAGGATTAACGTATTCCTATGAATTTATGAAAGGTTTGGCTTTCGACTTTTTGGCCGTTTTGCACGCTGTAACCGTTATTTTATTTCTGATTTGGATTCCGTTTGGGAAGTTTTTTCATATTATCCAGCGTCCGGCGCAAATTGCCGCCCACATTTATCATAAAGTAGGAAAGCAACAGGGAATGGCTGTTTGTGAGCATACAGGAGAAGAATTTACAACAAATCTGCATATTAAAGATTTGAAAAAGCTCACTCAAAAATTAGGTTTTGATTTTGACCGGGAAGACGGGACTTCACATTTAGATTTAAGCCCGGAAGGAAAAAGATCCCGATTGGCGCAGGCTCATTTAAGAGCGCGTCAGGATGGAGGGAATTTGTTTGGATAAAATAAAGAAAGATAAAAGCATATAAATATGGCAAAATTACCGGTTTCAGAAGAACATATCGTGGCGCAATTTGGTCCTCATCTTAATTATAGTCCTCAGGAAGGATATGAAGGAAGAGATGAACCCGATCAACTGGTAAAAACACATTGTTGTTTTTGCGGTATGCAATGTGGAATTCAATTATCAGTTAAAGAAAATAAGGTAGTTGGTTTCGAACCATGGATGGAATTTCCTTTTAATGAAGGAAGACTATGCCCAAAAGGGGTACAGCGTTATTTGCAAAATAATCACCCGGACAGACTTTTGAGTCCATTGAAACGTGTGGAAGGACAAGGCTTTGTGCCAACTTCATGGGATGAAGCGATGACGAAAACCGTTAGAGAAATTCAGCGCATTCAAAAAGAATATGGAAATGATGCTTTTGCAATGCTTTCGGGGGTTTCTTTAACCAATGAAAAAAGTTATTTAGTGGGGAAATTTGCTCGAGTTGCCTTAAAAACTAAAAATCTGGATTACAACGGACGTTTGTGTATGGTGAGTGCCGGTGCCGGAAATAAAAAGGCTTTTGGTTTAGACAGAGGTTCCAATAATTATTCGGATTTAGAATATGCTGAGGTAATTATTGTTGCCGGAGCGAATATTAGTGAAACATTTCCAACATTAACCCACTGGATTTGGAAAGCCAGAGACCGTGGAGCAAAATTGATTGTGATAGATCCAAGGATGATTCCATTAGCGAGAACCGCCGATATTCATTTGAATGTGCGTCCCGGGACTGATTCTGCTTTGTACGGAGCGATGTTGAAATATTTGGTAGATCATGATATGCTGGATCATGATTTTATAGATAATCATACTTCGGGATTTCAGGAAACCATTGATGCGGTGAAAGATTATACCTTAGAATGGGCTGAAGAAGTTACCGGAATCCAAAAAGAAAAAATTCAGCTGGCTGCCGAATTATGGGGAAAAGCTAATACCAGTTTCCTGCTTCATGCCCGCGGAATTGAACATCATTCTAAAGGAGTAGATAATGTTTTAGGTTGTATTAATCTGGTTTTAGCAACAGGAAGAATTGGAAAACCGTATTGCGGTTATGCTACCATTACAGGACAAGGAAACGGACAGGGAGGAAGGGAGCACGGACATAAATGTGACCAATTGCCGGGAAACAGAGATATTGAAAATCCGGAACACCGTAAATACATTTCAGAAGTTTGGGGAATTGATGAAAAAGATTTGCCAGGCAAAGGTTTGTCGGCTTATGAAATTATTGAGGCCATTCATAGAGGAGAAATAAAAGGTTTGTTGTCTATTTGTTTCAATCCGTTGGTTTCTTTACCTAATAGTAATTACGTTCGCGAAGCTTTGGAAAAACTGGAATATTATGTGTGTATTGACTTTTTCTTAAATGAAACGGCTCGTCATGCGGATATCGTTTTAGCGGGCTCTTTACAGGAAGAAGAAGAAGGAACAACTACTTCGGCAGAAGGACGCGTGATTCGAATTCGTCAGGCGGTAACGCCTCCGGGTGATGCCCGAACGGATACTTCGATTATTTTGGAATTAGCCAAACGTTTGGGAGTGAGAACCAAATTTGATTTCGAGAGCAGTGAAGCCATTTTTAATGAATTGCGGGTGGCTTCTAAAGGAGGAACCGCCGATTACAACGGAATTACCTATAAAAAAGTAGAAGACAATATGGGGGTTTTCTGGCCTTGTCCTACCGAAGATCATCCCGGAACACCGCGCTTGTGGGAGGACAGAAAGTTTAAAACACCCGACGGCAAAGCGCATTTTAACCCGGCACCTTATAAACTTCCGGGGGAAGTAACCTGTGTGGATTATCCGGTGATTTTGACGACAGGACGTGTGGTTTCTCAATATTTGAGTGGAACACAAACTCGCAGAATTGGAAAGTTAGTCGATCAGTTTCCGGAACCTTTATTGGAAATTCATCCTAATTTAGCTAAGCAATACAATATTAAACAGAGAGAATTAATTCGTGTTTCAACAAGAAGAGGAGAAGGTGTTTTTCCGGCTAATATTGTTGAAACCATTAGAGAAGATACTGTTTTTATTCCGTACCACTGGTCAGGAAAAAAATCAGCAAACCAGTTGACCCCGGGTACTTTAGATCCAATTTCTAAAATTCCTGAATTTAAGGTGTGCGCCTGCCAATTAAAACCACTCGGCGAAATCGCTCCGCCTTCGAAAGAATCGAAAGCTTATGCCAGTGTTTAATTTCTAAAGAATTGATGTAGATGAAATATAGTGGTTTTAATCCCAACGAAGAATTTTTTGTAGATATGCAGCGTTGCATTGGTTGTAAAGCCTGCGAGATGGCTTGCGCCGAATGTGAAACTAACGGTCAGGATTCGATGATACATGTTAATTATGTAGACAGAGCTTCGACTGTGCAAACTACTGTTCAGGTGTGTATGCATTGTGACGATCCTGTATGTGCTAATGTGTGTCCGGCCGATGCGATTTCTAAAGATGAATTCGGAATTGTTCACACGGCTAATACCGAAAGATGTATTGGATGTTCTAATTGTGTGATGGCTTGTCCTTTTGGTGTACCCAAAAAAGAAGAGAACTACGATTTAATGATGAAATGTACCATGTGTTATGACCGAACCAGCGTGGGAAAAAAACCAATGTGTGCAACGGTTTGCCCGAGTGGCGCTTTATTTTATGGTACAAAAGATGAAATTCAGGAAATGCGTCCAAACAGTACACCTGTAAATACTTTTATTTTTGGAAAAGAGACTGTGAATACCAAAGTGAATATCATGATGCCAAAGGGAAGTAGTGAATTAGTAATTTTTTAGTTTGAAAGTCATGTCAAAAAAAGAAGAAAATTTAAATAAAAACTGGAAGAAAGATTTTCCAATTGAAAAGCAACAGGCTACTAATGTAAGCCGTCGTGATTTTGCAAAATTCCTGACATTAGTTTCCGGTGGTTTGATGGTAGGAAGCGGATTAGTGGCAGCCAAAGCTTATTGGTATCCGAAAGAAGAAGTAGAAGGGGAACATTTTGTATGTAATAAAGCCGATGTGCCATTAGGCGGAACACATGCTTTTGTAATTCAGGGGAGTACTATTCCTTATATATTGATTCATCTGGAAACCGGCGAGTTTAAAGCCTATGAACAGAAATGTACCCACCTTTCCTGTTCCGTTTTTTACAAGCCGGGAACCGGAATTATTCATTGTCCCTGTCATGAAGGTTCGTTTGACGCGCAAACCGGAAATGTATTAGGAGGTCCGCCACCGAGAGCGTTGCCAAAATTGGAGGTGTTTTTTAAAGGTGAAGCGGTTTATGTAAAAGCAGCGCAACAGGAAAAAGTCAAAGTGATTTAATAAGATAAGGTTATGAGTAATTTTAGAAGAAGTCAGAATCAGTCCAATCCGAATAAGTTAAACGCGATTCTTTCGACCTTGATTTTTGTATTGATTTTGAATGTTACTATTCAAATTTGGTTGTTGTATGCCGCATTAAATAATGCTTTGGATAATAATATAGAGATTCTTATTCCGGCTTTTGCGGCTTCATTTGGTTTATTCTTGGTGTGTATTGTATTGCTTTATTATATGCCAACAGGAAATACTAATACCAGAAAATAATTTTTTTGAGAAATATAAAAAGGGATTGACTCTTTGCCGTCAATCCCTTTTTTGTTTGTAATCTAGTTGTTAAAACTGTTATTTATTTGTCTGAGTACTGTCTTTGTGTCTCATCATGTTTTTTTTTATGCCATCTCTGTGCATTCTTTTGAAATCCTCACCTTTGTTGTGTCTGTTTTGAACCATTCTGCGGTCAAAATGTTTTTTCATACCTTCGCGATGGTGTTTTTTCATTTCATCCCATTTTTTGAATTGGTCAGTAGAAAGGATTTTTTTCATTTTACCATTCATCGCAATTTGCTCGTCCAACATTTTGCTTTTCATCGCAAAAATTTCATCCGAAGTTGGTTTTTCTGTTTTTGCTTTTCTGTCTTTTAAATGAGCCTCTCTTTTTGCACTTTGTTCTGCAATTATTTTACCCATTTTTTTTTGTTGTGAAGCATTTAAATCCAGTTCCAATGTCATTTTTTTTAACATCAATTCATTGCGTTGTTCCGGAGTGAATTTTTCCATTGGATTGCCATTGTGTCTTGACGGTTTTTGTTGCGCATAAGAAGCTAATCCAAGGCAGGCAATCATTGCTAAGGTGATTAATTTTTTCATAATGGTCGTCTTTTTATGTTTTTCAAATAAGACAACAGAAAGTATTAATAGTTTAATTCTTAAGGAAATTTTATGAATTTAATGCAAGGCATAAAAATGATAAACCCGTCTCATTTTAAAAACGAGACGGGTTTAAATATATTTCAAAAATTGAATTAACCTACAAATTCCACCACTTTACTTTCGCCGTCAACAGCTACTTTAGTTAAACCGTGTTTCGATAAGTTTTTCATAGAAACATCCCATTTTTTACCACTTAAACCAGCTATAGATTTAAGTTGTACCAAATCCATTTTGTTTTCGCTTCCTTTTAGCAAAGTAACAATTACTTTTTCCTCGTCAGATAATTCAATAGTTTGTTTTTTCTCCGGACGCATTTGCGGGAACAATAAAACCTCCTGAATAGAAGCATTATTCGTTAAAAACATCATCAAACGGTCCATTCCGATTCCTAATCCTGATGTTGGAGGCATTCCGTATTCTAAAGCTCTCAAGAAATCTTCATCGATGATTCCGTTAGCTTCGTCATCTCCTTTTGCAGCCAGACGCATTTGGTCTTCAAAACGCTCTCTTTGATCAATTGGGTCGTTCAATTCTGAATACGCATTCGCAACTTCTTTACCACAAACCATCAATTCAAAACGTTCCGTCAATTCCGGATTGTCACGGTGCTCTTTACAAAGTGGAGACATTTCTTTTGGATAATCGGTAATGAAGGTTGGCTGAATATAGTTTCCTTCGCATTTTGCTCCAAAAATCTCATCAATCAATTTTCCTTTCCCCATAGTTTCATCCACTTCAATTCCCATTCCTTTGGCAGCTTCGTACAATTCAGCTTCGCTTTTTCCGGAAATGTCAAAACCAGTAAAATGTTTGATGGAATCCGTCATAGTTACGCGGGCAAAAGGTGCTTTGAAACTGATTTGGTGGTCACCAAAAGTCACATCGCTGGTTCCGTTTACAGCAACAGCACAATGCTCTAGCAAACGCTCGGTGAAATCCATCATCCAGTTATAGTCTTTGTAGGCTACATATATTTCCATAGCGGTAAATTCCGGGTTGTGCGTTCTGTCCATTCCTTCGTTACGGAAGTTTTTCGAAAACTCATAAACACCGTCAAATCCACCAACGATTAATCTTTTTAAGTACAACTCATTCGCAATACGCATGTACAACGGAATATCCAATGAGTTATGGTGTGTAATAAACGGACGCGCCGCAGCCCCACCGGGAATCGATTGTAAAACCGGAGTTTCCACTTCAAGGTATCCCGCATCGTTAAAGAAACCACGCATCGCGTTAAACAATTTGGTTCTTTTAATAAATGTTTCTTTTACCTGTGGATTTACAGTTAAATCTACATAACGCATACGGTAACGCAATTCGGCATCGTTGAAAGCGTCAAAAACTTTTCCGTCTTCATCTACTTTTGGTAAAGGAAGCGGACGTAAAGTTTTGCTCAAAAATGTAAAACCGCTTACACGAATACATTTTGCACCCACTTGTGTAGTAAACAATTCCCCTTCAATTCCGATATAATCACCTAAATCGGTTAGTTTTTTGAAAACCTGATTGTATAAAGTTTTATCATCACCTTCACACAAAACATCACGGTTCACGTACAATTGAATACGCCCTTCGCTATCCTGCAATTCGGCAAAACAAGCTTTTCCCTGATCTCTCACACTCATCAAACGCCCCGCAACAATAACCTTCTTACCTTCTTCAAAAGTCTCCTTTATTTGCTTTGAAGTATGATTTACAGGAAAAAGATTAGCAGGATAAGGATTGATTCCTAAGTTGCGTAAAGATTGAAGTTTTTCTCTTCGGATGATTTCTTGTTCTGATAATGCCATTATAGTCTGATTTTTAAGACCGCAAAGATAAAAAAAAGAATGCAGACTTTAGAATGCAGATTTTTAGAATTTTTAGGAGCAGAAAATCTCCCTTTTTTATCATGATTTGTCCTGCTGTACACTCTATCTTTTAAGCCGTCCCGAAGCTTCGGGACCGGCTTAAAAGGATGCCGTTTCCATCAGGGCTAAGTGACAACTTTTGTTTTTTGTAGAACGTTCTTCCTGCAAGTTTTTTAAAATCTTGCATGATTAAACAGAATAAAATCATCTGTAAATCGGTGTGTCGGCTTTTCGCTTAGGTAAAAAAGAAAGAAAAATACTGTTGTAAATCCATAATTTTTTTTAAACTTGCGTGTATAGACGAGTTGACAGTAATTAAAAAAACAGAATTTGAAAGATTTTATAATTAATTTAATTTGTGGATTTCTTGGAGGATTGTTTGTTTATTATATTCAAATCAGAAACGAAAAAAACAAAAGAAAAAATCATATTAAAGAAAAGTTAGAAGATAATAGAAGGATTATTCCAAAAGATTTTATTCATTCTATAAGTATTGGAATGTCAATGGTTAAACTTGAAGAATTTATCGGATTACCATTATTCGTTTACACAATAGATGAAAATGAATTATTTGAAAATGATTTAATTGTGAATATTAATGAATATAGATTTGAGAATTGTCTCATAAAAATTTTACATCAAAATAATCAATTATCAGCTATTCTTATTTCAAGTTATTTAGATTGCAAAATAGAAATAATAAAATACGATTCAGAAATAGAAAGTCCAACAATTGGAAATTTTTGCGTCGACTATACTTTTGAATCAGAAAATAATGAAATTATACATGAAACAACTTCTAGAGATAGTTGGTTTGGAATTATTGAATATCACGGAAGAATGGGAAATTACAATCATTTTTGCTATTACGGAATGAAATTTTTTGGAATTGATGAAGCAGAAAATTTAAATATTGAAAAACTCAAGGGTTCTGTAATTGATGGGTTTGGTATTTCATCTAATCCAGAACTTTTTAAATATTATTCATCAACATTTTAGAGGAAAAAACTACTGTCAATAACAGTTTTCGATAGCATCTGTTTGCAATCCGTGTCCACAACAAAAATCAATACTTTTACAAAAAAAAACAAACAATGACAAAATTATACAAATTACTTAGTCTTTTAATTTTAGTAGTAACCTTAACAAGCTGCAACTTCACCGAAAACATCGATGTTCAGCCTGATGGAACCGGAAAATTTTCATTAGAAATGGATGGGGCAGGATTGATGGCGATGGCGGGAGAAAAATTAGGAAGTGAATTGGGTATGAAAAATAACGCTAAAGCAATAGATTCCACTTTTTCATTCAAAGAAATTTTTAAGGCTAAGAAAGATAGTATTGCTAAGTTGTCTTCGGAGCAACAGGCTATGATTAAAAAGTTGGAAAACTTTGTAATGAATATCAAAATGAATCCTGAAGCCAAACAATTATTATTTTCTATGGATACGCCATTTAAAAGCGTCAATGAATTAGGAGGTTTGATGGAAAGTATGTCGGCTATGAAAGATTTAAAGGGAAAATCAGATAAAAACAGCAATCCTGCTGCGATGTTAAGCGGTATTGGAAATGATAATTCTAAGTTGACTTTTAGCTATGATGGAAAGCAGTTTGTACGCAAAGCAATTGTATCTAAAGAGGCAATGGCTAAAATTGCAAACGATTCAACCGGAATAGCTAAGATGATTTTTGCATCGTCTAAATACACTTTGAAATACCATTTTCCTAAAGTGGTAAAATCGGTTTCCAATCCTGATGCGCTATTTAGTGCCGACAGAAAAACCATTACGGCGGAATATCCTTTTACGGACTATTCTGAAAACCCGGAGAAGCTGAATTTAAATGTGGTTTTTGAATAATCAATTCTTGTTATTTACGAGATTCAAACGTCCTTAGCTTCCGCAGTCGAGTGTCAAATGTTTGAAGAATGCGTAAAAAGAAAAGCTGTTTGAGCGTAGCGAGTTCTTTTCTTTTAGCATTCGAAAACTAATTTGACCGACGAGGAAGCGCAAGACTTGATTTTTTTGTTTCTTTTTTGATCAAGCAAAAAAGAAAATAATATTTTCTAATAAAATACTTAAACGGACTTTTGGGTAGCTAATTCAATAGATTAAGCATAATAAATAACAATCTTTTCGACTTTGTGACTCCGTGGCAAAAGAAAATAATTAATTGTATTTTTGCAGTTCATCAAATAAATGAACGAAAGTGAGATTGCTTCGTTCCTCGCAATGACCAATGAATAAAACAATCCAACTTCAAGATCTAGGACATAAGGATTACAAATCAACCTGGGAGTTTCAGGAAGATTTGTTTAAAGGAATTGTCGATTTGAAAATCCAAAATAGAAGAGAAGAAACTAATCTCCCAACACCCAATTATTTTCTTTTTGTGGAGCATCCGCATGTTTATACCTTGGGGAAAAGCGGCGATTTTGAAAACCTATTGCTTTCAGAAAAACAGTTGGAAGCCAAAGGCGCTACTTTTTACAAAATCAACCGTGGCGGAGATATTACTTATCACGGTCCGGGACAAATTGTAGGGTATCCTATTTTGGACTTGGAAAATTTCTTTACCGATATTCATAAATATTTGCGATTGCTGGAAGAGACGATTATTTTAACCTTAAACGAATATGGTATAGAATGTGGACGCAGCGAAGGGGAAACCGGAGTTTGGTTAGGTGTGGGAACACCATTTGCCCGAAAAATTTGTGCTATGGGTGTTCGCGCTTCGCGCTGGGTAACCATGCATGGATTTGCGCTAAACGTCAATGCCGATTTGGGTTATTTTGATAATATTATTCCTTGTGGTATTCGCGGTAAGGCGGTTACTACTTTAAATGTAGAATTAGGTGTTGAAAAAGTCGATGAAGAAGAAGTAAAAGCAAAAATCCTGAAATATTTCACTCAGTTGTTTGAAGCTGAGTTTGTGACTGTTTAAATTGGGATGGCACACGGATGATGCTGATATAACAGATTGTCACGGATTTTTTGTTTTTCTTTGTTATAAAATATTGGCACGCAGATTTAACAGATTTTAGCAGATTTTTTTCTAAAACTTCTTTATAGGTAAATCTTTGCGAACTTTGTGCCTTCTTTGTGTGCTTTGCGGTTAAATATCAATGAACTTATGTGACTTATATGGTTTAAAAATCAGCAATCATAAATCTAAAGTCAATTGTTCCGGCAATAATCTAAAACTCATGCGATGGTATTTGCAGGATCCGTATTTTTCAATGGCATCGCGGTGTTCTTTGGTGGGATAGCCTTTGTTTTTTTTCCAGTTGTACATCGGGAATTCTTCGTGGATTTTATCCATGTATTCATCCCGATAGGTTTTCGCCAGAACAGAAGCTGCGGCTATACTTAAATATTTAGAATCGCCTTTTACAATACTCTGATTCGGAATTGATTTTAATAAATTGATTTCTTCCGCAGTAAATCGTTTTCCAAAATTATTCTTTAAGCCCAGTTTGGCATTCATAGCTCTGTTGCCGTCAACGATAATAAATTCGGGTGATGGATTTAATTTTAAAACCGATTCCTGCATGCCTTTCATTGAAGCATTCAGAATGTTGATTTCGTCAATTTCATCAGGAAACAAATGAGTCACGGCAAAAGTAAGCGCTTGTTCTTCGATAATCGGTCTTAGTTTTTCCCGCACTTTTTCAGATAGTTGTTTACTGTCGTTCAGAATGCTGTTTTCAAAATCCAATGGGAGGATTACTGCAGCGGCAGTAACAGGTCCGGCAAGACAGCCACGACCGGCTTCGTCGGTTCCTGCTTCAAGAATTAATTGTGAAAAAGTGGAGGCAAGCATATTATACCATTTATAATTATTTTTTAGTCCAATAGTTCCTGTATAATACCGTTGTAAATTTCATCTAGTCCAATTTTATTGGACTAATTTGAAATAACAAACGGTATTTAAAAGTTTTCGGAGAACAAAGATTATAAAATTTTTAAGATAATAGAGACTTATTCTAACGTTTACTTATAATTAAGTAGCGATGAAGTAGTTTTTTTATACCGTTTTATCGTTTACCTTTGTCGCCGTATTAGTTTTGAAATAAAACCCAATTTATATAGCTGTTTCGAATGAGGATTCTCTTTTTTTTATATTTTTTAGCCTTACCTGCCGTGCTTTTCTCTCAAAATGATTCCAGAGAAGAAGGTTCTAAAAGAAGTTTTTCTGAACGTTTAAAAGGTGGAAAACAAAAAGATACCGGTAAAGTAGCTTCAATCGATATGTATCGTTTTGTGACTTTGGAAAGAGATACGACTTATTTAGATACTTCGCTTACTATTGAAAGAGAATACAGTCATAATTACCTTCGAAGAGATTTGTTTGGATTATTGGCTTTTCCTAACGAAGGTCAGGCTTATAATACACTTCAATACAGCCTGACGGATTATTCGCCTTTTCCGGAAATGGGTTTTACGGCTAAGCATTTTAATTTTTTAAAAGTTAATCAAATTCTGTATCCTTCGGTGGCGACTCCGGTAACAGAATTGTTTTTTAAATCTTCTCTGGGCAGAGGACAGGAGGTGGATTCTTATTTTACAGCTAATCTTTCACCAAACTTAAACCTGTCTATCGCTTACAAAGGATTGCGCTCTGAAGGGAAATATATCAATCAGTTAAGCAGCACTGGAAGTTTCCGATTTACGATGAGTTATCACACCACAAGTAAACGTTATTTGATTAAGTCTCATTTTACATCGCAGGATGCTTTGAATGAAGAAAATGGCGGAATTACAACTACTGAAGATTTTGAAAGCGAAGACCCTGATTATAAGAACAGACAGCGTTTGCAGGTGTATTTAACCGATGCGGAGTCTTTTTTGAGAGCCAAACGTATTTTTGTAGATCATGTTTTCAGAGTTAATCCAAGTGAAGCAGCCAATAATTTATATGTAACGCATCAGTTGAATTATGAAAATAAAATGTTTCAGTATTATCAGCCTACGTTAATTTCGGCGGTGGGAACTCAGGCGGTGAATCGTTTTGGCGATGCGATTGTAACTTCCGATTTGAAAGATCAGACGCATTACAATAAAATGTACAACAAAGCTGGCTTAATTTATGAAAATACCACGCTGGGGAAGTTTCAGTTTTTTGTGGATGATTTTAGAAGTAATTTTTATTATAATCGAATATTAATCAAAGACGAGGGCGTTATTCCTTCTACTTTGTCCCGAAAAATAAACAATGTTGGCGGACAATACGAATATTGGAAAAACAAATGGCATGGGAAATTTTTGCTTTCCAAATCTATTAGCAAGCAATCCATTTCTAATGTTGAAGCCAAATTAAATTATGATTTGAATGATGATTTTCAATTCGTTTTTGGCTATCAAAATGTAAGCAAGCTTCCTGATGATATTTACAATTTGTACCAAAGTGAATATGAAGCCTATAATTGGTTCAATAATTTTGAAAACGAAAAAATTAATGTACTTAGCAGTACTGCTGTGACGCCTTGGTTTGAGGCTTCTTTACAGTTATCTGCCCTGACCGATCATTTGTATTTTGAAAATACCGCCACTGATGATTCGCAACAAATTGTAACGCCAAATCAGTTTGGAGGAACGATAAAATATCTTTCATTGAAGTTGAGCAAAGAGCTTACTTTTGGGAAATTTGCCCTGAATAATACAGTTTTGTATCAAAAAGCAGATCAGACTGAGGCGGTGTTAAATGTTCCGGATTTGGTTACCCGCAATACTTTGTATTTTAGTAATCATTTTTTTCAAAAAGCTTTGTTTCTTCAGGCGGGGATAACGTTGAATTATTTTACTAATTTTTATGCCAATGATTATAGTCCGGTAATTGGAGCGTTTTTTGTGCAGCAAAAAAAGCAAATTGGGAATTATCCTAATCTGGATTTCTTTATTAATGCTAAAATCCAAAGAACCCGCGTTTATTTTAAAGCCGAACATTTTAACTCGGCTTACACCGGAAATAATTATTATTCGGCACCTAATAATCCGTATCGCGACATGATGCTTCGTGTGGGATTGATTTGGAATTTCTTTAATTAGTTTTTATCCAATGACTTTCACTGCTATCGATTTTGAAACGGCTACGGCTTTCCATCCCTGTTCGGTGGGGATTGTTACGGTTGAAAACGGAATTGTAGTCGATGAGTTTGTAACTTTAATTCAGCCGCCCAATAATTTGTATTCGCCATTTACCATTCAGGTGCATGGAATTTATCCGAGTGATACCGCAAGGGCTCAAAATTTTCTGGAAGTTTTTCCTGAAATTCAAAAACGACTTCAAAACCGGGTAGTGGTGGCGCACAACGAAAGTTTTGATCGCAATGTTTTGGTAAAATCAATGGCGTATTACGGATTGGATTATACCGATTTGAATATTGCTTCCCGTTGGGAATGTACGCTGAAAATTTATAAAGCAAAGGGCATAAAACCTACCAAACTCAGTGATTGTTGCCGGGAGATGCAAATAACATTGAATCACCACGAAGCGCTCTCAGATGCCAAAGCCTGCGCGCAATTGTACTTGCTGAAATAAGAATTTTTACATTAAAAGTTTTGGTGTAAGTTTTTTCATTAAATTAGTCTGTGAATTTATATCTCGGCTATGAAAGAAGATTTTTTACATTATTTATGGAAATATAAAAAGTGGAATACTCAGGATTTAAAAACCACCACCGGAGAAAGTATTTGTATTAGTCAGGTGGGGCAGTATTTGCAGCAGGCCGGTCCTGATTTTTTTAATGCCCAAATAACTATTGGTAATCAAAAATGGGCAGGAAATGTCGAAATTCACCTAAAATCTTCCGATTGGTATGTGCATCATCACGAGAAAGATGCGGCTTATGAAAATGTGATTTTGCATGTGGTTTGGGAGCATGACACCGCTGTTTTCAGAAAAGACAATTCCGAACTTCCTGTTCTGGAACTTAAAAATTTTACGGATGAAGAGGTTTTGCTTAATTATCAAAAACTAAGCATACCCAAATCATGGATTTTTTGTGAAAAACAACTTGAAGGATTTGATGACTTTGTGTTGAAAAATTGGCAGGAACGTCTATTTTTTGAGCGCTTAGAACGAAAATCCAAAGCTATTTACGAATTATTGGGACAAACTAATAACGATTGGGAAGCTGTTCTTTTTTGTATGCTGGCTAAGAATTTTGGGTTGAATACTAATGGCGCTGTTTTTTTGAAAATTGCCCAGTCAATTCCTTTTTCAGTAATCCGAAAAGAAAGTTTTGAGGTTGAAAATCTGGAAGCGTTGTTGTTTGGAAAAGCAGCTTTGTTAGCGGGAGAAAAAGAAGATAATTATTTTAAAGATTTGCAATTTCGTTACTTTTATTTGTTGCATAAATACCAGTTGTCATCAGAAACAGAAGGGCAAGTTCAGTTTTTTAAACATCGTCCGGATAATTTTCCGACCATTCGACTTTCGCAATTGGCGCATTTGTATCATTTACACCAAAATCTATTTACCAAAATTATTAGTATTACAAATCTTGAAGCGGCCTATGAATTGTTTCATTTAAAGCCTTCGGAATATTGGGAAACGCATTATCAGTTTGATAAAGAAAGCCCGAAGAAAGTTAAAAAGCTTTCGAAATCTTTTATTAATTTGTTGGTGATTAATACGATTGTTCCAATTCAGTTTGCTTACGCAAAAAGCATTGCTAAGGAAATAAGCGAAGATTTGATAGCGATTTTGAGTCAGATTGCTGCTGAGAAAAACAGTATTGTAAATAAGTTTCAGTCTTTTGGTTTAAAGGCAAATAATTCTTTTGAAAGTCAGTCGTTGTTGCAATTGAAAAATGAATACTGTGCTTATGGAAAATGTCTTCAGTGTGCTATTGGGACGGAGTTGTTGAAGAAAAATTAATTTGATTAAGAAGTGTTATAATTTTGTAATTTTACCCGGTACTAAAAATCGATACCCAATGTCAGCTATTATCAAATTGAAGTTTTTTTTCGAAAAATACGGATTTCAGGTTTCTTCGCGTTTAGCCGATAAATTAGGAATGCGGGTTAGCAGTGTTCGCTTGTTTTTTATTTATATTTCGTTTGTTACTGCAGGACTGGGATTCGGAATTTATCTGACGCTGGCCTTTTGGATTCGATTGAAAGATTTGATTCGTTCTAAACGAACTTCGGTATTTGATTTGTAAATTTTGAGATATTAAAAAGGGATTCTAAAACTGATTTAGAATCCCTTTTTTGGTTAGAATAAGTTCTTTGTTAGCTCTTTTTATAATTGTATCCATATACAAAAGCATGAATTATAGAGAACGCCAGAGAGAAATAGAATAGATAAATATCGTCTAAATTAGGATCGTTATGATGAATAAAAGCAATGATAATTAGTATTAATACCATTGCTAATCCACTGCCGGCAACTGTTTTTTGATTTTTCAAACTAAATTCGCCTTGGTTTAAGGCGCTGTTTTTCATGCCGTAGAAAAGGTATAAATCAAAACCAATCATCATCCAAACAATCAGTCGAATCCAGGTGTCCAGCGGTAAAAATACCATCATGAACAAACAAACTAAGACTCCGGCAATCGGTACAAAAGGGACAAATGGAGTTCTGAAAGCTCTTGGGGCTTCGGGCATTTTTGTACGCATGATTAAAACTCCCAAACAAACTAAAATGAAGGCAAATAAGGTTCCGATACTGGTCATTTCTCCCACAACCCGGGCAGGAATAAAGGCAGCAAAAAGACTCACAATAAGCATGAAAAGTAAGTTGTTTTTGGCAGGAGTTCTGAATTTTTCGTGAACTTCTGAGAAGACTTTTGGTAATAAACCATCTTTACTCATCGAGAAAAAGACGCGGCTTTGTCCCATTAAGAGAACTAAAATTACCGAGGAATAGCCACCCAAAATAGCCAATAAAATAGCATTGTTTAGCCAGGGATAAGCCGGGGTAATCATGCCGTTTGCGCCAACAGGACCCATAGCTTCTACGGCAACTGCAACCGGAGCGATACCGTCTTTTCCTGCAAATGCCTGATAGTTAACCACGCCTGTCATAACGTGTGCAAATAATATATATAGGATGGTACAAATTGCTAATGATAATAAAATTCCAATAGGCATGTCTCTTTTTGGATTTTTAGCTTCCTGAGCAGCTGTGGAAACCGCATCAAAACCGATGTAGGCAAAAAAGACGATAGCGGCAGCTCTGATAATTCCGGAGAAACCAAATTCGCCAAATTTACCGGTGTTTTCAGGAATGTAAGGAGTGTAGTTTTCAGGTCGGATGTATTGCCAGCCAACGGCAATAAAAATTAAAACCACAGAAACTTTAAGTAAAACGATAATTCCGTTAATGAAAGCCGATTCTTTAGTCCCTCGGATTAAGATTAAGGACATTAGCATGACAATAAAAACTGCCGGAAGATTGATAATTCCTCCTTCAAACGGCGAAAGCATGTAAGCATCACTCAAATGTATACCATAACTGCTTAATAATTTTCCTAAATAGCGTGACCAGCTTATGGATACCGTGGCGGCTCCCACGGCATATTCCAGTACTAAATCCCAACCGATAATCCAGGCAATGAATTCGCCCATGGTAGCAAATGAATAAGTGTAAGCACTACCGGCTACCGGAATCATCGAAGAAAACTCAGCGTAACACAAACCGGCAAAAACACATCCGAAAGCGGCTATAAGAAAAGAAATGGTAATGGCTGGACCGGCATTTAGCGAAGCTGCAAGACCGGTGATTGAAAATAATCCGGCTCCAATGATGGCTCCAATTCCTAAAGCTACTAAGCCGGGAGCGGTTAATGTTTTCTTTAAGCCTTTTTCAGAATCTTCTGCTTCGGCTAAAAGTTGGTTAAGAGGTTTTCTTTTCCAGATTGACATATTATTTCTCTGTTTTTAGATTACGATGTTTCAAAAGTATAGTTTTTTATGAAAAAACAATAATTATGTTTTGGAATTAGAGCAAATCATTAAAAATAGTTATAAATTTAGCTTTGTGATTGAGTAGTTTTAGTAATCATTTTTTATGAAAAACAGACATTATTTTCAATTTTCCAGAGAGCAGCAAAAGGGAATTCTTTTGTTGTTCTCTGTCATTATTGTGTTGCAATTGGTCTGTTACTTTGTCGATTTTAGTCCGGTTTCAAAAGAAAATCCGGAAGAACAACAATGGCTTGCACTTGAAACACAAATTGATTCGATGGGATTGAATCTAAAAAATAGAAATCCTGAAATTTATCCCTTTAATCCTAATTTTATAACTGATTATAAAGGTTATAAATTAGGAATGTCGGTAGCTGAAATAGACCGATTATACGCTTTTAGGGAAGAAAATAAATATGTGAATTCGGCAAAGGAATTTCAGGCAGTAACCGGAGTTTCTGATTCTTTATTAAATGCAATCTCGCCGTATTTTAAATTTCCGGATTGGGTTAACAACAAACAAACTTCTGAATTAGTTGCTTTTTCGAATACAAAGGCAGCCTATTTTTCGAAAAAAGAAAAAGTAGTTGTTAAAGACATTAATCAGGCTACTCAGGAAGATTTGATGAAGATTTATGGAGTTGGAGAGGCGCTTTCGATGCGGATTTTGAAATTTAAGGAAAGTCTTGGAGGTTTTGTTTCTATGGAACAGATGAAAGATGTTTGGGGATTATCTACTGAAGTTGTTGAGCGTCTGAACGTTTCTTTTAAAGTTGGAGCTGTTTCGGATTTTAAGAAAATCGATGTTAATAATGCTTCTATAAAGGAATTGGCGCAGTTTCCTTACTTTAAATATAGTTTAGCCAGAGAAATTGTGATGTACAGAAGTATGAATGGGGATATAAAAAATACGGCGGATTTATTAAAAATAAAAGGCATGCCTGTTGAAAATGCAAATATTATAGCCTTATATTTGGACTTTTAAAATAAACGATCCGTAATGATGTATTTTGATACTAGTGAAACACAAAATATGATTGCGCAATCCATAAGGGATTTTGCTGAAAAAAATATAAGACCTCATATCATGGAGTGGGATGAAGCTCAGGTTTTTCCGGTTCCTTTGTTTAAGCAATTAGGTGAAATGGGATTTATGGGAGTTTTAGTCCCTGAAGAATTGGGTGGTGCCGGATTGGGGTATCATGAGTATGTTACTATTGTAGAAGAAATTTCTAAAGTGGATCCTTCAATTGGATTGTCAGTTGCGGCACATAATTCTTTATGTACGAATCATATTTTGACTTTTGGAAATGAAGAGCAAAAAAAGAGATGGATTCCTAAATTAGCTTCCGGGGAACACATCGGAGCCTGGGGGTTGACCGAACATAATACCGGATCGGATGCTGCGGGTATGAATACTACGGCTAAAAAAGACGGTGATTATTGGATTGTAAACGGAGCAAAGAATTTTATAACGCATGCCATTTCCGGAGATATTGCTGTGGTAATTGTTCGTACTGGTGAAAAAGGTGATTCTCGCGGGATGACTGCTTTTGTTTTTGAAAAAGGAACGCCGGGCTTTACTTCCGGAAAAAAAGAAAATAAATTAGGAATGCGAGCCAGTGAAACAGCCGAATTGGTTTTTGATAATTGCCGCATTCCGGATGCCAATCGATTGGGTGAGGTAGGAGAAGGTTTTGTTCAGGCGATGAAAATTTTGGATGGCGGACGTATTTCAATTGGTGCTTTGTCACTTGGAATTGCAAAAGGAGCTTATGAAGCAGCTTTGAAATATTCGAAAGAAAGACAACAATTTGGTAAGCCAATTTCAGAATTTCAAGGGGTGTCGTTTAAATTAGTAGATATGGCTACTGAAATTGAGGCTTCGGAATTGTTGTTGCACAAAGCGGCTTTCTTGAAAGAACAACATCGTCCGGTAACTACGGCGGGAGCAATGGCTAAGATGTATGCTTCTGAAATGTGTGTAAAAGTAGCGAATGAAGCAGTGCAGATTCATGGGGGTTATGGTTTTACCAAAGATTTTCCGGTTGAAAAATTTTATCGTGATGCGAAATTGTGTACCATTGGTGAAGGAACTACTGAGATTCAAAAAGTGGTGATTTCAAGAAATATTTTGAAAGGATAAGAGTGGGGAGTTAGAAGTTGGGAGTTGGAAGAAAGTCTGTTTTCTTTGTTCTTTTCTCTTTTTTCTACTCAGAAAAATAATTTACAATTAATAACTTGTTATTAATAATTAATTTTATACTTTTGCAGCCTTAACGAGAGGAGGTGTCAAAATTATGTTAATTATACCAATTAAAGACGGAGAGAATATCGATAGAGCATTAAAGCGATATAAAAGAAAATTTGATAAAACTGGAACAGTTCGTCAATTAAGAGCACGTACAGCTTTTATTAAACCGTCTGTTAAAAACAGAATGAAATTCCAAAAAGCGGCTTACATCCAAAGTTTGAAAGATAGCTTAGAGAGCTAGTAGTTACTTTTTGAAACAAATAATAACCGTTAGTGGTCAGATTTTTATAAATTTGATGCTAACGGTTTTTTTATGGCTACAAATTTAGAGGCGTTTACAGATTATTTGCAAAAAGAGAAAAAATATTCTTCTCATACGGTGCGTGCGTATGTGGGTGATGTAATTGAATTTCAGCAATTTAATTTTTTAAATTTTCAACAGGAGGATTTGGTTGAGGTGCAATATGTTCAAATTCGTTCCTGGTTGGTGTCTTTGGTGGAGTCTGGTTTGTTAACTGTTTCTGTGAATAGAAAAGTGGCTTCGTTGAAAGCGTTTTATAAATTTCTTTTAAAAATCAAGCAAATTGAGGTGAGTCCTTTGTTGAAGCACCGGGCGTTAAAAATTTCAAAGAAAGTTCAGATTCCTTTTTCTGAAAAAGAATTGGAGCGGGTTTTGGAGAATATTCAGCAGGAAGTTGGGTTTGAGGCGGTGAGAGATAGGCTTTTGATTGAGTTGTTGTATTCCACGGGGATTAGGCGGTCGGAATTGATTCATTTGAAGTTAAATGCGGTTGATTTTTCTGGCTCAGTTGTTAAGGTTTTGGGAAAAAGAAATAAAGAGCGTGTGATTCCGGTGTTGGCGATTGTTTTAAAACAAATGCGTTTGTATCTTAAAGAGCGTGAGGGATTGGAGAAGGTTGAAGATGAAGAATATTTTTTTTTGACGAAGAAGGGGTTAAAATTAAGTGAATCTTTTGTGTATCGATTAATAAATTCTTACTTTAGTAAAGTCTCCGAAAAGGTAAAAAGAAGTCCGCATATGCTTCGGCATACATTTGCAACTCATTTATTAAATAACGGAGCCGATTTGAATTCAGTTAAAGAGTTGTTAGGGCATTCTAGTTTGGCTTCAACGCAGGTTTATACTCATAATAGTTTAATGGAGTTGAAAAAAGTGTATGTTGGTGCGCATCCAAGAGGGAATGATAACTCTAAAGTTTAACCATAAAAATATATTGATTATGAAGGTAAATGTTCATGCTGTTAACTTTGCAGTTGATGGAAAACTAATGAATTTCGTTCAGGGAAGAATGGATAAGTTGGAAAAATACTATGATAGAGTGGTTTCTTCGGATGTTTATTTGAAGGTTGAGAAGACTAGTGAGAAGGAAAATAAAATTGTAGAGGTTAAAGTTAATGTTCCGGGAGATGATTTTCTGGTGAAAAAACAGTGTAAAACCTTTGAAGAGGCGGTGGAGTTGTCTGCGGAATCATTAGAGCGTTTGCTGGTAAAAAGGAAAGAAAAGATAAGAGCGCATATATAATTTAAATTTTTTTCAAAAAATGTTTTGATTGAGAGATAAAATCTATACATTTGCAGTCCGTTAGAAATAGCGGACTTTTTTTATTGATAATGCCGATGTAGCTCAGCTGGCTAGAGCAGCTGATTTGTAATCAGCAGGTCGTGGGTTCGAGTCCCTCTATCGGCTCTTTGAAAAATGAATGTGTTGATAAAGTGATCGGCTTCTTTAGTTCTGAAAAGGGATGAGAAGTTTATTCCGAAATAACGAAGTGAAATCGGGAAGTCCTTCTGTCGGCTCTTTTGAAATATTGAAATTATTGGTTAGGGAAGATACTCAAGCGGCCAACGAGGACGGACTGTAAATCCGTTGGGTAACCTTCGCAGGTTCGAATCCTGCTCTTCCCACAAAAAAAGAAGTTAAGATTTTGGATTTTAGATTTTGGGTTTTTTGAAATCTGAAATTTGAATTCAAAAGTCTAAAATCAGAACTCTCTGCCGGTGTAGCTCAGGGGTAGAGTGCTTCCTTGGTAAGGAAGAGGTCACGGGTTCAAATCCCGTCATTGGCTCAATTAAGTAGGAAATTGAAATTAATATATAACTAAGATTAAAAATTAAGTAAAATGGCAAAAGAAAGTTTTAATCGTTCGAAACCACACTTAAATATTGGTACTATCGGACACGTAGATCACGGAAAGACTACTTTGACTGCTGCAATCACTAAAGTATTATCTGATGCAGGATTCTGTCAAGCAAAGTCTTTTGATCAAATCGATAACGCTCCAGAAGAGAAAGAAAGAGGTATTACTATTAATACATCTCACGTAGAGTATGAAACAGCTAACCGTCACTACGCTCACGTTGACTGTCCAGGTCACGCGGATTACGTTAAGAACATGGTTACTGGTGCTGCTCAAATGGACGGTGCTATCTTAGTAGTTGCTGCTACTGATGGTCCAATGCCACAAACTCGTGAGCACATCCTTTTAGGACGTCAGGTAGGTATTCCACGTATCGTTGTTTTCATGAACAAAGTGGATATGGTTGATGATGCTGAGTTGTTAGAGCTTGTAGAGATGGAAATCAGAGATTTATTGTCTTTCTATGAGTATGATGGAGACAACTGTCCAGTAATCCAAGGTTCTGCTTTAGGAGGATTGAATAATGATCCAAACTGGGTGCCTAAAATCATTGAATTAATGGAAGCTGTTGATGCTTGGATCGAAGAGCCAGAGCGTGATGTTAACAAACCATTCTTGATGCCAGTTGAGGACGTATTTACAATTACAGGTCGTGGAACTGTTGCTACAGGTCGTATCGAAACTGGAGTTGCTAACACTGGAGATCCTGTTGAAATCATCGGTATGGGAGCTGAAAAATTAACTTCTACAATCACTGGAGTTGAGATGTTCCGTAAAATCCTTGATAGAGGTGAGGCTGGAGATAACGTAGGTTTATTGTTAAGAGGTATTGATAAAGCTGATATCAAACGTGGTATGGTTATCATCAAGCCAGGATCTGTTAAACCACACAAAAAATTCAAAGCTGAGGTTTATATCTTGAAAAAAGAAGAAGGTGGACGTCACACTCCATTCCACAATAACTACCGTCCACAGTTCTACGTACGTACAACTGATGTAACTGGGGTTATTACTTTACCAGAAGGAGTAGAGATGGTTATGCCTGGGGATAACTTAACTATCAATGTTGAGTTGTTAAGCCCAATCGCTATGAACGTAGGTTTACGTTTTGCTATCCGTGAAGGAGGTAGAACTGTAGGTGCGGGTCAGGTAACTGAAATCGTAGAATAATTTTCTATAAATAAATTGAATCAGTAGCAGCTTCGGTTGCTACTGATTTTTATACGGGCGTAGTTCAAGGGTAGAATAGCGGTCTCCAAAACCGTTGATGGGGGTTCGAATCCCTCCGCCCGTGCAAAAAAAATATATCATAATGGCAAAAATTGTTAATTACATATCAGAAGCATTTGAGGAATTGAAGTCAAATGTAACTTGGCCAGAATGGGCTGAGGTGCAAAGTCTAACAATTATTGTGGCTGTTTTTTCGGTTCTATTTGCTTTAGCAACTTGGGGAGTAGATGAGTTTTTTGCAAAAGCATTAGAAGGATTTTTTAACTGGTTAAAAGCATAGTTGTTTATTATGGCAGATAATAATGTTAAAAAATGGTACGTTGTTCGGGCAGTAAGTGGGCAGGAGAATAAAGTGAAGGCGTATATTGAAACAGAGATTGCTAGATTAGGGATGTCTGATTATGTGTCTCAGGTGCTTGTTCCTACCGAAAAAGTAGTATCAGTAAAAGATGGAAAGAAATTAGTTAAGGAAAAAGTGTATTTTCCGGGCTATGTTATGATAGAAGCAAATCTGGTTGGTGAGATTCCTCATATTATTAAATCAGTAACCAGTGTTATTGGTTTTTTAGGTGAAACTAAAGGAGGGGAGCCAGTTCCGCTTAGACTTTCTGAAGTTAACAGAATGCTTGGTAAGGTTGATGAGTTGGCTGTAAATACAGATACAAAATCAATTCCGTTCAGCTTGGGCGAAACAGTTAAGGTTATTGATGGACCTTTTAACGGTTTCAATGGTTCGGTTGAAAAAATTAATGAAGAAAAGCGTAAACTTGAAGTTATGGTTAAGATTTTCGGAAGAAAAACACCATTAGAGTTGAGTTTTATGCAAGTTGAAAAAGTATAATTTTCGTTACACTATAATAATCACTTCAATTGCTTCCGTAAATTGTTGTGTTAAATTTTTTAAAAAATGGCTAAAGAAATTAGTAAGGTAGTTAAACTACAAGTTAAGGGAGGTGCTGCGAATCCATCGCCACCGGTTGGACCTGCTTTAGGAGCTGCTGGGGTTAATATCATGGAGTTCTGTAAGCAATTCAATGCTAGAACACAAGATAAGCCTGGCAAAATATGCCCAGTACAAATTACTGTGTATAAAGACAAATCATTCGATTTTGTTGTTAAGACTCCTCCTGCAGCAGTTCAGTTAATGGAAGCTGCAAAGCTAAAATCTGGTTCAGGTGAGCCTAATCGTAAAAAAGTAGCCAGCGTTACTTGGGAACAAATTAGAGCTATTGCTGAAGACAAAATGCCAGACTTGAATGCTTTTACAGTTGAAAAAGCGATGAGTATGGTTGCTGGAACAGCTAGATCTATGGGTATAACTGTATCAGGAGATGCTCCTTTTTAATTAAGAGAAAGACATGGCAAAATTGACAAAAAAGCAAAAAGAGGCTGCTTCAAAAATTGAAAAGAACAAATTATACTCTTTGAAAGATGCTGCTGCATTAATTAAAGTGGTTGCTTCTGCAAAATTTGATGAGTCTGTTGATATCGCAGTACGTTTGGGAGTTGATCCTAGAAAAGCGAATCAAATGGTTAGAGGTGTGGTAACATTGCCTCATGGAACAGGGAAAGATGTAAAAGTATTAGCATTAGTTACTCCGGATAAAGAAGCTGAAGCAAAAGAAGCTGGAGCTGACTATGTAGGTCTAGACGAATATTTACAAAAAATTAAAGACGGTTGGACAGATGTTGATGTAATTATCACAGTTCCTGCTGTTATGGGTAAATTAGGACCATTAGGACGTATTTTAGGACCTAGAGGTTTAATGCCTAACCCTAAAACAGGTACAGTAACTATGGATGTTGCTAAAGCTGTAGCTGAAGTAAAAGCTGGTAAAATTGACTTTAAAGTTGATAAAACTGGTATTGTGCATGCAGGAATTGGTAAAGTTTCTTTCGGGGCTGAGCAAATCGTTGATAACGCACACGAAATTATTCAAACATTAATCAAACTTAAGCCAACTGCTGCTAAAGGTACCTATATTAAAGGTATTCACCTTACAAGCACAATGAGTCCTGCTATTGCATTAGACCCAAAAGCAGTATAATTGGTAGTTAAAAATTTTTAGTATGACTAGAGAAGAAAAATCAATCGCGATTGAAAATTTAACTGCACAGTTAGCTGGTACAAATATTATTTATGTATCTGATATTTCTGGACTTGATGCAGAAACAACTTCGAACTTAAGAAGAGCTTGTTTTAAAGCTGGAATTAAATTAGAAGTAGTAAAGAATACTTTGCTTGCTAAAGCTATGGAAGCTTCTGATAATGATTATGGTGATTTGCCATCAGTATTGACTGGTAACAGCGCTATTCTTATTGCAGACGTTGCTAATGCTCCTGGAAAAGTTATTAAAGAATTCAGAAAAAAAGCAGCAAAACCTATTTTGAAAGGAGCTTTTATTAATTCTGAGATTTATATTGGTGATGAGCAATTAGATGCTTTAGCTACTATCAAATCGAAAGAAGAACTTATTGGAGAAATCATCGGATTGCTTCAATCTCCTGCTCAAAGAATTATTTCTGCTCTTCAAAACCAGTTCGCTGGAGAAGAAACAGAAGCATAATAAAACGGAGTACGCACTCTGTTTATTTGAAATTGCGCACAATAAATAAATTATAATTTTTACAAATCATTTTAAAAGATAGAAAAAATGGCAGATTTGAAACAATTCGCAGAACAATTAGTTAACTTAACAGTTAAAGAAGTTAACGAATTAGCAACAATATTAAAAGATGAGTATGGTATCGAGCCTGCAGCTGCTGCTGTAGTTGTAGCTGGTGGTGATGCTGGTGCTGCTGCTGAAGAGCAAACTGAATTTACAGTTGTATTGAAAGAGGCTGGTGCTTCTAAATTAGCAGTAGTTAAATTAGTTAAAGAATTAACTGGTTTAGGTCTTAAAGAAGCTAAAGACGTAGTTGACGGTGCTCCATCTAACGTTAAAGAAGGAGTTTCTAAAGAAGAGGCTGAAGGTCTTAAAAAATCTTTAGAAGAAGCTGGAGCTGTAGTTGAGCTTAAATAAGTTTAAACAGTTTTAAGAACAAGGTTTAGGTCTTGAGTTTAACGACTCAAAGCCTAAACCATTTTTCGTATAATGAAATAGTTCCAATTTTATTATAAATATTCGTTTATAAATACGAAAATGTTTTTGATCAACACGAAGAAAAAAAATAGCCTGATACTTGGATTATTTTTAAAGATGTGTTGATTATAAAAAAGAAAGTATCCATTAAACAGTGTGTTTTACACAAAAATAAATTACTTTTTTTAATCAAAATTTTGTCCATTGATGATAACAAATCAGACTGAAAGATTGAATTTTGCCTCTACGAAAAATATACCTCAGTATCCGGATTTTCTGGATGTACAGGTGAAATCCTTTCAAGATTTTTTTCAATTAGAAACTAAATCAGACGAAAGAGGCAACGAAGGTTTATACAACACCTTCATGGAAAACTTTCCAATAACAGATACGCGAAATAACTTTGTATTGGAATTCCTGGATTATTTTGTAGATCCACCACGTTATACCATTCAGGAATGTATCGAAAGAGGGTTAACACACAGTGTGCCTTTAAAAGCAAGGTTAAAACTTTATTGTACAGACCCGGAGCACGAAGATTTTGAAACTATTGTTCAGGACGTTTATCTTGGTACAATACCGTATATGACTCCAAGTGGTACTTTTGTTATTAATGGTGCAGAACGTGTAGTTGTTTCTCAATTGCACAGATCTCCAGGGGTTTTCTTCGGACAATCATTCCACGCTAATGGAACAAAATTATATTCTGCCAGAGTAATTCCTTTTAAAGGTTCCTGGATTGAATTTTCTACTGATATTAACAGCGTAATGTATGCTTATATCGATAGAAAGAAAAAATTACCTGTAACAACTTTATTCCGTGCTATTGGTTTCGAAAGAGATAAAGATATCCTTGAAATCTTTGACTTAGCAGAGGAAATTAAAGTTTCTAAAACAGGACTTAAAAAATATATTGGTAGAAAATTGGCTGCCCGTGTTTTGAATACATGGCATGAGGATTTTGTGGATGAGGATACAGGAGAGGTAGTTTCTATCGAGCGTAACGAGATTATCCTTGATCGTGACACAATTATCGACAAAGATAATGTGGAAGAAATCATCGATTCTAACGTTAAATCTATTTTGTTACACAAAGAGGATGCTAATCAGGCAGATTATGCAATTATCCACAATACGTTACAAAAAGATCCAACAAACTCTGAAAAAGAAGCTGTAGAGCACATCTACCGTCAGTTGCGTAACGCTGAACCGCCTGATGAGGAGACTGCTCGTGGTATTATAGATAAATTGTTCTTCTCTGACCAACGTTACAACTTAGGTGAAGTAGGTCGTTACAGAATGAACAAAAAATTAAGTCTTGATATCCCTATGGACAAACAAGTTTTGACCAAAGAAGATATCATTACTATCGTTAAGTATTTAATTGAGTTGATTAACGCGAAAGCGGATATTGATGATATTGACCACTTATCAAACCGTCGTGTGAGAACAGTTGGTGAACAATTGTCTCAACAATTCGGTGTTGGTTTAGCACGTATGGCCAGAACTATTCGTGAGAGAATGAACGTTAGAGATAACGAGGTGTTTACACCTATTGATTTGATTAATGCGAAAACATTATCATCAGTTATCAACTCTTTCTTTGGTACTAATCAGTTATCTCAATTTATGGATCAAACGAATCCTCTGGCTGAGATTACGCACAAACGTAGATTATCTGCACTTGGACCAGGTGGACTTTCGAGAGAAAGAGCCGGATTTGAGGTTCGTGACGTTCACTATACGCACTACGGACGTTTATGTCCTATTGAAACACCAGAGGGACCAAACATTGGTTTGATTTCTTCTCTTGGGGTTTATGCTAAGGTAAACGGAATGGGATTCATCGAAACTCCTTACCGTAAAGTTACAGACGGTGTAGTTGATTTAGTTTCTGAACCTAAATATTTAAGTGCTGAAGAAGAAGAAGGGATGTTAATTGCTCAGGCAAACATCGAGATGGAAGATTCAGGAAAAATTACTGCTGAAAATGTAATTGCACGTGAAGAAGGTGATTTCCCGGTTGTTGATCCTTCTAAAGTACATTATACAGACGTTGCTCCTAACCAAATTGCATCGATTTCTGCATCTTTAATTCCTTTCTTGGAGCATGATGATGCGAACCGTGCGTTGATGGGATCGAACATGATGCGTCAGGCCGTTCCATTGATTCGTCCTGAAGCTCCAATTGTAGGTACTGGTTTAGAGCGTCAGGTTGCCTCTGATTCCAGAGTGTTAATCAACGCTGAAGGACACGGTACTGTAGAATATGTAGATGCGAATATCATTACTATCAAATACGATCGTTCTGAAGAAGAAAGAATGGTAAGTTTTGATGCTGATGAGAAAACATATAACTTAATTAAATTCAGAAAAACAAATCAGGGAACAAGTATCAACCTGAAACCTATCGTAAGAAAAGGTGACAGAGTAATTCCTGGTCAAGTATTATCAGAAGGTTATGCTACTGAAAATGGTGAATTAGCTTTAGGTAGAAACTTAAAAGTTGCGTTCATGCCATGGAAAGGGTATAACTTCGAGGATGCGATTGTGATTTCTGAAAAAGTAGTTCGTGATGATATCTTTACTTCTATCCACGTTGATGATTATTCATTAGAAGTTCGTGATACAAAATTAGGTAACGAAGAATTAACGAATGATATTCCAAACGTTTCTGAAGAGGCTACTAAAGACTTAGATGAAAATGGTATGATTAGAATTGGTGCCGAGGTAAAACCTGGTGATATTCTTATCGGAAAAATTACACCAAAAGGAGAATCAGATCCAACTCCGGAAGAGAAATTGTTAAGAGCAATCTTCGGTGATAAAGCGGGTGATGTAAAAGATGCTTCATTGAAAGCTTCTCCGTCTTTACATGGTGTAGTTTTAGACAAAAAATTATTTGCAAGAGCTGTAAAAGATAAACGTAAACGTACTCAGGATAAAGATGCTTTAGGAGCGTTAGAAATGGAGTTCGAAGTTAAATTTACAGAGTTAAAAGATAGATTAATTGAGAAACTTTTCTTAATCGTAAACGGAAAAACATCACAAGGTGTAATGAACGATTTGGGTGAAGAAGTTTTACCAAAAGGTAAAAAATATACTCAAAAAATGCTTTACGCTGTTGAAGATTTTGCTCACTTAAGCAAAGGTCAATGGGTAGCTGATGATGCAACTAATAAATTAGTTAATGATTTGATTCATAACTATAAAATTAAGTTGAACGATTTACAAGGAGCTTTAAGAAGAGAGAAATTCACTATTACTGTTGGAGATGAATTACCATCAGGAATTTTGAAATTAGCTAAAGTTTACATTGCTAAGAAACGTAAGTTGAAAGTAGGGGATAAGATGGCGGGACGTCACGGTAACAAAGGTATTGTTGCTCGTATCGTTCGTCATGAAGATATGCCTTTCTTGGAAGACGGAACACCAGTTGATATTGTATTGAACCCACTTGGGGTACCTTCACGTATGAACATTGGTCAGATTTACGAAACGGTTCTTGGATGGGCTGGGCAAAAATTAGGTAGAAAATATGCTACTCCAATTTTTGACGGAGCTACTTTAGATCAGATTAATGCTTTAACTGATGAAGCTGGAATTCCAAGATTCGGTCATACTTATTTATATGACGGAGGTACTGGAGAGCGTTTCCACCAGCCAGCAACAGTAGGGGTTATCTATATGTTGAAATTAGGACACATGGTTGACGATAAGATGCACGCACGTTCTATCGGTCCATACTCGTTGATTACACAACAACCACTTGGAGGTAAAGCTCAATTTGGAGGTCAGCGTTTTGGAGAGATGGAGGTTTGGGCATTGGAGGCTTATGGTGCTTCTAGTACACTTAGAGAAATCTTAACAGTGAAGTCTGATGACGTAATTGGTAGAGCTAAAACTTACGAAGCTATTGTAAAAGGTGAAACAATGCCAGAGCCAGGATTACCTGAATCATTCAATGTATTGATGCATGAATTGAAAGGTCTTGGATTAGACATTAGATTAGAAGAATAGTATTCAGTGAACAGTGTTTGGTTGCATGTTGTGACCAAACACTGAACACTTTTAAATTAGTTTTCAAGATTTATACCCGTAAACCGTTCCGATTTTTTATATAATCTTTAGGTTGTATAACTAGCACTTTGATTGAGAGGTTAAAGTTTAGAGAAGTAATTCGAGGTAGTGGTTTTTGAAACTCAAGAACCAAAATCAATTTTTAATTGCAAATAAATCAATAGTAAAAACTATGATGAATAATAGAAACAATAAAGAGAAAAACCAAGTAAAAAGGTTTGACAAAATTTCGATAGGATTAGCTTCTCCTGAGTCTATCTTGAAAGAATCAAGAGGTGAGGTGTTGAAGCCTGAAACTATCAATTATAGAACGCACAAACCAGAACGTGACGGTCTTTTCTGTGAGCGTATTTTCGGTCCGGTAAAAGATTTTGAGTGTGCTTGTGGTAAATACAAAAGAATCCGTTATAAAGGAATCATTTGTGACCGATGCGGGGTTGAAGTTACGGAGAAAAAAGTGCGTAGAGACAGAGTGGGTCACATCAACTTGGTGGTGCCAATTGCTCACATTTGGTATTTCCGTTCTCTTCCAAATAAAATTGGATACATTCTAGGTCTTCCGTCTAAGAAATTAGACATGATTATCTATTATGAAAGATATGTAGTAATTCAACCAGGTATTGCTAAAAATGCTGATGGTGAATCATTACAAAGATTAGATTTCTTAACTGAAGAAGAGTATTTGAATATCTTAGATACACTTCCTCAGGATAACCAATATTTAGATGATTTTGATCCTAATAAATTTGTTGCCAAAATGGGAGCAGAGTGTATTATGGATTTGTTAGCCCGAATTGACTTAGATGCATTATCCTATGAGTTAAGACACAGTGCTAACAACGAAACATCTAAACAACGTAAAACGGAAGCTTTAAAAAGATTACAAGTTGTGGAATCTTTCCGTGAGTCTAACGAAAACCGCGAAAACCGTCCGGAATGGATGATTATGAAAGTGGTTCCTGTTATTCCACCAGAATTACGTCCGTTAGTGCCACTTGATGGAGGTCGTTTTGCAACTTCAGATTTGAATGATTTATACCGTCGTGTAATTATCCGTAACAACCGTTTGAAAAGATTAATGGAGATTAAAGCTCCTGAAGTAATCTTAAGAAACGAAAAACGTATGTTACAGGAATCGGTAGATTCATTATTCGATAACACTCGTAAAGCTTCTGCTGTTAAAACAGAATCAAACAGACCTTTAAAATCATTATCGGACTCGTTAAAAGGTAAACAAGGACGTTTCCGTCAAAACTTATTAGGAAAACGTGTGGATTATTCTGCTCGTTCGGTAATTGTTGTTGGGCCTGAGTTAAAAATGTATGAGTGTGGTCTTCCAAAAGATATGGCTGCTGAATTGTATAAACCTTTTGTAATCCGTAAATTGATTGAAAGAGGAATTGTAAAAACAGTGAAGTCGGCTAAGAAAATCATTGATAAAAAAGAGCCGGTAGTTTGGGATATTCTTGAAAACGTAATCAAAGGACACCCAGTATTACTGAACCGTGCTCCTACTTTGCACCGTTTGGGTATCCAGGCTTTCCAACCAAAATTAATTGAAGGAAAAGCGATCCAATTACACCCATTAACGTGTACGGCTTTCAACGCGGATTTCGATGGTGACCAGATGGCGGTTCACTTGCCATTAGGGCCAGAAGCAATCCTTGAAGCGCAATTATTAATGCTTGCTTCTCATAACATCCTGAACCCTGCAAATGGAGCGCCTATTACAGTACCATCTCAGGACATGGTTTTGGGTCTGTATTATATGACTAAAGAGCGTTTGTCTACTCCAGAGAAAAAAATTTTAGGTGAAGGATTGACTTTCTACTCTGCTGAGGAAGTAAACATCGCATTAAACGAAGGAAGATTAGAATTGAATGCTCGTGTGAAAATCAGAGCAAAAGATTTGAATGAAGAAGGAGAATTAGTATACAAAATTATCCAAACAACTGCAGGACGTGTATTATTTAACGAAGTAGTACCACCAGCGGCAGGATATATCAATGAGGTATTAACTAAGAAAAACTTAAGAGATATTATCGGTCACGTATTAAATTCAACAAGTGTGCCTGAAACGGCTGCTTTCTTGGATAACATGAAAGATATGGGATATAAATTCGCTTTCCGCGGAGGATTATCTTTCTCATTAGGTGATATTAGAATTCCAGAGCAAAAAACACAATTGATTGCTGATGCGAGAGAGCAAGTAGAAGGAATTTCTATGAACTATAACATGGGTCTTATTACTAATAACGAACGTTATAATCAGGTAATTGACGTATGGACTTCTGCCAATGCTCAATTGACAGAGTTAGCGATGAAAAACATTAGAGAAGACCAACAAGGATTCAACTCTGTGTATATGATGCTTGATTCCGGAGCTCGTGGATCTAAAGAACAGATTCGTCAGTTAACCGGTATGCGTGGTTTGATGGCTAAGCCTAAAAAATCGACTGCTGGTGGTGGTGAAATTATTGAAAACCCGATTCTTTCTAACTTTAAGGAAGGTCTTTCAATCCTTGAGTACTTTATCTCTACTCACGGTGCTCGTAAAGGTCTTGCGGATACGGCTCTTAAAACGGCTGATGCTGGTTACTTAACACGTCGTTTACATGACGTTTCTCAGGATGTTATTGTTAACATTGAGGATTGTGGTACTCTTAGAGGTGTTGAAGTTGCTGCATTGAAAAAGAATGAAGAAATCGTTGAATCATTAGGAGAAAGAATCTTAGGACGTGTTGCATTACAAGATGTAATTAATCCATTAACTAATGAAGTAATTGTTGCTTCGGGTGAGCAAATCACTGAATCAGTGGTTAAAGCTATCGAAGCTTCTCCATTAGAGAGCGTTGAAGTACGTTCTCCATTAACATGTGAGGCATTAAAAGGAATTTGTGCTAAGTGTTACGGACGTAACTTGGCTACCGGAAAGATGACTCAAAGAGGTGAGGCTGTAGGTGTAATTGCTGCACAGTCAATTGGAGAGCCTGGTACACAGTTAACACTTCGTACGTTCCACGTTGGAGGGGTTGCCGGAGGTATTTCTGAAGAGTCTAGCATTATTGCTAAATTCCCTGGAAGACTTGAAGTAGAAGACTTGAAAACAGTTAAAGGAGAAGATAACGAAGGAAATGAAGTGGATATCGTTATTTCGCGTTCTACTGAATTGAAATTGGTTGATGAGAAAACTGGTATTGTATTAAATACGCATAACATTCCTTACGGATCTAGTATTTACGTGAAAGACGGAGATTCTATTGGAAAAGGAGAGGTTATCTGTAAATGGGATCCATATAACGGGGTAATTGTTTCTGAATTTACAGGAAAAATTGCTTACGAAGATTTAGAGCAAGGACAAACGTTCATGGTTGAAATCGATGAGCAAACAGGATTCCAGGAAAAAGTAATCTCTGAAGCCAGAAATAAAAAATTAATTCCTACTTTATTAGTTTATGGTAATGATGGAGAATTAATCCGTTCTTACAACTTACCCGTAGGTGCTCACCTTATGGTAGAAAATGGTGAGAAAATTAAAGCTGGTAAAGTTTTAGTTAAAATTCCTCGTCGTTCTTCTAAATCTGGGGATATCACGGGAGGTTTACCAAGAATTACGGAGCTTCTTGAGGCTCGTAATCCTTCTAATCCAGCTGTGGTTTCTGAAATTGACGGAGTTGTTTCTTTTGGTAAAATCAAACGTGGTAACCGTGAGATTATCATCGAATCTAAGTTTGGTGAGATCAAGAAATACTTGGTGAAATTATCAAGTCAGATCCTTGTTCAGGAAAATGACTTCGTAAGAGCAGGTTCTCCATTATCCGACGGAGCGATTACTCCGGACGATATCTTGAGAATTCAAGGTCCATCTGCTGTTCAACAGTACTTGGTAAATGAAATTCAAGAGGTTTACCGTTTACAAGGGGTAAAAATCAACGATAAACATTTTGAGGTGGTTATACGTCAAATGATGCGTAAGGTTCAGGTTCAGGATCCGGGAGATACATTATTCTTAGAAGATCAATTGATCCATACAAAAGATTTTATCCTTGAAAACGATAAATTGTACGGAATGAAAGTGGTTGAGGACGCCGGAGATTCTTCTAACTTAAAAGAAGGTCAAATCGTTACTCCACGTCAGTTGAGAGACGAGAACTCTTTATTGAAACGTTCTGATAAAAACTTAGTAATTGCCCGTGATGTGGTTACTGCTACTGCAACTCCGGTATTACAAGGTATTACAAGAGCTTCGCTTCAAACGAAATCATTTATCTCTGCTGCATCGTTCCAGGAAACAACAAAAGTATTAAATGAGGCTGCTGTTGCTGGTAAAGTAGATCTTTTAGAAGGATTGAAAGAAAATGTTATCGTAGGACACAGAATCCCTGCTGGTACAGGTATGAGAGAATACGATAATGCTATTGTAGGTTCTAAAGAAGATTACAACGATATGATGGCGAACAAAGAAGAATATATTTATTAATAAATAATATACTTTGAATCAAAAAATAGAAAGATTACTTCGTGTAGTCTTTCTATTTTTTTTATTTTTAACTTTATAAAAAGATCTGATATGAAAGAACAACAAGAACAAATTAATATTGAATTAGACGAAAAAACAGCCGAAGGGATTTATTCTAATTTGGCCATTATAAATCATTCAGCTTCAGAGTTTGTTTTGGATTTTGTAAGCATTATGCCGGGTGTACCAAAGGCTAAGGTGAAATCCAGAATTGTTTTAACGCCGCAACATGCGAAACGATTGTTAAAAGCATTGGGCGATAATATTCATCGTTTTGAGCATGCTCATGGTGAGATAAAAGATACTGAACCAGCTCCGATACCACTTAATTTTGGTCCTGCCGGTCAGGCATAAAAATAGAATTAAGGCTCCTTTTGGGAGTTTTTTTATGGTTTAGTGTTTCTTTTTAGTTTCTAAACGAGTTTTAAAGTAGTTTGTCGAAATTTTTTTTTACTGCTTTTCTATTGCTATAGATTTGTTTCATAATAATAAAGAAACAAAAGTCATGAACAATTCAAAAGCATATAACAACCATACTAACTGGATTTTACCTGTTGTTTTTATGGTGGTTATAATGTGTTCATTTTCAGGGCATAGTCAGTCTCAAACTGGTTCGGTAATAGAAATTAGTGGAAACGGAACAGTTACAAGCGAAAAAGCAGAAAGTTCAAGAGCTGCTTCGAATTTGGAGTTTGCACAATGGTTTATGGGTACCAAACAAGATCCTAATTCAACCATAGATACTGAAGGAACAAATGCTAAGAAATCTATTATCACCTCGGGTATTGCTCCTAATCGTTTGTTAATTAAAGCTTTTTTGAAAAAAGTAGTGAATTACGAAACAGCAGTATCATAAAATTACAATATAGTACCAATAAAAAACGTCCCGTCCCGATAGCTATCGGGACGGGACGTTTTGCTTTATAAAAGTTAGACTTTTTAGTCTAATTCAGAAGTAAAATACAATTTGACACTTGGATATTTGCTTTGTGTCATTTGGATAGTAAAATCAGAATCAGCCAGGAAAACCAACTGATCGTATTTGTCTTTAGCAAGGAATTTTTGTTTGATACGCTTAAATTCTTTGAATTCTTCGTTTTTTGGGTCATCCGGTTTTACCCAACAAGCTTTGTGAACCGGGAAGTTCTCATAAGTACATTTTGCTCCGTATTCGTGCTCTAAACGGTATTGGATTACTTCGTATTGAAGTGCTCCTACAGTACCAATTACTTTTCGGTTGTTCATTTCTAAAGTAAAAAGCTGCGCCACACCTTCATCCATTAATTGGTCTACACCTTTGTCCAATTGTTTGGACTTCATTGGGTCAGCATTATTAATGTATCTAAAGTGTTCCGGAGAGAAACTTGGAATTCCTTTGAAATTCATGGTTTCACCTTCGGTTAAAGTATCTCCAATTTTAAAATTTCCGGTATCGTGAAGTCCCACAATGTCCCCCGGATAGGAAATATCAACGATTTCCTTTTTCTCTGCAAAAAAGGCATTTGGACTGGAGAATTTTAAGTTTTTCTTTTGGCGAACATGGTAATACGGTTTGTTTCTTTCAAAAGTTCCGGAAACAATTTTGATAAAAGCCAAACGGTCACGGTGTTTTGGATCCATATTAGCATGGATTTTAAAAACAAATCCGGATAATTTTTCTTCTTCCGGTTTTACAGGGCGCGTGTCGGATTCTTTAATTCTGGGAGCAGGAGCAATGTTGATAAAGCAATCTAACAATTCTCTAACTCCAAAATTGTTTAATGCCGAACCAAAGAATACCGGTTGTAGTTTTCCTTCCAGGTAATCCTGTTGGCTGAATTTTGGATAAACTTCATCAATTAATTCCAATTCTTCTCTTAAACGGTCTGCTGGTTTTTGGCCAATAATTTTTTCTAATTCTGGATTTTGAACATCCGAAAAAGCAATCGTTTCTTCTATGTTTTTACGGCTGTCACCGCTAAATAGATTGATGTTTTTCTCCCAAAGATTATAAATTCCCTGGAAATCATAACCCATTCCAATTGGGAAACTCAGCGGAGTTACTGTCAGACCTAATTTTTGTTCCACTTCGTCCATTAGGTCGAATGCATCATGTCCTTCGCGGTCTAATTTGTTGATGAAAACAATCATCGGAATATTACGCATTCTACAAACCGCAACTAATTTTTCAGTTTGTTCCTCAACTCCTTTTGCAACGTCAATTACCACAATTACACTATCAACTGCAGTTAAAGTTCTAAAAGTGTCTTCGGCAAAATCCTTGTGTCCCGGAGTATCCAGGATGTTGATTTTTTTATCTTTATAATTAAAGGCTAAGACTGAGGTCGAAACCGAGATTCCTCTCTGACGTTCAATTTCCATAAAGTCGGAAGTGGCTCCTTTTTTAATTTTGTTGTTTTTTACAGCCCCGGCTTCCTGAATTGCTCCACCAAAAAGCAATAATTTTTCAGTTAGTGTTGTTTTTCCGGCATCAGGGTGTGAGATGATTCCAAAGGTTCTTCTTCGTTGTATTTCTTTTAAAAAGCTCATAGTAAATGTAAATAATTTGCAAAAGTACTATTTATATATGCGATTTGAAAATAAATTAAGAATGGACTTTTGTTGTTGCTTCGGGTGTTTTGTGCTTTGTTTTTTAGTTTTTTTAAACCGAATAGTTAATGGATTAAAGTTGTATTTTTGCCTATAATTTTTTGTTAATAGTCTAATGGATACTTGTATAATGTAATTGAATTGTTATTTTTGTTCGTTTTTATCAAAATAAATACAAGTAATATTCTTTTTAAGTTGTTATCTTCCCTCAGTGCTAATTTTAGGAGAATTATATTTGAAACCCAATTAAAGAAAATAAAATTCTGTAAAGAAATGCCTTTAAAATCCTTAAGAATGAAATCTATAAAAATGAAGAATGTACTTCTGTTTTTTGTTGTGATGTTGTTAAATACAGCAATGAATGCTCAGGAAATAATAAAAGACAGCGCTGTAGTAACTGAAAGAAAACAAAATCCAACGGGAAAAAGACAAAAAGTAGATGGTGTAATTGCTACTGTTGGAGATTATATTATTTTGGATTCGGATATTGATAAGGCTTATTTGGAAATTTCAAGTCAGGGAGGTTCTGTCAAAGACATTACTAGATGTCAGATGTTAGGAAAACTGTTGGAAGATAAATTATATGCGCATCAGGCAATTCAGGATAGTGTAAAGGTAACGGATGCTGAGATTAAATCCATGATGGACGAACGTTTGAATTACATGATTCAGCAATTAGGGACGATGGATAAAGTGGTGAAATACTATAAAAAGGATTCGGAAGAAGAATTCAGAAGTTATTTCTTTGATATTTTAAAAGAGAATAAGTTGACTTCAGAAATGCAAAAAAAGATTGTGGACGAAGTAGAAATTACACCAGAAGAGGTTCGTAATTTTTTCAAGAAATTGCCAAAAGATGAATTGCCGGTTTTTGGTGCAGAAATGGAAGTAGCGCAAATTGTTGTGGATCCAAAAATCACTCAGGCTGAAAAACAAAAAGTAATTGACCGCTTGAATGGATTTAAAAAAGACATTCAGGAAGGTTCCAGTTTTGCTACAAAAGCCGTTTTGTATTCTCAGGATCCGGGTTCAAGATCCAGTGGAGGATTTTATAAAATGACCCGAAAAACACCTTTTGTAAAAGAATTTAAAGATGTAGCTTTTAGCTTGGAAGAAGGGGAAATTTCGGCCCCTTTTGAAACAGAATACGGTTTTCATATTATATATTTAGAAAAAATCAAAGGTCAGGAGTTGGAGTTACGTCACATTTTGTTGACACCTACAGTGACAAAAGAAGCTCTGGAAGAGGCAAAAGAGAAAATTACATTGATCAGAAAGCGTATTATGGATAAAGAAATTTCTTTTGCGGATGCTGCCCGAACCATGTCGGATCAAAAAGAAACCAGAGCGAACGGAGGAATTTTGATTAATCCGGAAACGCAGGATACTCGTTTTGAATTGACAAAAATGGATCCAACTTTGTATTCTCAGGTTTCTAATTTGAAAGATAATGAAATTTCAATGCCAATTTTGGATGAAACAAAATCAGGAAAAAAAGAGTATAAAATTATCACGGTAACTAACCGGATAAATGAACATACTGCCGATTATGCTCAGGATTATGTGAAAATTAAAGATTTGGCATTAAAAGAAAAGCAAATCAAAGCTATCGGAAAATGGTTTGATGAAAAAATTAAAGAAACGTATATTAAAATTGTTGGAGAGTACAGAGATTGTGATTTTACCAATAATTGGTTAAAAAAATAATTTGTTCAAAATAAATAAAAAGAGTTAGCTTTATGAAATTATAGAGTTAGCTCTTTTTTAATTTAAAATAGTTTAAAATGTCTGATGTTGCGGCAATACATAATTTAGTCCAAAAGCGAATTGAATTAAAAAACGAAATTGCAAAAAAAATTGTAGGTCAGGAAGAAGTTATCGATCAATTGTTGTTGTGTGTTTTTTCAGGAGGTCATGCTTTGTTAATAGGGGTTCCGGGATTGGCCAAAACATTGATGGTAAATACGATTTCAGAAGCTTTGGGATTGCATTTTAAAAGAATACAGTTTACACCCGATTTGATGCCTTCGGATATTTTGGGAAGTGAAATCCTGGATGAAAATCGGCAGTTTAAATTTGTAAAAGGACCGGTTTTTTCGAATATAATTTTGGCAGATGAAATAAACCGAACTCCGCCTAAAACGCAGGCAGCTTTATTGGAAGCGATGCAGGAACGTTCGGTAACTATAGCCGGCGTGAATCATAAATTAGACTTGCCTTATTTTGTTCTGGCTACTCAAAATCCAATCGAGCAGGAAGGTACTTATCCGTTGCCGGAAGCGCAGTTGGATCGTTTTATGTTTGCGGTAAAATTAGCTTATCCTTCTTTTGAAGAAGAAGTTCAGGTGGTGAAAAGAACTACTTCTGATGAAAATCAAAAAATAAACCCTTTGTTTACGGCTCAGGAAATTATTGGTTTTCAGCATTTAATTCGCCGAATTCCGGTAGCTGATAATGTGGTGGAATATGCGGTGACTTTGGTGAGTAAAACCCGTCCGGATAGTAGTTTGTCGACCGATTTTGTTAAAAATTATTTGGATTGGGGAGCTGGTCCGAGAGCTTCGCAAAATTTAATTTTGGCAGCCAAAGCGCATGCGGCTTTTCATGGTAAATTTTCGCCGGATATTGAAGATGTAATTGCTGTCGCGACTTCGGTGTTGAGACATCGGATTATAAAAAATTATAAGGCTGATGCGGAGGGAATTACAGAAGAAATGATTATTGCGAAACTAGTGTAAGGCTTGCTGAAATTACGACTTTTGACAAAAAATAATGTCTTCTATATAACAACATATTTTAAGTTTGTTAGAAAATAATTTGACTGTTTATTGATTGTTTATAAAAAATGGTAAAAAACCCCGTTTTTCTTAATTTAAATCGCGTTGAAGGTGGATTTTTCAATAAAAAATCTTTCTGAAATTGCAGAGAATTAAATTTTTTTTTAATCTCGGCTTAAATAGCTAAATTTGCATCACAAAAAAAATACTTAATATTAAGGCCTTTTGTTTTGAATGAAATCAAAGTGATTTGGCGGAAACATTGAAATATTTCAATTATGAACATTTATAACGATTACATCCAGGAGATCGAAGAAAGAAAAAGTCAGGGTCTTCACCCAAAGCCAATTGATGGTGCTGAATTATTAAGCGAAATCATTGCGCAAATTAAAGATGAAAACAATGCAAATAGAGAAGATTCTTTAAAATTCTTTATTTACAATACATTGCCCGGAACTACGCCAGCTGCCGGAGTTAAGGCGAAATTTTTAAAAGAAATCATTTTAGGAGAAGCTGATGTTGCTGAAATTACTCCTGCTTTTGCTTTTGAATTGTTGTCTCACATGAAAGGTGGACCTTCAATCGAAGTATTGTTAGATTTAGCTTTAGGAAATGATGGGGCTATCGCAAAACAAGCTGCAGAAGTTTTAAAAACACAAGTTTTTTTATACGAAGCAGATACAGCTCGTTTAAAAGCGGCTTTCGAAAACGGAAATGCTATTGCAAAAGACATTTTAGAAAGTTATGCTAAAGCAGAATTCTTTACCAAACTTCCTGAAGTAGCTGAAGAAATTAAAGTAGTTACTTTTATTGCTGGTGAAGGAGATATTTCTACAGACTTACTTTCTCCGGGAAATCAGGCACACTCTCGTTCTGACCGTGAGTTGCACGGAAAATGTATGATTACTCCTGAAGCTCAGGCTGAAATTAAAGCATTACAGACTCAACATCCTGATAAATCGGTAATGTTAATTGCTGAAAAAGGTACTATGGGAGTTGGTTCTTCTCGTATGTCAGGGGTAAACAACGTAGCACTTTGGACTGGTAAACAAGCAAGTCCTTACGTTCCTTTCGTAAATATTGCTCCAATTGTTGCCGGAACAAACGGTATTTCGCCAATCTTCTTAACTACGGTTGATGTAACGGGTGGTATCGGAATCGATTTGAAAAACTGGGTTAAGAAAACCGATGCTGAAGGAAATTTAGTGCGTGACGAAAACGGAGAACCTGTTTTAGAACAAGCGTATTCTGTTGCAACTGGTACGGTTTTAACCATCAACACCAAAGCAAAAAAATTATATAACGGAGACCAAGAGTTAATTGATATTTCAAGATCTTTTACTCCTCAAAAAATGGAATTCATCAAAGCGGGTGGGTCTTATGCCATTGTATTTGGTAAAAAAATCCAAACGTTTGCTGCACAAACATTAGGAGTTCAGGCTCCGGTAGTGTTTGCTCCTTCAAAAGAGGTTTCTCATGAAGGGCAAGGTCTTACTGCTGTTGAGAAAATTTTCAACAGAAATGCAGTAGGAACGACTCCGGGTAAAGTATTACACGCAGGATCTGATGTTCGTGTGGAAGTGAACATTGTAGGTTCTCAGGATACAACCGGATTGATGACAGCTCAGGAGTTAGAATCAATGGCTGCAACTACGATTTCTCCAATCGTTGACGGTGCTTACCAATCAGGATGTCACACTGCTTCAGTTTGGGATAAAAAAGCACAGGCTAACATTCCTAAATTGATGAAATTTATGAACGATTTCGGATTGATTACGGCTCGTGACCCTAAAGGAGTGTATCACTCAATGACCGATGTTATCCATAAAGTATTAAATGATATTACTATCGATGAGTGGGCTATCATTATTGGTGGTGACTCTCATACCCGTATGTCAAAAGGGGTTGCTTTTGGAGCGGATTCAGGAACTGTAGCTCTAGCTTTAGCAACAGGTGAGGCTTCAATGCCAATTCCAGAGTCTGTAAAAGTAACTTTCAAAGGAGATATGAAATCATATATGGATTTCCGAGATGTGGTTCATGCTACACAACAACAAATGTTGAAGCAATTTGGAGGTGAAAATGTTTTCCAAGGAAGAATTATCGAAGTTCACATTGGTACATTAACGGCTGACCAAGCCTTTACATTTACTGACTGGACTGCAGAAATGAAAGCAAAAGCATCTATCTGTATTTCGGAAGATGAAACTTTAATCGAATCTTTAGAAATTGCTAAAGGCAGAATCCAAATCATGATTGATAAAGGTATGGATAATGCTAAAGAAGTATTAAAAGGTTTAATTGAAAAAGCAGATAAGCGTATTGCTGAAATTCGTTCAGGTGAAAAACCAGCACTTACTCCGGACGCTAACGCTAAATATTACGCTGAAGTAGTGGTTGACCTAGATGTTATTGCTGAGCCAATGATTGCTGACCCGGATGTAAATAATGCAGATGTCTCTAAACGTTATACGCACGATACTATCAGACCGCTTTCTTTCTATGGGGGTACTAAAAAAGTAGACTTAGGATTTATCGGTTCTTGTATGGTACACAAAGGTGATATGAAAATTTTAGCGCAAATGCTTAAAAATGTAGAAGCGCAAAAAGGAGAAGTGAAATTTAATGCTCCGTTAGTGGTTGCTCCTCCAACGTATAATATCGTTGATGAATTAAAAGCAGAAGGTGACTGGGAAGTGTTGCAAAGATATTCAGGATTTGAATTTGATGATAACGCACCAAAAGGAGCTGCACGTACAGAGTACGAAAATATGTTATACTTAGAGCGTCCGGGTTGTAACCTTTGTATGGGTAACCAGGAAAAAGCGTCTAAAGGAGATACGGTAATGGCAACTTCTACACGTTTATTCCAGGGACGTGTGGTTGAGGATTCAGCTGAGAAAAAAGGAGAATCTTTATTGTCTTCAACTCCGGTTGTAGTTCTTTCTACAATTTTAGGTAGAACTCCAACTATAGAAGAATATACAACTGCTGTTGACGGAATCAACTTAACTAAGTTTGCGCCATCACATAAATTATTGGTGAAATAATATTTAATTATTGTTAAATAATTCCAAAAGCCTGAGTCTTTGACTCAGGCTTTTTTTTATTGCTAAACTATTTTTTGTAACTTGTGTTGTTGGAATTATTTAGCAGTTAAACAATTATATATTTAGGTATTATGGCATTTGATATTGAAATGATTAAAAAAGTGTATGACAACATGGCTAGTCGTGTTGATGCAGCACGTGAAATTGTTGGTCGTCCGCTTACTTTGACAGAGAAAATTTTGTACAGTCATCTTTGGGAAGGACAGGCAAAAGAAGCTTATAAAAGAGGAGTGGATTATGTTGATTTTGCTCCGGATAGAGTGGCTTGTCAGGACGCAACTGCACAAATGGCTTTGTTGCAATTTATGCACGCTGGAAAATCTAAAGTTGCGGTGCCTACCACAGTGCACTGTGATCACTTAATTTTAGCTAAAAATGGTGCTGAATTTGATTTAGCTGCTGCAAATAAGCAATCTAAAGAGGTTTTTGATTTTCTTTCTTCGGTTTCCAATAAATACGGAATTGGTTTCTGGAAACCTGGTTCCGGAATTATTCATCAAATTGTTCTGGAGAATTATGCTTTTCCGGGTGGAATGATGATTGGTACCGATTCACACACTGTAAATGCCGGTGGTTTGGGAATGTTAGCAATTGGTGTTGGAGGAGCAGATGCGGTGGATGTAATGTCTGGGATGTCATGGGAATTGAAATTCCCAAAATTAATTGGGGTGAAACTAACCGGGAAATTATCCGGATGGACAGCTCCGAAAGATGTTATCTTAAAAGTAGCTGATATTTTAACAGTAAAAGGAGGTACAGGTGCTGTTGTGGAATATTTTGGTGAAGGAGCTACGGGTATGTCCTGTACCGGAAAAGGAACTATTTGTAATATGGGGGCTGAAATCGGTGCAACGACTTCAACCTTTGGTTATGATGATTCGATGCGAAGATATTTATCGGCTACCGGTCGTCAGGGTGTGGTGGATGCTGCCGACAAAGTGGCTTCTTATTTAACTGCTGATCCGGAAGTTTATGCGAATCCAGAGGAATATTTTGATCAATTAATTGAAATTAATCTTTCGGAATTAGAACCTCATATTAACGGGCCTTTTACTCCGGACAGAGGTACTCCGGTTTCTCAAATGAAAGCAGAAGCCGAAGCTAATGGTTGGCCTATAAAAGTAGAGTGGGGTTTGATAGGTTCTTGTACTAATTCTTCTTACGAGGATATGTCCCGTGCGGCTTCGATTGTCAGACAGGCTGTTGCACATGGAATAACTCCTAAGGCAGAATTTGGAATCAATCCGGGTTCGGAGCAAATTCGTTATACTATCGAAAGAGATGGTATTATTGCCGATTTTGAAAAAATGGGAACGAAGGTGTTTACGAATGCCTGCGGGCCTTGTATCGGGCAATGGGACAGAGCCGGAGCTGATAAAGGCGAAAAAAATACCATTGTGCATTCGTTTAATCGAAATTTTTCCAAAAGAGCAGATGGAAACCCCAATACACATGCTTTTGTGACTTCGCCGGAAATGGTGGCTGCTTTGGCAATTTCGGGAAGATTAGATTTTAATCCAATAACGGATACGTTATTGAATGATAATGGAGAAGAAGTGAAATTGGTAGCTCCTGAAGGTGATGAATTGCCTAATAGAGGTTTTGATGTTGAAGATGCAGGTTTTCAGGCTCCGGCAGAAGACGGTTCCTCAGTACAAATTATGGTAGATCCTGCTTCGGATAGATTGCAATTGTTAGCACCATTTGCGTCTTGGGATAAAAAAAATATTTCCGGAGCTAAATTGTTAATCAAAGCTTTTGGTAAATGTACTACCGATCATATTTCTATGGCGGGACCTTGGTTGCGTTACCGTGGTCATTTGGATAATATTTCTAATAATATGTTGATTGGTGCGGTGAATGCTTTCAATCAGAAAACCAATTCGGTTAAAAATCAATTAAGCGGAGAATATGATGCTGTTCCGGCTGTGGCACGTGCTTATAAAGCAGCTGGTGTGCCTTCGATTGTAGTGGGAGATCAAAATTACGGAGAAGGTTCTTCCCGTGAACATGCGGCTATGGAACCTCGTTTTTTAGGTGTAAAAGCAGTTTTGGTAAAATCCTTTGCCCGTATTCATGAAACGAATCTTAAAAAACAGGGAATGTTGGCTTTGACTTTTGCTAACGAAGCCGATTACGATAAAGTTCAGGAAGATGATACTATTAATTTCCTGGATTTAACCGAATTTGCTCCGGGTAAACCATTGACATTAGAATTTGTACATGCTGATGGTTCTAAAGATATTGTTTTAGCGAATCATACTTATAATGAAAGTCAGATTGGTTGGTTTGTGGCGGGTTCTGCCTTGAATTTAATTGCGGCCGAGGCCTAAACTGATTTTTAAAATTTTTAGAAAAGCGTTCTGTGTTTTGCAGAACGCTTTTTTTGTTTTTTCAGTAAAAAACAATTTAAATAGCTGTTAAAAATTGGTTTAATTGGTATTAAAACGTTAAATTCGCTTCTGAAAAATTTATTTTCATTCTTTAGTTAGTCGTTTGGCTAACTTTATTTTCATAATTACATAAGAACAGAGTTTCGTTTATTAAAAGAAGTTTATGAGGTATCGCTTTTGGATTGTTTTATTGTTTGCTTTCAGTAAGTTTAATGGTTTTTCTCAGGAAAAATATGTTAAACATGCTGTTGCTAAAGGAGAAACAATTTCTAAAATAGCGGAACATTATAAAATTAAAGCGTCTTCTATCTACGAATTAAATCCAGATGCTCAAAAGGGAATCCAATACAAACAAGTTTTATTAATCCCTGTTGTTTCTGTGAAAAATGAAAAAAATACTCCGCTTACTTCCGAAGTTGCATCAATTCCAACAGAAAAGCATATTGTTTTAGCCAAAGAAACACTTTATGGAATTTCCAAACAATATGGTGTCAAAGTAGCAGTTTTGTATGCTATGAATCCTTCTTTGGAAAAAAGAGGATTACGTGTAGGAAATGAGATTGTCGTTCCGGTTGTTGATGCAAAACAAGAAGTGGTTTTGGAAGGAAAATTACCATCAAAAGAAAAAATAACACAAACAGCGGCTAAAGTAGAAATTCAGCCGGAAATTACTCCGGTAATTGCCGAAAAAAGTGATGTAATTCCTTTGGAGCAATTGAGTGCAAATGGGAATTTGATTAGAGAAGTTTTGGCTAAAGAAACACTTTATGGAATTGCCAGACAATATAGAGTTTCGGTTGCTGATATAGAAAATGCCAATCCGATTTTAGCGAATCAGGCTTTACGAATAGGACAAAAAATTGTGATTCCTACAGCCAAGGCAGCAGAAAATCAGGAAAATTCGAAAGAGGATAAAAAAGAAGAAGTAGTTGTTGCGAATACTGTTGTGACAGAACAACCAAAAGAAGTTGCGGTTGTCAAAGCTGATGAAGCAAATACTGAAGTTGAAATAACACATGAGGTTTTAGCTAAAGAAACTAAATACGGAATCGCAAAAGAATTTGGGATTACGGTAAAGGAATTGGAGGAGCAAAATCCCAAGATTGTAAATAGATTATTGATTGGTGAAAAATTAACGATTCGTACTTTAAAATCGAATGTTAAAACCACTCCGAAATTTGATTTTTCGGACGCGTTGACCAAAACTGAGCCGGAATACAATGTGAAATCATTTCACGGAGCTGATTTTATTGACCAATTAATTTGTACGGCTTCCGAAAATATTGGAGTGCGCTACAGATCGGGAGGGACATCAAAAGATGGATTTGATTGTTCGGGACTCATGTTTTCGACTTTTGGAGCTTATGACATACAGTTGCCTCGTTCTTCTTTTGAACAGGCTCAATATGGTGTGAAAGTAAACAATGAAGATGCCAAAAAAGGAGATTTGATTTTCTTTAAGACTAACGGAAGAAGACAGATTAATCACGTAGGAATGGTTGTTGAAGTTGGAGAAGATGGTGAAATTAAATTTATTCATGCTTCTACCAGCAGTGGTGTGATTATTTCTTCGTTAAAAGAAGAATATTACAATAAAAGGGTTACTCAAATAAACAGGGTTTTATAAAAAAAAAATAAGATTAAAGCATAAAAAAGCGCTGATAAAGCGCTTTTTTTATGCTTTAATCTTAAAAGATTTGATGTTTTTAATTTCTGTAAACAGAGTTTGGTAGATTAAAAAGAGTGGTTTGTTGTTGCTGTTTTAGATTTGAGAAATGATTTTTTTTTTTTTTTTTTTTATCAAATGATAGCTGTGTTAGGAATTGATTTGACTGAAGAAAATTCATTAGAGTCAACTATTCTGGGACAGGGAAAAGCATAAAAAAAGCCGGAAAGTTTAAAGTTTTCCGGCTTTTTGAGATTTGCTAAAAGTTGTTTTTAGATGATAATTCGAATGATTTCTCCGTTTTTATTCAACATTTCAATTCGAACACTTTGCTGATCATCTTTGTTGTTTAGAAGTTTAGAGGCACTTTCGATATCTTTTATTTTGACATTGTCAATGCTTAAAATAATGTTTCCTTGTAATTCATCGGCATATTGTCTTAGATTTTCGTTGTTGATGGATTTGATTTTTACACCATAATCTACATGGAATTTTTTCTTGTCAGTAGCAGAAATATTTTCTAATTCGATTCCTTTAAATTCAGCACTGAAAAATTCATTTTTGCTCAAAGTCACCGGAACTGTTTTAGATGTATTGTCTCTAATAATCGTTACGTTTACTTTGTCGTTTGGACGTTTGGTGTTGATGTATCCGGATAAATCAGCAAAAGTGGCGATGTTTTGATTGTCAATTTTTACGATAACATCTCCTTTTTTTAAATTGGCTTTTTCAGCACCGGAATTTTTTTGAACACTTTGGATATAAACTCCTTCAGTTTGTGTAACTCCGTATTTTTTAGATACTGTTGCATTTAGTTCGCCTCCTACAACACCTAAAATTCCGCGTTGTACATTGCCGTATTCCATAATATCTTCAATTATTTTTCGGGCAATATTAGAAGGGACAGCAAAGGAATACCCCACATAAGAACCGGTCATCGAAGTAATCATCGTGTTGATTCCGATTAAGTCTCCACGGGTATTTACCAGTGCTCCACCACTGTTTCCGGGATTTACCGCAGCGTCAGTTTGGATGAATGACTGAATGTCGTTATCTTTCGTTCCAAGATTTCTGGCTTTTGCCGAAACAATTCCGGCAGTAACTGTAGAAGTCAGGTTGTATGGATTTCCCACGGCAAGTACCCATTCTCCTACTTTTACATCGTCTGAATTTCCAAAAGTGGTATAAGGCAATTTTTCATCGGCATCAATTTTCAACAAAGCAATGTCCATTTTAGAATCGGTGCCAATCAATTTTGCTTTGTAGGATTTTTTGTTGTTTAAAGTGATTTCAATTTCCGAAGCATCTTTTACTACGTGATTATTGGTCACAATATATCCGTCTTCCGAAATGATTACTCCTGAACCGGTACCTACTTGTTCCTGAGCCTGACCTCCTCTGTAGCCGTAGAAAAATTCCAGCATTGGGTCGCTTACTTTTTGGTAAGAAACATTTTTTACGTGAACTACAGTGTGAACGGTTTTGTCGGCGGCTTCGGTAAAGTCGAGTACATCTGATGATAATCCAACTCTTTTTGTGTAATTGTCAGATGAAAGAGTTGTTATTGCTTTTTTGTTATCTGAAAAATAACCGTTATCGTCAAATAATAATTTGTATGCCCCTAATGTTGTGGCTCCACTTAATAAAGACACTAAAAATAGATTAGAAAATCGTTTCATAATAGAGATCGTTTTTACGTTATTTGTAAAGTAAATTTAAAGCGAAAATAGAATGTTAAAAAACACTTTAACGCTGTTTAACAATGATTAACATTTCATTAATAGTTCGTATTTTTGTGGTTTATAATTCAATAAAATGCAAGTACAATTTTATAAATACCAAGGTACCGGAAACGATTTTGTGATTATTGATAATCGTTCCGAATTTTTTCCAAAAGAAAACACAAAATTAATTGAGCGTCTTTGTGACAGACGATTTGGAATTGGAGCAGACGGATTGATGTTGCTTGAAAATGATCCGGAAACCGATTTTAAAATGGTTTATTACAATTCAGACGGGAATCAAAGCACCATGTGCGGAAATGGCGGAAGATGTTTGGTCGCTTTTGCGAAACAATTAAATGTAATCGGAGACACTACTTCCTTTAATGCCGTTGATGGTTTGCATCATGCTTCAGTAGATAAAGACGGAATTGTTTCTTTGCAAATGATTGATGTTGATGAAATAAAAATTAATCCGGACTATAGTTTTTTAAACACCGGTTCTCCACATCATGTGCAATTAGTAGATGATTTAGAGCATTATAATGTAAAAGAAAATGGTGCTGCTATTCGTTATGGCGAATTGTATGGAAAAGCGGGAAGCAATATCAATTTTGTTAAAAAAATTGACGATTCCACTTTTGCATTACGTACTTACGAGCGTGGCGTAGAAGATGAAACCCTGGCTTGCGGAACCGGAGCTACAGCGGCAGCAATCGCGATGAATGCTACCGGACAAACAGATTTGACAGCGATTAACGTAAATGTTGAAGGCGGGAAATTATCGGTTTCTTTTGAAAAAGAAGGCAATAAATACGTGAATGTATTTTTGAACGGTCCGGCAAAGTTTGTTTTTGAAGGAACTATCGAAATCTAATTTTGGAATAAAATCACTCACTTCTCATGATAACATTAAAAGGCAATTCTATTTATTTGCGGGCTTTGGAACCGGAAGATTTAGAATTTATCTATGCCATAGAAAATGATGAAAATATTTGGGAAGTGAGTAATACACAAACTCCTTACAGCCGATTTCTCATTCGGCAGTACCTTGAAAATGCGCATCAGGATATTTATGAAGCCAAACAGTTAAGGTTGGCTATCTGTAAAGAAAACGACTTTCCAGCCATTGGATTGATTGATTTATTTGATTTTGATCCCCGAAATAACAGAGCCGGAGTGGGGATTTTAATTCACAGTGAAGGGAATCGAAATCAGCAAATTGGTTCGGAGGCTCTGGAGTTATTAATTCGTTACTCGTTCGGACATTTAAATTTACATCAGTTGTATGCAAATATTGGGGTGTCAAATGATGCGAGTGTAGCACTTTTTACTAAATTTGGCTTTCAATGTATAGGGCTTAAAAAAGATTGGAATCTTATCAACGGAGTATATCAGGACGAAGCCGTCTATCAGTTAATTAATTAATAATTTAATTTTTAGCTTTCATAATGAGCACAAAAAAAATGATTTCAATTGCCGCAATTGTCGTGGTTTCGGGATTGATTATTTATGGTTTTGTTTTAATTTCTCAAATTTTTTCAAATAATACCAAGTTTACTGAAGATGAGGTTTATGTGCATGTCCCTACAGATGCCACTTATGCTCAGGTTTTAGATTCTGTTTCGCCTTATGTGACCAATTTGGATCGTTTTGAAATGGTAGCCAATAAAATGAGTTATCCTGCCAATGTTAAATCAGGACGTTTTTTATTGAAAAAAGGAATGAACAGTTACGAATTGGTTAAAGCCATGCGTTACAATGTTCCGGTAAAGTTAGCTTTTAATAATCAGGAGCGAATTGAAAATCTGGCCGGACGTGTGGGGTCTCAAATTGAAGCCGACAGTGTTTCTTTGATGCATTCGTTTAAAGATTCTATTTTCTTAAAAGAAAACGGATTTACTGAGGAAAATGTCTTAACCATGTTTATTCCTAATACTTATGAGGTATATTGGAATACTTCGGCTGATAAATTCAGAGATAAAATGATTAAAGAATATCGCAATTTTTGGAATAAAGAGCGTGTTGCCGATGCGCAAAAACAAGGATTATCACCTACTGAAGCTACGATTTTGGCTTCCATTGTTCATAAAGAATCGGTTAAAAAAGACGAAAGACCACGAATTGCAGCGGTTTATTTGAACAGATTGCGATTAGGAATGCCACTTCAGGCCGATCCAACGGTGATTTATGCCAAGAAAAAGAAAGACAACGATTTTAATCAAATTATCAAAAGAGTGTTTTACAATGATTTATTTTTGAATTCGCCTTATAACACTTATAAAGTAACCGGACTTCCTCCGGGACCAATTGCAATGCCGGATATTACGGCTCTTGAGGCGGTTTTAAAACCGGAAAAGAATAATTTTATTTATTTCTGTGCCAGTGTGGACCGTTTTGGGTATCACGAATTTGCTGCTACTTTAGCGGAACATAACGTAAATGCCAAAAAATATTCGGATTGGATTAATGCACAAGGGGTAAAAAGATAGTTTTGAAGTATAAAGGTTTTTTGTTTATCGGATGCTTGCTTGCAGTTTTTAATTGTACCGCTCAGGGCAAAATAGATTCTTTTTTAAAACCTTCAGATACTTTAAATAATAAAAGACAAAAAGCTGTTTTCGTTTCGGAAGCAGCTTTTTCTGCTATAACTCTGGTTGGTTTAAATCAGTTGTGGTATGCTGATTATCCCCGTTCCAAATTTCATTTTATCAATGACAATCAGGAATGGCTGCAAATGGATAAGCTTGGACATCTGTTTTCTTCTTATCATTTAGGACGTTTTGGGAACGAAATGTTGCAATGGAGCGGAGCGACACCTAAAAAACAATTGTTGTATGGTGCTGGTTTAGGTTTTGCATTTTTGACTGTTGTGGAAGTTTTAGACGGATTTTCTTCTGAATGGGGTGCTTCTTCCGGAGATGTAATTGCCAATGCTACCGGAACAGCTTTATATGTTTCGCAACAATTGCTATGGAAAGAGCAACGCATTACACCCAAATTTTCTTTTCACAACACCCGATTTTCCAATTACCGACCGGAAGTTTTAGGAGTAAGTTTTTCCGAGCAAATTTTAAAAGATTATAACGGACAAACCTATTGGTTGTCGGCTAATTTAAAATCCTTTTTTAAAGATTCTAAAATTCCAAAAATTATAAATCTCGCTCTAGGTTACGGAGCGGATGGAATGCTTAGTGGAAAAGGAGAAAATTCACCGTTTTTAGCAGAAGAAAATTGGGTAAGAACGCGACAATTTTATCTGAGTTTAGACGTTGACCTGACAAAAATTGATACAAAATCGCATTTTTTGAAGACTTTTTTTTCTGTTTTTTCCGTTTTAAAAATTCCCGCGCCCACGCTTGAATACTCAGGTCGTGAGGGACTTAAGGCGCATCTGTTGTATTTTTAGCGGCTATTAATTGGTTGATTTTCAGGTTTTATGAAAAAAGTTGTATCTTTGCGCCGTGAAATTTCTGAATGTGACAGGTTTAGAAGAAAACCAATTTATGATAAAAAAATGGCATTTTTACACCAGTTTAGCTGTAATTATAGTATTCTTAAGTTACAGTTTTAAACCACTGAAATTAGATAATGATGAGTGGTTTTTGAGGAAAAATGTTGAAGGAATGCAATACCAATTTCCTTCATTACAACAGGAAGATTATACCAGTTTAAATATTCCTTTTACAGGAAATTTATTCATCGGTTTTAAGGAAGCAATCGGATATAGAGAATCCGAGAACAAGTACAAAAAAGTAAATTCGTTAGGGTATTTAGGAAAATACCAGTTTGGTAACGAAACTTTAAGGTCTATTGGAATTCACGATACAGAAAAATTCTTAAGAAGTCCTAAACTGCAGGAAAAAGCCTTTGTTGCTTTATTATCTAAAAACAAATCCATTTTAAAGGACATTATTGAACGATACGACGGAAAAGTTGTAGATGGTATTTTGATTACCGAATCGGGTATTTTGGCTGCAGCTCATTTGGGAGGTGCAGGTTCTGTGAAAAGATTTTTTAAGCATAACGGAAAAAAATACATTAAAGATGCCTATGGTACTTCGATACGCAGTTATTTAAAAGCATTTGGTGGTTATGATACTTCGTTTATCCAACCCAATGTAAATGCGGTAGTTTCGCTTTAATCTTAAACTTAAAAGAAAAGAGTCATTTCTAATTTTTAGTAATGACTCTTTTTTTATTCGCTTTCCTCTTCGATAAAAAAGTTTAAAATTTTTGAAGCAATTTTACTGATATTCGTTCCGGGACCAAATACGGCAGCGGTTCCGGCTTCAAACAGGTATTCAAAATCCTGAGTTGGGATTACCCCGCCCACAACGACCATAATATCTTCCCGACCAAGTTTTTTTAATTCTTCAATAACCTGAGGAACTAAGGTTTTGTGAGCGGCGGCCAGTGAAGAAATGCCTAAAATGTGGACGTCATTTTCCATGGCTTGCTTGGCTGTTTCGGCGGGAGTTTGAAAAAGAGATCCAATATCTACATCAAAACCAATATCGGCAAAAGCAGTTGCAACTACTTTTGCACCTCTGTCATGACCATCCTGTCCCATTTTAGCAATCATAATTCGCGGACGACGACCTTCCTGTTTGGCAAAAATATCGGCTAATTCTTTTGCTTTTTCAAAGCTCTTATTCTTTTTGATTGCTTTACTATACACGCCACTAAAAGATTTAATTGCTGCCTGATGTCTTCCGAATACGATTTCTAAAGCCTGACTAATCTCACCTAATGTAGTCCTTACTCTGGCAGCTTCAATGGCTAATTCTAATAAATTACCATTTCCGTTTTGCGCACAAAGAGTAATTTTTTCTAAAGCTTCTTTAACTTTTAAACTGTTTCGGCTGGATTTTACCTGATTTAATCGTTCGAGTTGTTGACTGCGAACTTTTTCGATATCAATATCCAGAATATTTAAAGGTACTTCTTTTTTGGCTTGAAATTGATTAACTCCTACAATTATATCCTGTTCGCTGTCAATTCTAGCCTGCTTTCGGGCGGCGGCTTCTTCAACTCTTAATTTCGGAATTCCGCTGGATAATGCTTTGGTCATGCCACCAAGCGTTTCGATTTCTTCAATATGTTTCCAGGCCTTTTCGGCAATCTCATTCGTTAGACTTTCAACATAATAACTTCCGGACCAGGGGTCAACGGTTTTGGTGATTTTCGTTTCTTCCAATAAAAATAATTGAGTATTTCGGGCAATTCGTGCCGAAAAATCACTTGGTAGGGCCATGGCTTCATCCAAAGCATTCGTATGAAGGGATTGTGTGCCGCCAAAAACAGCTGCTGCGGCTTCAATACAAGTTCGGGCTACATTGTTAAAAGGATCCTGAGCGGTTAAACTCCATCCACTGGTTTGGCAATGTGTTCGTAATGTAACAGATTTTGGATTTTTAGGATGAAATTGTTGCATTAGTTTGGTCCAAATCATTCTGGCGGCTCTCATTTTGGCAATTTCCATAAAATGATTCATTCCGATACCCCAAAAGAATGACAATCGGGGAGCAAAATTATCAATTTTAAGTCCTGCTGAAAGTCCGGTTCTTACATATTCCAAGCCGTCTGCCAGTGTGTATGCCAATTCAATATCGGCCGTTCCTCCTGCTTCCTGAATGTGATAACCCGAAATAGAAATGGGATGGAATTTGGGCATTTTTTTGCTGGCATAGTCAAAAATAGCCGCAATAATTTTCATCGAAGCTTCCGGTGGATAAATATAGGTATTGCGTACCATGAATTCTTTGAGGATGTCATTTTGAATGGTTCCCGAAAGTTGTTCTGGTTTTACGCCCTGTTCTTCGGCGGCAACGATATAAAAAGCCATTATGGGTAAAACCGCTCCGTTCATGGTCATGGAAACCGACATTTTATCCAATGGAATCTGGTCAAATAATATTTTGAAATCTTCTACGGTATCAATAGCAACTCCTGCTTTTCCAACATCCCCCACAACACGTTCGTGATCGGAATCATAGCCGCGATGGGTGGCCAGATCAAAAGCAATCGAAAGTCCTTCCTGACCGGCTTTCAGATTTTTTCGGTAAAAAGCATTGCTTTCTTTGGCAGTGGAAAATCCTGAATATTGACGAATTGTCCAGGGTTTTTGCACATACATTGTGGCGTAAGGGCCGCGAAGAAAAGGCGGAAAACCGGCTGCAAAATCTAAATGTTCCAAATCCTCAATATCATTTTCAACATAAGTCTGTTTTAGCTCAATTCCTTCAGCGGTGACGAAATTTTCAGCAGTAGTATTTTCTTTAGTAAAAGAATATTCGAAACTGCTTGCGGTTTCTGATTTTAGTTGAATATGTCGGAGGTCTTTTCGAATCATTTGGGTGCTTTTTGCAAATTGATTTTGGCTTATTATTCGGCTGCAAGTCGCTCTTGTTCTAATTGCTCTGCCAGTCGTTTTTCAATGATAGGGGTAATCAGTGTTTTTCGTGGTTTTATTTTTACAAAAGGGTATAACTCAATGTTGTCCTTCATTTTGTCCTTAGAATTTTGATATTTATTGGTTCCAACCAAAATTTCGGTATTTGAATCAAAAAGTTGTTGTTCTTTATCGGCGCTTTCCTGAATTTTTCGTTTGATAATCCCTTCGTTCAGTTGTTTTAGAAAACCACCATTAGCTTCGATTTCTTTGAATAAAGTCAATGCTTTTTCGGCGAGTTGCTGTGTCAAAGTTTCGATGTAATAACTGCCGTCAGCGGGGTTGTTTACCTTGTCAAAATAACTTTCATTTTTCAGAATCAACAGTTGATTTCGAGCGATGCGGTCGCCAAATTCATTGTTTTTATGGTAAATGGCATCGTAAGGTAAATTAGCAATCGCATCGGCTCCGCCAATAATCGCCGACATACATTCGGTAGTCGTGCGCAACATATTCATATTGTAATCGTATAGCGTTTTGTTGCGTTTTGATGGGGTTACTAATAAATGACAGTCTTTGTCGTGGTAATATTCTTTGGCAATGAGTTGAAAGAGTAATCGTAAAGCACGCAATTTAGCAATTTCAAAAAAATAATTGCTGCCAACGGCCACTTTAAAAACAATCGGCTGATGAATTGTAGGAATGCGATTCAGGTATTCATTGGCATGTGTCAAAGCATAAGCGATTTGCTGTACCATGGTTGCCCCAGCATTTTGATACAAGGCCATATTGATGCTAATCAATGAATGCTCGCGCGTATTCTTTGAAAGCAATTGTAGACTTTCAAAATTATTTTTTTCTTTAGTAGTAAACCAATTACCTTCTTTAGCCAGTTGACCAATGGGGTCTAAATTGTAAAAGATACGGGCTTTTTTTGAAGCTACTATTTGATTTACTTTTTCGATAAAATCAACCGAAAGAAATTTTAAATCAAAATAGATTGTAGTATTTTCTAAGGGTAGATTTTCAAGTAGTTTTTTTATGTCGATGGTTTCGTCATCAATGGTAAATCGGAGACTTTCGGAACCTCTTTGCAGTGAATCTAAAGCTCGGTCTATTGATTTTTGAATGTTAAATACAAAGATGTTTTGGCAAATTTTAAAGTTGGAAGCATGGGTAGGAGCGGTAGCTATCTGGCTAAAATCGTCTCCATGATAAAAAGGTTTTACTTTAATGTCTTCCGGTGAATTCCAAACTAAGTTTTCATTATAATCGGCGCCATCCAATTCATATTGGATTCGTTGTTTCCATTGTTTGGAAGAAACAGGATCAAAATCTTCGAATAGGTGAGTCGCCATTTTTGTTTATTTTAATTCCCCTCTTGAGAGGGGTTAGGGGTGTGCTATTTATTTTTTTTCAATCGTGTCGCCTTCAAATTCAATAATATAAATATCCTCGCTGTCTTTTTTCATATAATATTTTTCGCGGGCATATTTTTCGACCTGATCCGGATTTTTAAGTTGCTTGATTTGTGCTTCGTCTTTTTTAATTTCTTCCTGATAATAGGTTTTGTTGTCTTCCAGTTCCTCAATCTGATTGTTTAAAACCCGATGGTCAAAATAAGAATAATTGTCCAGAAATAACATCCAAACTGCAAAAAATAATAAGGACCAAATGTACTTATTGCTTAAAAATTTAAACCAGGCTTTTTCTTTATAGGGATTTGTCATGAGTTGTTGTTTGTTTGATTAGGATTAAAAACGATTCTCGGGACATTTCTTATATTATCCTGAAGTGTCAGTATAATATAAGAAACACTCGAATTGACGTTTTTAATAGTCAGGTTTGGACGTTATAAAAATACAATAAAATTATCTGATTTTTTGATGAATTACAGTTCGTAACATATCAATGGCTACGGTGTTGTAATTGTTGTTTGGGATAATAATATCTGCAAAAGCTTTAGTGGGTTCTATAAATTGCTCGTGCATCGGTTTTAATGTTTTCTGATAGCGGTTGAGTACTTCGTCCATATCGCGACCACGTTCGGCGATGTCTCTTTTCAAACGGCGAATGAGGCGTTCATCGGCATCGGCATGCACGAAGATTTTGATGTCAAACAATTCTCTTAGTTCGGCATGCGCCAAAATCAAAATGCCTTCCACAATCATCACTTTTCGTGGATGGGTGCTGATGGTATCCTCCGTACGATTGTGAGTGACAAAAGAATAGACCGGTTGCTGAATGGTTTCGCCAGCTTTGAGTTCATTTAAATGACTGACCAATAAATCAAAATCAATGGCTCTGGGATGGTCAAAATTAATTAAAGCACGTTCGTCATAACTGAGGTTTTCATTTTTTTTATAATAGGAATCCTGAGATATAACGCCTACCTCGGCATCCGGTAACTGATTCATTATCTGATGTACCACCGTTGTTTTTCCACTTCCTGTGCCGCCCGCGATTCCTATAATAAGCATAGTTTTTTTACTTTTTTTGTACAACAAAAATAGGAATTTAATTGGGAGTTGGTTGGAGTTTGAGGGTGAAATGTTGGTGGGTTTTCAACAGGGTTTTGATGATAAATTTGGTTTTTTCGCATTCTTGTCATCCTATGTTTGCATAAACAAAGAACATAATGTTTAAGTAAACATAGGATGACATACATGCTGGCGAAGATTTGCGTTAAGGATGGAAACGGTATCCTCTTGTGGGGCGTAGCGGAACAAGAGATATATCGTCCCGATAGCTATCGGGAAGCCTGACCACGCCGTAACGGAGTGGAGGCGGGGGGACGCCCAAAAAATCAATTACTTATTCTTCTTTGCCTTAATTATAGCTTCCAGTTGGTCCCAAAGTTCTTCTGGAATTGCCTCCAGAATGTTGAATTGTCCTGCGCCTTTGAGCCATTCGCCGCCGTCAATCACAATGACTTCGCCATTGATATAAGCCGAGAAATCAGATACCAGATATGCCGCTAAATTGGCTAATTCCTGATGATCTCCTACGCGTTTAAGCGGTACTTTTTGCGCCAAATCAAATTTTTGCGCCAAATCTCCCGGAAGCAATCTGTCCCAGGCGCCTTTGGTAGGAAAGGGGCCCGGAGCGATGGCATTGGTACGAATTCCGTATTTAGCCCATTCTACAGCAAGACTTCGGGTCATGGCGAGCACGCCAGCTTTGGCAGTGGCACTCGGCACCACATAAGCCGAACCGGTCCATGCATAGGTGGTTACAATATTCAAGATCGTAGCCGAGGTTTGTTTACTGTCAATCCAGTGTTTTCCAAAAGCCAGCGTGCAGTTTTTGGTGCCTTTCAGTACAATATCAATGACGGTATCAAAAGCATTAGCCGAAAGTCGTTCGGTAGGAGAGATGAAGTTTCCGGCTGCGTTATTGAGCAAGACATCGACTTTACCAAAGGCTTTTAAGACTTCTTCCAGCATTTTTTCGACTGCCTCATAATGGCGCACATCACATTGCAAAGGCAAACAACTTCCGCCAGTAAGACTTTCCAGTTCAACAGCGGTATTTTTAAGTTTGTCTAAATCGCGTGAAGTGATGGCAACTTTAGCGCCCAGTTCCATGAAATATTGGGTCATTGCTTTTCCGAGTCCGCTACCGCCACCGGTTACTACAATTACTTTTCCCTGAAGAGCATCGTCACGAAGCATTTTTTGGCTGAAGTTCATTTTGTTGAGGTTTTAGGTAAATATACGAAATAGGTTTTTCTTTTTTGCTTGATCAAAAAAGAAACAAAAAAATCAAGTCTGCACTTCCTCGTCGGTCAAATTTATTTTCGAATGCTAAAAGAAAAGAACTCGTCCTTCGTCCTCAAACAGCTTTTCTTTTTACGCATTCTTCAAATATTTGACACTCGACTGCGGAAGTAAAGGACAGGAATATCGTTAAATAAAGACTTTTTGTTCTAAAATTAAATTTTGCAGAGTCTTCTTGTAGCTTCTTCTAAAGTAGCATCAGTTTTGGCAAAACAAAAACGGATAAGTTTTAAATCTTTGCCATTTTCATAAAAAGTGGAAATCGGAATGGCAGCTACACCGTGTTCGGTGATTAGGCGTTTGCAAAAATCTACATCATTTTCATCTGAAATTGTTTTGTAAGATACTACCTGAAAATAGGTGCCTTCGCAGGGCATTAATTCAAAGCGGCTGCCGGAAAGTAGCTGTTGGAAATAATCTCTTTTTTGTTGATAAAAGGCACTGATTTCGTCCACTGAAGTTTGGTCTAAATACTCACTAATGGCGGCCTGGGCAATGCTGTTGACACTGAAAACTAAAAATTGGTGCACTTTTTTGATTTCTTTCATCAAATATTCCGGAGCAATTAAATAGCCTACTTTCCAACCGGTAACGTGAAATGTTTTGCCAAATGAAGAAGCTATGACAGCCCGGTTGCGAAGTAATTTTCTTGTGTTAACTGAAATGAGTTTTTGTTCAAAAGAGATGTATTCGTATACTTCATCCGAAAGTAAAATGATATTTGGAAATTTTTCTAAAATGGCTTCTAATTTTTCGATATCAGCAAGAGAAAGAATCTTTCCAGTAGGATTGTGAGGGTTTGTAATGATAATCATTTTGGTGTTTTCATTACAGGCTTTTTCTACCAAATCCCAATTGGTTGAATAGTTATCGTTTAAAGAGATTCTAACCGGAATGCCGTTGGATAAAAGGACATTCGGTTTGTAGGAATCATAACTTGGATCCAAAATAATTACTTCGTCTTCGTTCTTTACTAATGCCTGAATAGCAGTAAAGATTCCCTGAGTAGCCCCAGTAGTGACCAGAATTTCTGTTTCCGGATCTACACTTCTTCCATAAGACTGAAGCGTGAGCTTGGCTATTTTGTTTAACAATGGCGGGTAGCCTGACATTGGGGTGTATTGGTGAACGTCTTCCTTGGCTAATCTAGCTACGATTTCTGTCAGTTTTTTATTCACTGGAAAATTAGGAAAGCCCTGAGATAGATTGATGGCATTATGCTCTGCTGCCATTTTTGACATGACGGTAAAGATGCTTGTTGTAACATGAGGAAGCTTTGGCATACTTTTATTTTTAAAAGCCTAAAAGTAAATAAATGGCTCGAGTTGAGGAAATAGATTATGAACTACATTTTATGAATAATAAAAATCGTAGGACGTTTGTGTAAATCTACATTTTCTTTTTTCCAGACCAAAATTTTCTTGGTTTTGATGTATTCCGTTGGTAAAGTGATATCGGTGGCAATGCACAAATGGGTTTCCGGATTCAAAATACTGATTAGATCCTCAACTAATTTGTTGTTGCGATATGGAGTTTCGATGAAAATTTGCGATTGGTTTTTTTCGAAAGAAATACGTTCTAAACTTTTAAGAGTGGCTCTTTTTTCGTCTTTTTCAATTGGTAAATAACCATGAAAAGTAAAACTTTGTCCGTTCATTCCGGATGCCATCATGGCTAGTAAAATAGAAGAGGGACCTACTAATGGCACCACTTGAATTCCTTTTTCATGGGCTAATTTTACAATTACAGCGCCAGGATCAGCCACACCTGGACAGCCGGCTTCGCTCATCAAACCAACATTTTTTCCTTCTAATAAAGGTTGGATAAAGTCTTTGTGTTCTTTGGAATCGGTGTGCTTGTTTAGAGCAAAAAGCACTAAATCAGATTGTTTTTTCTCGGGATGTACTGCTTTGATAGACTTTCTGGCAGTTTTTTCGTTTTCTACAATATAATGATCAATGAAATCAATTGTTCTTTTTACGGTTTGTGGTAAAACGTCCGTTGGGTCGCATTCTCCCATGGTTGTTGGGATTAAATAGAGTTTTCCAAATTGCGGACTTGATTTCATAGTTTTTTTTTTTTTTTTTTTTTTTTTGAGTATTTTGCTAAGATTAGCGGTGATTGGTTTTTAGTTTTGTTGCGATGATTTCACAGGCTTCGTCAAGCATTTGGTAAACCATTTCAAAACCGTTGGCTATGCCGTAATAAGGATCCGGAACATCTACATTTTCATTCGGATACAATTCGTTAAGGATGATTTCAACTTTTTCTTTGTGTTCGTTTTTTTTGGCTAAACGAATTAGGTCTCTAAAGTTAGATTTGTCCATTACATAAATATAATCAAAAGAGTCAAAATCTTCCACTTTGAATTGCCGGGCTCTTTGATAAGAGATGTCTAAATTGTGGCTTTTTGCAACGGCAATGGAGCGGGAATCAGGTTGATTTCCGGAATGCCAGGCACCGGTACCAGCAGAATCAACAAAGAATTTGTCTTTTGGTAGTTTGGATGCTAAAATACCTTCGGCCAAAGGCGAACGACAGATATTGCCCAAACATACCATTAAAATTTTGACAGACATAATGCTTTTATAGCGTTAGTTTTTTGTGGATATCTTCGACAAATTTTTTGAATTGTTTGTCGGTTGCAACCAAATTATCTACGGTTTTACAAGCATGTAAAACGGTGGCGTGATCGCGATCTCCTATTTGTGAACCAATATTCGCTAAAGAGTTTTTAGTGAATTTTTTGGCAAAGAACATTGCTAATTGTCTAGCTTGTACCACGTGTCTTTTCCGTGTTTTGGATTGCAGAGTTTCTACGTCCAATTGGAAATAATCAGAAACAATTTTTTGAATGTAATCGATAGAAATTTCTCGTTTTACATTTTTAACAAATTTCTCTACGACGCTTTTTGCCAGTTCGATAGTCACTTCTTTTTTGTTGAAAGAAGACTGCGCAATCAATGAAATAATAGCGCCTTCCAGTTCTCGAACATTTGATTTGATGTTACGGGCTACATATTCAACAATTTCGTCCGGCATTTCTACTCCGTCACGGAACAGAATGTTTTTTAGAATTGAAACACGGGTATCATAATCCGGCTGGTGTAACTCAGCAGATAATCCCCATTTGAAACGGGATAATAAGCGTTGCTCGATATCCTGCATATCTACTGGTGCCTTATCGGAAGTTAGGATAACCTGTTTTCCGTTTTGGTGCAAATAGTTGAAAATGTGGAAAAATACGTCTTGCGTTCCTGATTTTCCGGATAGAAATTGTACGTCGTCAATGATTAAAACATCAATTAACTGATAGAAATGAATAAAATCATTTCGGGTGTTTTTTCTAACAGAGTCAATATATTGTTGCGTGAAAATCTCGGCTGAAATATACAAAACCGTTTTTTCAGGATATTTTTCTTTAATCTCTACCCCAATAGCGTGAGCCAAATGTGTTTTCCCTAAACCAACTCCTCCGAAGATTAGTAACGGATTGAATGATGTTCCGCCCGGTTTATTAGCAACAGCCATACCAGCTGAACGAGCCAGTCGGTTAGAATCTCCTTCGAGGAAATTATCAAAACTGTAATTCGGGTTTAGTTGCGATTCAATCTTTAAATTTCTGATTCCGGGAATAACAAAAGGATTTTTTAATTCCGGATCTAAATTCTTTAAAGGCGCATCTACATTTTGAGGTTTCATCGGAGAACGATTCGTACTTGGCAACTGTTCTGTAAACGGTTGTTTGTTGCCATAAGTGTTCTCCATTTTGATTTTATAAAGTAACTTTGCGTTTTTTCCAAGTTCTTTAGTAAGGGCAACCTTCAATAATTTAACATAATGTTCTTCCAGCCATTCGTAAAAGAATTTGCTGGGAACCTGAATATATAATGCGTTATCGGTAAGTTCAACTGACTTGATTGGTTCAAACCAGGTTTTGTATGCCTGGTCCTGAATATTGTCTTTTATAAAAGACAAACAGTTATCCCATACTGATTGAGCAGTTTTGTTCATAAATTCTGTTAAATTATTATATTTTGTATATAGGTTGTCTGAAGTAAATAACAGCAAAAAAAGTTGTTATTTCTCGGGGTAACAAATATGTGAACAAATTTCGTTAAAAAAAAATTTTCAGGGGTTGATTTTGAAGAAATATTGTTGTAAGTATGAAGAAAAAGATTTCAAATTAATATTTAAAATAAGATAAAATTAGAGATGAAAATATACGAGTTTAATGTTAGGGTAAGGTATTCAGAAACAGATCAAATGGGGGTGGTGTATCACGGAAATTATGCCCAATATTTTGAGATGGGACGCGTGGAATGGCTTAGAAACATTGGGATTTCTTATAAATGGATGGAGGAAAACGGAGTGATGCTTCCGGTGGTTTCTTTGACAGCAAATTATAAAAAACCGGCTCGTTATGACGATTTGTTAAGGGTGAAAACTATCTTTAAAAGTCAGACTTCTGCTAAGATAGAATTCGATTATGAAATCTATAATGAACAGGATGAGTTATTAACAATCGGGAACTCAATTTTGGTGTTTGTGAACATGAAAACAGGGCGTCCAATGGCAGCTCCGGATTATGTGAAAACGCAGCTTTTGCGAATATAAAAATGTATGAAAAGGATATTGGTTATTCTTTAATTTTGATATCTATTTCATATAAAGAATTAAAGATTTCGAACAATATTTCGGCATTTTTTTTGCGGGTTTTAATTTCGATTTTGCAGCTCATTTCCATTTTTTGAGTCACAATATCAATATTTTTTTCTTTAATCACCCGCATTACTTTATTCATATTTTTATAGTCAAAAGAGACTAAAAAATGAATGTCGATGGTTTTTTCGATTATTTCACAATTTTCCAGAGTAAGTTGGGCGGCAGTTTTATAAGCGGTAATTAATCCACCAACGCCTAATTTAGTTCCTCCAAAAATACGGACAATGACAATAAGGGTGTTGGTTATGTCAAAAGACTGGATTTGTCCGTATATGGGAGTCCCTGCCGAATTGCTGGGTTCGCCGTCATCATTGGCTCTGTAACTGATTTTTTCGGTGCCAATTTGGTAAGCGTAGCAGTAATGACAGGCCGTTGGATGTTTTTTTCTTAAAATTTCAATAATAGGTTTTACTTCTTCTTCGGAAGTTATTGGAAAAGCATAACCGAAAAATTTACTTCCCTTTTCTTTAAAAAGAATTTCTTCGGGTGAAAAAGCAATGGTTTTATAAGTGTCTTTCATTGTTTAATAGCAAAAAAATAATTTCAATGTCAAAAAACAATTAATAAAAGAATTACAATTGTTATTGATTTTTGAAATTAAAATTTTTTAAAGAATCACTTTTTCAAATAAATCAATCACGTCTTCTTTGCCTACCTGTAAATTCCAAACATGAATTCCTAAAGCGGCAGCGGCATCGGTGTTTTCTTTTTTGTCATCTACAAATAAAGTACGCTTGGCTTGTAGTTCGTGTTTATTTAAAACAGCCTGATAAATCTCAGCATCCGGTTTGCGCATGCCCATTTCAAAGGAAAAATAAACTTTTTCAAAACATTGGTAAAAATCACCATAAAAAGACGGACCAACTTTTTGTTCGAAAGTGTCAATATGAATAGAATCGGTATTGCTTAACAGAAACAATTTGTATTTTTTGGAAAGCATTTGTATAAATTCCAATCGGTAGAGCGGGAAATCGGCCAGAATAGCGTTCCATGCTTCCAAAATTTCCTCGATGCTGGCATTCGGCATTTGTTTTTGAAATCCGGCAAGAAATTCCTCGCGGGAAATATTTCCTTTTTCAAACTGAAAATTTAATTGGTCTAATTCATTGTTCCATTCTTTTAAACCTAATTTTTTAAAACCATCCATTGTGGCTTTTTTGTCCAGGTTGATGAAAATATCTCCAAAATCAAATATAATGGTATTAATGGCGCTGGTCATGATTTTTTACTATTAGAAGTTCGTCTTCAAGGATGAACTGTTTTTGGGTTGTGTTTATTGCGAAAGTTGGTGCTTTTGTTCCGTTTTTAAAGTTGGATTTTCCTTTAAAAATGCGTGCTTCGTCCCAAAGGTTTTCGTAAATGAAAGCTTGCAGGATTTGACGACCTCCTTCAATTATAACAGACTGAATTCGATGCTGGTATAATTTGGTTAAGATTTGAGGAATTATATTTTGTTTAAAATGAATTACTTCAAAGATAAGGTTTTCTTCGATTGATTTATCGTTTGACTGGCAAAAAACAATGGTTTTTAGTTTTTTATCGAATACAAAATGCGTTTTTGGAATGCGATTATTTTGGTCTAAAACGATTCTTACAGGCGAATTTCCGGTCCAGTCGCGCACGTCTAATTTTGGGTTGTCGTCAATAGCGGTTTGCGTGCCAATGAGAATTGCCTGTTCTTCACTGCGCCATTTGTGAACCAATTGTCTGGAATAAGGATTGCTAATCCAAACCGGTTTTTGCTCGTTTCTTTCACTCGGTGCAATAAAACCATCCTGACTTTCGGCCCATTTTAAAATAATATAAGGACGTTGTTTTTGATGAAATGTAAAAAAACGTTTGTTGAGTTCGTTGCATTCTTTTTCTAAAATACCCACAGTAACGTTGATTCCGGCTTCAATCAGTTTTTTAATACCTCTTCCGGCCACTTTTTCATTTGGATCGACGGTTCCAATAACCACATTTGGAATTTTGTTTTGAATAATTAAATCAGAACAAGGCGGTGTTTTTCCAAAATGACTGCAAGGTTCTAAACTCACATAAATAGTTGCTTTTTGTAGCAAAGATTTATCTTTAACCGAGTTTACGGCGTTTACTTCGGCGTGCCCTTCTCCGGCTTTTTTGTGCCAGCCTTCGCCGATAATTTGGTCATTATAAACGATAACGCTGCCCACCATCGGGTTAGGATAAGTGGTCCCTAAGCCGTTTTGAGCAAGTTGAATACAGCGTTTTAAGTATTTTTCATGTTTTTTCACAGGGCAAAAATAAAAAATTTTGAGTTTATGGTTTAGTTTTGAAAGCACTAAAAATAACCATAAAGTATTGTTATTTTTGCTTTTTTAAATTTTAGAAGGAAAAATGCAAGCCAAACAATACAGAAGTCAATTTATTCAGGAACTTTCATCGATTTATGATGCTGCCGAGGCAGAAAGTTTTTTCTATTTGATTTTAGAAACCAAAAAACAGCTGAAGCGAATTGATTTGGCTTTGCAGCCTGATTTGACTTTTACGGAGGAGGAAATTCAGGATTGGAATTTGATTTTGGAACAGTTAAAAAAGGAAATTCCGCTTCAGTATTTGTTGGGTAAAACGCAATTTTACGGATTGGAATTTGAAGTCAATGAATATGTCTTAATTCCAAGACCGGAAACCGAAGAACTGGTTGATTGGATTATTCAGGGAAATTTAAAGATTAGCTCCGCTCAATTCGGCAGAGCCTCGGGTGAAAAAATTAAAGATTTAAAGATATTGGATATTGGAACCGGAAGTGGTTGTATTGCGATTTCTTTGGCTAAAAATATTCCGAATGCGCAGGTTTTTGCGATTGATGTTTCTGAAAAAGCTTTGGCTACAGCTCAAAAAAATGCTGTAAATAATCAGGTTGAAGTTCATTTTATAAAAACCGACATTTTAAAAACGGAAGATTTAGAGAAACTCCCGGCTGCTGACTTCCAGCTTCCGACTCAATTTGATATTATTGTTTCTAATCCGCCTTATGTTCGCAATTTGGAAAAAGAGGAAATCAGGAAAAATGTTTTGGATTACGAACCGCATTTGGCACTTTTTGTCGAAGATGATAATGCGTTGGTTTTTTATCGAAAAATTGCCCGATTGGCACAAAAAAATCTAAGCCCAAACGGACAATTATTCTTTGAAATTAATCAGTATTTAGGAAAAGAAATGATCGAAATGCTTGAGAAAATGAATTTCAGGAATATCGAATTGCGAAAAGATATTTACGGGAATGACAGGATGGTTTTCGGAGAGAAATAAGATTTCAGAAGGCAGAATGCAGATCGTGGAATTTAAATATAGAAAGCAGACTTTTAAGAGAATTTATCTGGATTGTTAATCATGTTGTAATTGATTAGTTTTCCAACTTCTAAACTTTTGGCAGTTAATTCGATAAATAATTCTACCGAAATATATTCGCAAGCAACGGAATATTCCAACCACGCTTGAGTTTCAGTATTTTCTGCATCACAGTCTGTGAGTTTTGAAACAAAGGTTTTTTTCATATTTTATTTTTCTTGAAGCTTCTGCTAAATTAGCCGAAACACTTCTTGAAGATCTTCTAATTTGGTCTGTAAGCGAGTATTTTTCTTCAATTGGAAAGATTTTGTTATTTTGAAATCGACATAGATAATTCATTTTTATAAGCTAATAAGTCTTGAAATCTCATCTTTTGTTTTTTTATTTAAAACTAAATCTTTTCTGTCTGCATTCTGTAATCTGACGACTGATCACTTATTCATAACGCAACGCCTCAATTGGGTCTAACATCGCAGCTTTGATAGCAGGATAAGAACCGGAAACGATAGCAACGACAAAACTGGTTAAAAAAGCTGCCATAATAGCCTGCCAGGGAATGACAAAAACAAAACTGAGTGCTGATGCAATTCCGAAACCGATAAGAATTCCAAAAACAATTCCGGCGAGTCCGCCTAATTGACCAATAAGCAAAGTTTCAATAAAAAACTGAATGGCGATAGTTGAACGTTTAGCACCTAAGGCTTTTCGAACGCCAATTTCTCTAGTGCGTTCGGTAACCGAAACAATCATAATATTCATCAAAGCAATTGATGAACCTAAAATGGTGATGATTCCGATAACCCAGGATGCCCAGCCTAAATATTGGGTGATACTGAGGATTCTGTTGATTAAATCGTCACTTCTTACTACGGAAAAATTATTTTCTTTTACAGGACTTAGTTTTCTAATGCGGCGCATGCTGCTGATGGCTTCGTCTATGGCGTGATCTAAAAAATCTTTGTTGTTGACCATGACACTGACGCTGTAATTGATGTTAGGGGAGGTGAATAAAGAGCGAGCCAACTGAATAGGGATTAAAACTCTTAAATCCTGGCTGTTGCCAAAAGTGGAGCCTTTTTCCTTTAAAACGCCAATGACTTTAAAACGTGCGCCACGAATGGAAATGATTTTGTTGATAGGGTTCACGTTTTTCAGAATTCCTTTCAAAAAGTCCGAACCTACGACACAAACATAGTTGTTATTGCTAATGTCGAAATTATTAAAGTTGCGTCCTGTGCTGGTTTCCAGTCCTGAATTGGTTACAAAATATTCATCCACTCCCAAAACGGAAATCTCCGGATCAGTTTTTTCGTCTTCAAATTTTACTTCGGCAGTAGAAGTAGCTCTGAAGGAAAGTGAGGTTTGCGCCAGAGGAAAATTGTATTTGTTTTTGAAAGCAACTGCTTCGGGATAAGAAATTATTGGGTTAATTACAGTGCGTTCCTCGCCGCCATGTCTTTTTATGGTATTTTCGTAGCGATTAATATTAAAAGTATTCGCGCCCATCGAGGCAAAATCAGAGGAAATAGTGTTTTCCAAAGCCGAAACTACAGTTAGAATTCCTACTAAGGCTGTAATTCCAATAGCAATAATGACGATGGTTAGTGTCGTTCTTAGAATTTGGGTTTTTATGGATCCCAAAGCTATTTTGATATTTTCTTTTAAGAGGTTGCTCATCACGATAGTTTGATACGAAAATACAATTTTTGACAGAAGTTTGTTTTCGAGGCTGCTTATTTATTTTAAAAATAAGATATTTGCAGCGCGAAATGAGATGATAAGAGATGGAAGTTGGGAGATTGAAGAAGGAAGACGAATGTTTTTAACTTCCAGCTCCCAACTTCTAACTCCCAACTTAAAAAACTTCTAACTTGTAACAATGGCATCAAAACCAAGTATTCCTAAAGGAACCAGAGATTTTTCACCGGCTGAGGTGGCTAAACGTCAATATATTATTCAAACGATAAAAGCTGATTTTGAAAAGTTTGGTTTTCAACCAATTGAAACGCCTTCGTTTGAAAATTCAGAAACCCTGATGGGAAAATACGGGGAAGAAGGAGATCGATTGATTTTTAAAATATTGAATTCCGGAGATTATTTGGCGAAAGCCAATGGTGTTTATTTAGAAGCTAAAGATAGTACGAAATTAACTTCCAGTATTTCCGAAAAAGCATTGCGCTATGATTTGACGGTGCCGTTTGCGCGTTATGTGGTGCAACATCAAAACGAAATTGAATTTCCATTTAAAAGATACCAAATCCAACCGGTTTGGCGTGCCGACCGTCCGCAAAAAGGGCGTTTCAGGGAATTTTTTCAGTGTGATGCCGATGTGGTAGGTTCTAAGTCGTTATGGCAGGAAGTCGAATTGGTACAATTATATGATACTGTTTTTACGTCATTAGGTTTGAACGGAGTGACGGTAAAAATCAACAACCGTAAAATTTTATCCGGAATTGCTGAAGTAATCGGTGCTTCGGAGAAACTGATTGATTTCACGGTAGCTTTAGATAAGTTGGATAAAATTGGTGAAGACGGTGTTAAAAAAGAAATGATTGAAAAAGGAATTTCGGAAGACGCTATTGTTAAAGTACAGCCGCTTTTCAATTTTACGGGAAGTATTTCGGAGAAAATTGAAAAATTATCGCAGCTTTTAGCTACTTCTGAAGAAGGAATGAAAGGGGTAGAAGAGTTGCGTTTTATTTGTGACAAGGTGACTGATTTAGGTTTGTCAACGGCAATTTTAGATTTGGATGTGACTTTGGCACGTGGATTAAATTATTATACCGGAGCTATTTTTGAAGTTGCTGCACCAAAAGGTGTGGCTATGGGATCTATTGGCGGCGGTGGAAGATACGATGATTTGACCGGGATTTTTGGTTTAAAAAATATGAGTGGCGTGGGGATTTCTTTTGGGTTAGACCGTATTTATCTGGTAATTGAAGAGTTGAATTTGTTCCCGGAAACAGTAATGGCAAGTTCTAAAGCTTTGTTTGTGAATTATGGAGATGTGGAGGCTTTTTATGCTCTGCAGGCTATTAAAAAATTAAGGGCAGCCGGAATAAAAGTGGAGTTGTATCCGGATAAAGCAAAGGTGGGAAAACAATTTCAGTATGCTGATAAACGCAATATTCCTTTTGCAGTGGTAATAGGTGGTGAAGAAATGAATTCGAATACCTATTCACTTAAAAATTTAGTCTCGGGGGAACAAATTAACCTGGATTTTGAAGGTTTAAAGCAAGCTTTGAGCTAATTCGGGAAAGTAGCAAAATATAAAAAAAGCTTTGTCGGTAAGACAAAGCTTTTTTTAATATAAATAATCGCGAATTAATAATTGTTTAGAAATCAACCCTGATTTTGGTCTTAATTTGAGGAGAAAACCAGCGTTAGATTAGAACCTAATCGCAAACATATAGAAAGTATTTCAAATTTTCATTAAAAATTCATTAAAATTTTAATTTAAAGGTTGAAAAAAGTAAATACAGAAAAAATAAGGCTGGAAAAATAGCTATTAAGAAAAAGAGTGACAATTTGGCATTTAGTGCGCTTTGGCAGTACTTTTGCTATCCAAAGGAAAGTGTAAAAATGAAGTTTAAGAATATTTTTAAAAATAAAGGGAATATGAGTACTGAGAATACAGAAATCGATAAAGAAATGGATGAAGTAACGATGGAAAACAAGGCAGGCGAAGAGCAGGCAGTTACTGAGGAGTTAAGTGCCGAGGAGCAATTAGCGAAGGACTTAGCAGATGAAAAAGATAAATATTTACGATTATTTGCTGAATTTGAAAACTACAAAAGAAGAACTTCAAAAGAACGTGTAGAGTTATTTAAAACTGCCAATCAGGAAGTTTTGTTAGCGATGTTGCCAATTTTAGATGATTTTGACAGAGCATTGGTTGAAATCGCAAAATTAGAAGACGAAACTTTTACAAAAGGAGTGGAGTTGATTCATGATAAATTAAAAAACACCTTGAATTCTAAAGGATTGGAATTAGTGGATGTGAAAGTAGGAGATGCTTTTGATGCTGATTTTGCGGAAGCAATTACTCAAATTCCGGCTCCATCGGATGATTTGAAAGGAAAAATTGTTGATGTTCTTGAAAAAGGATACAAACTAGGGGATAAAATTATTCGTTTTCCAAAGGTAGTTATTGGACAATAATTAAGCCGGTTTTGTGGCGATACAAAACAGTGCTTTTTTAAAAATAAATACAAATGAAAAAAGATTTTTACGAGATATTAGGTGTTTCCAAAAGTGCAGATGCTTCTGCAATTAAGAAAGCCTACAGAAAGAAAGCTATTGAATTTCATCCTGATAAAAATCCCGGAGATAAAGTTGCTGAAGAAAAATTTAAGGAAGCAGCTGAAGCTTATGAGGTTTTAGGGGATCCTGACAAAAAAGCAAAGTATGACCAATTTGGACATCAGGCTTTTGACGGTTCCGGAGGTTTTGGAGGTCATCACATGAATATGGATGATATCTTTAGTCAGTTTGGCGATATTTTCGGTGGTGGTTTTGGCGGTTTCGGTGGCGGCGGAAGTCGTGGCGGAGTACGTCGTCCAAAAGGAAGTAATTTGCGTATCAAAGTCAAATTGACTTTGGAGGAAATTGCCAATGGAGTAGAGAAAAAAGTAAAAGTAAAGCGTAAAGTTCAGGCTCCCGGAGTTTCTTATAAAACCTGTTCTACCTGTAACGGACAGGGTCAGGTAATGCGTGTTACCAATACGATTTTAGGAAGAATGCAATCGGCAACTACTTGTCCTTCTTGTGGTGGTAGCGGGCAAATTTTAGATAAAAAACCTTCTCAAGCTGATACGCAGGGAATGATTGTAGAAGACGAAACGGTTTCTATAAAAATTCCTGCCGGAGTTGTTGACGGAATGCAATTGAAAGTTTCTAATAAAGGAAACGATGCGCCGGGAAGTAATAGTGTTCCTGGTGATTTGATTGTGGCCATTGAAGAATTAGAACATGAATTCCTGAAACGTGAAGGGGAAAATCTGCATTACGATTTGTATATCAGTTTCCCGGAAGCAATTTTAGGGGTTTCTAAAGATATTGATGCGGTAAATGGTAAGGTGAGAATCAAATTAGAAGAAGGCATTCAATCCGGAAAAATTCTTCGTTTGAAAGGAAAAGGAATTCCAAGTATCAATGGTTACGGAAGCGGAGATTTGTTAGTGCATGTAAATGTTTGGACACCAAAAACATTGAATAAAGAACAGAAACAATTCTTTGAGAAAAATCTTGAAGATGAAAATTTCTCGCCAAGTCCTGAAAAATCAGATAAATCATTTTTTGAAAAAGTAAAAGATATGTTTTCTTAAACTTTTTAAATAAGTTGAAATATAGATTCAAAAACCCATCTTCAGATTTTGAAAGATGGGTTTTTTTATGATACAATTATCGTCTATTTCGCTCCTAATTATTTACTTTTACAGCCGCAAGGTCAAAATGACCTAACTGAAGAAGAAAATTCCAAAAATCAGTATGAATACCTTATTAGAAGTCAATAAAATAGTTAAGCAATACGGAGATTATGTGGCACTTAACGAAGTTTCTTTGTCTGTTCCTAAAGGCAGTATTTATGGACTTTTAGGTCCTAATGGTGCCGGAAAAACTTCCCTTATTCGTATCATTAATCAAATTACGATGCCCGACAGCGGAGAGGTAATTTTGGATGGCGAAAAATTACAGCCTAAACATGTACAATATATTGGTTATTTGCCCGAAGAGCGAGGTTTGTACCAAAGTATGAAGGTGGGAGAGCAATGTTTGTATTTGGCTCAAATGAAAGGTTTATCAAAAGCTGAAGCCAAAAAACAACTGGAATATTGGTTTGACCGATTAGGAATTCAGGGTTGGTGGAACAAGAAAATTCAGGAGCTTTCTAAAGGGATGGCGCAAAAAATCCAATTTGTAGTTTGTGTTTTGCATAAACCAAAATTGCTGATTTTTGACGAACCTTTTTCTGGTTTTGATCCCGTAAATGCCAATATCATTAAAGATGAAATTCTGGCTTTGAAGGAACAGGGTTCTACCATTATTTTCTCGACACATCGTATGGAAAGTGTGGAAGAATTATGTGATCACATTGCTTTGATTCATAAATCCAATAAATTGATTGAAGGAAAACTGGAAGACGTTAAAAGAGAACATAAAAGCAATAGTTATGAAGTGGGAATTCTGACCGAAAATGTTGAAGGTTTGATGTACGATATTACACAAAAATTCAAGGTGAGTCCGGCGCATTTTAAATCGCTGAACAACGAATTAAAATTGGAAATTCAAATAGGAAATGCACTGCCAAATGAATTGCTAAACGTTATTACACAACGCGGACAGTTGACTCATTTTGTAGAAAAAATCCCGAGTGTTCACGATATTTTTATTCAAACAGTAACTGAAAATAAAAATTAGATTTCAGATTTCAGATTTTAGAGTGAAAACCTAAGATCTAAAATCTAAAGTCAGCAATCTAAAATCTAAAATCAAGAAATGAGTATTATATCATTAATTATAAAAAGAGAATTTTTTGCCAAAGTGCGCAACAAATCTTTTATTGTAATGACTTTTTTAAGTCCGCTGCTGTTTGTGGCGATAGCGGTGATTGTAGGATATTTAAGTTCTATAAAACCGGATGTAAAACGGGTAGCCATTCACGATGAAACCGGATTATTTGTACATGATTTTATGGTTCAGAATAAAGAAGAGGAAAGCTATAAATATTTGGATTTATCGCAAATTGACAGTCAGTATTTAAAAGACAGTATTACAAATAACGGTTACGAAGGGATTTTAGTAATTCCTAAAACGGAGGATGTAAGCGAATTAGAGCATAAAATCGAGTTTATTTCAAACAGCAGTCCGAGTGTTTCTTTTATCGAAAATACTCAGGATATTATTGCTAAAAAGATAACCAAAATCAATCTGGAAAACGCGCATTTGGATACTCTGTCAATCAAAAAAGCGCAGGCACACGTAAATATTGCCATTGCTAAAACTTCCGGGGAACAGGGTGTAAAAGGGTTGAATGAAGCTAAAATAGCTATCGGAGGCGCTTTTGGTTACCTGATTATGATGTTTATTATCATTTATGGAAATATGGTCATGCGTTCGGTAATTGAAGAGAAAACCAATCGAATTATTGAGATTATTATTTCTTCGGTGAAACCTTTCCAACTGATGATTGGAAAAATTATTGGTACATCATTAGCCGGAATTTTACAATTTAGTATTTGGGTCGTTATCGGACTTTCGTTAATGTTTGCCAGTTCGGTATTTTTAGGAGTCAATGTTGGTGCGACCGCTCATTTACCTGCTGAAGTTATGGCACATTCGCAAACTGAATTTGCAGGAACAGCTCAAATGTATCTTCTGGAATTGTGGAATTTACCCATTTCCGCTATTTTGATTGGTTTTGTGGTCTATTTCATTGGAGGTTACTTTTTATACAGTTCGTTTTATGCAGCGATTGGTGCTGCGGTGGACAATCAAACCGATTCGCAACAGTTTCTTTTACCGGTTATAATGCCTTTAATGCTGAGTGTTTATGTTGGTTTTTTTAGTGTGATTAATGATCCGAATAGTAGTATTGCAGTAGCTTTTTCCATATTTCCGCTTACTTCGCCTATTGTGATGCTTATGCGAATTCCTTTTGGTGTTCCGCTTTGGCAAATAGCCGTTTCGATGTTGTTGCTTTTTGGAACTTTTTTATTGGTAGTTTGGTTTGCCGCTAAAATTTACCGGGTAGGAATTTTAATGTATGGGAAAAAGCCAAGCTGGAAAGAGTTGTTCCGATGGTTAAAATATTGATAAAAAAGAATCTGTCTAAGTCAAAGCTTAAAAACTTTGTAACTTTGGATTTATCTCAAAAAAAAATAAATTATGTCCAAAATATTATTAATCGAAGACGAAGCTGCTATTCGAAGAGTACTTTCAAAAATTCTTTCAGAAGAAAATGATAGTTATCAGGTGGAAGAAGCAGAGGATGGCGTTTCGGGTTTGGAAAAAATTAAAAATAACGATTACGACTTGGTAATTTGCGATATCAAAATGCCTAAAATGGATGGTGTCGAGTTGTTGGAAGAAGTCAAAAAAATAAAAGTCGAAATCCCTATAGTTATGATTTCAGGTCATGGCGATATGGAAACGGCAATTCAGGCGATGCGTTTAGGTGCTTTTGATTATATATCGAAACCGCCGGATTTGAATCGTTTGCTGAATACGGTTCGCAATGCTTTGGACAGAAAACAATTGGTCGTTGAGAATAAAATTCTGAAGAAAAAAGTCAGTAAAAACTACGAGATGATTGGCGAAAGCGAAGCTATCAATCATATCAAAGTGATGATTGACAAAGTGGCGCAAACAGAAGCCCGTGTTTTGGTTACGGGACCCAACGGAACCGGGAAAGAATTAGTCGCGCATCAATTGCATGAAAAAAGCGAGCGTGCTGCTTTTCCTTTAATTGAGGTAAACTGTGCGGCCATTCCTTCGGAATTGATCGAAAGTGAATTGTTCGGACATGTAAAAGGTGCTTTTACTTCGGCGGTGAAAGATCGCGCCGGAAAATTTGAAGCGGCCGACAAGGGAACCATCTTCTTGGATGAAATCGGGGATATGAGTCTTTCGGCCCAAGCCAAAGTACTGCGTGCTTTGCAGGAAAATATTATTACTCGTGTAGGAGCTGACAAAGACATCAAAGTCGATGTGCGTGTGGTGGCGGCGACCAATAAAGATTTGAAAAAAGAAATCGAAGAGGGGCGATTCCGTGAGGATTTGTACCATCGTTTGGCGGTAATTTTAATCAAAGTGCCATCGTTGAATGACAGACGTGAGGATATTCCGTTGTTAGTGAGTCATTTTGCCGAAAAAATTGCTTCGGAGCAGGGAACAGCCGTGAAGAAATTTACCGATGATGCCATCAAATTGTTGCAGGAATACGACTGGACAGGTAATATTCGTGAATTGCGCAACGTGGTGGAACGCTTGATTATCCTTGGCGGAAGCCAAATTTCAGAGAATGATGTGAAGCTGTTTGCATCAAAATAATTAAATAATTTAAAGATTGAATGATTTAAAAATTAGGTGCTAATCTTTTAATTTTTCAATTTTTTAATCTTTCAATCTCATTTGAATGAAACTAAAAAAAATAAACGAAAAACTCCAACAGGCTCTGGTTGAAAATGGATTAACGGAAGCGACTGAAGTGCAGCAGGAAACTTTTTCGACCCTTAAAAGTGGTGCTGATAGTGTGATTTATGCGCCCAAAGGAAGTGGAAGAACCACTGCTATTGTATTTAACGTGATTCAGAAATTAGCCGGTAGCAATGAAGAATCGCCACGTGCTTTGATTGTAGTGGAAGACAAGGAAAAGATGCTGGAAATGGAGGAGCTTTTCGAAAAATACGGGAAATACACCAATCTCGAGGTTTATGGTGTTCATGAAAAAGGCGACATGGATTATGATAAAAACTATGTTTCTACCGGAATTGATGTGTTGATTGGGACGCCAACCAAACTAAACGATATGTTTTCTACGGCAGGTTATAATGTTAACCGACTCAAAATGTTTATTGTAGATGATTGTGATGCACTGTTAAAAATGCGTCACGAATCTAAAATTATGCGTATTTCCAACAGTATTGCTAAAACCCAACGTATTATTTTTTCGGATTTATATACCGAAAGAGTAGCGATTTTAGTAGATAAAATGTTGGTGGAACCTTACGAATTTGATTTTGAAGAAGCAGATGAAGAGGATGATGATTTTGAGAAAGATGAGGAATAAACTAAAAAAATAAGAGTTGATGAAATACAAAATGTTAGTTCTTGACATGGATGATACTTTGCTGAATGACGACCATATCATTTCAGTTGAAAACAGAAATATGTTGGTCAAAGCCAAAGAAAAAGGAGTACAGATAATTTTGGCTTCCGGCCGTCCAACTCCGGCAATGATTGAATATGCTAAGGATTTGGGATTGATGGATTCGTATATGATTTCGTTTAATGGAGCAGTAATCACTGATTTGAAAACAAACGAAGTGATTTTTGAACAAAGTCTGACTCAGGAGCAAATTCATGCTTTGTACGATTATAGCAAAGCCAAAAATACCCATATTATTACGTATTTAGACGGAAAAGTAGTGAGTGAAACCCATTCAGAATATATTGATGTTGAGGTGAATATCACGGGATTAGAACACGAGGTAGTCCCTAATTTTAAAGAAAGAGTACAATCGGCGGCGATAAAATGTATTTTGCTGGAAGAACCGGGTTATTTGAAAGAAGTTGAAACGGATTTAAAAGCAACGATGCCACATTTAAGTGTGTGTATGTCGAAACCTTTTTTCTTAGAAGCGGCTCAAACCGGAATTGACAAAGGGGCGAGCGTGAAATTCCTGGCTGATAAATTAAATATTTTACAATCGGAAGTAATTGCAGTGGGGAATGCAGGTAACGATTTATCAATGATTGAATATGCCGGATTAGGCGTTTGGGTTGATAATGTGGATGCGCATTTAAGAGATAAAGGTAATGTGGTTGTAGCTTCGAATAACAATCACGGTGTGGCTGAGGTTATCCAACGATTCATATTGGCTTAAACAGTTTATATCATTTTTTTAAACCATTAAGAAATTAAGGGAATTTAAGAGTTGTTCTTAAGTCTTAATTTCTTAATGGTTTTTTTGTGCTCCGCAAAGTCTCTGACTTTGAGGTAGTTACTTACGGTTTTTAACCGATTTTGTTTTCGATTGGTTTTTTATATCAGTCACAGACTGATGAACACATCCTCAAAGTCAGAGACTTTGCGGAGCGAGTGTTAAAGAAGCTAATATGATCATGCTAGCTGGAATTATTTATTACTATATGACCAGAAATTATCATTTGACGTCCATTTAGAATTTATTTCTTTGTCGATAGAATTATTATGAATGTCTTTATAATTCATTAATAATTTAAAATATATTTCATCTGGTAATTTTGTGTTTACAGGAAAATCAAAGTCAAATACTATTGTTGATATTTGATCACTTGATAAGCTTATTTTTGCGTTAGCAGTGAATGCATCTTGCCAATTTAAATTGTCATGTTTTGTTTTTACTTTTAAATCTAATTCGTTTGCATCTGTTTTACCTCTATTTTCTATCTCAAATTTCACTTTGAAATTTTTGTAGACATTTACTTCTCCTTTATAACCGACTCTTTCAAGTTCACTTTTTACATCATCAATAGTAAAACAAGAATTAATTGTAGAAATCAGATTTTGAGAGTTTACATCCCTAACTACCAATTTATACGGAAGGATATATTGTTCATCTAATTCTCCAGAACCAAAAATTAATGGATCGTATCCCCAATTTGTAGACATTGCTTCAACTTTGCTAATCTTTTTCCATCTAATTAATTTAACATCTTTAAGAATTACATTTGCTGCATTGAGTTTGTCCCAACGTCTATTTTGTTCCCATTGATTGGCTAATGTCCATATCAAACTTGCAATAGAAATAAGAATTGCAATAAGTGAGATTATTACTTTTGGATCAGAGAAGAAGCTAGATTCATTATTCATGTTTTTCATTTTTATTTATAGTTTGTATATGGGGAAAATACAATTACAGATATCCAATAGAGGATAAATTGTCTAAGGTTTTTTTGCTTTAAAAAGTTTCAAATATATCAATAAAAAACTACAAAATTTAATAAGAAACCGAAATATTCTTGCAAAGCTGTTTTGCGTGAGGGATAGTAGCGGCATCCTTTATGGCTTTTTTTAAAGCCATAAAGATATAGCGTATAGCCCGACCCGTAGTTTTTACGGAGGGACACGCCAAAATACTTACCTAAACTTTTTCTTTGGGTTTCTGCTGGTGTGGAAAATGGCTGAAATAAAAATGATAGAATCAATTTTGGTATAAATGATTACAAAAGGGAATTTTTTTACTACCGCTTTACGATATGTTTCAAAATCTAAAGGGTAAGATTCCGGATGAGACAAAATAGATTGAATACAGCTATTGATTTGAATTAAAAATTCATCGCCAATTTTTGTGGAAATTAAGTTGTAGAAGTCATAGGCATCTTCCAATTCATTTTCAGCCTGAATTGAAAGTACTTCTTTTAATTTACTCATTTCGTTTAGAAATTAATTTGGATTTAATTTCGTCCCAAGATTTTCCTTTGTCTTTTCCTGATAAATAATTTTCGGTATTTTCCCGAACTATGTTTTGTTGTTCTTCGCTTAATTTAAATTCTGAAGGTTCGTCATTAAGGATGCTTTTCAAAAAATCCAAAGTGCTTTGATCGTCTACATGGATGATTTTTTCAATTAGCTCTAGTTTTTGCTGCAGTAAATTAGCTGATTGCATGATTTTTAGGTTTAAAATCTATTTACAAATATAATGATAATCGGGTTTTAAAATCCCGTATTTGTTTGTAAATTTGCGCACGCTATTTTTTTGACAACGATTTCATTAGATAGCGCTTACTTATGGAAAACAGAAAAAAAGTGGCCTTCTATACCTTAGGCTGTAAACTGAACTTTTCAGAAACTTCGACAATTGCCCGTAACTTACAGGACGAAGGTTTTGACCGTGTGGATTTTGAGGAAGTGGCTGATATGTACGTTATTAACACCTGCTCCGTTACCGAAAATGCTGATAAACAATTCAAACAAGTGGTACGCAAAGCCATGAAGCTTAACGATAAAGCTTTTATTGCTGCGATGGGTTGTTATGCACAATTAAAACCCGAAGAGTTGGCCAATGTAGATGGGGTGGATTTGGTTTTGGGAGCAACCGAAAAATTCAAACTGAACGATTACATCAACGATTTGTCTAAAAATGATATTGGAGAGGTTCATTCCTGCGAGATTGCCGAAGCCGATTTTTATGTAGGCAGTTATTCCATTGGCGATCGTACCCGTGCTTTCCTGAAAGTGCAGGATGGTTGCGATTATAAATGTACTTATTGTACCATTCCGCTGGCCCGTGGAATTTCACGAAGTGACGAATTGCAGAATGTATTGAAAAATGCTTATGAAATTTCGAAACAAGGCATCAAAGAAATTGTGCTTACCGGAGTCAACATTGGCGATTACGGAAAAGGGGAATTTGGCAACAAAAAACACGAGCATACTTTTCAGGAACTGGTTCAGGCGTTGGATGAGGTGGAAGGAATTGAGCGTTTGCGAATTTCGTCTATTGAACCGAATTTGTTGAAAAACGAAACTATTGAATTTGTTTCTAAAAGCAGAACTTTTGTACCGCATTTCCATATTCCGCTACAATCCGGAAGTAATGATATCCTGAAATTAATGAAACGCCGTTACCTGCGTGAAGTTTATACCGAAAGAGTGGCTAAAATCAGGGAAGTGATGCCGCATGCCTGCATTGGTGTGGATGTGATTGTAGGATTTCCGGGTGAAACCGATGAGCATTTCTTAGAAACTTACCATTTCCTGAATGATTTGGATATTTCGTATTTACACGTATTCACTTATTCAGAACGTGATAATACCGAAGCTGCCGAAATGGAAGGTGTTGTAGCTTCTAATGTGCGTGCGAAAAGAAGTAAAATGTTGCGTAGCTTATCAGTAAAAAAACGTCGTGCTTTTTATGAAAGTCAGTTGGGAACGCAAAGAACCGTACTTTTTGAAGGAGAAAATAAAGAAGGTTACATTCATGGTTTTACCGAAAATTATGTAAAAGTAAAAACACCTTGGAATCCGGAATTAGTGAATACTTTACACCAAATCAATCTGACTAAAATTGATGAAGACGGAAGCGTGAGAATGGAATTTGTTTCAGCTTTAGTTTAATATAAAAGTTTTAAACCATTAAGAGATTAAGAAAAATTAAGTGTAAGGCTTAATAAACTTAATCTCTTAATGGTTTTTATTCTTTAGCCCATATAAGTTAGTGCTTGTTTTGATTTTCCTGAGAAACCAGTTTCAATGAATTGATATAATCGGTGTCAAATTCAATGACTCTTATTTTTTCTGGATTAAAACTTAATTCGCCACCAAACTGTCCTTTTGTGTCTAAAAAATCAATAGTAAGTTCTTCATCATTTAGTTTTATCAGTTTTCCTAAATAAGCTGAAGTAGCCGATTTTTTGGCAATTTGGAAAACACCATATTTTTTATCCAGAAAATGAATAATAGTATTTAAATTTTTAATAGGAATAATGTCTTCTGCATTTGTTTTCAAACCTTTTAACCGAATTACTTTTTCAGTAAATTCGTGGTCATGGTCTCTGTAAATACGTTCAATATTTTTGTTTTTAAGAATCACAAAACCATCGATGATAAAATCAACAGGATTGTTTTTTAATAAAATCCAATCGTCAGAGTAGTCAATAAGAAATCCGGTATAGACTTCTTTTTTGTCCAGAAATTCTATTGATACCAGTTGTCTTAAGTAATTTTCCATATGTTCTGTTTTTTAAGAAATTCCAAGTTTCAAATTCCAAATTTTGAGATTGGAATTTAAATTTTTAAGGATTTGTAGACCAAATACTGCTGTTTTTGATAAAAACGCGTCTGTTTAATTTCAATTGCGCGATAATCAATTCGGCCATATCTTCAGCTTGCATCACTTTTTCAGGATTTCCATCGGTTAGATTTAAGTCTTTTGCCATATCAGTAGCTACGGTACTTGGCGTTAAAGCTGTTACACGAATGTTATGTTTACGCATTTCCTGCATTAAAGAATCAGTTAATCCCAAAACGGCAAATTTAGAAGCACTATAAGCACTGGTCATGGCATTTCCGGCTAATCCCGCTGTGGAAGAAATATTAATAATATCGCCCGTTTGTCTTTCTATCATATTTGGAACAACGGCGCGGGTTGTATAATAAGTTCCTATTAAATTTACTTTTATAATGCGCTCCCAGTTGGCAGGTTCCAGTTCTAAGAATTTACCAAAAGCGGCGATTCCGGCATTATTGATAAGAATATCGATGGTTTTAAAGTCGGCTAAGGCTTTTTCTACCGCAGCGTTTACCGAATCCATGTCGGCTACATCAGCGGTTAAGGCTAAAGTTTTTACTCTTAAAGAACGGGCTTTGGCAGCTACATTATCAATTTCTTCCTGAGTTCTGGCCATTAAAATTACATTAACACCTTCTTTTGCAAGTGCGAGAGCAATGGCTTTTCCTATTCCTTTTCCGGCGCCCGTAATCAGGGCATTTTTATTTTTTAAATCGTTCATGTTTATCGTTTGTTTAAAGTGAGTTTATAAATTGTACTTTGCAAGTTGTTCGAATCTCCGTCTTCACAAAGCAAAAACTGAATTTTGTCCGACGCTATTTTGAAAACGGTTAGTCCTTCAAATTTATTGGCTGCACTGATTTTTTTTGTGAAATCAATTTTCATGGTTTCCAAGTCGATGCGTCCGATGAGGCTCCCTAAGATTTCACCATCTTTATACGTTGATGTCGTTTTTTCGGCTGTGGCCAAAAAGTAAAGTTTGTTTTCTACTAAAACAGCATCGGTAAAACTACAGCGAACACCTTTTATTTTAGGCAATTTGTAGTCGTTTGACATGAGTTTGAATTCCTCATCCAGTTTACGAGCTTCCACATGAAAGAGCGTATTTCTGGAATTCGGGCCATTGCCACGGTTCAGGAAATACCAGTTTTGTCCATTATAGGCGCTGGCTTCTATATTGAAATCTTCCGGAGCGATGGAAGCAAAATTTTGCATTACAGTATATAAATTTCCTAAATCGTTGGTTTGCGATTTCTTATTTTGTTGCAGGTTAAAAAGAATCATTTTGTTTCTTTTGGCAGAAGAGCCGGAACCAAAAACATAAATGTTGTCCTGAAATTCAGTGATGGATTCAAAATCGGCTTTGTCTTTTTTTGGGGTGTTTTCGGTTGGATTAGGGAGTAGTTCGTGTTTTTTTAAATCTTTTGAATCCATTTGGTATTCGTAGAGATAGCTACTGTTATCACTAATAATATAGAGTTTTTGGTCTTTGAAAATAAGTCCCGAAGCGGCTCCGATTCCGATGATGTGAAAAAGTATTTCCAGAGTAAATTTTTCCATAAATGACGTTGTTTACAGCTTTTGATTTTTAGCCCGGGTAGCAGCGGCATCCTTTGGCTACGTTTTTTAGTAGCCAAAGATATAGCGGATAACCGGAAAGAGCTCCTTAAAAGTATGTTATTTATTTCTTATATTTGAGAATATAACGATAAAAGAATTCGTATGAAATCAATTGATCCGGCTGATTTTAAAGTAACAGCACCTATTCAACTTTCTGAAATTCCAACTAATTTATTCAATAAGGCCAGTGATGACGATAAAGAAGAAAAACTGGAAAAAGTGCAGGAAAAGTTAAGTGCATTGCAGGATGTGATGTATGCGCACAACCGTTACGGAGTGTTAATTTGTCTGCAGGGAATGGATACTTCGGGGAAGGATAGTTTGATTCGTGAGGTTTTTAAGGAATTCAATCCGCGTGGGGTAGTGGTGCATAGTTTTAAAACACCTAATTCAACTGAGTTAGAACACGATTATTTATGGCGTCATTATTTGGCTTTGCCCGAAAAAGGGAAATTTGCCGTTTTCAATCGCACGCATTATGAGAATGTTTTGGTGACCAGAGTGCATCCGGAATATATTTTAAACGAAAATTTGCCCGGAATTGAAAAAGTAGATGATATTAAACCTGATTTTTGGGAAAACCGTATGGAACAAATCAAAAATTTTGAAAAACATATTTATCAAAATGGGACGATTGTGCTGAAGTTTTATTTTCATTTGAGTAAAGAAGAACAGCGCAAACGTCTTTTACGCCGATTGGAAAATATGGAACACCATTGGAAGTTTTCGCCCGGGGATTTAAAAGAAAGGGAATATTGGGAGCAGTATATGCAATATTACGAGGAAGCAATCAACAAGACAGCCACCGAAAATGCACCTTGGTACATTGTTCCTGCTGATGATAAGGAAATGGCTCGTTATATTGTTGCTAAAATTATCTGGGAAGAGATGCAAAAACTGACCGATATTCAGGTTCCGGATTTAGAAGAAAAGGTAAAAGCTAATTTTGCAATGTATAAAGAGCAATTATCTAAAGAATAAAAAAAAAGCACCTGACAGATTTCTAAAAAATGTCAGATGCTTTTTGAAATGTATTATCCACTTTTATAATTTGAATCCGTACGCCAGACGAAGCCCAAACTGTCCGAAACCTTTCCCCTCAGTACCATCACTAAGCGTTCTTGGGAAATCAGAGTAATGTTCATAATGTACAGAAATATCAATGTATTTAGTCGCAAAACCAATAGTTGGCGCTAATAATAAGGAGGTTTTGTTGTAATTGTTGGTTACAGCAAAAGCAGCTCCTGCTTCACCCATTACATAAAACTGGTTGTTCCATACAAAAGCCTTGAATCCGCCTTTGGCAGGAATAAAACCTAAATCCTGACCATCATTCTCGCTTACAAATAAGTTGGTAAATCCTGTTGTTAAAGTGAAAGAATATCTTTTTGATAAGTCATATTGCAGTCGGACATCTCCTCCTAAAGTTAATTTATAAGGATCGTTGTTAGCATATCCGGTATTTAAGCCTAAACCGAGACGGAAACCCTGATCGTATTTAGGTGTTTCCTGTGCTTTAATTCCATTGAAAGAGAATAGAGTCAGAGCCAGCATAAAAGCTGCGGTAATTTTTTTTGTTGTTTTCATGATTTGAGGGTTTTAATGTTTTTTAAAGAGATTATAAATTTTATAAACGATGGTTGGATTTAAATGTTGTGATTGTTGGAATTTCAGTATGTTAAAAAAACTACAAATTTTAGGATGTTGTTGACTGTCTTTTTGTTATAAAAGAATAAGAAGAATAACTTTCTGTTTTGATTTGAAGTTAATATTAAAGCTATGTCAAGCTAATTTTTTTTTAAAGATATTTTAGGGTTTAACAGTTCTTATAGTTTTGTTTTAAATTTTTTTTAAGATAAAAAAGTTATTTTTGCTAATAAGACACAAAAGTAAGTTGAGATAGTTTGGTTTTTTGGTTTGATGAGGAAAAAATGATTTGGTTTGTTTTTTGCTTAAAAGAATAAAAAATAGTTCTAGAATCAGATTGTTTCAGTGTTTATTCTAACTGATTTAGTTGAAAAATGGCATGATAAATGTTTTTTGATTTACAGGTTCAGGAATTTCAGAAAATCAAGAAGAAGTAAAAATATTAGCAGTTGATAATTTTAATTGAATAGAATTTAACCCAATATAAATATTGTAATTTAATAGAATAAGAATGAAAAAGATACTATTGCTTTTTGCCTTTATGATAGCTTTCATTGGTCAGGCACAGATATTAAAACCTGTAAAATGGTCCACAGCCGTGAAGAAAATTTCAGCAACCGAATATGAATTGATTGCTACAGCTACAATTGAAAAAGGATGGCATTTGTATTCTCAAGCGATTCCTGAAAACGGACCAAAACCAACAAAATTTGTTTTCCCGGCTAATCCAAAATTCCTTAAAAAAGGGAATACAATGGAGGAAAAAGGACATACCGTGCAAGATCCTATTTTTGAAATGCAAATTAAATATTTTGAAACCAAAGCTTCTTTCAAACAGCGCATCCGTTTAAAAGGGAAAGCACCTTTTAAAGTAAAAGCGACAGTTGAATATATGGTTTGCGACGACAGCAGATGTTTGCCGCCAACAGAAGAAGATTTAGCATTTAGTATTAAATAAAAATAATTAGATGAAGAAGTTACTTTTTGTATTCGCTTTAATTGTTTTTACAACTCTGGGGTATTCTCAAAGTTCCGATCCGGTAAAATGGGCGACTTCTGTAGAGAAAATTTCGGATACAGAATATGATTTGGTTACCAAAGCGACTATCGAATCCGGCTGGCACTTGTACTCACAGGTGATTCCGGAGGGAGGTCCTACTGCAACCAGTTTTATTTACGACGATAGTGAAGGAGGTTTTACCATAGTTGGAAATACGACCGAGGAAGCAGGGAAAACAGCAGAAGATCCTGTGTTTAAATTAAAAACAAAGTTTTTTGAGAACGAAGCTGTTTTTAAGCAAAGAGTAGAAGTTCAGGGAAAAATAGCTTCGATACCTGCTTTTATAGAATATGTTGCTGCAAATGCAACTCAAAGTTTAAAGGCAAAAGAAGTAGAGTTGACTTTTGATCTTGCTGCCGCAACAACTGCAATTGACACTAAAGCGGCTGAGGTACAAAAAACAACCGCAGCTCCGAGTGATGGAAATACAACTGATACAGCTGCTAAAAAAGGACTTTGGTCGATCTTTTTTATTGCCTTTTTATCCGGTTTTGCAGCTTTGCTGACACCTTGCGTGTTCCCGATGATTCCCATGACAGTGAGTTTCTTTACGAAACAAAGTAAAAACAAAGCTGTTGGAATTAGAAATGCCATTATTTATGGAATCTGTATCATTTTTATCTATGTTTTATTAGGAACAGCGGTAACGAGTATTTTTGGAGCTGATGCTTTGAATGCTTTGGCAACCAATGTTTGGTTTAATATTATTTTCTTTATCCTTTTAGTGGTATTTGCCGTATCATTTTTAGGAGCTTTCGAAATTATGTTGCCCAATTCGTGGGCAAATAAAGTAGATTCTCAAGCCGACAGAGGCGGGATGATAGGAATTTTTTTTATGGCATTGGCATTAGCCATAGTGTCTTTTTCCTGTACAGGACCTATTGTAGGAACCTTATTGGTCGAAGCCGCTTCTAAAGGAGGAATTGCTCCAATTATTGGGATGTTAGGATTTTCATTTGCGATAGCTTTACCCTTTGCCTTATTTGCTGCCTTCCCTGGGTGGTTAAATTCATTACCAAAATCAGGAGGCTGGTTAAATACGGTAAAAGTTGTTTTGGGATTTTTAGAATTGGCTTTAGCATTCAAGTTTTTATCTCAGGCAGATTTAGTATTGCAAACACATTTTTTGGAAAGAGAAGTGTTTTTAGCAATCTGGATTGCCATTTTTGGAGCTTTGGCATTTTATCTTTTTGGAAAAATCCAATTGCCGCATGATTCTCCGTTAACACATATTTCGGTAGGAAGATTAGGATTAGGATTGATTGTGATGTCATTTACCATTTATATGATTCCGGGATTATGGGGAGCGCCTTTAAATTTAATTAGTGCCTTCCCGCCACCACAGGAATATAGCGAATCGCCTTATGGAGTTGGCTATTCTAAAACCGGAGGAGGTTTCGAAGTGCCAACAGAATTGCCGGAAGGAGCTCATCTTTTAGCGCCGCATGATATTGTTGCTTTTGATGATTATGACAAAGGTTTGGCTTATGCAAAAGAAGTTGGCAAACCGGTCATGTTAGATTTTACAGGTTGGGCTTGTGTGAACTGCAGAAAGATGGAACAAAATGTTTGGCCTAAGCCGGAAATTTTGAAAATTCTGAAAAACAATGTGGTTTTAATTTCATTATATGTGGATGACAAGCGTCCGTTGGAAGCAGATGAAATCACTGAATCTAAATTGCAACCCGGTAAAAAATTGAAATACATTGGTCAAAAATGGAGCGAATTACAAACGCTGAAATATAAGGCTAATTCTCAGCCATTTTATGTGTTGATGGATCATAATGAAGAAAATCTTAACACTCCGGTTGGTTATACACCCGATGTAGAAGAATTTCACCAATGGCTTAAGGGTGGAATCTCAAAATTTAAAGAATAATATAGGATTTTTGTTGATTTTGTAATATAGTAAAGCTTTAAAAAAATACTCTGTTTTAATATTGAACAATCCTTTCTGTTTTCAGGAAGGATTTTTTTGTTTTTGAATTTTATCCGTTATAAATCTTGTTGTACTGTTGCTTCTGCTTACCTTTGTCGCCCATAAAAAAGAAAAATGTCCTTAGCTACTTATACCAAAGAGTTCTCCTATAATTTACGATTAGCCTATCCTATTATTTTGGGAATGTTAGGTCATACTGTTGTGGGAATTGTCGATAATGTGATGGTGGGGAAATTAGGCCCTTCCGAATTGGCAGCTGTTTCTTTGGCTAATAGTTTTGTATTTATTGCGATGTCGTTAGGAATTGGTTTTTCGACAGCAATTACCCCTTTGGCAGCTGAAGCGGATGGCGGACAAAATATTGAAAAAGGCAGGAGCGTTTTTCATCACGGTTTGTATTTATGTACTTTTTTAGGTTTTTTTCTGTTTGTGCTGGTCTTTTTTGTCAAACAGTTAATTATTTTTATGGGACAGCCCGTTCATGTGGTGGATTTGGCTAAACCGTATCTCGATATCGTCGCTTTTTCGTTGATTCCGCTGATTATGTTTCAGGGTTATAAACAATTTGCCGACGGTATGAGTGAAACCAAATATTCCATGTGGGCAACCATTTTAGGAAATGTGGTTAATGTAGTTTTGAATTATTTATTCATCTACGGAATTTGGTTTTTCCCTGCTTTAGGAATTGTGGGTGCTGCTATAGGAACGATTGTTTCCCGATTTGTAATGCTGGGTTATATGCACTACAAAATGCAGCGAAATCCAAAATTTTATTCTTTTTTTGAAGGTTTTTCAATTAAAGAAATAAAGAAGGAAATGAATCTTAAAATCATCCGATTGGGTGCGCCTTCTTCGATGCAAATGTTTTTTGAGGTAGTCTTATTTACCAGTGCGGTTTGGTTGTCGGGAACGATTGGGGTTGCTAATCAGGCGGCGAATCAGATTGCCTTGAGTCTGGCTTCGTTTACTTTTATGTTTGCGATGGGACTGAGTGTAGCGGCAACTATCAGAGTGGGAAATCAAAAAGGATTGGGCGATTATAAGAAAATGAAAATTGTAGCTTTTTCTATTTTTCTATTGGTGGTTTTGTTGGAAATATTTTTTGCGCTGTTTTTTGTTTTGTTTCATCAGCAAATGCCTGAATTGTTTGTGAATAGGAATGATGTCGCCAATTTAGCGGCCAATACCGAAGTGGTAACGATAGCGGCTCAATTGCTTCTGGTTGCTGCAGTTTTTCAAATTTCAGATGGCATTCAGGTGGTGGTTTTAGGAGCTCTGCGTGGTTTGCAGGACGCTAAAATTCCGATGTATATTACTTTTTTTGCCTATTGGGTTGTAGGTTTTCCGGTGTCGGTTTATTTAGGATTATTTACTCAACTCAAAGCTGTGGGAATCTGGATAGGCTTATTGGCAGGTTTAACAACAGCAGCTTTATTTTTGTATCTTCGCTTCATCAGTTTAACAACCAAATTGATTCTGGAAAAACATTAGAAGCAAATAAAAAATCAAATTATAAATAAAATGGAATTACCAAAATTTGTACTCGGCGACAATACCGATTTTCCGGATGATATTTTTATCATTCATTTAGACTATCCAAGATTCATTATTAATTTAAAAGATGATGAAGTGGAAATTATGGAAGAACCTGAAGATTTGGATGAAGCCGAATTAAATGCCGAAATGGAAAGTTTAATCGAACAGGCGAATGCTTTTTATGACAGAGAAATGGAACGCTATGAGCAGGACTAAGTCCTGAGATTTCTGTAGGTTTCTAATAATAACTGAGCGGCTGCAAAAGGTGAAGTTTCATTGTTTTGCACCGCTTTTTTAGTTTCTGCCAATACATTTTGAATTTGAGGATGGTTAAAAAAATCCTGTTTCAATTGATCGTTAATGGTTTCTGTTAGCCAATATTCATTTTGTTCGACTCTTTTACAGTTAAAATAACCATTGTTTTTGGTTGTTTTTACATAGTTTAAAATAATTTTTTCTACTTCCGGAATACCTTCCTGAGTTTTAGCACTGCAAGTGGTTACTGTTGGAATCCAGGCTGATTTTTTTGGTGCAAAATAATGTAAAGCGCGACTCAATTCTGTTTTTGTTAATGCTGTTTTGGGAATATTGTCTCCATCTGATTTTGTAATGACAATAGCGTCGGCCATTTCCATAATTCCTCTTTTGATGCCTTGCAATTCGTCTCCGGCTCCAGTAATTTGTAATAATAAAAAGAAATCGACCATGCTGTGAACCGCAATTTCACTTTGACCAACACCCACTGTTTCAATGATAATAGTATCAAATCCGGCAGCTTCACAAAGCGTAATGGTTTCCCTGGTTTTTCGGGCTACGCCGCCCAGAGTTTCTCCCGAAGCCGAAGGGCGCACATAAGCATTGGGATCTTTGGATAATTTTTCCATTCGGGTTTTGTCACCTAAAATACTGCCGTGCGAAACGGCACTGCTGGGGTCAATTGTCAGGACGGCTACTTTTTTACCCTGATGAGTCAAATGTTTGCCAAAAACTTCAATGAAACTGCTTTTTCCAACTCCGGGAACGCCCGTGATTCCTATTCGAATGGATGAATTGGCATGTGGTAAGCAGCCATTCATAACTGTATTTGCTTTAGCGAAATGATTCGGATTGTTGCTTTCGATTAAAGTAATCGCCCTACTCAATGCAGTGGTGTCTCCCGCAATAATTTGAGTAATAAGTTCTTCGGCATCAGGTTGTACCATTCTGGCCTGACGAACTTTTTTTAAGACCGAAGGGTTGAAGTTTTCAGGGTTTTCGTGATGGTTTTTATCCTTTTTCAAAATACAGATGCTTTACATAAAAATAATACAATAAAGATAAATATTTTGATAATGCTAATAAGTTTATGATACTAGCAAATTAGTAAATATCTTTGCAGCACTATGATTAATATACTGCTGATTTTTGTCTATTTACTGCTGGGTATTGCTTTGCAATACGTTAAATGGTTTCCTTCCGATAGCTATAAACTCATTAATAAGTTTGTCGTTTACATCTGTCTTCCAGCTTTAGCTTTGTACTATATCCCTAAGGTGCATTGGGATAATCAATTGTTGTACTTGATAGGAGTTACTTGGATAGGTTTTACATTAGCATTTTTTTTATTTCGTTTTTTAGGAAAAAAATACGGCTGGTCTAAGAAACTAGTGGGTTGTTTAATTATTACAGCTGGTTTAGGAAATACGTCTTTTTTGGGCTATCCGATAGTGCATGCATTATATGGTTCCGAAGGTTTGAAGATGGCTATTTTGGTTGATCAGCCGGGTACTTTTGTTGTGCTTTCTACACTGGCAGTCGTGGTGGCTGCGCTTTATTCTAAAGAAGCAACCAGCGGTGCTAAAATAGTGAAGAAAGTCATGTTGTTTCCGCCTTTTATATGTTTTTTGACAGCGGTTTTTGCGAACGTGCTGAATTTTGATTTTCATGATTATTTTCAATTGGCTTTCCGGAAATTAGGCAGTTTGCTTACTCCATTAGCAATGATTTCAGTTGGTTTACAATTGCATTTTGATAGCCGAAGCCAACATTGGAAATTTCTTTGGATTGGTTTGGCTTATAAATTACTAATTACTCCGGCGCTATTGTTTTTATTATATGTTGTTATTTTAAAACAACACGGTTTAATGATTCAGGTGGCCTTAATCGAAGCTGCCATGGCGCCTATGATTATGGCGAGTATTCTGGCTACTTCTCATGGATTAAAACCCCGTTTAAGCAGTATGATGATTGGTTTCGGGATTCCTGTTTCGTTTGTTACACTGGCTTTTTGGTACTTAGTTTTGGAGTATATTTAAAGAGTTTTTTTAGTCTTTAACAAACATTTATCCCTATTAAAAACTACTATTCATATTTTTTGACTAATTTTATAGGACTTATATAAAAATAGAACTTATGGCAACAATACGATTAGGAGATATTGCTCCGGATTTTACAGCAGAGACTACACAAGGTACGGTACATTTTCATGAATGGTTAGGAGATTCATGGGGGGTATTATTTTCTCATCCATCTGATTTTACACCAGTTTGTACAACAGAATTAGGAACGGTAGCTAATTATTTTCCTGAGTTTCAAAAAAGAAATACTAAGGTAATCGCGTTAAGTGTTGATGGATTGGAATCACACTTGAACTGGATTAAAGATATCGAAGAAACTCAAAATGTAACTTTACAATATCCGATTATAGCTGACGAAAATAAAGAAGTAGCTAATTTGTATGATATGATTCATCCAAATGCCAATGATACTTTTACAGTTCGTTCAGTATTTATTATTGGAGCTGATAAAAAAGTGAAATTAATTTTGACGTATCCGGCTTCAACAGGACGTAATTTTGACGAATTATTACGTGTAATTGACAGTTTGCAATTAACGGCTAATTATAGTGTGGCAACGCCAGCTAACTGGAAAGACGGTCAGGATGTGGTGATTTCGCCTTCTATTCCGGATGAAGATATTCCTGCAAAATTTCCAAAAGGATTTCAACGCATTAAGTATTATTTGAGAATGACGCCGCAACCGAATAAATAAGTTGATTAAAAAATAAAAAAGGGAATTCAATACAATTGAATTCCCTTTTTGTTTTATAAAACAATAATATTTTGTTTTGTTGATATGCAATTTTTTTTACAACACATAAGAATAATTGTATATATTTGAGAGCTTAAAAAGTTATAGTAGAGTTTGTTAAAACAAAAATAGAATTATGCTTTTAAGGTTCAAATTTGTGAATTGTTAAAAATCTTTTTTGTAAGTTGATTTGTTGTAATATGAAAAGTCCACTTCTCTTTATTTTAATTTTGGTTACTTTAATTTCGTGTGATAAATCCATTGATGAAGAAGAGCATGTAGCTCCAGTCATATTGAATTTTCCAAATCAAGGGTTGTTAGATCAGCCAATTAATATAAAATTAGAAAATTTTTATATCAATAAAATACAAGTTTTTTTTGATTTAGAGAAGGCGCAAATAAGATATTTATCCGATGAAGAAATTGAGGTTATAGTACCAAGATCTATAAAGAGGAGTAATCCAACTCTCAAGATAATTGATTTAGTTACAAATGAGACAATCTTGAGTGAAGGATTTTTGTTAAAAAAGCCTAGTATAACACATTACAGTACTGATAAGGCAACTTTTGATGAAAATTTTATTATTTATGGTGATAATTTTGACAAAGACAAAAATAGTCTTATTGTCACTATAAATGGAGAAAATGCTGAGATTGTAAGTTCAGATTTTAGTAAAATTGAAGTTAAATTGCCTGATGTCATTAAAAAATCGGATTTAGAAGTTAAAGTTAGAGCGCAACTTCAGGATTTAAAATCAAACTTAGTATTAACTTTACGTCCCCCTGTAATTTCTAATGTTGAAAGTAAAGATATTTGGATAGGAAGCCAATTGACAATTGAAGGTGAAAATTTTAACCCTGATAATAATTTAGGGGAAGCTTTTGTCAATGGAGTACCATGTTATTTTGAGTATTACAATAAAAAACTCTTTATTACTGTACCTCCAGGGCCGTTCAAAGATTTCAAACTAACAAATATAAGCTATAAAACTGTAGGGCAATCCTATTCTTTTGATTGTAATATTCATTTGTTAAACGAAGGGATATTAGTTGATCAGTTGATGGGAAAGCAACAGCAACATTCTGTTTTTGTAAGGAATAATAAGGCATATACTTTTGTATATAAAAATAATAATGTTTATGATTATAATTATGATTATTCGTTATTGGAATTTTCTACAGCAACTGAAAAGTGGACAGAATTAACAGGATTTCATTATAAAGGTTATATTGTTGATGCTGTCTATGATGGAGTAAATAAAGTTTTTTTGTATAAGAAGGCTTATAATTCTGGAATTTATAATTTGTCAGTGCTTGATTTAGATACATTCAGTGAAAAAGAGATTGATTTTCCTTTTAATAATAAAATTGATAATCCCAGAATTTTTTCTTTTCAGGGAGATCTTTATTTTTTTGATGGGTCAATTTATATTAATCCAAATGTAAATACTTTATCTGAACGATATAAGTATTCTAAAATTACTAATACATGGACTTTACTAGATAATTCAACATTTTCCGAGTTGCCAATAGTCAACCCTGGTGGGTCGGGCAATAGTAATTATCTGCACTATAATGGAAAATTATATCTTTCAGATGGAATTAATAATAAAACATATAAGGTTAATTCAGATCTAACAGTAGATACTTATACCTATAGTTTTTATTTTATGTATAATAATATCCTTTTTGGTAGAAGTACTAATGTGTTTAATTTACTCTATAATTTGTATTCTAAAAATAATATCACTCTTCAAAGTAATTTGTTTGCACCTTGTTTTACTTTGAATAATGAAGTTTATTATTTTAATGGTGTAAAGTCTGTTTATTATCAAAATGCTACTCTAACTACTCACAGATTAAGAAAGGAGGTTTTAAATGTTTTATTTTAAAAAATTGTTCAAAGTTTTAGCGTTCGGTTTCTTAATACTGCAAAGTTGTACGAAACAAGAAATAGGTGAAACACATAAAGTTGTTCATCCACAAATTGTTATTACTGGTTTTACTGGTTCAGAAGATCAGGTTATTATTAATTGGAAATTAACAAAGAAACCAGAAATAATTGTTAAAGATTTGATGGTTTTTAGGTTGACAAAGTTTGATAATGAAACTTTGTATCAAGAAAAATTAATTGCTAATCTTCCTTCCAATGAGACTTCTTTTGTTGATGATGAATTACCTTATTATCCGGAAGTAATATATAAAATTGTAATTAGTTATTTTGATGATAAAGAGAAAGTTTATAATGAATACAATTTAGAAACTGAACAAAAGAGTTTTGGACGGGACATTGTTAAATTCTACGATGTTCCTTTTCAAGTTGAAAAGGATTTTGATGATGAAAATTTATTTTATATTCTTGATAAACAGGAAGCTTTTTTAAGAAAATATGATAGTAATAAAAAGAGTTATATAGGTGAAGTTAAATTTGATAAGTCAAATTTCTTTAATGTTAAATTTAAATTGCTAAATAACAAAATATTTTTTTCAGATAATAAAGGAAAGGTTTATGTAATTAATACGGATGAATTTAAAGTTATTGATACTTTCACGGTTTCAGTATTAGACAATTTAAAATTTATTTTTGTTTCAGAACCTCGAATATATTATCGAGATGGTGACATTTTATGTTATTATGATATGGCAAAAAAAATATCAGTTAGAGCAAATATTGTTATTAATTCAGAATTTGGAGAATCATTAGGTCAAAATTATTTTTTGTTCTTATATAGTAAAAATGGGAGTCAAAGCGTGGATATAAAAGGTTTTAATCCGGATAATTGTAATGAGTTAAATTGTTTTCCAGCTTTTACTAATTATCCGCTTGGTAGTTTAAAACCTAATTCAATTGATTCAAATATTTTTTCATGGAATGTAACTAAAACTAAGTTTATAACATCATTTAACGGCTGCGTTTTTAATATTCAAGATTTAAAGCAAGAAGTGAGATTGTCTGATATTACTGGAAAACGTTATTTTCAATTTTCATTTGATGGGAATGGTAATATTTATGGAACCGTGCAGGGGGAAAAATTAATTCATAAATTCAATTCTAACTATGAGTTGGAGGAAACAATTCATACGAAATTATATCCCATTATTACTATGGTTTCAGGAAATGAAATACAAGTAATTGAGACATATGATCCACTTTCGTATTGGGCAACAAACTCTGAATTTTTTACTTTTGATTATAAATCTGTTATCGAAATACTTAAAAAGTAAAAGTTTTTTATTTTTATAGTCCTATATTAATTCTGGCATATTGCAATAACATAATTGTTTTAGCATCTTTTAGTTCGCCGCTGGCAATCATGTTGTAGGCTTCGTCAAAAGGTATTTCTAACACTTCAATGTTTTCCTGTTCTTCTTCCAGTCCGCCACCTTCGCTTACTTTCATAGAAGCGTTATATTCGCCTGTAAAAAGATAAAGAATTTCAGTTATCGCTCCGGGAGACATGTAAGTTTCCATAATTTTTTCGACCTTAGAAATGCGGTAACCTGTTTCTTCTTCGGTTTCTCTGATGATGCATTGTTCCGGTTCGTCCTGATCTAATAAGCCGGCACAAACTTCAATCATCATTCCGCTTGTATTGCCGTTTAAATACGTTGGTAAACGAAACTGGCGGGTCAAGATGATGTTTCTGTTTTCTTTGTTGTACAGTAAAATAGCCGCTCCGTTTCCGCGGTCATAGACTTCTCTTTTTTGGGTAATAATGCTGTTGTCGGCTTTGTGGTAATTAAAAGTTACATTGTTGAGTATGTACCAGTTATCTGAAAGTAATTCTGTTTTTTGAATGTCTATTTTTGGGTTGTGCATAAAGGTGTGATAGTTTTGGATATAAAAAAACGCTCTGAAAATTCAAAGCGTTAGTTGTCGTCTTATTTCGTGATAGTTTGTTTTCTGTCAGGACCAACAGAAACAATCTTAATAGGCACTTCAAGCTCTTTTTCGATAAATTCGATATATTCTTTTAATTCAACCGGTAATTCATCATAAGTAGTCATTCCTGTTAAATCCTGTTTCCAACCTTTGAATTCTTTGTAAACCGGAGTAACATTTTCTTCTTCTACATTGTATGGGAAATGAGCAATGTTTTTTCCTTTGTAGTTGTATTCTGTGCAAACTTTTAAAGTATCAAAACCAGAAAGTACATCCGCTTTCATCATCATTAACTGGGTTACACCATTAACTTGTACCGCATATTTCAAAGCAACTAAGTCTAACCATCCGCAACGTCTGGCTCTTCCGGTTACAGAACCAAATTCGTTTCCTACTTTAGCCATAGTAGCACCTACTTCGTCAAAAAGTTCTGTTGGGAATGGACCGCTACCTACACGAGTGGTATAAGCTTTGAAAATTCCGTAAACTTCTTTGATTTTGTTTGGAGCAATTCCTAAACCGGTACAAGCTCCGGCAGCTGTAGTGTTAGATGAAGTTACAAATGGGTAAGTTCCAAAATCAACATCTAATAATGAACCCTGAGCTCCTTCGCATAAAATAGATTTTCCTGCTTTTTGAGCCTGATACATATATTCTTCGCTGTCGATGAATTCTAATTTTTTGATTTCATCGATAGCTTCAAAAAATTCTGCTTCTAATTCAGTTAGATTGTATTGTAATTCTACACCGTAGAAAGCAATCATTGCTTCGTGCTTGTCAGCAAGTGAACGGTATCTTTCTTTGAAGTCTTCTAATTCGATGTCTCCTACACGCAATCCGTTTCTACCTGTTTTGTCCATGTAAGTTGGACCAATACCTTTAAGGGTAGAACCAATTTTTGCTTTACCTTTAGAAGCTTCAGAAGCGGCGTCTAATAAACGGTGAGTAGGTAAGATTAAGTGTGCTTTTCTGGAAATGATTAATTTCTTTTTGATATCCATATCAAATTTAGCCAATCCTTCGATTTCTTTTTGAAAAACTACAGGATCGATTACAACACCATTTCCAATAACATTTACCGCTGATTTATGGAAAATTCCGGAAGGAATGGTTCTAAGTACGTGTTTTATTCCGTCAAATTCTAAAGTGTGTCCGGCATTTGGACCTCCTTGAAAACGGGCGATAATATCGTAATTTGAGGTAAGAACGTCAACAATTTTTCCTTTTCCTTCATCTCCCCATTGTAATCCTAGTAATAAATCTACGGTCATTTTAATTTATTTATTAATCTTTAATTTGTTTTAGCAGACATTAATAAATCTGCGTTTTTAACTAAATGTGTTATTGATTTTCTTCTTTTTGTTCTTCTTTTTTGGATCCTTTTTTGGTGCCGTAAAAATACAAGGAATGATTGGAAATTTCTACATCAAAAATTTCTTCGATGGTTTTTTTGATGGTTTGTATTCTTGGGTCACAAAATTCAATCACGTCACCGGTATCGGTCATAATAAGATGATCATGTTGTTTGTCAAAATAGGATTTTTCATAATGTGCCTGATTTTGTCCAAATTGATGTTTGCGAACCAAAGCACAGTCTAACAGTAACTCAATAGTGTTGTACAGCGTAGCTCTACTCACACGGTAGTTCTTGTTTTTCATTTTGATATACAGATTTTCGATATCAAAATGCTCTTCGCTTTCATAGATTTCCTGAAGTATAGAGTAACGTTCAGGCGTTTTTCTATGCCCGTTTTTTTCAAGATACATTGTAAAAACATTTTTTACAATCTCCTGATTTTTGTCGTTATTTGTGGAAATAAGTGTCATATTCGGCAAAGATAAATTATTATTTTAATAGTTTTCAAGTTTAAGTGCTTATAAGAGAATAATTTTGTTCTTTTTGTTTAGAAATGCATTGGAGATTTCTGAAAGAATTAGAGAAAAACATTCTCTTAATTTTTATAAACTCTGGTTACACGGTCAATTCCGTCAATTTTTTTAATATTTTCAATTAATTTTTTCAAAATAGTAATATTCTGAACAATTACGGTAAGTTGCCCTTTGAAGAGTCCGGCTTCACCGCTCAAAGAGATACTTTGAATGTTAACATTCATATTGTTTGAAATAACTTTGGTTAATTCATTAGTTAAACCAATGGTATCCATTCCGGTAATATTCAGGGTAGCCTTGAATTCCTGTTGAGAAGAGTCAATCCATTTGGCCTGCATGATGCGGTAAGCATAATTAGATTGTAAAGAAATAGCATTTGGACAGTCTTTTTTATGTACTTTGATTCCTTCATTAATAGTTACAAAGCCAAAAACCTGATCTCCCGGGATAGGATTACAGCAACTGGCCAATTTATAGTCTAATTTGTCCTGTTCTTTTCCAAAAACAAGTAAATCATAGTTGTTGTTGATTACCGGCTTATGAATGTCAGTGTCGGCGGTATTGCTGCCCGGACGTTTGATTTTATTTTTAAAGAAATTAATTAAAGTGTTGCTTTTTTGGGCAGCAAAATCCTTTAATTGTTGGTTGTCAATAGTTCCCAGACCTACACGGTAAAATAAATCCAGACTGGTTTTTAAGTGGAAATAATTTACCAACTCATTGACCACCGTTTCGTTCATGTTGATTTTTAGGTGTTTCAATTTTCGGGTAAGAACTTCTTTTCCTTCTTCGGCAATTTTCTTTGTGTTTTCGTTAAGAACGTTTTTGATTTTATTTTTAGCTCTCGAAGTGGTTACATAATCTAACCAGTTGGCCGTAGGTTTTTGATTAGGCGAAGTGATAATTTCTACCTGATCTCCACTTTTTAATTCGTGGTTCAAAGGAACTAATTTTCCATTCACACGGGTTCCGCGGGTTTTAATACCAATTTCGGAGTGAATACTGAAGGCGAAATCGAGAGAAGTTGCTCCTTTAGGCAATGATTTGATGTCTCCTTTTGGAGTAAAAACATAGATTTCTTTAGAATACAAATTCATTTTGAAATCTTCGACAAAATCAATTGCGTTAGTTTCGGAGTTTTCTAAGGCTTCTCTCAGTAAGTTGAGCCAAACATCTAAACCGCCTTCTTCCGAATCTCCATTTTTGTATTTGTAATGCGCAGCATATCCTTTTTCGGCAATTTCATCCATACGTTCAGACCGTACCTGTACTTCCACCCAACGTCCTTTTGGTCCCATTACAGTGATGTGCAGGGCTTCATATCCGGTAGATTTAGGAGAAGAAATCCAGTCTCTTAATCGGCTGGGGCTGGGTCTGTAATGATCGGTAACGATAGAATATATTTTCCAGGCGATGAATTTTTCATCATGAGGATCGGATTTATAGACAATTCGCAGCGCAAATTTATCGTAAACTTCGTCAAAAGTTACGTTTTGGGCTTTCATCTTTCTACGAATCGAATAGATAGATTTTGGTCTCCCTTTTATGATGTAGTCAATGCCTTCAGCATCTAAAGAAGCTTTTAGTATATCTGAAATGTCTTTGATATAAGCATCCTGCTGTTCTTTGGTTTCTTTGATTTTACTTACTATTTCATTATAAACTACTGGTTCAGTATATTTTAATCCTAAGTCTTCCAGTTTGGTTTTGATGTTGTAAAGTCCTAGACGATGTGCTAAAGGCGCATAAATGTATAAGGTTTCCGAAGCAATTTTTACCTGTTTGTAATCATCCATGGATTCCATGGTTTGCATGTTGTGTAATCTGTCGGCAATTTTTATCAGAATTACACGAACATCATCATACAAAGTCAATAACATCTTGCGGAAGTTTTCGGCTTGCATGGACACATTCATATCTTTTTGTACAATGGAAATTTTGGTTAAACCCTCCACCAGATGGGCAACTTTGGGGTTGAACATGCGTTCAATATCTTTAACCGTTGTAGGTGTGTCTTCAACCACATCGTGCAATAAGGCTGCGGCAATGGAAGTGGCTCCCAGTCCAATTTCGGAAGCTACAATTTTAGCAACGGCGATTGGATGGAAAATATAAGCTTCGCCTGATTTTCTTCTTTGGTCTTTATGTGCTTCAACAGCAACGTCAAATGCTTTGCGTATTAGTTTTTTGTCTTCCGTGGTTAAAGTTTGGTAACTGATACGTAGTAATTCTTTGTATTCCTGAGCAATTGCTTTGTTCTCTTTTTCGATATCTATTTCTGTCATAATTGCAGGGTTGATTTTCTAAAAATAGCGATAAGTTCGCATATATGCAATAGGTTAGTTTAGAAGGCAGGTTTCAGATTTTGGAATGCTAAAATCCTCTTTGTCTTTTGGCTTCAAAAATTAAGATGGCGGCAGCAACCGAAACGTTCATACTGTCGATTTCACCTTGCATTGGGATAATGATATTTTGTGTAGCGGCATCACGCCATTCCTGAGTGAGTCCGGTGGCTTCGGTACCAACAACCAAAGCGGTTGGTTCGGTGAAATTCTGAGTATGATAACTGGTTGAATTTTGCAAAGTAGCGCAGTAGAAATTAATGTTTTTTTCTTTTAAAAAAGCGATAATTTCAGTGGTGCCTGCTGTTGCAATTTGATTGGTAAATAGACAACCCACGCTGGAACGCACGATATTAGGGTTGTATAAATCGCTTTTTGGATTGGCAATAATTACGGCGTCCAGATTAGCAGCATCAGCGGTGCGTAAAAGTGCACCAATGTTTCCTGGTTTTTCAGGAGCTTCAGCTACTAAAATTAATGGGTTTTCCGATAGTTTTAAATCTGAAAGTTGTAAAGATTTGGATTGGGCTACTGCCAAAACACCTTCGGTGGTTTCGCGATAGCTTAGTTTTTGATAAACTTCTTTATTTATTTCTATAAAATCGGTATGAAGAGCTAGTTTTTTAGCTTCGGTTTCGCTGCAAATTTCAGGGTAAAATAAAAGCGTCTGAATTTTGTAATGCCCTTTTATGGCTAATGAAATTTCGCGAACGCCTTCGATTAAAAAAGTGCCGGTTTGTTTTCTGTTTTTGGCTTTTTCCTGTAATAATACTAAAGATTTTATGAATGGATTTTGAATGGATGTAATTTGTTTCAAGAGATTCTAAATTTTAGTATTTACGGTATTTTAAACGGTTCTTTGAACGACTTCGAAAATTTTAGAATCTTCGCATTTTAGTGTTTTTGAAGGAAATTTCATCAATAAGGCGTAGTCGTGAGTAGCCATAATGATGGTTTTTCCGTTAGCATTGATTTTTTTCAAAACATCCAAAACTTCCACGCTGGTTTGCGGATCTAAGTTTCCTGTAGGTTCGTCGGCTAAAATAAGTTCCGGGTCGTTTAATAAGGCTCTTGCAATGGCAACACGTTGTTGCTCTCCGCCGGAAATTTGGTGTGGCATTTTTTGAGCGTAATTTTTCATACCTACTTTATCCAAAACTTCTTCGATTTTGCGATCCATTTCGTTTTTGTCAGTCCATCCCGTTGCTTTAAGTACAAAAAGCATATTGTCTTTGATGGAACGATCCGGCAAAAGTTTGAAGTCCTGAAAAACTATCCCGATTTTACGTCTTAAAAACGGAATATCGTTTTCTTTAAGGGTTTCTAAATCAAAGTCTACAATGTGTCCCTGACCTTCTGTTAGTGGTAAATCGGCGTAAAGGGTTTTCATTAAACTACTTTTTCCGGAACCTGTTTTTCCAATGATGTAAAGGAACTCGCCGTGGTTTACTTCGAGATTAACATTTGATAAAACTACTTTATCTTCCTGATAAATGGTTGCGTTTTTTAATGACAGTACAGCTTGAGACATAGTTAACATTTGTTTATGGTGTAAAAGTAATTATCAATTATGAAATAGCAATATCAATTGTTGGTTTTTTATGCCCTGTTAAAAGATTTGTTCATAATAAAAGCTAATTGTATAACGTTATAAAGCCTGTAATATGATATATTTGAAGAATAAAAAATAGAAAAAATGCGCAAATTTTCCTGGCTACTCTTTTTATTGGTTTTAGCTAAAACCAATTCGCTTTCGGCACAAGAATCATCCATATATACCAGTAAACTAAAAGAATTTGACAGAGCGGTTTCTTTGTACAAAGACAATCAGTACGCTTCGGCACAATATCTTTTTGAAAAAGTAAAAGCAACTACTCAGGACGAAGAAACCAGATCCGACTGTACCTATTATGATGCCAGTTGTGCGGTGCGTTTGGGTCACGCCAATGCGGATGTTTTGATGGAATCTTTTTTAGAAACCTATCCAACAAGTTCTAAAAGCAATCAGGCTTATACCGAAGTGGCACATTATTATTTCAATCAGGGAAATTATAAAGAAGCGCTGCGTTGGTTTGAAAAAACCGATGAAAGTCAGTTAAGTGCAAAAGATAAAGACCGTTTTAATTTTCAAAAAGGTTACAGTCTTTTTAATTCCAATGACAAAAAAGAAGCTTCGAAATATTTCAATAAAGTGCTGAACTCTGAAACTTATGGGCCTCAGGCTAAATATTATCTGGGTTTTATGGCTTATGAAGGAGATAATTATCAGGAAGCCAATAAGTATTTTGATCAGGTAGCCACTGATGAAAAATATGCTGAAAAGTTATCGTATTATCAGGCGGATATGAGTTTTAAATCCGGGAATTTTGAGAAAGCCATCGGGCAGGGACAAAAAGCAATGGCAAAATCGACTCCTGCTGAAAAATCAGAATTGAATAAAATTATTGGCGAAAGCTATTTTAACCTAAAAAAATACAACGAAGCGATTCCGTATTTGGTCGCCTACAAAGGAAAAAGAGGAAAATGGAATAATACCGATTATTACCAATTAGGTTACGCTTACTACAAACAAAATGATTATGAAAATGCAATAGCGCAGTTCAATAAAATCATTGGAGGGAAAGACGGCGTGGCACAAAATGCCTATTATCATTTGGGAGAAAGTTATTTGAAACTAAACCAAAAACAGCAGGCTTTGAATGCTTTTAAAAATGCTTCCGAAATGTCTTTTGATGAGGCGATTCAGGAAGATGCCTATTTGAATTATGCCAAATTGAGTTATGAATTAGGGAATTCTTATCAAAGTGTGCCTTCGGTGTTGTTAGGTTTTATCAACAAATATCCAAATAATCCAAATCGTTCCGTAGTAGAAAAATTATTGATTGACTCTTATATTTCTTCTAAAAATTACAAGGAGGCTTTGGTTTTATTAGAGAAAAATAAAAGCCCTGAAAATAAACTGGCTTACCAAAAAGTGACTTTTTACAGAGGATTGGAATTGTACACCGACAGAGATTATGATACGGCTTTGCAGATGTTTCAAAAATCGCTTGCTAATACAAGTGATGCGCAGTTTACTGCCAGAGCTACTTTCTGGAAAGGAGAAACCGAGTATGTGTTGAATGATTATAATAAATCCTTGTTGAGTTTCAGGCAATTTGTTGGAATGGCTGCTGCGGCATCGACTCCGGAATTTAAAAACAGCAGTTATAATGTGGCTTATGCTTATTTTAAATTGAAAGAATACGATGCGGCCGGAGATGCTTTCCAAAAATTTATCGATAAGGTAAAAGATGATAAAGTTAGAATTACCGATGCTTATTTGCGTTTAGCCGATTGCCGATTTGTGACTTCGAAATACTGGCCGGCTATGGATGCTTACAATAAAGTTATCGAATTGAAAAGCGTTGATGCAGATTATGCTTATTATCAAAAAGCCTTGTGTTATGGTTTTGTTTCCAGAAACGACAGAAAAATTGAAGATTTGAATTCGTTTATTCAGGCTTATCCAAAATCATCTTACCGTGATGATGCTTTGTTCGAATTAGCGAATACTTATGTGGCGACCGACAAGCAGGATTCAGCCTTGAAAACTTATGATAAATTAATAGCCGAATATAAAACTGGCGCTTTTACTTCAGGAGCTATTTTGCGTCAGGGATTGGTTTATTATAATTCCGACAGAAGTTCGGAAGCTTTGATGAAATTTAAAAAAGTAGCAGCCGAATATCCAAAAACATCCGAAGCCTTAGAAGCAGTGGCAACTGCAAGATTGATTTATGTAGATAGCGGAAAAGTAGATGAATATGCCACCTGGGTGAAAACTTTAGATTTCGTTGCAGTTACCGATGCTGATTTGGACAACGATACTTTCGAATCGGCAATGAAACAATTTGATCAAAATAATACCACTCAGGCGATTTCAGGATTCAGAGCTTATATTTCGAGTTTTCCAAATGGAATTCACGCTTTGAAAGCTAATTTTTATTTGGCTCAGGCTTATTTTGCCGAAGGACAAAAAGACAAAGCGGTGCCTAATTACGAATATGTAGTTAATGAACCAAGAAATGAATTTACCGAACAATCCTTAACCCGATTAGGACAAATTTTATTGAGCGGCAGTTCGAAAGAAAAGGCGATTCCGGTGTTATTGCGTTTGGAAAATGAAGCCGATTTGTATCAAAATAAGGTTTTTGCTCAATCGAATTTGATGAAATGTTATTATGAAAAGAAAGATTATAATAATGCGGTAGTGTATGCTGATAAGGTTTTGTCAAATCCAAAAACAGATGATAATGTAAAAAGTGATGCGCAAATTATCATCGCGCGTTCGGCTATGCAAACCGGAGATGAATCTAAAGCTAAAACGGCTTACGCCAAAGTGCTTCCAATAGCCAAAGGGGAATTGGCAGCTGAAGCGTTGTATTATGATGCTTATTTTAAAAACAAAGAAGGGAAATTTGAGGCTTCTAATACTTCGGTTCAGAAATTAGCGAAGAGTTATGCCACTTATCGTTATTATGGTGCCAAAGGTTTGATTTTGATGGCTAAAAACTTTTACGGATTGAAAGATAGTTTCCAGGCAACTTATATTTTGGATAGTGTGATTCAGAATTTTTCAGATTATCCGGATGTGGTTGCTGAGGCGCAAACAGAGTTGAGTGCTATAAAAGCAGAAGAAGCTAAAACGAATTCGTCGGTTAAATAAAGTTAGAAGAAAGAAGTAAAAAACAAGAGTATAGAATTAAGAGTGGAAAGAACATAATCTGGATTTGCCGTTTTTATCTTTTTTCTGGTTTCTTTTCTCTTTCTTCTTAAATATAAAAAATAAAAAATATGAAATTCAATTTCCAAAATAAAATAATAACAAGTCTGTTTTTGATGGTTTTGCAATTTTCTTTTGCTCAAAAGAAAAATACAAACATTGGTTCGGAAGAGGTAAATATTGTAAAACCATATACGCCAACGGTTTCGGATGCATCCAAAATTCAGGAATCACCGGTTTTGGATGATGAAGGAAATGCGAAGAAAGAAACCATCAAGTATTCCATTTTTTCATTTCCGGTAGCTTCTACTTTTACACCTGCTAAAGGGAAAGCGGAAGGTGTGGAGAAGGAGGCTAAAGAAAAATTTTATAACAATTATGTTACTATTGCCGGAGGGAATTATGGTCATCTTAATGCCGAATTATTTGTTAATCAGGACTTGGAAAATAATGATTATGTAGGCGGAATGTTTCGTCATTTTTCTTCTCAGGGGGGTATCAATAATGTGAAATTGGATAACTGGTTTTACGATACGGCTTTGGATGCTTTTTATGGCGCTAATTACGATAAAATGTCCTGGAATGTTGATTTAGGGTATCAAAATCAGGTGTATAATTGGTATGGTTTGCCAATGGATTTCGGGAGTTCGTTAAGTACAACTGACAGAAATACTTTGATTGGGAATATTGATTCAAAACATTCGTATAACGGCATTTCTTTAGGAGGAAAAATGCAGTTTTATGAAGGTGCTTTTAAAGAGCTTTCTTTGAAATACAAACATTTTGCGGATAGTTTTGATTCGTCTGAGAATCGTTTTTATATTAAACCTTCTTTGCGATTTGATGTTTCGGACCAATTTGTGAAAACCGATATTATCGTGGATTATGTGGGCGGAAGTTTTGCTGAAAATTATGAAAATACCAATACGGAGAAGCTGAAATATGGTTTTACTAATATTGGAATAGCGCCAAGTTTAAATTTACAGGAAAATGGTTGGGATGTAAATTTAGGAGTGAAATTATTTTATAGTATGGACAGAGAAGGGAGTGATAATCGATTTTTAATCTATCCAAATATTAATGTTTCTTATCCGGTTGTGGAAGATTTGATGATTTTTTATGCCGGTGCCGAAGGGAATTTGGAGCAAAACTCCTATAGTGATTTTGTAAGCGAAAATCCGTTTTTGTCTCCTACTTTAGGTGTTTCTCCAACGGATAAACAATATGATATTTTTGCCGGGCTGAAAGGGAAATTAGCTTCCAGTGTGAGTTATAATTTACGTGGTTCTTATGTTAATGAACGCAATAAATCCTTGTACAGAAGTAATGATTATACAGAGAATGCGGCTAATGAAGATTATGCTTTTGGAAATTCTTTTCAGGTGATTTACGACGATGTGCGTACTTTTAGATTTTCGGGAGATTTGAAAGCCGATTTTTCTCAAAATGTAAGTTTTGGAATTGGAGGAACTTTTAGCAGCTACAAAAACAGTGTGGAGCAGGAAGCCTGGAATTTACCAACAGTTGAAGTGAATTCATCATTGGATTTTAATATTACGCCAAAATGGTATGCCGGTGCAAAGGTGTTTTATGTAGGCGAAAGAAAAGATATGCAAAGCAATACCGATTTAGTTTCCGAAGGAACTCCGGTGAAATTAGGGAGTTATTTTGATTTGAATTCGCATGTGGGTTATAAATATAATTCGCAGTTAACCGGATTTTTGAAATTGAATAATATGACGAATAAATCCTATCAAAAATGGATGAATTATCCGGTTCAGGGACTTCAGGTTTTGGTGGGTGTGAATTATAAATTTGATTTTTAGTATTTAACCACAATCCCGATAGCTATCGGGATTGTGGTTAAATTGAAAACTTTTTGGTTGAATAAATTATTCTGTAAACGGAATCGCAACTCGGGTTTTGTCCCAACCTAAGTTTAAAATCATTCCGTTATCTCCTTTGGTGAAAACCATCGAAAAAGCTTCTAAAGCATCTTCTGCCTGTGTTGCAGGAACGTTTAATCGGGCGACATCATTGGCTTCTTTATAACTGTATGCTCCCCAAATATTAACGTCTTTGTTTAAAATAATGGTCCATTCTTTTTTATTTGGAATGGTATATAAAGAATAAGTTCCCGCTTTGATTTTTGTTTTTCCAAAATTAACATCTTTGTAAAAAGTGATTTCGGTGGCTTCGTTAGCTCCGGTACGCCAAACTTTTCCGGCAGGAGTCAATTCGCTTAAAGCACGACCTTTTAATTGTGGGCGGCTGTAAATTACCTTGGCTGTTTTTGTTGGGATTTTGCTGTCAGTAGGAAATAAGGCTTCGTCCATTGGGCTTTTGTCTAAACCTGGAAATTTTTGTGCCTGAGTAGTTGTGGTCAAAAATAGAAACAATCCCAAAGTGACTGCGGTAATAAAATTTGATTTTTTCATAATACTTTTAAACGTTAGATTAATAATAGAATGTTTACGAAGTTAATTAAAAATTTGTTAGCTTTTTGGGTTCGAAATTTTAAATCCGACTGAAAAAGTGGAATATTGTGATAATGCATTAAATTTGCAGACGCTTGGCTAAAAAAAACTCCAGATGACTTTCAAACAAAAAATACATCAATATTATTCCCGAATGGTGGAAGACCGGATTGATGCTTTTCGGGATATGATTTCGGCTTTGACTGAAGATTCTAAAAGCGATGCCAAAGGTTCGGCTGGTGATAAGCACGAAACGGCTTTATCGATGATGCATCTGGAACAGGAAAAATTCAATACCAAACTGAGAGAAGTTTTAGATCAAAAAGCAGTTTTGGATAAAATTGATGCTTCGATAAATGCAAAAACAATCGCTTTAGGAAGTTTGGTAAAAGCCAACGGGATTTTTTTATATGTTTCATTGGCTTTGCCAAAAATAAATATTGAAGGTGTAAATGTAATTGCTTTGTCGCCTCAATCGCCATTGGGAAATAAATTAATGGGGAATTCCGTGGGATTTACTTTTGAAATTAACGGGACAAAGTATTTGATTGAGAGTGTGGAGTAGATTCTTTCTTGGGGCTCTTTTGTACAATTGAAATCATTTAAAAAAACATCATACCCTAAAAAAACTTTTTGTAATTTCGCGAGCTTAAAAGTTTGACTTTAAAACTACATAAAATTATGAGTAAAATAATGACAGTCGACATATTGTCGAGTATTAAAGGAGCGCAGCCTTCGGAGAGCGTGAACCAATTGTTTGAGGTGATTAAAAATGCACATCCATCAAATGAGAATTCCTTAAATAATGTCAATCATAATTGTGTTTCGGTTGGTGATTTAAGGGAAGATGTGGTGGTGGAAAGTTCGGCTATTGAAAAAGAAATTATTATAGAAAACTTCCCAAACAAGAAAAACGGATTTTTGGTAGTTGCTAAAGTTATAGAAGGATAAAAATGGATTCTCAGATAAAAAAAATACACCAGCAACTGGTGTCAAAACAAATAAGCTGTACGGCTTTAGTACAGGAAAAATTAGACTTACTTAAGCAAAATACCTATAACTCTGTAAATTCTGTATTGGATACTTTGGCTTTGGAATTAGCTGCTAAAGTAGATGCCAAAATTGCAAACGGAGAAACCATCGGTTTACTGGAAGGAATTCCTTTTGGAATCAAAGATGTTTATATGGTTCAGGGAACTTACACCACTGCAAGTTCTGAATTGCTTAGAAATTATAAATCACCTTATACAGCAACGGCTATTCAAAAATTATTGGATGCCGGTGCTATTCCATTGGTAAAAGAAAACTGTGATAGTTTTGGTCATGGATCTTCGAGTGAAAACACCATTTTTGGTGCGGTAAAAAATGCTGTAAATCCGGAATTAGTAGGTGGAGGATCGAGTGGAGGTTCGGCTGTGAATGTGGCTAAAGATTATACTGTTTTTTCTATTGGCGGAGATACGGGAGGTTCGATTCGTCAGCCTGCCGGTTACAATCATATTTATGGATTGAAACCTACTTACGGCAGAATTTCAAGATATGGATTGATGGCTTATGCTTCTTCTACAGATTGTGTGGGGCCATTGGCAAAATCAATCGAAGATATCCGAATTGTATTGAATGTGATGAGTGGAAAAGATCCAAAAGATCAAACTTCAATCGTTTCTGATGAAATTACTGAGGAAGCGATTGCTACTTCATCGATTAAAACTGTCGGCTATTTTAAAAACTTTATCGAAAGCGAAGCTATAAATCCAAAAATTAAAGCGGATTTCTTAGCTACAATTGAAAAAATAAAAGCAAAAGGAATTGAAGTGAAAGAACTGGATTTCTTTAAATCTGATATTTTAGTTTCTACTTATTATACTTTGGCTATGGCAGAAACAGCTTCTAACTTATCCCGTTTAGATGGTACCAATTACGGAAACCGTATCGAAGGGGATAATTTGATAGATAGTTATGCGGTTACCCGTTCTGAAAATTTCTCAGAAGAAACTAAACGCAGAATTGTGGGTGGAAACCAGGTATTGTCACAGGGATTCTCTGATGAAATTTATTTGAAAGGATTGGCTTTGAGAGATCAGATTTCAGAAAATTTCAGTGAAGATTTCAAAGAAGCGGATGTGATTTTATCACCCGTAACACCAAGTACACCGCCAAAAATCGGAGACAGTTTGAAAGATCCTTTGGCAATGTATTTATCCGATGCTTACACAGTTGGTTTTAGTTTAGGACAATTACCAACTTTAACTGTGCCACAAGGAACAACTACCGGACTGCAAATTACGGCAGCAAAAAATAATGATGAATTAGTGATGCAATTTGCTAACTTCTTAAAAGATACAATATAATGGAATTGGAACAATTAACGACGGCTTTAAGAGCCCACGATTTAGAATTGGTTATCGGACTGGAAACACACGTTCGATTGAATACCAAAACCAAGTTGTTTTGTTCTTGTCCAAATCAGGAAATAGAAACACCTAATCAAAATATATGTTCAGTGTGTACCGGACAAATGGGAGTTTTACCTGCTGTAAATAAAGAAGCGATAAAAAAAGCGATTAAATTTGGTAAAGCAGTAGGTTCTTCGTTTAGCAACGAAGTGATTTCGTGGGACAGAAAGCACTATGAATACCCGGATAATCCTAAAAATATTCAGATTACGCAATTTCATAATCCGATTATTCCTGATGGAGAAGTTCGTTGTTATAGAAATGACGGCACACAATTTAAAGTCAATCTAACTCAGGTGCATATTGAGGAAGATGCTGCTAAATTGATGCACGAAAAGAAAATTTCTTTGGTGGATTTCAATAAAGCCGGAGTGCCCTTGATTGAAATTGTGACTGAACCTTGTATTCGTAACATCGAAGATGCTTCAACTTATGCGCAATACATCCAACGTATTGTTCAGAATTTAGGAATCTCTGAAGCAAATTTGGAAAAAGGAGAATTCAAATCGGATGTTTCGGTGTCTTTGCGTAAAAAACATACGTATGATTTGAATCCAAGAACCGAAATCAAAAACCTGAACTCGTTTAAGTTTATGGTGGAAGCTCTGAAAGAAGAGGTAGAAAAGCAATTCAATTATTTTATTGAGCACAAAGAGTTTCGTCCTGATCAAACGACGGTGTTGTGGGATGCTGATTTGAAGCAAACCAAAACGATGCGTAAAAAGGAATTTGAAGCCGATTATCGTTTTATTTCGGAACCGGATTTGCCATTTGTGAATATTAAGAAAGAGGTTGAAGAGACAAAAGATGTAGATTTAGCTGCTTTACCTTTTGCGGTAGAATCGATTTTGATTGGCGGAGGTGTTTTACCGCAGGATGCGAAGTTTTTTACCGCTGATGCCTTGCGTTCCAAAACCTTTGTAACTATTAATCAGGAAATCAACGACCCTTCATTTGTTGCCAAAACTTTATCAAATAATATCAAAGCCGAGGATTATGATAAAATCCAAAATGTTCAGGATATTGTCAAAATTTTCAAATTGTTCAAAGCAGAAAAAATTACTGCGGTTTTGGTGCAAAATGCCTTAGCGAGTTATTTGAAAGATGCAGCATTCGATTATAAAAAATATTTTGAAGAAAACACCATTTCTGAAGATAAAATACAGGAGGTAATTGCTAAAGTAATTGCTGAAAATGCGGCTGTAGCCAAGGATATTGCAGCGGGTGACCAAGGAAAAGCAGGTATTCTGGTAGGTAAAGTACTTGGAGTGCTTGGAAAAGGAGCGAATGGAAAAGTTATTCGTCAGATTATTTTAGATAGCTTAAGTTCTGGAGTTGCTACTGAGCAAAAAACTTCACAGGAAAAAGCCGCTAAAGAAGTCACTGCTGAGCAAAAAGAAATTCAGGAGGAAGCCTTACCTGAAATTCCTCTTGTAGTAAAAGATACCTACAGAACGCATAAAATTTCGCAATTATCTGAGGAAAATAGCAATCAGGAAGTGCAATTATCAGGTTGGGTGGCGAGTGTTCGTGACCACGGAGAATTGATGTTTATTGACTTGCGTGATTCAAGCTACGAAATTTTTCAGGTTCGTATCAGTAGAGAATCGTTCCCGAATATCGACGAATTGGTAAAATTAAAACCAGAGTCTGTGATTGCTGTTAAAGGAATCGTGGTAGGTCGAAATGAGGATGATTTCAATGCAGGATTACGTACGGGTAAAATCGAATTGGAAACTTCGGAGTTGGAGATCTTGAATTTGTCGAAAACATTGCCTTTCGAAATCAAAAGAGCGGCTAAGACCAATGAAGCAACCCGTTTTCAGTATAAGTTTTTAGATCATAGAAATGATGAGGTACGTCGTGCGATTGTAAACCGTCACAAAGTGATTAAGTTAATCCGTGATATTTTAGACGAAGAAGAGTTTTTAGAAATAGAAACACCTATTTTAAGTGCTGGAACCGATGAGGGAGCACGTGAATTTATTGTGCCTACCCGCAAACAGGCCGGTTCTTTTTATACCTTACCACAAGCGCCACAACAGTTCAAGCAAATGTTGATGGTAAGTGGTTATGAGAAGTATTTCCAAATTGCACGTTGTTTCAGAGATGAGGATTCCCGTGGAGACCGTCAGCCGGAGTTTACGCAATTAGACATGGAAATGTCTTATGCCAGCATGCAACAAATTATTGATTTGAACACCAAGTTATTCAATGAAGTAGTTAAAAAAGTGTACGGTAACAAATGGATTTTGCGTCCGTTTGAAGTACTGACCTACAAAGAAGCGATGGATTATTACGGTTGTGATCGTCCTGATTTGCGTTTTGGATTGAAAATGCAGGATATTACCGAAATTGTAAAAGATACTACGTTTCAAGTTTTCTCTAAACCAATTGAAGAAGGCGGAATTGTAAAATGTATCAAAGTTTCGGCTCAGGAGCAAGGGAGTAAGCGTATGTCGAAAGGCCAAATTGAAACCCTGACTGCAGTGGCACAACAACACGGTTTGGGCGGATTGGCTTATATCATCGTAAATGAAGACGAATTACAATCGCCGATTATTAAATTCTTAGGTGAAGAAATTGCAGCAGGAATTATAAAGGCGGCAAATGCTCAAATAGGTGATATTGTGTTCTTCTCAGCAGCCGATTATGCTACGGCAAATAAGGCTTTGGATGCAGTTCGTCAGGAACTGGGCAGAATGTTGCATTTGATTAATCCGAAGGAATTGCGTCCGGCTTGGGTAGTTGATTTTCCAATGTTTGAAAAAACTGATGAAGGAAGATGGACGTTTACCCACAATCCGTTCTCAATGCCGGCTGTTTATGATTTGCAAAAACACATGGATGGTAAAGAAGAGGAAATCGGAACTATCATTGCACAACAATATGATATTATCTTAAACGGTTATGAAATTGGAGGAGGTTCAGTTCGTGCACATAAATCGGAAATTCTGGAAGCAACTTATAGAAATATGGGTTACAATAAAGAAGAAATGATTAAGAGTGTGGGAACAATGTATAAAGCTTTTCAATACGGAGCACCGCCACACGGAGGAATTGCCTGGGGAATTGATCGTTTGATGATGATTTTGGAGAAAAAAGCTTCTATCAGAGAGGTGATGGCTTTCCCTAAAACAGGAACCAGTGACGATTTGTTATTTGGTGCGCCATCTGCTTTATCAGATAAAAAAGTAGAGGAGATGAATGTGAGGATTATGAGGAAGTAATCTTTTTTAATATTTAAAAAGCGGATTTGTACTGAATAGTAGAAATCCGCTTTTTTTTTATTGTAATCGCATGAGTTTTATAACCGCAGATTCGAAGATTTTGTCAGTGTTTTTGAAGTAAAAATCTGCGAATCTGTGGATGCTTTTAAGTGTGGTTATTGTCTAAGATCCACATAAGATGATTTTTATTATAATTCTTAATAGGTTCTCTACCTAAAAATAAAATATTTGCCATTTTTTTTTTTTTTTTTAAGTTTTAACTAATTATCCAAGTTTAAAAGGGAAATATTTAATTGCCCTTGTTTGAAAATTGAAGTGAAGATTGACTTTCGATTTTGAAGATTAAATTTTGAAACATTTCTATAATTGATTTGATTAACAAAAAATGGTGATATAATGTTATCGTGCTTAAAAATCCACTTACTATTTAATTTATTTGTAAAATCTACATCATTAATACGAGTAATATTATGCTCTTTCAAATATTTGCATAATCTATCAGGAAGAGCACCTTCTTTAGAAAGTTCTAGAATATAACTACGTTGCCTAAAACCGTGAAAAGTTGGAAAAATTTTTATTTCAGTTCCGTTTTTTGTAATACTAATTTCGTGATCGAAATATTCGTATGACGAAATATTATTTTTAATTCTACGTTTTACAATTCGAATTGACGACATAATTACCTCTTGCACATATCTTTGTTTAAAATTATCATTATCAATTATTTGTGCTATTTCATCTGAAACGTTATTGTCAATATATAAATAAACTGTGTTAATAAGCTCTTTACCATATTCAATGGCATCTTTATAATTGTTTTTAAAAAATAATATTTCTAAATCTGATAGCATATTATATTCTTCATACGTTATATAAAATACTTCTTTTGAAATTACCGACAGAATATTTAAATATTTTTCCACAAATATTTTTCTATCAATCGCAGTTAAATTAAATAATCCAGATTCGCGAAATAAAACAACATTTATTAGGAAATAAAAATACATATCTGTGTGGCAACATAAAACACATTCACTAATAGAATTTATAAGTTTTCCTTCATCAAGATTTTCCTTTTTCCTTAGTCTATCAATTTCTTCTAACAAATCATTATGAAAATATCCAAACTTTTGGTCAATTTCATCAAACCTGATTTCTTTCAAACCATAATCATTTAAATTGATTTCTATATTATTTAAAGGGTTGTTTTGAATTTTTTTACTTGTTGTAGAATTTATTCCAAATACAAATACATATTCATTTGAATCTGGATTAATCAGTGAATCTGGCACTGTGTCAATTATCTTACAGATTATTATTAATACATTTTGCTCTCTAATATTATTTTCTGCAACTTCTAAAATTTTGAGTTGTATCATATTTTTTTGAGTTTTTGACTTAATTTGCTATGAATGAACTATATAAAATTTATTGATTAATTATGTTAAATCATTATATATTTCATTCAAATTAGGAATTCCAATTCCCTTTTTATGCCTGTCCTTTAAATATTCTACAATATCTGAAAATTCATTTCCCCATAATGTAAATGGATATTGTGTAGAACAATAATCTCTTCTAATATCTGGACAGAAACATTGCCACATAAATAATAATATTTCTTCTCCGTTTACCCATTTTTTAGTACTTGTTTCTGTTTTCTTCGTCTCAAAGGAAAATAAAATTGGTCTAATAGTTATTTTCCCATATTTATTTTCGTGTGTGTATTGTGAAAAGGTACAATCTTCGATTTGCCCGTTTTTATTAGCAATATCAATCATAATCGGTATTAATAATTTAACTTCATCTTTTTCAAACAATCCAATCCAATTTAGAATCTGTTTCCAATTTTCGGCAGCTCGTTTTTCAACTTTTGTAATTGGATCATTGAATTGCAACGAATTATTTTTTACCTCTGCTATGATAATATCAATTGAATTTTTAGGTATATCTAAATTTTTAAAATTCTTAATTTCTCTCTCGTCTTGTGAATGATGTGGAAACCTTATGCCAATTCTATCTATATCTGTGCCTGAATTTCCCCATTCATTTGAATGAGGTATATACCCAGTCTGCAAATATCCATTTAATCTTAAAAACAAACAGACCAATCTTTCTTGAAATTGACTTCTAACTTTTATATCCATTAGGATTTAATTTAAAACTTTTATCTTTCTAAAATTTTCAACAAAACATATTATATTTAATTCTTAAAATTGTTTTTTCAAAGATAACCTAAAAGTAGTAGGTATTAATCCAAAAATAAAATTTTCAAAAAAAACAGCTACAAAGCCAGATGTTCTAGATATGTAATAAATGTACTTAGTTGGATAGCGCAAAATTGCATTCTGAGCCCACAAAGATGAGCAGGCAAAACAAGTCAAAAAGTTACATTCTATAAAAGGTGTAGCTTTTTTGTTTAAAAAATAAATTGTTTTGTTAAATTTGGTTGAGTTGTCAATAGTAATGAGCACAGAATGCAATTCTGTGATAGCATCTGCACATTGTATATAGTCGATTGAGCATAAAAAGCTGTTCTCATAAATGTATAAATGGAATATTGTTTACAGAATGATTAGAAAATTTTAAAATACAAATAATATGGGGTTTACAATAATACCAAAGTGTAACAATTGTGGATATAAGACAGATTCAATTGCTGTTGGAGGAGGAAGATTTAGTTATCTTACTCACTGTGGTGCGCCAGCCTTAAATATTGAATCTAATGAGATTGAAGAGATAAATCTTTATGATTACACAAAAACAGAAATTGTTAAAAAAAGATTTCTCTACTTTTTTTATAAAAGCGTTACAATCGTAACAAAGAATGAAAAATATATTCCGTATTATAAATCAAGTATGTTCAAAAATGATGTAGGAATTGGAAGTTATAATTGGGGTAGTGACTATTATAAAAAAAGTAAAAATTTCTGTCCTAAATGCAAAACCTTTGATTTAGACTTTTTAATGGGTGTTTTGTTTGATTAAAACAATTAATTACAAACGGTTTAACGAGTGAAAACACTGCCAGATGCTTTTTGGTCTTTATAATGGTTAATTTGAAATTGGTTTTGTGCCTGAAAATTAATAGTAATCACGACCTCGGTTTGTTGCGACTTCTGTCGTAAAGAACAATGCTTCCTGCAACTGATACGTTCAGGCTTTTTTCAGATTTGAATTTTACTAGATAATGGCATTTTTCAATCGCTTTTTTCGAAAGACCGTTATCTTCAGCGCCTAATAAATAAACACAGCGTCTTGGGTGTTCGAAAGTTTCCAAATCTTCTGCTCTGTCATCTAATTCAACGCCAACTAAGCGTGCGCCTTTAGGTAAGTTTTTGAAAAAATCTTCAAAAGTCTCGTAATGGAAATAAGGCATCGATTTTACGGCATTGTGAGTGTCGCAGGCTTGTTTGGCGTATCGGTTTCCGATAGTAAAAATAAAGCTGGCACCCAGATTTTGCGCAGACCGCCATAAAACGCCGAGGTTTTCAGGGGTTTTACCGTTTTGGATTCCTATACCAAAGAATTCAGTTATAAAATTATCATTCATAAAGGCAAAAGTACAAACAGTTAGCAGTAATGACAAATATTAATTTGTTTGAAGTATTCAGCTGAATGTCGATTTTAAATTTTCAAAATTTGTTTTGTAGTTCTTGAAATTGTTATTGATATTGAATTTTGCTATTGTGATTGAAGTTGAATTTTGTTCTTGAAATTGACATTTTTTGTTGATAACTTAAGGTGTTAAAAGCTTATTTTATACAGTATATAATTGGCGTTTTTATATATTTGCGTGTTAGACAAAAAATATATTTAGAATAAAAACATATGAGCGAAGAAATCAAGAACAATTATTCAGCAGATAGTATTCAGGCATTAGAAGGAATGGAGCACGTAAGAATGCGTCCATCGATGTATATTGGTGATGTTGGGGTTCGCGGACTTCATCATTTAGTTTATGAAGTGGTGGATAACTCTATCGACGAGGCAATGGGAGGTCATTGTGATACCATTAGTGTTTCTATCAATGAAGATGGTTCGATTACTGTAGAAGATAACGGGCGTGGTATTCCGGTTGGGATTCATAAAAAAGAAGGCGTTTCGGCACTTGAGGTTGTAATGACAAAAATTGGTGCGGGAGGTAAATTCGATAAAGATTCGTATAAAGTTTCCGGAGGTTTGCACGGGGTTGGAGTTTCCTGTGTGAATGCTTTGTCAACGCATTTAACGGCTACCGTTCATAGTAGTGATGGTAAAATTTACCAACAGGAGTATGAAAGAGGAAAAGCTTTATATCCTGTAAAACAAATAGGAGATACTTCTAAAAGAGGTACAATTGTAACTTTTTACCCTGATCCGGTAATTTTTACGCAAACCACGGAGTATTCTTATGATACTTTGTCGGCTCGTATGCGTGAGTTGGCTTTTCTAAACAAAGGAATTACCATTCATTTTTGTGATAAAAGACAAAAAGATGAAAACGGTGAGCCTGTAGGTGAAGTGTTTCATTCACAGGAAGGATTGAAAGAGTATATCCGTTATTTAGATGGAAACCGTGAGCCTATTATTGGTCATGTGATTTCTATGGATAATCCAAATGCGGAAATTCCGGTTGAGGTCGCCTTGATTTATAATACGAGTTATTCTGAGAATATTTTTTCTTATGTGAATAATATTAATACACACGAAGGAGGAACGCACTTACAAGGTTTCAGAATGGGGCTTACCCGTTCGTTAAAGAAATATGCCGATGCTTCCGGAATGTTGGAAAAATTAAAATTTGATATTTCAGGTGATGACTTTCGTGAAGGGTTGACTGCTATTATTTCTGTGAAAGTTGCCGAACCTCAATTTGAAGGGCAAACAAAAACTAAACTGGGAAACAGAGAAGTAGTTTCTCCGGTTAGTCAGGCGGTAAGTGAAATGGTGGAAAATTATTTGGAGGAAAATCCAAATGATGCTAAAATCATTGTTCAAAAAGTAATTTTGGCAGCTCAGGCACGTCATGCGGCTAAAAAAGCGCGTGAAATGGTGCAGCGTAAAACCGTTATGGGTGGCGGTGGATTGCCGGGTAAATTATCCGATTGTTCAGAGCAGGATCCGGCAAAGTGTGAGGTGTATCTTGTCGAGGGAGATTCGGCGGGTGGAACGGCTAAACAAGGTCGCGACCGTAATTTTCAGGCGATTTTACCTTTGCGTGGTAAAATTTTGAATGTAGAAAAAGCGATGCACCACAAAGTTTTTGAAAATGAAGAGATTCGAAATATTTTCACGGCTTTAGGTGTAACAGTTGGAACTGAGGATGATAGTAAAGCTTTGAATATTTCCAAATTACGTTATCATAAAGTAATTATTATGTGTGATGCTGATGTCGATGGGAGTCATATTTCTACGTTGATTTTGACATTTTTCTTCCGTTTTATGAAAGAATTAATCGAAGAAGGGCACGTTTATATTGCAGCACCGCCTTTGTATTTGGTTAAAAAAGGAAATAAAAAAGAATATGCTTGGAATGACGTGCAACGTGATCAGGCTAACGAAAGAATGGGTGGAAATGCTAATATTCAGCGTTATAAAGGTCTTGGAGAGATGAATGCAGAGCAATTGTGGGAAACAACAATGGATCCTAATTTCAGAACTTTACGTCAGGTAACTATTGAGAGTTTGGCAGAGGCTGATCGTGTATTTTCTATGTTGATGGGTGACGAAGTGCCGCCTCGTAGAGAATTTATCGAGAAAAATGCGGTTTATGCTAATATTGATGCATAAAAAGTAACTTTTTGGTGGTTATTTTGGTTAATAAATTGTAGATTAGCGTTAATCAATCATTTTTTATTTAACCGAATAAACATTAAAATATGAAAGTTACTATTGTAGGAGCAGGGAATGTAGGAGCCACCTGTGCAGACGTTATTTCTTATAGAGGAATTGCCAGCGAAGTAGTTTTGTTAGATATCAAAGAAGGTTTCGCCGAAGGGAAAGCTTTGGATATTATGCAATGTGCTACCGATACCGGTTTTAATACCCGCGTAATAGGAGTTACCAATGATTATTCAAAAACGGCCAATAGTGATGTGGTGGTGGTAACTTCCGGAATTCCCAGAAAACCGGGAATGACTCGTGAGGAATTGATAGGGATTAATGCCGGAATAGTTAAATCAGTAGTTGAAAATATTTTAAAATATTCTCCAAATACGATTATCGTGATGGTTTCAAATCCAATGGATACAATGACGTATCTGGCTTTGAAATCCACAGGGTTGCCAAAAAACAGAATTATAGGAATGGGTGGTATTTTAGATAGTTCCCGTTTTAGAACCTATTTGTCACTGGCTTTGGATAAACCGGCTAATGATGTTTCGGGGATGGTTGTTGGAGGTCATGGTGATACTACGATGATTCCTTTAACACGTTTGGCTTCTTACAACGGAATTCCGGTTTCGCAGTTTCTTTCAGAAGAAGTTTTGCAAAAAGTTGCTGCCGATACGATGGTGGGAGGCGCAACACTTACAGGGCTTTTGGGTACATCAGCCTGGTATGCGCCGGGAGCTTCAGTTGCTTTTTTAGTTGACAGTATTTTAAATGATCAAAAAAGAATGATAGCCTGTTCGGTATATGTCGAAGGTGAATATGGTCAGAACGATATTTGTATAGGTGTTCCTTGTATCATTGGAAAAAATGGAGTTGAAGAAATTTTGGATATTAAGTTAGATGATAAAGAAAAAGCCTTGTTTGCTAAAAGCGCCGATGCGGTTAGAGCCATGAATGAGGCTTTGAAAAGTATTTTAGCTTAACTTTTTTCACATATAAAAGTGAAGACTGCAATTTTGCAGTCTTTTTTTTGAGATTAATTAATAAATAAATTGGTTAATCTTAGCCAGAATTATATATTTGCTCGGTTTAAAAAAAGATTTGCCATTATTTGCTTTTTTGTTTGAAAAACGAAGAAGGTTAAAGTGTTGGTAATTAAGGTTTAATAAAAAAAATAAATTTAAAATAATTAATTTTTAGTAATAATGCAGAATAAAGGACTTATTAAATTTTTTGCAATTCTATTTGCATTGGTAAGTATATACCAACTTTCATTCACTTTTGTCGCAAATAATGTAAAAAATGATGCGAAAATTTTTGCCAATGGTGATTCTAAAAAAGAGCTAAAATATTTAGACTCTATTGGTAAAGAAAAAGTATTTAGTCTAGGCTTTACCGATTTTACTTTTAACGAAGTAAGTGACAAGCAAATTAATAAAGGACTTGACTTAGAAGGAGGAATCAACGTGATTCTTCAAATTTCGGTTAAGGATATCCTGAAAGGTTTGGCTAATAATTCTAAAAATCCGGTTTTCAACAAATCGTTGGCTGATGCAACAGCAGATTTACAAGGAAACAAACCTTATTTAGAAAAGTTTTTTGATGCTTTTGAGGCTAATTCAAAAGGAACTGTAAAGTTAGCATCTCCTGAAATTTTTGCAAACAGAAATTTACAAGGTGAAGGTGGTGTTGATTTTCAAATGACAGATGATCAGGTTAAAAAAGTAATCAGAAAAAAAGTTGACGAGTCTGTAGAAAGTGCTTTTGGAGTACTTAGAAAACGTATTGATAAATTTGGTGTAACACAGCCAAATATCCAAAAATTAGGAGAATCAGGAAGAATCTTAGTTGAACTTCCGGGTGCTAAAGATGTGGATCGTATTAAAAAATTATTACAAAGTACAGCTCAGTTAGAGTTTTGGGAAACTTTTAAAATTGATGAAGTAGGTAACTTCTTAATGGCTGCAAACGAAGCTTTGAAAAAAACAGAGGTTGCTAAAACTGAAGTAGCTAAACCGGTTGCTAAAGATTCATTAAGTGCTTTATTGACTGATACTACAAAAGATTCTGCTGCCACTAAAAAAGGAAACAATCCTTTATTAGATAAAATGGTAGGTCAGGGCGGAGGACCAGTTTTGGCTCTTTTTGCTCCAAAAGATACTGCTGTTATCAACGGTTATTTTAAAAGAAATGAAATCAAAAGCTTATTACCGGCTGAGTTGCGTTATGCAAAATTTGTTTGGGGTGTAGTTGAGAAAAATACGGATAACAAAGGAAAAGAAATTGAAACAGTTGCTTTGTATGCTTTAAAAGGAAACAGAGACAACATTGCTTCTATGAGCGGAAATGTGGTTACCGGAGCTAATGCAACTTTTGATCAGTTAGGAAAACCATCGGTTTCTATCGAAATGAACGGTCAGGGAGCTAAAACCTGGGAAGAATTAACAGGAAGAGCTTATACTCAAAAATCAAATATTGCTATCGTTTTAGATAATGTGGTTTATTCGGCTCCTGGAGTTTCCAGCGGACCAATTGCCGGAGGAAGATCAGAGATTTCAGGTTCCTTTACTATTGACGAATCAACTGACTTAGCTAACGTTTTAAGAGCGGGTAAATTACCTGCAGCAGCTGATATTGTTCAGTCTGAAGTGGTAGGACCATCTTTGGGACAGGAAGCTATCGATAACGGAACAACTTCTGCAATCGTAGGTTTGCTATTAGTGTCTTTATGGATGTTAGTATATTATGGAAAAGCAGGTTGGTATGCTAACCTTGCATTGGCAGTAAACTTATTATTCTTATTCGGAATTTTAGCAAGTTTAGGTGCTGTATTAACCTTGCCAGGTATTGCTGGTATCGTATTAACAATGGGTACTGCGGTAGATGCGAATATTATTATTTATGAAAGAGCGAAAGAAGAATTGCGTGAAGGTAAATCATTGGATGAAGCAGTAAAAATTTCTTATAGCTGGACCGGAGCAATGCGTTCGATTGTGGATGCTAACGTAACGCACATTTTAATTGGAGCGGTATTGTTTATTTTTGGTTCAGGACCAATTAAAGGTTTCGCAACTACTTTATTAATTGGTATTGTAACCTCTTTGTTTACTTCAATCTTTATCGCCAGAATTTTTATCGATAAAAATATTGCTAAGAAAGCCGATTTATCGTTTGTAACTAATTTTTCTAAAAACTTCTTTACAAACTTCCATTTTGATTTCTTGAAAGTAAAGAAAATCACTTATATCTTCTCTACGGTTGTATTGATTGTTAGTATTTTTTCTCTTGCTACCAATGGTTTGGATCAGGGAGTTGATTTTGTGGGAGGTAGAACTTTCCAAATTCGTTTTGATAAAGCGGTTAGTACAGAAGAAGTAAAAACTGAATTAGCGAAAGTTTTAGACGGAAGTGCAGAGGTGAAAATCTTTGGTAGTGACAACCAGTTGAAAGTTACTACAAAATATAAAGTAGAAGAACACGGAACAAAAGCGGATGAAGAAGTAAACAAAATCATGTTTGAAACTTTGAAGCATCACTATCCTTCGGATATGACGTATGAAAAGTTTGTAAACGCTTATGACGGTAAAAAATTAGGTATTGTTCAGGCTTCTAAAGTAGGGCCAACAGTCGCTGAGGATATTAAAGCCAATGCTTACTGGGCTGTATTAGGAGCAATGGCTATTGTATTCCTTTATTTAGTAATTAGTTTCAGAAAATGGCAATATGGTTTAGGAGCTATCGCAGCGGTAGCGCATGACGTTGTTTTCGTATTAGGAATTTATTCTTTGTGCTATAAATTCATGCCTTTCGGTATGGAAATTGACCAGCATTTTATCGCGGCAATCCTTACGGTTATTGGGTATTCTATGAATGATACGGTAATTGTATTCGACAGGGTTCGTGAATATTTAGATGGAAAAACGAAGGGGAATTTTGCTGAAATTGTAAACAAATCGATTAACTCGACGATGTCAAGAACGATTAATACTTCTTTGACTATGATTTTAGTATTGTTAATCATGTTTGTTTTTGGAGGAGAATCTATCAGAGGATTTATCTTCGCCATGTTAGTAGGTATTGTAGTAGGAACTTATTCCTCGTTATTTGTGGCTACTCCGGTATTGGTAGATTGTATTTCAATGGATGAAAAGAAACAAATTGAAGAACAACATCAGGCAGCATAATTTATTTTGTAAATAGTAATAGACCCGGTTTTTTGCCGGGTCTTTTTTTTGGTTCAAATTCAATGAATAAGTTTTTGGGGATTATATTTTTTTAAAATTTTATTAAAGCCTGCTTTTTTAATATATTTACCTGATAATAAGATTTCCCCAAATTGAATCTTTTCTTAAAATTGGAACAATGAAAAAGAATCTACTTTTACTGGTCTTTATTAGCTTTTTTGCTTTGTTTTCAAACGCTGATTTGTTAGCGCAAGCGCCTGCTCCACCATCGGTAACTTCTCCGATATATTATTGTCAGGGAAGTACAGCATCTCCATTAACAGCGACTGCCGATGCTGGTTATACATTAGTTTGGTATGGGACAAATGCTACAGCAGGGATACCCAGTACAATAGCCCCGACGCCTTCAACTACTACAGTTAGTTCAACCTCTTATTATGTGAGCCAAACGAATGGAGTTAGTGAAAGTGCCAGAGCTAGAATTGTTGTTAATGTTGTGGCTGATAATGGCGCTAGTATATTAAATTTTAGATGTGATCCTTCTCAAATTGCAGCAGCTGATAAATATTCTTCAGTTTTCTTTGATTGGTCTAATAATCCTACTTTGATACCTGATAATTTATATTCTTATACTTATACAATTGATGGAGGAACTCCAGTTTCCGGAACCGCCGATAATACAACGGGTTCTCATGTTCAAATTTTTGGTATGTCACCAGGACAATCAGCAACAATGACAATTTCAGCTACGTTACACCCTTGTGCTCCGTCACAAACTGTTACTTGTACTGTTCCATGTAATCCTTCAATACCTCAACCAACACCTACTTTTACTCAAATACCTCCTATTTGTGAGGGAACTTCGCCACCAGTATTACCATCAAGTTCGATTGAAGGTATTCAAGGAACTTGGTCTCCTTCTGTGGTTGACAATACAACTACGACAACTTATACTTTTACTCCAAATGCAAATGAATGTGCAAGACCACAAACAATGACTATTGAGGTAAATCCGGATAGTCCCGGTTTTGAAGATTTTTCTATTTGTTCAGGAACTCCAGCACCCACTTTGGATACTACTTCTCCTAATGGGGTTACCGGAAGCTGGGATAAAGCTGTAAATAATATGAATACCGATACTTATACTTTTACTCCGGATGGAGGGCAATGTGCTTCTCCACAAACTATTACTATTACCGTTTTGCCTTCAAACACTTTGGTGGATTTTACTTGGACAGTAACAGAGGCTTTTGCAGATAATCAAAAAGTGACGCTTTCGGCTGAAACTGCGGGAGGTGATTATCTGTACCGGTTAGATGATGGACCGTTTCAATCCAGTCCTGTTTTTGAGTATGTTGCTGCAGGTTTGCATTCGGCGACGGTTATGGATCAAACAGGGTGTAGCAGCCCAATTACCAAAACCGGTATTTTAGTGGTGAATTTTCCAAAATATTTTACACCAAATAATGACGGCTATAATGATTTTTGGAACATTTCGGAGTTAAGTGACCAACCGTATGCTTATATCCGAATTTTTGATCGCTATGGGAAATTTTTGAAGCAAATAAGTCCTAATGGTGGCGGATGGAACGGAACTTACAACGGTCATTATTTACCTGCAGATGATTATTGGTTTGTAATTCATTATATTGAAAATGATGTAGTGAAAGAATTTAAATCTCATTTTTCATTAAAGAGATAAAATAAAAGGAATTGCTTTTGATGTAATTCCTTTTTTACTTTTTAAGCGGTTTTGAGTTCGGGTTTTAAATCGGAAATGATAAATTCTGAGCCTTCTTTGTATTGTGGATTATAATAGACTTTTACTTCGTTTCTTTCAGCGAGCTTTCGTACTAAATTCAGCCCAATTCCTGTGCCTGATTCCCCTCTGGAAGATTGTCCTAAGGTATAGAACATCTGGAATATTTTTTCAGCCTGATTTTCCGGAATTCCGGGGCCATTGTCTCTAATGGCTATTTGTTGCGTATTTTCGTCGTAAATAATAGCAATTTCAGTGATTTCTTTGTCGTTGTACTTAATCGCATTCGACAATAAATTTTGAATAATTTGTTTGAATGCGACCGATTGAAAATGAATGATATGATTTAGATTTTCTTTTGTGATTTTGATATTGTTGTTAGGATTAATGAGTTTTATCACGGCATTCACTTCGTTGAGAATGTTAACGGACTCTTTACCTTCATTATTTTCAACATTTTTTGAATAATGTAATAAATCATCAATTAATTTAGACATTGACTTAGCGGAAGATTTTACCATGTCAAACAAGTCGGTTGCTTCTTCTTTTAAATCTAATATGTGTTCTTCTTCGATAAATTCAATTAGAGAAGTAATATTGTTTAGAGGTGATTTTAAATCGTGCGCAATGATATTGGCAAATTGCTCTAATTCGCCATTTTTAGCCACTAATTTTTCGTTTAGTTTTTGTAATTCCTGATCGTAATCCCAAATTTTCAGGAAGGAATCTACTTTTTTTCGGGTAATTTCGGTAACCAAAGGTTTGAACAAAAAATCAATAGCGCCCAAATCATAAGCCTTGTTAATGTATTGGGCTTCGTCACTGATGGCTGTTACAAAAATAGTAGGGATATTGGCGGTTGCCGGATGTTGTTTGGTAATTTCAACAAATTCATAACCGTCCATTTCCGGCATTTGAACATCTACTAAAATCAGCGAAATTTTTTCTTTAAGTAATACTTGTAAACCTTCACTTCCGGAATTGCAGCAAATAATTTCTCTGTCCGGTTTATCCAACATGCTTTTTAGAGCAATTAAATTGGCCGGTTTGTCATCAATAAGCAATAGCTTATGTTTTATGGTGGTACTCATTGTTTAATACTTTAATTAGGGTTGTGGTATTTAATTCAATATGTTTGTTACAAATGTTTTTTGCCGCTTTGGGCATGATGTCAAATTCGGCTTCGGAACAATCCTGAATGAAGGTTTTACCGTTATTTTCGGCGATTGTTTTTAAACCGTTTGCGCCGTCCTGATTCGAACCGGAGAGCAAAATTCCGCAGCATTTTTCTTCTAATAAAGTCGAAAATGATTCGAAAGCAACATCAATCGATGGTCTGCTAAAATTGACCAACTCAGATACATCTAAGGAAAAAGTTAGATTTTTTTCCAATAAAACATGATAATCGGCTGGCGCAGTATAAATAAAACCTTTTTTTAAGGCTTCTTTGTCTTCGATTTCTTTTATCTGATAATGGCTATGCCGTTGTAAAATAGCTTCAAATGAAGAAACACTATTTTTTAACCGATGTAAAACGATAACAATTGGCGTGTTGATACTTTTGTCTAAATTATTTAAAATAGACAGGATAACGTTGAACGCCCCGGCTGAACCACCTATTAGAATTACGTCAGTTTTCATCTTATTTTTTGATAAATTTTTTCTTCACGGTCAATTTCCTTAAAATGATCATATATCGAGCTGAATCGCAAGGATTCTTTTTTTCCGATTGCCAAAAAACCATGAACAGGCAAACTTTCGTAAAAAAGCTCTAACGCTTTATTTTGCAATTCATTGTTGAAGTAAATTAATACATTTCGACAAAGAATTAGCTGGCATTCCTTAAAAACGCTGTCGGCTACCAAATTATGATTGGAAAACAATACATTTTGTTTTAGTTCCGATTGAATCATCGAATGCCTGTCGTCAGAAACAAAATAATTGTTTAATGCTTCTTTTCCGCCGCAATCATAATAATTTCGGGTGTAATCTTTAAAATTATTGTTGTCATAAATTCCTTTTCGGGCTCGTTCTATCGCATTAGCACTAATATCCGTGGCATAAATTCTTGTTTTAGAAAAGAGATTGTTCTCTTTTAAAAGAATATTCAAAGAATAAGTCTCTTCGCCAAAGGAACAGCCGGCACTCCAGATATTGATTTTTGGATAACTGTTTAGATACGGGAAAACTTTTTCCTGGAGCGATTTAAAAAAACTCGGATCTCTGAAAAACTCACTGACATTGACTACGATTTCGTTGATAAAATTTTGAAAAATCGCAGGGTTATTGATCAGTTCAAACTTTAAATCAACCGCGTTTTTCATGTTGTTGATGTCCATAAAACGATTGATTCTTCTCAGCATAGAAGCTTTTGAATAATCGCAAAAATCGTAATCGAATTGTTTTTTTATCGTAAAAAGCAATTCGTCCAGTTCGTTTAATGTTATCATTTGTAAATCCAAATACTGATTAATGAAATAAGTTTTTGAATATCAATTGGCTTGGATTGATAGTCCGAAGCTCCTGCTTTTAGAATTTCATCCCGATCTCCTTTCATCGCTTTAGCCGTGAGTGCAATAATGGGTAAGTTTTTCCATTTTCCATTTTCTCGTATTTTTTTGGTGGCTTCAAAGCCGTCCATTTCCGGCATCATAATATCCATTAATACGATGTCAAAATTTAGATGTTCTTCTAAGGCGTTCAAAGCTTCGATTCCGTTAAAAGCGGTTGTAATGATAGCACCTTTGCTGGTCAAAGCCGCCGAAAGCGCATAAATATTTCGAATATCGTCATCAACAATTAAGATGTGTTTGTCTTTCAAAATTTCTCCTCCGGATAAATTAGGCGCTGTTTGGTACGCCGTATTTTCGGTGGTTTCTACTTTGTTTAAGAATAACAAAATCTCGTCTTTCAATCTTTCTGTTACATTATCGGTTTTGATTACAATGCTGTCGGCATTTTCTTCAAGTTCCAATTGTTCTTTGTCTGATAAATTTTTTCCAGTGTTGATAATGATTTTAATGTTCTTGTTTTTAGAACCTTTTTTTAATTCCGAAATAGCCTTTACGTTGTCCGAATCCGGTAATCCCAGGTCGATTATCGCACAATCTACTTCTACATTACTTAGAATATTTTCGGCTTCCGAACGCGAATACGCCTGCAAACAAATGGTGTTTTTGTCATTGGCATGCAACAATTGTTTGATGGAATAATTTAGTTTTTCATCATCTTCTAAAATCAATACCCTTTTAAACACTTTATTGATTTCTTCATCGATCGAAAGAAAGGCATTTTTAAGTTTTTCAGGAGTAATTGGTTTTACTAAGAAATCAAAAGCGCCCATTTCCTTAGCTAATTTTTCCCGTTTCATTCCTGACATCACGTGAACAGGAATGTGTTTTAATTCCGAATCTTCTTTAAGCCATTTCAAAACCGTCCAGCCGTCAATTCCCGGCAATTTCATGTCGAGAATAATAGCTTTCGGATTGTATTTTTTAGCATATTGGAATCCGGTTTCTCCCTGATGGGCAATAATTGCTTTAAAACCGTTGTTGTGAGCTACCTGAAGCAAAACTTCAGCAAACGAAGGATCGTCTTCAATAATTAAAACCGTTTTGTCATCAATATCAGCCTGATTTCTGTCGTCATTAATATTAGCTGCTAAGTCAACCAGTTCTTCATTTGCTTTAGGATATTCCGATTCGATTTGTTCTTCTTTGACAACAGTTTCGGGTACAGCAATAGTTTCCGAAACCGAAGTGTTGTTTTCAATTCCTTGGTACTGTATCGGAATCAAAACACCAAAAGTACTTCCCTGATTTAGCTGACTGTCAAAAAAGACTTCTCCATCGAGTAAATGAGCCAGTTGCTTAGAAATGTACAAACCTAAACCGGTTCCGCCGTATTTTCGGCTGGTAGAACTGTCGGCCTGCTGGAAACTCTGGAATAGTTTTTTCTTGTTTTCTTCCGAAATTCCAATTCCGTTGTCTTTAATGGCAATGCGCAAAATGTTGTGATTCTCCAGAGAGGCCAATTTAGGATTGCTGAATTCCCAATTTTCATCAGGAGTATCAAAAGTCATGGCAACGGTTCCGCCGTTTGGAGTAAATTTTAAAGCATTGGAAAGGAAATTTTTCAAAATTTGTTCCACTTTGCCAACATCAGTAAAAAGATCGCTTGGGCAATTTTCGGTAATTGTGGTTTTAAACTGGATTTCCTTTTTCTCCATTTGCGCTCTGAAAAGTCCGTCCATATCTGAGAAAATACGTTCGGAAACGGTATTTTCGGGATAAATTTCTACTTTACCGGCTTCTATTTTCGAAATATCCAAAATATCGGTAATCAGGTTGAGTAAGTCTTTTCCGGAAGTGTTAATGACTGAAAGATTTTCCAGTTGTGACTGTGTCAGATTGCCTGCCGGATTGTCTTTTAATAAGTCCGAAAGTATTAAAATGCTATTTAACGGAGTTCTTAATTCGTGCGACATATTGGCTAAAAACTCCGATTTGTATTTGCTCGCCTGCGCAATTTCTTCCGATTTGATATTTAATTCTTCCTGTGCAATTGTCAGATCGTTGTTTTTTTTCTCAATCTCGTAGTTTTTCGTTTCCAGTTCGCGGCCTTTTTCTTCGAGATAAGCATTGGTTTGCTCCAATTCGGCAGCCTGATTTTTAAGTTCTTCTTCCGATTGATGCAGTAATAAAGTATGTTTGTTGAGTTCTTCGTTGTTTTGGCGCAATTCTTCTTCCTGAACCTGAAGAATATTGTTTTTTTTGTTGATTTCTTCCATAGAAAGTTTTAATTCTTCATTTCTGATGAAGACTTCGATGGCGCTGCCCAGAGATTCTTTTAAAGTGTTTAATAACTTTTGGTCGGTTTCATTGAAATTTTCCAACGAGCCAATTTCGATAACACCAATGACTTCGTTTTTATGAGAAACAGGCGTGATTAAAATGTTGTAAATAGCTGATTTTCCCAAAGAAGAAGAGATGAAGGAATATTCTTTAGCTAAATTATTGAAACATTTTTGTTCGTTAAATTTAGCTGCTTCACCTATTAGACCTTCTCCGAAAGCAATCTTTTTAGGGCTATTGTCATCATCGGCATAACTTCCTATTTTGATTAAATGATTCTGGTTTTCGATGTAATCTTTAATGTAAAAAGTAGCCTGACAACCCTTAGTTTGCTGACTTAGAACTTTACTGATATTGGTGCCAAAATCGTTGATATTTTTAGAATCAATAATGGTTTTATTTACCTGAATGATGTTTTTTTCAAGCAAACTGTTGGCATGGGCTTCGTCATTTAATCGTTTTAATTCGGATGACATGGTATTGAGTGATTCATTCAGCGTATCCGAATCACTTCTTAATTCAATCATGTCACCAAAATTTCCGGAGCTGATTTTCGTAGCCAGATTAATTTGTTCTTTGATAGAGGCGGTAAGTTTTTTTAACGATTCCCGGATGGAATCTAATTCGATATTGCCGGAAAGTACATGTCGAAATTCGGTTTGTCCCAGTGAAATCTGTTCAATTTTATAAGCAATAAGCCTAAGTGAACCGGAAGTTTTTTTGATTAAATTAAAAACAACAATTGCGGTTACGGTTAATAAAATCAAAAGTAATAAAAGCGAAAGAATGCTGCTGTTAAAGGTTTTGTTTTGCTCTTCTTTGGCTAATGCTGTAATGTAATTGAGTTTTTTATTTTTCAGTACATTAAGTTTGTTGTTAACCTCAGTCGATTGATTCCACCAGTTTTGAGCTGTTATTTTATGAGTGTTATTCAAAATAGCATCTGAATTTGCTAAAAAAGACTGAAATTCGGCAGATTTTTTAAATTGGATGATTTCATTATTTATTTTAGAATCGTTGTAGTTTTCTAATTTGAAATCAGTGTTTTTATTTATGTTTTTAATGTTGATATAAAAACCGTACAAATCGCTGTGAATGCTGTCATTGGTAAGTTTGTCAAATACAATTCCTCTAATCAGGTTTGCCGCCGATTTAGAATCGATATAAGATTTGATATTGTTAGCCATTTTGGCGATGTTAGCATTATCACAATTGGCAATTTCTCTTTCTATCAAATTGTTAAAAAGATAATTTAGCGCAATATAATCGTTGAAAATCGCTATTGAGGTATCCGTTTTATTTTCGATTTGATCATGAATCCTGTTGATTGTTTTTCGTGCCTCACTGATATTTTTTTGAATAGCACTGTCTTTAGAGTTTTGTTTGGAAAACCATTCGAGGGTTTCACTCATTTGTAGCTTTAATTCCTCCTTTTTTTTGGGGTCAAACTTAGCATATTCGCTTAAGATTCTTTCGTTGTTAATCAGCGTTATTACCTGCGAGAAATTGGTAATATTATCAATGTTTTTCAAGCTGTTTTCAAGCCGGTTGAATTTTTGATAAGTAGAACTGATGTCAATTATTGTAAAATAAAGCAGTCCTGAAATAGGTATTAAAAGAATGAAAATTAATTGTTTTTTAAAGGATAAATTTTTCCACATAACAGGAAGAGATTGTAGGTTAAAGAGCTGTTTGTTTGCTTCGGTTTTTAAGTTGTTGACGTTTCAAACAGCGGATTTTGGGGCTTTTTAATCGGATAACAAATTACAAAAAACTTTTATCTATTAAGCAAAAAAGCATTTCAGAAATGATTTGAAATGCTTTTTTGAAGTAAATTTTAGAAGCCTAATTCTCCTTTTTTAAGGCTTCAATATAGTTTGTTAATTTTTTACCATACATCGATTGAGCAACTTTTGGTGTCAAAGCATTTTGAATGGTATCTAAATATTTGATGTTTATGTCATACACTTCGGCAAGAGCAATATAAGGTGCAATTTCGTGGTCTTTATTGTTCATGGCAAAATTTACTGCAAAAAGATACCTGCGTTTTAAGTTTAAATTCTGCAATTTGTTCAAACTGTCAACGGCTGTGGCGTCTTTTCGTTTAATAGCTTTGAATTTTTGTTCAATAAGATTCAGATTTTCATCCTTGTAACGTTCTGTTGTTTTTTTGTATTCTTCGTACAATTCCTGATTTTTAGAACCCGTAATTTTTGCTCCCGAAAGGAAGCTGTCTAAATTGGTTTCGATATTCATCATACCCGGCTCGGCAAAAAACATCAGGTTGTTGTCTAATGAATTTGTAACTCCTCTGTCTAAAAACAGGTAAAGCATTTCCGGCGATTTTATGTCAAGATCGCTTTCAAAATGAGAGTTTCCGTCAATTTTAATGGTGTCGATAGCTATCAGAGTAGTATCTACCACTTTTTGAATGTACAAAGTTCCTTCTTTTAATCCTTTTACATTTCCTGTTAGGTGCAGGTTTCCTTTAGATTCTTTTTTATTGCATGAAGCCATTAGTATCAGGGCAGAGAATGCAAGAATTGATTTTTTCATTCGTAATTTTTATTTGGTGCAAAGTAAATAAAATTGTTGAAACCCCATAATATCCGGGTTTGATTTCAAATACTTTCGTTGTTTTTTTATTAAGCCTTTAGCCAGGCTTCTCTTAATTGTTTTTTAGAATCATCGGTAACTTCTATATGTTCGGCATCTTCATAAGGCAATTTAACAGTTCCTTTAAGCAATTCTTCTTTTCCGTTTCGCTTTATTTTAATGCTAATCGACTCGTTTTCCTTCCATTTACTGCTTTGATTAATCATGTCGTAAATGTTCTCGTAAGAATAAGCAACATTGTTAATTGCCAAAATAACATCTCCACCTTTTAACCCTAAAGAGTCAAAAAATACATTTAGTTCACTATTAGGAATTACACTAATTTCATTATTGTTTGGGTTAACCATAATATATGGCGTTTTGTTGTCTTTTAAGAAAACCGGAGCAGGTACTTTTATCATGGATTTGCTCAAACCTACTTTAGCTAAATAAAATTCATAAGGAATTGGAGTAGTTCCTGCTACATAAGTTTTTAGAAAATCACCCACTTCCGGATAAGTAAGCTCGGTTATTTTACCAAAAAGTTCTTCGTCATTAAAGGCTTTGGAAACCCCGTATTCATTAGATAATTTTTGCATCAGGTCAAGAATTCCTCTCTCTCCGTTGCTTTTTTCGCGAATGATAATATCGATACACATCCCGATTAAAGCCCCTTTTTGATACACATTCAAATATTGGGCTTTGTACGGTTCTTTTAAAACATTGGCACTCATTTTTGTGAATGACATCGTATCGTTCAAGGCTTTTGCTTCTTCTGTTTTTTCGGCGATACGGTCGTAAAAATCAGCTTCGGAGATTAGACCTTGGTTGATTTGAAAAAGATTGGCAAAATATTCGGTTACACCTTCGTACATCCATAAATGTTCGGACATTTTAGGTGCATTATAGTCAAAATCCTGAATTTCTTTAGAGTGAATGGTAAGCGGTGTTACGATATGGAAAAATTCATGTGAAACAACATCCATCATCGATTTGACTAATTCGTCTTTTTCCATCATTTCCGGTAACACAACCGTTGTCACCGTTGGGTGTTCCAACGCTCCAAAACCATGAGCATCGTCTTCTTTTAAACTGGAAAGATAAAGTAAAACAGAATATTTTTGGGTAGCATTAATTTTGCCTAAAAAATGCTTTTGAGCCGTCATCATCGTTTTCATTTCCGGAGTAATGCTTTCGGCAGTGTATTTTCCGCTTGGAGAATACACACAAATCTGAATATCCATTCCGTCAACATTGAAAGTGGTATAATCAGGTTTGGAATACATAATTGGATTTTCGACCAATTCGGCATAACGCGAAGTAACAAAAAGATCGCTGGTATTGCTGCTGTCCTGATCCGTCATTGAGGTAGCTCCCCAAAGCGATTCCGGATGTGTAACACTTAGTTGGTAAGGAACCGCCAAATAGTTGTCGAAATAGCCAATAAAACAATGGGTGTTTACTATGAAATTTTCACCGGCAATAATGTTAGAACCCGCAGGCGAAAAAACATCATCCTGCCCAAAACCGGTTCCTTTTTCGGTGTCAAAGGTATCGTTAACTAAATAAGTAATTTTGCTTAAAGATTTAGCTTTACTAATCGTCCAGGAGTTTTCGTCTGCTTTTTTAACGGCTAACAGATTTCCTTTTTTGTCAAAAGCTTTAAAGTCTTCAATGTATTTTCCGTAATTATCTTCCGAATAAGTTCCCGGAACGGTTTTAGGAATGTGGTAATTAATTTCGTTAGCTGTAGTTTTAGGTGCATTTACCGTTACTAAAACCTGATCGTTTTTAACTTCGGTCAAATTAATATTTGCCTGAATGATGGTTTTTTTGCTTTCGTTGTTTATACTTTTACAACTCCAAAACAGTGAAGTAAGGGCAAATACTATTAGTGTTTTTCTCATAAAGCTATGTTTTTTGTTTCCTGTTTTTGTCGTTTTTGAAACTGACAAAAAAGATATAAAAAAAACACTCAGGAGTAAGAGTGTTTTTTTAAGATTAGTCAAATTTATTCTTGATATAATACTTTCCGTCTAAATCGTCATCAAAATCATCAATTTTAAGAGGTTTAGGTTTTGGTTTTCCAGCCAAAGCTTTCTTTTTCCACATTTCAAATTTTTCCAGAGGCATCTTTTTTTTCATGATTTCCAGAACTTCTTTTTCAGCCAATCCAAATTCTTTTTTTATAATTTCAAATGGATTTCTTTCTTCCAGTGCTAATGTAACAAGCTTCTCGGTTTGTTCGAAGCTTAGTTCTTTGCGGTTACTCTTTTTCATCAGATGAAAATTTATTCTAAATAGTTTTTTTAATTAAAAAATGATCTTGTAATAGGTTTCAATATTAATAAAAAAAACAATTACTTTACCGTTTCCCTGATTTTTTTTGTTGTTTTTTTTGAGGTTTGGATAGGGCTTATCAGAAATGATTCTTTTTTGAATAATTCTTTTTTACAGGATTGATTATTAAACTCTTTTCAAAAAGAAGACAGATATTTTGTTTAAACTTCATCGTTTTTTTGCAAAACAAATTTGTAAATAAATCCACCGCTTAGGGCTCCTGCAATTGGCGCTACCCAAAACAGCCATAATTGACCCAATGGTTCGCCGCCCACAAATACTGCCTGCGATAAAGAACGCGCCGGATTTACAGAAGTGTTAGTAATAGGAATGCTGATTAAATGAATTAAAGTCAGTCCAAGCCCAATGGCTATTCCGGCAAATTTTCCGTTAGAAAATTTATCGGTTGCTCCCATAATGATTAATAAAAAGAAAAGTGTCAGAATGAACTCGGCAATGAAACAGGCTGCTAAAGAATAGCCCGAAGGAGAAAAGGCGCTGTATCCATTGGAAGCAAAAGCACCTGCCTGCGTGTTATCAATCATAAATCCTGTTTTTCCTGATGCGATGGTGTATAATACCGATGCTGCTGCCACCGCACCCACACATTGGGAAATGATGTAAGGAATTAAATCCCGACCGCTAAAGCGACCACCAGCCCATAATCCGAAGGAAACTGCCGGATTAAAATGTCCGCCCGAAATGTGTCCCACCGCATAAGCCATTGTTAATACGGTTAAACCAAAAGCCAGTGCTACACCCATAAAACCAATTCCTAAATCGGGAATGCCGGCAGCAAAAACAGCGCTGCCGCAACCACCGAAAACTAACCAAAATGTTCCAAAGAATTCTGCAAATAATTTTTTCATAATCAAATAATTTATATAATGGTTATTAGTAAAAACTCATTAAACAGCGGGTAATTTCGAACTGTATTCCGGGGTTAAGAACATTTTTGTGTTAGAGAATACAGTAAAACAATGAATTTGAAGTTTTTGCATGTGCTTCAAATTCCAACTTGTTGTACTAATGTATTGAAAATAAATGATTAATAAGAAAAAAAGTACTCTTTTTTATTTTTGAAAAAGAGAATTGCGCTATTTTTTGAGGCGAATATTCATAAAAACAATAGCGGCAATAATGATGAAAATCCCCATCCATTGTCCGAAAAGAACTTTTTCGCCCAATAAAAAATAAGCCATCATCACTGAAACAGGCAATTCTAAAGCTGAAACAATACTGCCGAGTCCGATACCGGTAAGCGGAAAACCAATATTGAGCAGCAGCGGAGGAATAATGGTTCCAAAAAGCGATAAAATAAGTCCCCATTTGAGGAAAATAGAAAAATGAAAAGGAGTGTTTTGAGTGATTAACATAAATAACAGCACAATAATTGCTCCGCCAATCAGCATGAATAAACTGCGTTGTGAAGACGGAATCTCAATAGCGACTCTGTTGCAGGCGTACATGTTAGCCGAGTAGGAGGCAGCGGCTAACAATCCCCAAAAGAAACCTTCCCATTCCATAACCAGATTGTCATGGAACAGATTCGTTGCTAAAACAGTTCCGGTTAGTGTGAGAATTACCGAGAGAATCTTTTGTATAGAAGGTAATTTTTTTTCTAAGAACATTTCAATGACAACGCCCATCCAAACTGTTTGCATCAATAATACGATAGCTACCGAAACCGGTACATATTTGACCGCTAAATAATAGAAAATACTGGTGAAACCGATAGAGGTTCCCGCTATTATCAGTTGTCGTTTTTGGTATTTTGAGAAGGGGACTTTTTCGGTTCGTGGATTTTTTCTTTTAAAAAAGTTCAGGATTAAAAGTGCTATAAGTCCCAGAGCAAATTGCGAGCCACTCACTTCGGCGGTGGTATAGCCTTCCTGATAAGCCATTTTGACAAAGGTGGCGAGCATACCATAGCAACTCACTCCCAATCCTACTAAAAAAACTCCTTTTAAGGTACTGTTTTTAACCATTCCTGCTTTTTTTGCTTTGTAAAAATAGGAAATACAGCCCGGAAACAGACTTTAAAAGGAGTTAAAATATTAAAATAATCCTTGCAGAGGCGCGTTTTTAAGGCCTATTTTATGGTAATCAAAAGCCATTTTTTCTTTTAGCAAACTGGCATACACTGAACGGAAATCAATTTGATATTTTAAATCGCCATTAGATAAATCGCTAAGATTTGGATTGTTACCAATAACTTTTCCCTGATTTTGTCCGCCAATGACAAACATCGGCGCGGCAGTTCCGTGGTCGGTTCCGTTGCCGTTATCTTTGACTCTTCGACCAAATTCGGAGAAAACGACAATGGTTACATTTTGTAGTAAATGGGCCTGTTTTAAATCCTGATAAAAACTAAACAAAGCGCTGTCTAATTCTTTGAATTTGTTATTTTGAATCACCAATTGGTTGTCGTGCGTATCATAACCGCCCTGAGAAGTATAATAAACTTTCGAATTCAAATTTCCTTTAACCAATCGGGCAATCCATTCCAGGTTTTTACCCAAAGCCGTTTTGGGATAAGTCGTTTCGGCTGTTGATTTGGCTAAGGCTTTTTGAATTTCTTCCGAACCTTCTACAACTGAACCAGCTATTTTTCGAACAAAATCCAAAGACGGATTTTCGGATAAAATTTCCGTTTCTTCTTTGGCTTTTTTAATTCTGAAACGATCCGGATCTTTTACGGTTATCGAATTCGGATTATCGCCTTTTAAGGAAAGATTGTCAATCGAATCGATGTTGATTCCGGCTGTCGGGGTGTGCGTCACACATTGTAAATCCAGATAACGACCCAGCCAGCCTTCGTTGATGTATTGGTTCGAATCGGAAGCGGTTTGCCAGATTTCCTGACTTCTGAAATGCGAACGATTCGGCTCCGGATAACCCACATTTTGAATCACCGATAAATCACCATTTTGTTGCATTTGGGCAAAACCTTTTAGCGAAGGATGAAATCCCATGCCTTTGGTAGTTGAAATGACTTCGTTTTTATTAAGAGCAATTTTTGGCCGGTATTCGTGGTACAAAGGATCGTTAAAAGGAATAAAAGTGTTCAAACCGTCGTTTCCGCCGTTCAATTGTACAAAAACCAGACATTGTTCGCCAATAATCAGGTTTTTTTGCGAAGCATAAGAAAACAAAAAATTAGGAAGCAACAGGGATCCTCCTGTCAAAGTTCCGGTAAGCGATAGAAAATTTCTTCTGTTCATAATCAGATAATTTAAGGAGGTTGTGGCTAAATTAATTGAAATTCAGGTTCTTTGACCATCGCATTAAACAGTCGTAAAACTGCCTGATTGGCATTTTGAGCATGCGCATCAAAATCGTATTTTAAGATTTTTTCAAAATCTTTCTGGGCATCGGAATCCACCTGAAACAATAATCTTTGGGATAATTCACTGATAATTTGTTTGTTCGTTCCAATGTCCCAGTTTAGCGTAACAACCGTTTTTCTAAGGTTTGCACGGCTGTTCGTTTCTTCCATCATCATATTGGCCTGAGCTTTTTGATTGAAATTTTCTCTTCCGCTGCAATACAAATCAGCCAGATTGTTGCGTTGCAGGTAAATTTGCGAAGTGAGCCATGATTTTCCGCCTTCCCAGCCTTTTACATTGGGTTGGTTAAACAAATCCATGCCCTGACTTTTTATAAAAGCCACGATTGGGCGGTTTGTTCTGGGATTAATTTGCAATTCATGAAGTACTTGCAGGCTGTATTCTAAAGGGTTTTTTATTTTAGAACCGGCGGTTTTTTTATCAAATTCTTCGGTGAAGATTTTTTCCAGCAAAGGTTTAATTTCAAAATTCTGTTTTCTGAAATAATCCCCGTAATACGTAACTAATTTTTCGTCCGGATTATCATAAATAAACCATTCCAGAATTTTTCGGGTAAAAAGGTAGGGACTGTTTTTTTGTTTGAAGATAATATCCACAATGTCATCGGCTTTAAAATGTCCTTTCTTGCCCAAATACACAATTTCCGAATCGTCCGAAATGCGGTCTCTGTAAATGCCGCCATCGTCTCCAACACTCAATCCGGCGAGGGCTTTAGCGCCGTTTTTGATGTCACCTTCGCTGTAATTGCCAATTCCTAAAGTAAAAAGTTCCAGCAATTCCCTGCTCAGGTTTTCGTTGATTTTTCCTTTTCGGTTGTCCACATTGTCCAGATAGCGCAGCATGGCATTGCTTTTAACAATGGCTTTGGTTAATTCTCTAAAGTTGCCAAAAGCGTGTTTGCGCAGCAGTTGGTTGTGTTGAAAAATCCAGTAATTAACCTTTACTTTTTGATAAGTTGAAACAAAATGATTGTGCAATAACAAGGTCATTTTTTCCCGAAGCGGAAAATCTTCGTTTCGCATTTTATCAATCCACCAGGATTTCATTTCCAGTGAAGTTTGGATTTCCTGTTTTTGAAATTCCTTTTTTTTCTCCCGGTCTAGTTTTTCGTTTTTTTGGCGTTGCTCTCTAAATTCAATCAGGGTTTTAGGACTGTCTTTGAGAAAATCAGGAATACTATTGTCAAAATCCGTTTTGAAAGAGGCATTGAGAAATTTAGTAATTCCCATTTTTTCAATCGAAGCGGCCTGTTGGTTAGAAAAACCTAAACGGAGCGACCAAAGCGAATTAGGATTCATAATCAGTAGGGTTTTGGGTTAATGGTTTTTTGTTGGTTGTTCTCTTTTAAGATGAAAAACTTTCCAAAAGGTTTAACGCGGTTCTTTTTTATTTGTTTTAAGAACTACTGGGAAAAGAAACCTTAATATAAATTGGTCATGGAGTATGTATGGAGTATCCCCTGCTAAAAATGGTTAAAAAAAGGCGAAGTCGGGAGACTTCGCCATTAGTCGCACCCGAAATGCTTTGTATTCACGAAGACCAACAAAAATAATAAAAAAAAGCGTGGGTAAAAGGTGGTTGGGCAATTGCTCAGAGTCCTATTTTGAGTCCTACCATTACCTTGAAACGCCTAAAACAACGTGGTTATCAATCTTTAACAGATGTTTATATCGAACTTAATCCATCATTTTGCGAACCGCCGAGTTTAGCCTGTCCTGATTCGAGGGATGACCCGTACGCTCGGTGGTGTACTCAAGTTTTTATTGTTTTTGTTGGTCTTCGTGAATATAAATATTTGAGAGGCGCACTCTGTCAGTTACTGGCGGAGCCGTCTACTCGATTATGCCTCGTTGTTTTATCTGTAAATATATTACTATTTTCAATTGCTATCTTTAGTCGGTTGTAAAAACTTTGAGTTAAGTTTAGATTTGCATACTAAAATTAGCAATATGTCTAAAAAAACTATATCAATTAAGTTTGGTGAAAGAGTTAGAGAAATAAGAGTTTCTAAAAACCTTTCTCAAGAACAGTTAGCTGATTTAGCTAATGTTCATAGAACTTATATTGGTATGGTTGAACGAGCTGAAAAAAATATAACTCTCGTAAATATTGAAAAGATTGCTAATGCACTTAAAATAGATATTAAAGAGTTATTATGACAATAGAACAAATAGAAGTATTACGTGCTGGTTTACAAGAAAGTTTTGACCTATTAGTTGCAAAGATTAATAAAATTCAAATAGGAACAAAAGACCAATTTCCTTATGGTTGGAGAAATGCAGGAAAAGGAAGAACCGTTTGGAGAATTTTAGAAGAAATAATAACTCAAAATTTAGAAAAAAATCATAGCGATTTTAAACTGCAAAGTATAACACCTTCAAATTCTGAAGTTTCTGTTTTTGATTTTGAATGCAAATTAATTGGGAATGAAACTCCAATTTATATAAACATCAAATCCGCTGTTTTAGGTGGTAAAAAAAACAAAGATGATATTTCCAAAGGAATTGGTTTAAGAGATTTTTATACTGAAGATGTAAACAAAAATTTCTTTGTTGGTACATTCTTTATAAAGTTCAATGATGATATGACTATTGAAATTGATCACGCAACTGTTTTTCCAATAGTATGGATTAAAGATATCTATGTAAATCCCAGTAACAACGGAAATCTTCAATCTGCATATTATAAAGACTTAAATGATGCAGTCAAAAGAACTAATGCAGAATTTCACGAATTGTTTATCAATGCTTTGGATTTTGCTCAAAGTAAGAAGGACGCTAAAGCAGGGGATATTATTCAAGAACCCGAAGGAAAATATTTAAGAAAGATTAGCGGAAGATGGAAAGAAGTTCAAGAAAATGGAGATGAAATTGGCCCTACACTCTTTTAGATAAATTTTGAGCAAAATCTTCAATCTTTTCAATTATACTTTCATCTAATTTCAGATTTCTATAAATTATTTCATTAATATTATTTATTGCAATTTCAATTTCGATTTCAGAATTTAGAACCTTTTTAGAAATTTTAGCTAAATTGTCTTTCTCCTCTTTATTAAAAGGGATAATTGGCAATTGAGAAATATAACCAGATGTTACCATATTAGACCTAATTAAAACACCTCTAACCAAATAAGTTATTAAATGACTATTTAAATAGGCTAACATCCAAAAAAGGTCTTGTTTAGGAGTGAAAATATTAGGATTAACACCAAAAGTTGAATTTGCTGGTAAATAACAAGCACTAAATGGTAATCCCATTGATGAACAAGTTATACCTTCTTTAAAAACAAATTGTTTATTTCTAACCATAAAATCTTTAACAATTAAAGATTCATCCATAAAATGGTTAATTAAATAAGCATCTTCAGTCGTTACGAATTTTTTAGAGCCTGGATTTTTATAAAATGGAATTTCAAAACCTTGCTTTTTTACTTTTGACAAGTACTTTTTATCGTTTCCTGTTGATATTCCAGTAATACAATTGAATACTTCACCTATTCTTGGGTTATTAAACAATGCCAAAATATCTTTATCAATGTCTAAAATAAATTGATTTGCGGATTTCTTTTTACTTAAAACAATATCATCTATTTCTACTTCTAAAAAGTTTTTAGTTTCTATTATTTTCTCTAAATCTTTTGCGTTTTTTGGTCTATTTGAAATTTTAACCTTACCTTGAAATTGTTTCCCCTTTTGTAAAATTATTATGCAAGTTCTAACATCAGCCTTTTGAGACCAAAATAAGTCATTTGGACATAAAATCAATTGATGAATTGAACAATTATCAAGAAGTTGTTGTCGTAAGCCAGAGTGCATTGTAGAGGTCAAAAAAGAATCTGATACTATAACACCAATTAAAGCTCCTTCTTTAGCACAATCAACAATTGCTGATAAAAACATTGAGTACATATTATGAACACCAATGTCTCCAAACAATTTTTTTAAATCATTTTTATTGTCTTTTATATAATCCAGTTCGTGACAATTATATGGTGGATTTGCAATGTAATAATCATAATCTAAATCAATTCTATTTGAAAAAAATAATGATTCTTTTTGCTCCTTATAAAAGGCTATAAAGTCTTGTTTTCTGAAATTTGAATATCGTATGTTTCCATGTTCAATGACATCAAAACTATCAATTTCTTTTCCGTGAATGAAAAAGGTTTTTAATAGCTCTTCATCTCCAACAGCAGGGTCTAATACTTTCTTTCCAGTTGGATTTAATTCTAGCAATTCATTACTAATATAATCAGACACAAAGTCAGGAGTAGAATAATAACCAGAATCTCTTTTGTCTATTCCGTTATCATTAACTAATATTTTTTCAAATCTACCCATAGTGATGCTTGCTAATTATAGTATGCAAATATACATACAATTATTATAACTGTCCAATTCTAGTTTTTATTTTTTTAAGATTTTCTTTTTTAACGAGTAGTTCTGTTACAATGAGGCATAACTAGTATATAAGCGAAATAAACCTTCGCATATACACCCAAAATTGGGTAGATTGACGAAAGTTTGTTTCGTTTTTGTTTTTAACAAATATATTTATTTTTTCTTACAAAATAGAATGGAAGAATTTCAATTTTGAACGTTTTGTTTTGGAAAACTCATGAATAAAGGCAGCGTCAGGGGGAAAAAAAATCCGAGCTGCGGGGGCAGATCGGATGGAGTTGGTTAGTTTTTCTTAAAATTATATCGTCATCGAAAACAAAGCCGTTTCGGGGGCTTTTCGTTTTAAATGCAGGTCAAATGCCATGCAGATGTTTCTTACGTGGGCTTTCCCTAAATCGGTTACCTGAATGCCGTTTTCTTTAAAAAGGAGTAAGCCGTCGGTTTCCATTTCCCGGAGTTGGGCTATAATTTCCGGAATTTCTTCAAAATAAGTCTCCGGACTGTCCCAGCGGGTTTCAAACCGACACATCAGGTTTAGAATGTGTTTGCGGATGATGAGATCTTCTGCGGTGAGCAAATGTCCTCTGAAAATTGGCAATTTGTCCTCTTCTAACAATAGGTAATAATCGTCCAAATTTTTCTCGTTTTGGGCAAAACTGTACCAGCTGTCGCTGATGGAAGAAACGCCCAAACCTATCATTAATTGGGTTTTAGACGAGCTGTAGCCCATAAAATTTCGGTGCAATTGCCCGTTTTTAAAGGATTGGTACAGGCTGTCTGTTGGCAGGGCAAAATGATCCATTCCAATTTCGATATAGCCGTTTTTTTGCAATAATTCTTTACCCACCTGATACAGAATTCTTTTTTCCTGGTCTTTTGGGATGTCTTCGTCTTTAAAGCCGCGTTGTCCGTTGCCTTTAATCCAGGGTACGTGGGCGTAGCTGTAAAATGCCAGTCGGTCCGGTTGCAGGGATTTGGTTTTTTCGATGGTATCTAGCACATTTTCGATGGTTTGAAACGGTAGTCCAAAAATAATATCGTGCCCAATGGAGGTATAACCAATTTCTTTGGCCCAAAAAGTAACTTTGGCTACATTGTGAAAAGGTTGTTCACGATGAATGGCTTTTTGTACTTTTTCGGAATAATCCTGTACGCCAAAACTCACCCGACGAAATCCTAAATCGTATAGTTTTTGCAAATGCGCATAGGTGGTATTATTGGGATGTCCTTCAAAACTGAATTCGTAATCTTCAGCCTTATTGGCATAGGCAAAAATTCCGTTGATTAAATCTTCCAGATTTTTGGTCGAAAAGAAAGTGGGGGTTCCGCCTCCCAAATGAATTTCTTTGATAATGGGTTTTTCGTCCAACAATTTACTGTACAAACACCATTCTTTTAAGACCGCCTGAATATAAGGCGATTCGACATCGTGATTTTTGGTGATGCGTTTGTTGCAGCCGCAAAAAGTACACAGACTTTCGCAAAACGGAAGATGAATGTACAGACTGATTCCTTCTTTAGCATTGCTTTCCTGAAACGATTTTTTAAAGGAAGCAATCCAATCCTGATAAGTAAACGCGGCTTCATTCCAGTAAGGAACGGTAGGGTAGCTGGTGTAGCGCGGACCGGGTACGTTGTATTTTTGAATCAAAGCTTTTTTCATAATGAATTATTTGCTGGTTCAAAAATACGGTGAATGTCAGGGTGTGGAAATGATAATTGTCATACTTTGTGAGTTGTGGGTCCCGATAGCTATCGGGATGAATTGTGGGTATGAAAAAAGCGATTTCCAATTTGAAAATCGCTTTTTAATAAAAATATCTTGCTTCTTGCTTCTTTTTTCTGCGATCTAAAATCTGCATTCTGAATTACTCTTCCTGCCCCAGATTTCTAAGCTGTTTTAGTTTTTCTTTCCAGGTGTCTAAGCTTTCTTTATGGATAGCAATGTTTTTGCGAACTTCGGTCACAATAGAATTTTCTTTTTTCGAATTTTTGGTATTGGCAAAAAATTGAATGTTGTTTTCCAGTTGGAAAATTTCGTTTTGTACTTCTTCAATTTTTCGAATGATGAAAATCTTTTCGTTTTCCAGTTTTCTGTTGTCATGGCTTTCAGAAAGATTTTCCAGTTTGTTGGCAAAACGCATCATGTCGGAATCCTTCTTGCTCAGACTTAATTTGTCAAACAAAGCGTCCAGAATTTTATTGAATTTCCCCTCGATATGCCTTCTGGTAAATGGTACTTTTCCGATACTTTTCCAGTTTTCAATATGCTGTTTGATAGCGTCCAAATCGGTTTTATGATCACCAATAAGCTGAAATTCTTTGATACTTTCCAAATAGGCTTTCTTTTTGTCAAAAGCTTCCATTTCTTCAGCCAGATGTTCATTTTTTTGTTCTTTTAAGCGATCAAAATAATGGTTGCAGGCGTCTTTGAATTCTGCCCAGACTTTGTCGGAATATTTTCTTGGCACATGCCCGATTTTTTTCCAGTCTTCCTGAATTTGCTTCATAATTGGCGTGGTAGCGGCAAAATCTTCGCTGTCTTTTAACTCGGTGGCTTTGGCTACCAGCGCATTTTTTTTGTTCAGATTTTCGTTTTGCTCCTTTTTGATGTCTTTGTAAAAGGCATTTTTGAAAGCATTAAAATTTCTAACGGCTGTTTTAAATGCCGCCCAGGTAGCTTCGTTTACATCAGCAGGAACTTTTCCGGTAGAGAAGAAGGCCTCTCTTAAAGCTTCTACTTTTTCTATCTGAACCAGCCATTGCGAATGGGCATTTACTTTAATCGTTGCTAATTCTTCGATTTGCGCAATAATGGCGTTCTTTTTTTCCAGGTTTTCCTGTTCGGTTCCTCTCATTTTTTCGAAAAGAACTTCGCGTTTGTCGTGCATTTTTTTGGTTAAATCACTAAACTGATTCCAAATTTCATCACGGTATTCTTTAGAAACAGGACCTACTTCTTCTTTCCAGATGCGGTGTAAATCCTGTAATTCTCTAAAAGCTTTATTTACATCTACTTCCTGAAGTAATTCTTCAACACGGCTGATAATTTTTTGTTTTTGTTCTAAATTGTGTTTGAAGTCCAAATCGCGGGCTTCACGGTCTAAATGCAGATAATCATAAAAATTCTCCACATGAAAATGATAGTTGTTCCAAACGTGGTTGTATTTGTCTTTTGGAATCGGGCCGGCATTTTTCCAGCGCTCTCTTAATTCATTAAAATGTTTGAACGTGTCTTTAATATTCTCGTTTGGATTGATTAATTCTTTGAGTTCTTCAACAATGGCCAAACGATTTTCTAAATTGGCTTTCAGACTGTTTTGTAAATTCTTGAAATGGACGTTTTTATTGTCTCTGTATAAGGTATAAAATTGGTCAAATTTGTTTTTTAGAGGTAAATGATACTCGAATTCTTCGGTTGTATTCGGATTGTCTGCAAGAAATTCTTCTCTTTTTTCCTCGATAAAATGATTGTATTTCGATAAAAATGCCTTTTTGATTTCTTCCACATGGTCACGAATAGACATGACTTTTTCGTTAGTAACCAGTTTTTGCAATTCCTCTACTAAGACTTCCATCGACAGGGTTTCGTAATCGCGCATCGGAATTTCGTGACGACCTTTTAAGGTTTCGTCTTCGTGTTCTTCAGCGTTGGAAGCTTCAATTTCGCTCAGAGCTTTTTGTTTTTTAAGCGATTCAGCTGCTTCATCATTTTCTGCCGAAGGTGCGGCGTCATTTGTCTCAGGATTTGGGGTAGCCTGATTGTCCGCCTGAACATCAGTGGCTAAGTTTCCGTCTGTCTCATTGTTTTTTGGAGACAGGTTATCATTCATTTCTTCTAACATTTTTTAAATGTTTAAGGGGTTGTGTAATTGGTTAAATTGATGTGAAAGATACTAAAGGTCTGTTGAAAAACAAAATAATTCCTATGTTTATCGATGGTTTTGGCAAAGAAATTATTGAATTTGCGTATTTTTTGCAGTTTTTGCATTCTTTTTTAAGTCAATCCACAAGGTTTTTCAGGACAAAAAAAGTCGATGAAAATTTAAAATCAGGAAGTGATAATCGTTCGAAAGGTTAGATTTATTCGGGCTTTGTTGACTTTTTTTGATGGTGGCAGGCGATGCAGCCAGTGGGTTTGGGTTTCGTCTTTCATTACTAAAAGACTGCCGTGTTCTAACAGTAAGGAAACGGTGGTTTTGTTGGTTTTGTGTTTGAAAGCAAATTTTCTTTGTGCGCCAAAGCTTAGCGAAGCAATAGCGCCATTTTTTTTCAAATCTTTTTCGGCATCACTGTGCCAGGCCATTCCTTCGCTGCCATCGTGATACAGGTTTAACAGACAGGAATTGTAGCTTTCGCCTGTTTTTTCTTCGACTAATTGTTTTAGAATTAAGAGTTCTTCAGCCCAGGGAAGGGCTTCTTTGGTGGTTTTAGAATAGCTGTATTTGTAATTTGTGTCACCATACCAGGCTACTTTTCTTTTGGTGGTGATTAATTGGCCAAAAATAATAGCTTCGTCATTTTTCCATTCAATGGAGTCTAAAAGTCTGTCGAAAAACCAATTGGCTTTTTCATAATCCATAATGCAGCCATAGTAATTTACGGTTCCGTCCTGCGGCAACAAATTACTTTGGGAGCTGAATTCGGGCTTGAATAAATCCATTTTTGGATAGGAATAAAATTATTGGTTTTGATGGTAAATTTCAAGTCGTTTTTTGTCCAAACGCTGTTTTAACCATTGCATTAATTTGTTTTCTTCGGCCGATTCCAGTTGGCTTTTACTTTTATAAACCAATACCGGAACTGTTTTTAAACTGTCAGTATTTTTGTTGAAAGTGTGATTGGAAATGGAAATGTTCTCAATGTTTGGGAATAAAATTTTCATTTCGGCCAGCAATTCTTTGTTGTTATACTGATTGGCTGCCAGCTGTTTTTTCAGATTCAGGATGGTCACGTCTTTTTGACTGATCGTCGATTTGTTAAACTTGATTTCGTTTAAAATATCGCTTTTTAAATCGATGGTGTCCTGTTTTACAATCAGTTTGGTGTTGCTTAATTCGTAGTTTTTCAAACTTTTGTTCAAATCTTTGATTTCGCTGTCACTAAAGCGTTTTGAAAGAAAACCCAGTTCTACTATTTTCGGATTTTTGTTGAATTGTGTTTTTTGATAGACAATAGTAATGCCTTTTTCGGTAAATTCTCTTTCGGTAAAAACGGCAATTTGCTGTTCGAATTTTTTCTCTTCAAATAACAAATAAGCAAAGTAAATACTTGGCAGAATAAAAATAGTTAAAAGCGTACTGATGTAATATTTTACCTTTTTTTGGGTAGGTTCATCCAATTGTTTTTTGGTTGGATAAGCCAAATATTTCACGATTAAGAAAGTTGAAATACAAATAAAAATACAGTTGATGGAGTACAAATACATGGCTCCAAAAAAGAATTTAAAACTTCCTGTTGCGAGTCCGTAACCGGCGGTACAAAGCGGTGGCATCAAGGCGGTGGCGATGGCAACACCCGGAATCGGATTTCCTTTTTCCACGCGCGTAATGGCGACAGCGCCTACAATTCCACCAAAAAAAGCGATAAGAATATCGTAAATATTGGGTGACGTTCGGGACAAAAGTTCCGGTTGTGCTTCTTTGAACGGACTGATATAAAAATAAACAGTAGAAACCAATAAACTTACAATGGTGGCGATAACCAGGTTTTTTAAGGATCTTTTGAGTAAATCAAAATCATAAGTTCCCAGTCCGAAACCGGCTCCCACAATAGGTCCCATCAAAGGGGAAATTAACATGGCACCAATAATTACAGCGGTAGAATTGACGTTCAATCCTACCGAAGCTACTACAATGGCACAGGCCAAAATCCATAAATTAGAGCCTCTGAAAGAGATATTAGTTCTTACATTTTCCAGAACTTTGGTTTTGTCTTCTTCGCCTTTGTTCAGGTTGATGTAAGCAAATAGTTTTCTAATTGGCGATTGCATGTTGTTTCTTTTTCTTTAAATTTTGCTTTAATGCCAAAAAGCCAATGCATCCTGCAGTTAACGAAGAAATCAGGATGATGAATTTAGCATTGTTAATGATGTGATGATCATCAAATGCTAATAAAGTTACAAAAATAGACATGGTAAAACCAATTCCTCCTAAAAATCCTATGCTTATGATTTTTTTCCAATTTAAATCGGAAGGTAATTTACACAGCCCGACCGAAACAGCTAAAAAGCTAAACAGGGAGATTCCTATTGGTTTTCCTAACACTAAGCCCAGTATAATTCCCATACTGTAATTTAAATGCAATGCTTCGGCAATATCCGAGCCTAAAACGATAGCCGTATTTGCCAAAGCAAATAAAGGAAGAATGATAAAGGCTACCGGTTTGTGTAAAAAATGCTGCAACTTGTAAGAAATGGTATTTTTACTTCCGTCGCCAAAAGGAATTACAAAGGCCAATAAAACTCCGGTAATCGTAGCATGAATTCCGGAATTAAGCATGAAATACCACATGATTACTCCACCAATCAGATACGGAATAAGATTGTGAACTTTTTTTCGGTTCAGGATAAACAAAAACAATAAAATACCCATTGCAACTCCTAAGTTTATCCAGGAAAGTGATTTGGTATAAAAAACGGCAATTACCAAAATAGCTCCTAAATCGTCAATAACAGCTAAGGCTGTTAAGAATACTTTTAGCGACAAAGGCACCCGGTTTCCTAATAATGACAAAACACCTAAGGCAAATGCAATATCGGTAGCCATTGGAATTCCCGCACCCGAATGAGTGGTTGTACCAGCATTGAGCAGTAAATAAATCCCCGCCGGAACCAGCATACCGCCAAGTGCCGCAAAAATAGGCAATAAGGCTTCTTTTATGTTCGATAATTCGCCCTGATAGATTTCGCGTTCCAATTCTAATCCGATGAGTAAGAAGAAAATAGTCATTAAGCCGTCATTAATCCAATATTCCAGACTTTCCGTTCCAATTTTCATGTGCCAGGTATGCAAATATTCGTTGGAAAAAATAGAATTAGCAAGTAGTAAAGAAGCTATAGTACAAGCTATTAAAACCAATCCACTGGATTTTTCATTTTCAAAAAATTCTTTAAATAAGTCGGAATTGTAAAGGCGCTTAATTGTTTTTTTCATATAACTGAGTTTACTTTTGTCATTTAGTTAAAGAAATGATTCTTTTTGTATCTATATTTAGAAAAAATGTAGAGATATGCAAAAATAACGAAATACTTAGTAAAAACCTGCTGTAAAAATGATAATATTAGGGAGTTTAAATCCGACTAAAATAACGAAACGGGAAATTGACTTTGTTTTTTTTATTAATTTATTAAAGCAGGAAAAATATTTTTTAGACTTTCGAAAAGATGTCAGGAGTTAAAACTTTTGAAATTAGTAAGTTAAAGAAGTATAGAATCTCTTTATCCTGCATTTGATTAAAACTATAACATTCGGTCTTTTAATTTGTTTCCAATGTAGTATTTTTGGAAAGCAAAAGAAAAAACGTCAATAATATTTATGAAAATAGTTATATCTCCGGCCAAATCCTTAAATTTTGAAAAAGAATTGCCTACGACACAATTTACGCAGCCGGCATTTTTAAAAGAATCCCGACAAGTACACAAGGTTTTGAAACAGCAATCACCGAAAGATTTGTCTGATTTGATGTCGATTTCGGATAAACTAGCCGATTTGAACTGGCAACGCAATAAAGCGTGGAAAACGCCTTTTACGCCCGAAAATTCCCGTCCGGCGGTTTATACTTTTGACGGTGATGTTTATACAGGCTTAGATGCTTATACCATTCCCGTAGAAAAATTAGAAGTGCTTCAGGACAAACTTAGAATCTTATCCGGATTGTACGGAATTTTAAAACCTTTGGATTTGATACAGGCGTACCGCTTGGAAATGGGAACCAAATTGCCTATTGCCGATAAAAAAAATCTTTATGATTTTTGGAAAACCACGCTGACCAATGCGCTGAATAAGGAATTGAAAAAAGACGAATTGTTTGTCAATTTGGCCAGTAACGAATATTTTTCGGCAATTGATACTAAGGCGTTAAAAGTATCTGTAATTACACCGGATTTTAAAGATTATAAAGATGGTAAGTTGAAAATGATTAGTTTTTTTGCCAAAAAAGCCAGAGGAATGATGGTACGTTATATTATCGATACGCAGGCAGAAACGATTGATGATTTAAAAGGTTTTAATTACGAAGGCTATCAGTTTGATGCTAATTTATCCAAAGGGAATCATTTGGTTTTTACAAGATAAATTTTAGAAGCAAGAAGCAAGAGAAAAGAAGCAAGATAATAGACCTAAAAAAATCGGAATTTCACTTATTATGTTGAATAGTGAAATTCCGATTTTTTTATATTTCTAAATTCTAAAATCTGCTTTCTGCATTCTGAATTTAATGCATTGCATCGGCAGCGTTGATTTGTGTTTTTCCTTTCTTAATTAATAAGATAAAAGGGATGCAGCATAAAAATAACAATCCCAAATAAAGGAAAATATCCATGTAAGCCAATACGGTACTTTGTTTCATTACTGAAAAATCTAAAACCTGATAGGCTTTATCCAGAGATTCATTTATCGAAAATCCTTTAGCCATAAAGCTTTTTTGCATTTGGGCGATTCGTTGTTGTACATCAAACGAACTGCCGTCTAAATTGGCAACCAAATTCACACGATGCGATTGTGTTAGTCGGGTGATGAAGGTGGTAATAATAGCAATCCCGAAAGAACCTCCCAATTGACGCATCATTCCTGTAAAAGCGGCACCTTCTCCAATACTTTTCCCTTTAAGTGTTGAAAGAGATAAAGTGGTAATAGGAACGAATAATAATCCCAATCCAATTCCTCTTAAAATCAGCGGCCAGTACATGTGTTCGACACCGGTATCCGGAGTCATGTTAAAATACATGGTCAGGGTGAAAATAAAGAAGATTAAGAAACCTACAGCGACCATATAGCCCTGCGGAACTCCTTTTTGAATCATTCTACCCACAAAAGGCATCATAAATGCAGTTGTTATCGATCCCGGAATTAACAGTAATCCGGCATCAGTAGCGGTCCATCCTAAAATAGACTGGGTGTAAATTGGAATAATCAATGTCGAACCGTATAATCCAAATCCCATGATGAAACTCATAATGGTTCCAATTCTAAGATTTCCATCTTTTAATACTTTTAAGTTTACAATAGGATATTTGTACACCAATTGTCTCCAGATGAAAAGTATTAAACCAAATACAGAAACAATACTTAGTGTAACAATCAGATTATCGTTAAACCAATCGTCCTGTTGCCCGTGTTCTAAAACAAATTGAAGCGAACCGATAAATGTGGACAATAAGATAATACCATACCAGTCTACCTGATGAGATTTTAATTTTTCACCGTATTTCGGACTTCTTACAAAGCTAAGCGTTAAAAGCGTAGCAATAATTCCTAACGGAATATTGATGTAAAAAATGTAAGGCCAGGAATAATTATCTACTAAATAGCCTCCTAATGGAGGACCTAATGTAGGTCCTACAATCACACCCATTCCGTAAATTGCCTGTGCCATTCCACGTTTGGCAACCGGATAACTTTCGGTAATAATGGTTTGGGCTGTTACTAATAAAGCTCCGCCACCTAAACCCTGTATAAATCGAAAGACAACCAATTCCCAAATGTTAGAGGCATTTCCGCATAAAAAGGAAGAAACCGTAAAAATAATGATCGATACAGCAAAATAATTACGTCTTCCAAATTGTTGCGAAAGCCAGCTCGTCATGGGGATTACGATAACGTTGGCAATAGCATAGGCGGTAATAACCCAAGCCACATCCGTTAAGGTAGCTCCCAGGCTTCCCCTCATGTCGGTCAAAGCCACATTGACAATAGTGGTATCTACAATTTCCAGCAGCGCACAAAGTACTGCGGTAATGGTAATGATAACCCTCCTAAAGCCATATTCTACTAAATCATCGTCTGCAATCATAATTATTTAATATGTACATCTACGTCCACATTCATTCCCGGACGTAATAGTTTTACTTTTTCAATATCGTTTGATGAATCAATACTGATTTTTACTGGTAAACGCTGAATAGTTTTCACAAAGTTTCCGGTTGCATTATCCGGAGGTAAGATGGAAAAACGGGCTCCTGTTGCCGGTGAAAATGAAGTTATGGTTCCTGTGAATTCATAATCAGGATAGGCATCTACTTTTAAAGCTACTTTTTGTCCGGCAATCATTTTGTTCAATTGGGTTTCTTTGAAATTAGCAATTACCCAAGCTTCATTATTGTTGATAATATAGAACAAAGATTGTCCCGGTTGTACTAATTGCCCCGGTTGGATGTCAATTTTAGAAACCTGTCCGTCAATAGCGGCAGTAATTACCGTATAGCTTAAATTCAATTTTGCCGATTCCAATAAAGCCTGTGCTCTTTTGATATTGGCTGAAGCCACATCCGTTTCTTTGTTAGAAACAACTGATTTTGCCTGAATTACCGATTTTTGGAAAGCCGAAGCTTTTTGTTGCTGCTCTAAAATACGAACCTGATTTTCAGCTTCCTGTTTGGCGGCTAAAGCCTGCTCGTATTGTTGTTTAGTAATTGTGTGATTTTTGTACAAATTACTATAACGGTTAAAATCATTTGTTGCTAATCCTAATTTGATTTTAGCCGTTTGAATGTTTCCTGTTGCCGATTTTACATTGGCATCCGAAACGGAAATACTGGCTAAAATACTACCAATATCAGCTTTTGATACTTCAAAGTTTCCTTCGGCTGCAGCCAAAGCTGCGTTAGCTTCGTCAATTTTTAACTGATAATCTTTTTGATCGATAGTAAATAAAGTATCTCCTTTTTTTACAAAATCATTGTCTTTGATATAGACTTTCTTTACATAACCCGAAACTCTTGGGATAATCGGAGTCATGTATTTTTCTACCTGGGCATCATCAGTTCCTTCGTGAGATAAGGAGTGAATGTATTTGTAAGAGCCATATACCACGCCTAACAGGATTAAAGAACCTATTATTGCGATGAATTTCTTATTTGTTTTTTTCTTTTCCATTTTTAGGTATCTATTATATTTTAGAAAGGTTGAAAGTTTGGTTTAATTGTCCTGTTACAGCTAATAAGTTGTAATATTTTTGAATCACATTCGTTTTGGTAACAGCCTTATTGATTTTGGCACTCAATTGCTCTACATCGGCTTCCAGTAAATCATTGGTGTCAGCCAGTCCGTTATCGTATTTGTCTTTAATGATTCGGTAATTTTCAGTCGCCTGATCCACTGCCTGTGTGTACACTTGGTTTTGTTTTACGGATAAATCATAATCTTCTAAGGCTTTTTGAACCTGAATTTTGATATGATCGGTCAACATGATTTCGGTGTTTTGAATCTCAGCCGCTTTACTTTTGGCGATTTTAACCTCCGTTCCGTTTTTGAAAATATCACTGATATTATACGAAAGTCCGATTCCAAAATTCATCGCATTTTGAACGTTGACCACATTTTTTAAATCCAAAGTAGTATAGCCGCCAATCAGTGCTAAAGAAGGATAATAACTGCTTCTTGCTACTTTGATGTTCGCCAAACTGGCTTTTTCCTGATAACGTAAGGCTTCTAAATCTTTACGGTTTTCTAAAGCCGGATTTTCGTTGGCTGGAATATTGTTCATTTCAAAAGTTGAAAAATCACTTTCGCTGACCACAATTTTTGTATTTGGATCCAGTTTTAACAAGCTTGCCAATTCGTAATTTACCACATTCAAATCGCTGTTCGCTTTATCCAGCGATAATTGAACTTTAGAAAGCTGCAATTGGGTTTTTAGCAAATCGTTTTTAGGAACGATTTCGTTTTTTTCCAATTCAGTGAAATCTTTTACACGCTGTTCGGCGCTTTTGTAATTTTCGTTCAGTAATTCTACCGTTTTTTCCGCCTGATACAAAGCCACATAATAATCGATGACTTTCATTGCGGTTTCTTCTTTAGTTTGTAGCGCATTGGCAGTTTCGGCCTGTAATAAATTATCCGAAACTTTGATGCTGTTGTTTAGTTTAAAACCGGAAAAAACAGGCAAATTAGCTGTGATTTGTCCTAAAACCAATTGATCCACATTAGGTGCTTTTGTGTCCGATTCGCTGTCCGAACTATTGCTTTTCAGGTTAATTTTAGCCTTGGTCAATCGTTGGTATTGTGCCGAAGCTTTCAAATCCGGATAACGGTGGTTTTTTACCGACTGCAATTCGAATTTTTTAGTCGTTACTTTAGCGTTGGCTAAGTTCACTTCGTTACTTTTTTCCCAGGCCAGATGAATGGCTTCATCGAGTGTTAAACTCTTTTTTTTCTGTGCTTCTGCGGAAGTAATTCCCAGAAATAAAACCCCAAAGAGTATTAAATAATTAGCTTTCATATATCAGAAGTGCTTTGATTGTTTGTTGTATGTGCGTTTTAAACGTTGTTTGTATATAATTTTCAAAAGCTTCGTCAGTGTCAAGTTTCAAAAGTTTTTTGAAATAGGCCTTGTTCATCGAAAAGTGGAAGAAGGTTCCCATGATTGTTGGAGAAATCAGCGGAATATTGACATCTTTTCTAAAAATTCCTTTTGCCTGACCTTCATGAATAATCGTTTCGATTGATTTCAAATTCCGGTCTCTCACATCATTTAAAATTTTCATTTTTTCTTCCATTTCTTCAGAAGAAAATTCAAAATGTAAGATGCGGTAAATTCCTTTGTTGCATCGAATGCGGTTGATATAAAGCTCAATCAGTTTGTCAATTTTTTCGATTGGATCTAAATTTTCTACCGATAAATTTTCCATTTGAATTTTTAAATCAGAAGTGCGATAGACAATTAAGGCTTCCAATAATTTTTCTTTCGAACCAAAATAATAGGATACCATAGCAATATTAATATCGGCTTCCTTGGCAATGGTTCTAATCGAAGTTCCCTCGAATCCGTTTTCTGCAAATAGTTTTTCAGCTATTAGCAGAATTTGAATTTGTTTTTCATTAAAATCAGTTTTCACTTGGATTTGTTTTTTAATTCGGATACAAAATTAAACAACCGTTTAATTTAAACAGTTGTTTAATTTTTCTTTAACAAAAAAATAACATTTGTGAAAGCCTTGATTTTAACGGGTTAAAAACTTGTGAAGTCTTGTTTTTACTAGTGTTTATTCCTTTTTTTATTTATTATGTGAAGCAATTGAGAATATTTAAGTTCTAGTCGGTTTGGGATAGGAGTAATGGGTTTATAAAGAAAAAGTCGGATTGTTTAAATTCAGGGTTAATTAATTTGTAGCCATCTTACAGTGAGGGAAATAAGTTTTGGTCTTTAAAATTGTGAATATCTATTTCAATAATTTGCTGTTTTTTTAGTGCTAAAAATTATCTTTGGCATCCTTAAAAAAAACAAATTATGGCAACTTGGTACGAATGCAAAGTAAAATATAGAAAAACGGATGAAACCGGGAATCAGAAAATGGTAGGTGAAATTTATTTGGTGGACGCTATTTCTTTCACGGAAGCCGAAAGCCGAATTAATGAAGAAATGAAGGCTTATGTGAGCGAAGAATTCAAAATTGCCAATATCAAAGTGGCTAATTATGCCGAAATTCACCCGTTTGAAAATGCCGATCGCTGGTTTAAATCTAAGATTTCGTTACTGGCTTATGACGAAGAAAGCGGTAAGGAACGCAAGACCAATATGTATTTTTTGGTTCAGGCGAATGATGTGAAGGAAGCTTATGATAATACTGTGCATACGATGAAAGGAACGATGGGGGATTATAGTATTCCTGCTATTTCTGAATCGGCAGTTTTAGATGTTTTTCCTTATTTCAGCGGTGATGAAGACGAATTAGAACAAGTAGAACGTTTCAATGCGCTGAAAGCTTCTAAGCCAGTTGTTGCCGAAATTGAAGATCACATGGAATTTGTAACCGAGGAGGAAGAAGAAACCGTGTAATATTTTTGCCATTTTATTACAATCGCAAATTAGAAGAAGAACGTTCTAATTTGCGATTTTTTTTTAGTTCCAAATCACTTTCGAAAGTGTCACGATTCCGGTAATGAAAATTAAAATTAAGACAATGGATTTGAATTGTTCTTCGGAAATGCGTTCGAGGATTTTTTTTCCAATATAAGTTCCAATAATACTAACTACCAGCAAAATAGGAATCAGGTACAAATCATGTTTGTGGACATAGCCGTTGTAGGTGTAAACAAAACTTCGGCTGGAATCAATGGCCAAATCGATAATGGCTGAGGTGGCAATAAAAACCTCCATTTTCAGGTTGTAGGCCGCCAATGTCATGCCGCGAATAGCCCCTCCGGTTCCTAACAATCCGGCAATTAATCCGGATAAAGTCCCGCCCAATGAGGAATTAGAAACCGTAGGTTTAATGCTGAAATTTTTAAAAAACAAAAAAAACAAACTCGTCACAATAAGAAAACCAGCCAGAGCCATTTCCAGAATTTTACTGTCGATATATTTACTGATAAAAGCGCCAACAATCACAAAAACAACTGCGGGAACACCTATAGTGAGTAGCAGTTTTTTGTCGAAACCTTTTCTGAAGAAAGCAATTTTAGTGATGTTGCTCGATACATGAAATAAGGCGGTAATTCCTAAAACCGAATGAAAATCCAAAAAATAGCTGGCAATAGGCACGAAAAACAACGAAGAACCAAAACCTCCCACTGTTCCTAAAATCTCAGCCAGCAGCGCCAATAAAATAAATAAGTATAAGTTTTCCAAAGTAATTAGTTTAGATAGGAATTTTCGCTTGTTTACGTAAAAATACATTAAAAATAATTAGAGCGGGTAGGGAAAACCGCTTTTAAGTTGTCTTACTGATAAAAGTAGTCTTTAACAACTAAATGATACGATTATGAAAACGATAAAAATTTTGCTTGCCTTATTCTTTTTTGGGACTGTTACTCATTTGCAGGCGCAGCAAACCACTGTAAAAGCGGAAGCGAATGTAAATGCTTATGCAGAGAAAATGTCTTATTATGAAAAAAGAGGAGCGGAAGACGCCCAATTTGAGTTGGCTTTCGTGGCTAAAACCAAAGCGGAAGAAAAAGCTTTTTGGGAAGAGCAAAAAAACTACGAAAAACAATTGAAAGCAAAGAACCGAAAAGCCTATCGCGCCTACATTGCCAGTAAAAAAGAGGTTTATGCCGAACATTATAACCACTGTGACGCTCATTGTCACCATGATGCCGGTTTTTATACCTATGCCGGTTACTATTACTATGGTTACGACAATCCGCGTTACCAAAGAAGCTACACGCCTTCATCGGTAAATACCCGAATAAGCGTGGGTACCCCAAGCCTGCGTTTAGGTCTTTAAATCAGTTAAAGACTAAAAAAATCCGTCCTGTTCTGAAAAAACAAGACGGATTTTGTTGTATTAAGAAACATTTTAATTTGGATTTTTTTAATCAGATGCGTTACAAACGCTTTGTTTTTGATTTAAAAAGAAAGTAGGTACTCGTGACAGAGGGGCATTACCGTAATCTTGTCATTCCGTAGGAATCTCATCAAGTAATTCCACAAAGTATTTTGCTTACGTTATTTGCTTATTGTTGCGGGCACGGAAAACATTTCCGCGCTATCGTTTGTGTGGATGTATCTGGGTGGTCGGTTTTTGTTTGATTTGTTGCGCATTGTTTCTTTTTGTAAATACAAATATAAAAACTTTTCTTACTTGTAAAAGTAAATGCAATACAAAATACAACTATATTAAAAAAACTCTTAATGCAACTTAATTCCTTAATGGAGAAATAAAAAGATTATCTTCTGTTATTGATAATCTCAGCCAGTAGTTTCTTGGCTCTTAGGAGTTTTACTTTGACGTTGTTGAGGGGTTCTTCAATTTTATCGGCTATTTCCTGATAGCTCATTTCCTGAAAATAACGCAGTTGGATCACTTCCTGATAATGCGGTTTCAGTTCTTTGATGTATTGCAGTAATTGCGAGAGGTTTTGTTCCGTAATCAGTTCGTCTTCTTTAGACGGAGTGGTGTCGGCAATGTTGTAGGCTTTTTGGTCTTCCTGTTCGGTAATTTCCACAAAAAGGCTTGATTTTCTTTTGCGAAGCATATCGATATACACATTCTTCGCAATCGAAATCAACCAGGTGTTGAACTGAAATTCGGGATTGTAAGTAGCGATTTTGTCAAAAGCCTTCGAAAAAGTTTCAATGGTAATGTCTTCGGCATTGGTTTCGTTTTCGGTGCGTTTGAGCATGAAACTATAGACTTCGTTCCAATACTGATTCAGCAGAAAAGTAAAGGCGGTTTGGTCTCCCCGTTTGGCTTTTTCGATTTGAGTACTTATTTCCAATTGACTGGTTTTGAAAAAATATTAGTTAAAAACACATTGAATTGGGTGAAAACCAATGCGAATTCAATGAAGGGAAACCAAAATTTGATATCCTTTTCTTTGAGTTTTCCCGCCGAAAATCCTACGGCAATCCAGGTGCATAAATAACGTAAACCGATTAAAGCAGTTACCACAATCCATTGGAATTGGAAAGCCAGTAAAACTATTGCCAGAATAAAAAACAACAACTGGGAACTGTAAAAGAAAGCCAACTGAAACTGGTCTATTGCTTTGTAATGCTTGGCAGTCTCTACGTGGCGTCTTTTTTGGGTAAACCATTCTTTATAGGTTTTCTTTGGTGCCGAATAGGTAAAACTTTCCGGACTGTAAGCCACAGTAGTATTTCCCCCGTTAGCCGCCTCGTTAATAAATAAATCATCATCACCGGAGCGTACCTGAATGTGGTTGATAAAGCCGTTTACTCTGAAAAATTCTTCTTTTTTATAAGCCATATTGCGACCTACACCCATATACGGATGTCCTAATTTTGCCCAGGAAAAATACTGAACCGCAGTAAGCACCGTTTCGTAACGAATGATTTTGTTCAGGAACGAATTGGCTATTTTTTCATAGCCTCCGTAGCCTAAAATAACCGTTTTATGTAAGGTAAATTGCGAACTCATAGCCGTAATCCAGTCTTTTGATGTTGGGTAACAATCCGCATCGGTAAATAGCAAATATTCTTTTTTAGCCGCTTTGATTCCTAAGGTCAATGCGTATTTTTTATTGCCCCAGAAAGCTTCATTGTTTTGAACCTTAACGAGACGAATGTTAGAATATTGTTTCTCGAAAGCTTCAAATAATTCTAAAGTGTTATCACTCGAAGCGTCGTCGATTAAAACAATCTCAAAATCAGGGTAGTTTTGTTCGGCTAAAAGCGGCACATATTTGGCCACATTTTCTTCTTCATTTTTGGCACAAACAATAACGGAAATCGGAATTCTTTTGGGTGCTATTTTTTGTGCTTTGGCGAAAGCAAATTTCCCAAAAACACCTAAATAATACGCAATTTGAATAGCAACAACAGCAATAAAAAAGTAAAGAATCAGTATAAGCATCGGTGTTTAACAGGTTAATTAAATCGTGTGCAAAGGTATGAATAGAATTAGGATTTGGAAATGATAGAATGTGAATTTTACAAGAAAAATTTGAGCCTTGATTTTCGGGCTAAATAATGTTGACTTCGGCTTCTATTTTGATTCCAAAAATCTCAAAAACAGTTTGTTGTACTTTTTTAGAAACATCCAGAATTTCCTGTCCGGTTGCATGACCATAATTCACTAAAACCAGAGCCTGATTTTTATGAATTCCGGCATCGCCAAAGCGTTTTCCTTTTAAACCGGCCTGTTCAATCAACCAGCCAGCCGGAACTTTGACTTCAGTGTCAGATACTTCAAAGAATTTTATCTCCGGAAATTTAGCGTGAATCTTTTCAAATTCCGTTTTAGAAATAATAGGATTTTTAAAAAAACTACCACTGTTTCCCAGTTCTTTCGGATCGGGTAATTTACTCTGACGGATGGCAATCACGGCATTGCTCACGTCTTTCAATCCTGGGGTCGAAATGTTGTTTTTAGCCAATTCTCCCAGAATATCTCCGTAAGAAGTATTGATTTTATGGTTGCGTTTCGTCAGTTTGAAAACCACAGAAGTAATGATGTATTCACCTTTTATTTCGTTTTTAAAAATACTTTCGCGGTAACCAAATTTACATTCGGCGTTACTAAAAGTTTGCATTTCCTGAGAGGCAATATTCATGGCTTCGCAGGAAATAAAAGTATCTTTGATTTCGGTTCCGTAAGCACCAATATTTTGAACCGGAGTAGTTCCTACATTTCCCGGAATTAAGGACATGTTTTCCAATCCGCCGAAATTTTGGTCAATGGCCCAAAGCACTAATTCATGCCAGTTTTCTCCCGCCTGAGCTTCAATCCACACAAAATCCTCGTCTTCCTGAATGATTTCTTTTCCTTTTAAATCAATATGAATCACTAAAGCATCTACGTCCTGAGTGAGTAGCATATTGCTGCCGCCACCTAAAATGAATTTTTTCTCGCTTGCATTTTGCTCTAAAACGCTTTTTAATTCAGCTATAGAATGAACCGCAACGAAGGCTTTGGCTTTGGCTTCGATACCAAAAGTATTATAGTTTTTTAAAGAAAAATTTTGTAGGATTTCCATAAAAGAAAGTGCTTTTTTATTCGTGAATTGAAGGTTCAAAAGTATGAATTATAATTTTTTGTTTTATCGCAAAGTGGCAAAGTTTACTCAAAGTTTGCTAAGCTTTGTGTTCTTAGCGTAAATCTTAGTGAACTTTGTGTTTAAAATGTTTTTTTAGCATCTATCAACTCATGGTATTTATCGGCAATAATTTTCATGTTGGTTTGGTAATTTGCATTTTCTTCCACAAATTTTCTGTTTTGAATCACAGCTTTTTTTCGAAAATTATCATTCTTAAAAACCCAAAGAATTTCCTCGGCAAGCATTTTGAAATCGTCCACGCTAATTAATTGTCCGTTTTCGCGATGTTTTATCCAACTTTGATTTCCTTCGAGATTGCTTATAATAGGATAACAACTGCAGGCCATCGCCTCAAATAAAGAAGTCGAAACGCCTTCAGTTACAGGCATGCTGATGTAAAAAAGAGCTTGTTGCAGTCGTTTTGGAAGTTCGCTATTGGAAATTCTTCCTGTAAAAAGCACTTTGTCCTGAATTTGTAATTCCTGTGCCAAATTTTTAAGATTTTCAAGCAATGTGCCGTCTCCAATGATAGTTAAATGGAAATCAATTTCTTTTTGATGCAAAATGCCAAAAGCTTTTAAAATAATCTTGTGTCGGTATTCCGGTAATAGCGAACGGCTAACTATGGCGGTGATTTTTTCGGGATTTGCCAAATTGTTATTTTCGAATTTTTCTAAATCAATGCCTTTGGGTAAAAGGAGAATTTTGGATTGATCCACCTTGACACTTTTCATGTGTTTCGCCATAATGGGTCCCCAGGCATGAATGAGTGTTGCTTTTTGGAAAGCATAATTTTGTAAAATTCGTTTCAGCGGAAGCGAAATAGCATTTTCCGGCCACAAATCGGTTTTCCCCTGTTGGGCGATTGCCGAAGGTTGTAAGCCGGACAAGGTCGCCAGAAATCCATAGCTGGTAGTTCTTTCGGCGATAATCATGTCGGGTTTTTCCTTGCGAATGATTTTTTGAATTGTAAAAGGCGCAAAAATGAATTCAAGTGTTCTCCCAATTCGATTCCAAAAAGTATTGTTGGGCGTTTGTAATTCCCAGTTGATGATTTCAAAATTGCCAAATTCCTTTAAACCGTTCATCCAGGTTTGGGCATCGGCGCGATAGGATTCTCCCAGAAAAAGTATTTTTTTTTGTTTCATCAATTATTTATTTGCCACAGATTAAAAAGATTTTCACAGATTTTTTTAAATCCTTTTAATCTCTTTAATCTGTGGCTAATTTTTTTTAAAATTCCTCCGTTTCTAATGCGCGGTTCATGAATTCATTTAATGGCTTTAAAAGAATCAGTTTCTGGCTCATTTTCGAAACAAAATCTTTTTTAGTTACTTCAGAAATGTCAAATTTATGCATGGTCTCGAAGCTTTTTAGCTTTAAAAATGCGATGGCAGGATGCTCTTTTTCGTAACCTCTGGGCGGATTTTTGAGCAGGTATTTTTCATTGCGACAAAAATCACCAAATTCTTTTTTGAAATTAGGTTCTGCTAAAATGGCTTCCAAATCTTCGTAGAAAAAAGCAATTTCTTTGCGTATTTTTTTTAAATCATCGGCTTCTGGAGCATAAAAACCACCGGCAATAAAAGAGCCGTTAGGATCGATGTGGACATAATAACCGGCTTTGTTCAGTCCTTTGGAACCGGAAGAAATCCAAATGCCCATGTGGGTTTTATAAGGTGATTTGTCTTTGGAAAAGCGAATGTCACGATTGATTCTGAAGGTGCAGTCTTTGATTTCAAGCATTTCTAATGCCGAATCCCAAGGCTTCATCGCATTCAGGAAATCAGCAACCAGCTGGTGATAGTCTTTTTTATAAGCTTCGTATCTTTTTTTATTGTCCTGAAACCATTCGCGGTTGTTGTTGGCTCTTAAATCGTTTAAAAACTGTAAGGATTCTGTGCTAAACATAAATGATTGTTTTGTTTTTTATTGCTTTTTATTGGATTCAGCAGTCCATTTTTGATAGCCGCCCTCCAGATTGTAGATTTTTTTAAAACCCATTTCGGCTAGTTTTTCAGATGCTTTTAAACTTCGTTTTCCGCTACGGCAATACACATAAACGGCTTTGTTTTTGTTTAGTTTTTCGGCATCCTGTACAAAATGATCTCCCTGCCAGTCTATGTTTGTGGCATTATTGAGATGTCCCTGACTGAATTCTTCCGGAGTACGCACATCCAGAATTTGTGGCTTTTGAGTGGTTTTTATTTCTTTTGCGAAAGCAGGAACTTCAACTGTTTTAATGTTTTTGGAAGTTTGTGCGTTGCAGGAAATGAGCATTGATATAAGGCAAAATGTAAGTATGGATTTAAGTTTCATAATATTTGTTTTAAATTAGAACGATGGTACTAAGTTAAGTTTTTTATTTGTTTTCTTTACCGCACTTTGCGTTGAAAAAGTTAACCACAAATTACACAGATTTACACAAATTTTATTTTTCATTTATGAAATAACTTAAATGAACTTTTGCTTTGTTTATAGAACTTTAAAAGAAAATTTATGTGACTTATATGTTTGAAATATTTAGACAATGCCTAACTTAATGTAGGCAGAATACGGATTGATATTTTATGTCTTACTGAACTTTGCAGAAAACTTGGTGTCCTGATAGCTATCGGGATTGCGTTTAAAAACTAAAATTACAAATTAAAAATCTTATACGATTGATGTGTCGATTTTACGATGGCTTCGGTGCGCTCCGGATGGGTATCAGAAATAAAAAGTTGTCCAAAAGTATCTGAATTCACCATTTCTACAATTTTAGCAACGCGGGTTTCGTCCAGTTTGTCAAAAATATCATCAAATAATAAAATAGGTTTGACACCGCTTTGTTTCTTCAGGAATTCAAATTGGGCTAATTTTAATGCAATTAAAAATGATTTTTGCTGACCTTGCGAACCGAATTTTTTAATAGGATGATTGTCGATTTCAAAAGATAAATCGTCTTTGTGAATTCCGGTGCTGGTGTAGTGCAATGCCCGGTCTTTGTTGATGTTTTCCTGTAAAAGGTTTAGCAGATTGTTTTCAAATAAATGACTTTCGTAAACCAATTGTACGGATTCTTGGGAGTCCGTTATGGTATGATGGTGTTTACTGAAAATAGGGATGAATTCGGCTATAAATGCTTTTCTTTTTTCAAAAATGTATTGTCCAAATTCGTTTAGTTGCTCGTTGTAGATAGACAAAGTATCGTTATCAAAAACATGGTTGAGCGCAAAATATTTCAACAAAGCATTGCGCTGACTCATTACTTTTTGGTACTGAATAAGTTGTTGTAAATAATAAGAGTCCAGTTGCGAAATGATGCTGTCAATGAATTTTCGGCGGGTTTCGCTGCCTTCGATAATCAAATCCCTGTCGGCGGGCGATATAATCACCAGCGGAATAAAACCAATGTGATCCGAAAATTTATCGTAGGCTTTGCCGTTGCGTTTCAGGACTTTTTTTTGTCCTTTTTTCAGGCTGCAAACCAATTGTTCGGTTCGGTCGTTTTTGATAAATTCGGCATCAATTACAAAAAAATCTTCACCGTGGCGGATGTTTTGAACCGCAAGCGGATTGAAGTAGCTTTTTCCATAAGATAAATGGTAAATAGCATCGAGAACATTGGTTTTTCCAATGCCGTTTTTGCCTACAAAACAAATTATCTTACCATCAAATTCGAAGCTGGCTTCTGTGAAATTTTTATAATTGAATAACGAAATTTTTTTTAAATACATTGTTGTTTTTGCTGGTATTGAGGAATTTGCTGTTGTTGTAAAGGCTTTTAAACGAGGCTGCAAATTATTAAAAATATCTAAATAACGGGTGTTTTAAGCGCTTTCAAAGTTAATTTTTTAAAGGCTGAAAGGGAAGCCGATTTGCAGAAATAAAAATATTTTGGATTTAGTCATAAAATATGTGATTTTTTGCGTGAGTTTGAATAAAAATTTTATTTTTGCGGTTCACTAAATTAATTTTTAAATGGCTACATATAATAAAAGAGGATATAAAGCACCAAAAGAGAAAGAAGTTAAAGAGCAAGTAGAGGAAGTTGTAATTGATGAAAAAAACAGTACAACGGCTGATGTTTTTTCTAAATTAGACGAAACTGCTTCAAAAACGGAAGACTGGGTTGCTAAAAACCAAAAAGTTATTATTGGAGTTGTAGGAGCAATTGCTTTGTTTACTGTGGGATATTTGGGATACCAAAAATTTATCGCAGAGCCTAAAGAAGATGAAGCTGCCAGCGAAATGTTTGTAGCACAACAAAATTTCCAACAGGCAGTAGAAGGAGTAGCAAGTGATTCTTTGTATAAATTGTCATTAAACGGTTCGGAAGGTAAATTTGGTTTTATCAAAATTGCCGATGAATATTCAGGAACTGCAGCGGGTAATTTAGCGAATTATTATGCGGGTATTGCTTATTTGAACACTGGAAAATATACTGAGGCGATTGCTTATTTAAGTAAATTCAAATCGGATGATGTTGTTTTGAGCGCTTTGGCTAAAGGAGCTATCGGGGATGCTTATTCTGAAAATAAACAACCAAAAGAAGCTTTAGAAAGTTATGTAAAAGCGGCTGAGTCTAATAAAAATGATTATACTACGCCACGTTTCTTGTTAAAAGCAGGAAAAACAGCTTTGGAATTAGGAAATAAAGAAGAAGCTTTAAAATATTTTACTGATATTAAAGAAAACTATGAAAACGCTCCTGAAGCTGCTGCTGTGGAAGCTTTGATTGGTTTATCTCAATAATAAAAGTTTAAGAATGATGAATTGGTGATTGCAAGTGCTTCAATGCTTGTAATCACCAATTTTTATTTATAAATTCAAGGTTTAAAATAAAATTGATATGGCAACGATTAATAAAAATTTATCGGAATATGATAAAAATGCACTTCCAAATGCTAAAGAATTTCGTTTTGGAATTGTAGTTTCGGAGTGGAATGATACGATTACAGAAGGTTTATACAGCGGAGCGGAAGCCGCTTTGTTGGACAATGAAGTTCCGGCTGAAAATATTATCCGTTGGAATGTGCCGGGAAGTTTTGAGTTGATTTACGGTTCTAAAAAAATGTTGCAAACACAAAAAGTAGATGCGGTAATTGCCATTGGTTGTGTGATTCAGGGTGAAACCAAGCATTTTGATTTTGTTTGCGAAGGTGTGACTCAGGGAATTAAAGATTTAAATGTACAAACGGATGTTCCGGTTATTTTTTGTGTATTGACTGATAATACGATGCAGCAATCTATTGAAAGAAGCGGTGGGATTCACGGAAACAAAGGAACTGAGGCGGCTATTGCGGCTATCAAAATGGCGTATATTCGTCAGCAGGCTACTTTAGCGCATGATTTTTCCAATCAAAATTTATTAACTTCCGGAGCAGCTCAGCTTGGAGAAGGTTCGCCTTTGGAATTAAAGGAGTAAAAACTAAATAATTCAGAATGAAACCTATACTGTTTGTTGAAAATAGTATGGGTTTTTTTGTTTTATTTATGATTGCGAAAGAGGGAAAACCCCATAGAATTTTATTAAATTTGCTGGGCTTAGTTGTCCCCTGATTACTAATCCCGATAACTATCGGAACTGAAAAACTGAAAAAATGTCGAGTATCATTCAATTACTTCCTGATCATGTTGCTAATCAAATCGCCGCCGGAGAAGTGGTTCAAAGGCCGGCTTCGGTAGTTAAAGAATTACTTGAAAATGCGGTAGATGCGAATGCAACGGATATCAAGCTGATTATAAAAGATGCCGGAAAATCCCTGGTTCAGGTAATTGATAATGGAAAAGGGATGAGTGTTACCGACGCCCGATTGTGTTTTGAGCGTCATGCGACTTCCAAAATCCGTCATGCTGAAGATTTATTTAGTTTGCATACCAAAGGATTTCGTGGTGAAGCTTTGGCTTCTATCGCTGCGATTGCTCATGTGGAAATGAAAACGAAGCAGGAGCAGGACGAATTAGGAACGCAAATTGTTATCGAAGGAAGTAAATTTGTTTCTCAGGAATCGGCAGTTTTGCCACAGGGAACTTCTTTTGCGATTAAAAATTTGTTTTTTAATATCCCCGCCCGACGCAATTTCCTGAAATCGGATACAGTGGAATACCGTCATGTTATTGACGAATTTCAACGTGTGGCATTGGCACATTCTAATATCCATTTTACATTTTATCATAATGGAAGCGAAATGTATAATTTGCCCGTTTCGACTTTAAGACAACGTGTGGTAAATGTTTTTTCAGGGAAAACCAATGAAAAGTTGGTTCCGGTTCAGGAAGAAACCGAAATTGTAACGATTCAGGGATTTGTCAGCAAACCTGAATTTGCTAAAAAGAGCAGGGGAGAACAGTTTTTTTTCGTTAATGATCGTTTTATTAAAAGTGGTTATTTGCATCATGCTGTGATGGCGGCGTATGACGGAATCCTGAAAGATGGCGCACAACCGAGTTATTTTCTGTATTTGACGGTTCCGGCCAATTCGATTGATATCAATATTCATCCTACGAAAACCGAAATTAAATTTGACGACGAAAGCGCTTTGTATGCGATTTTAAGAGCTTCCATCAAGCACAGTTTAGGACAGTTTAATATTGCTCCGGTTTTGGATTTTGAACGAGATGCTAATTTGGATACGCCTTATCATTACAAAGATTTGGAAGGAATAACGCCTACCATTCAGGTGGATCGTTCTTTTAATCCTTTTTCGGATGATAAAGAAACCAAGTCTTACAGTTCATCCGGTTCAGGTTCTGCTTCTTCATACAAAAAACCGGCTGCTACAGCTAATTGGGAAAGTTTGTATGTAGGTTTGAAACAGGAACCAGATTTGGCAATAGAAAGTGCCGAAATTTCTTTTGAAAGCGAAGAGGTTACAGCTTCTTTGTTCAATGATGGAGAAGTAGAGCAAAGTGTACAGAATGTTTATCAAATTCATAAAAAATACATTGTTTCTCCCATAAAATCAGGAATGGTTATTGTGGATCAGCAACGCGCGCATCAAAGGGTTTTATACGAACAGTTTTTGACCAATATGACGGTGCATCAGGCATCGAGTCAGCAGTTGTTGTTTCCGTTAGAATTGTATTTTTCGGCTGGTGAAATGGAATTAATCGACGAATTAAAACTTTCGCTGATTAATACCGGATTTGTTTTTGAAGAAACCAATGGTAATCATGTGGTTATTTCCGGAATTCCGGTAAATGTAACCGAAAGTGAAGTTTCAATCGTATTGGAACAATTATTAAGTGATTTACAGGAAGGAATTCCTGAGAATAGTTTTAGTCAAAATGATTCTATTGCCAAGTCGATGGCAAAGAGTCTGGCGGTAAAAACAGGAACCAGTTTAACGATAAAAGAACAGGAGAATTTAGTAAACGGACTTTTTGCCTGTAAAGATCCAAATGTGTCTCCGTTTCAAAAACCAACTTTCATCACCATGCGTGTGGAAGATATAGATAAAAAATTTGCAATATGATGAATATAACGCCTATAGTCAAACAATTACTAATCATTAACGTTCTGTTTTTTATTGGAACCTTATTTGTGGGAGATCCGGCTTACCAAATTCTGGCCATGTTTTTTCCTGAAAATAATGATTTTCATTTTTGGCAGCTTTTAACGCATATGTTTATGCACGGCGGATTTGCCCATATTGCTTTCAATATGTTTGCTTTGTATTCGTTTGGTTCTACCTTAGAACATTTTTGGGGAAGTCAAAAGTTGTTGTTTTTTTACCTTTCCTGTGGTTTAGGAGCCGTTTTGGTTCAAACCGGAGTTAATTATTATTATTTTAATGAAGCGGTTAACGTTTTAGGAGCTCATGGTTTTGAGAAAGCTGAGATTGTAAAAATATTGAACGAAGGCAAAATCAATACACAATGGGAATCGATATTAACAGCGACGCAATACCAACAGTTTTTAAGTTCTTTCCTGGGAACGATGGTGGGAGCTTCGGGAGCGATTTATGGGTTGTTAGTGGCTTTTGCGTTTATGTTTCCTAATGCCGAGTTGGGAATTATGTTTATTCCGGTTCCGGTTAAAGCTAAATATTTTGTTCCGGTTTACATGCTGCTTTTTGATGGATTCTTCGGTATTTTTGGTAATTCATTGATGGGGATAGATTCAGGAATTGCTCATTTTGCACACATTGGTGGTGCGATATCTGGTTTTTTGATTATGTGGTATTGGAAGAAAAATCAGTTTAATAACAACCGTTGGAACTAAAATTAAAGTAATAATTCAGATAAAGACGAATACATGAATATTCTGGACGACTTAAAAATGCAATACAAACTGGGAGGAATTGTCAATAAGCTAATTTATTGGAATGTAGCCTGTTTTTTGATTTCATTTGTTTTGCCGGGAATATTGCGCATTTTTAATGTTGATTTGAATGTGTTGCAATATGTGAGTTTGTCGTCTAATCCGTCCGATTTATTGTGGAAACCCTGGTCGCTTATCAGTTATGCTTTTTTTCATTTTGATTTCTTTCATATTTTATTCAATATGCTGGTGCTGAATTTTGCAAGCCAGTTGTTTTTGACTTTTTTTACTCAAAAACAGTTTTTAGGTTTGTATTTATTGGCAGCTGTTTTTGGCGGAGCCGTTTTTATGGGCACGTATTATTTGATGAATATGGATGCTCCGATTGTTGGGGCTTCGGCAGCAATTATGGCCATTTTGATGGCGGTAACCAGTTATCAGCCACTAATGGAAGTGCGTTTGTTGTTGATAGGAAGAGTGAAATTATGGCATATTACGGCGGTGTTGTTGATACTAGATTTGATGCAGCTTCGTTTAGAGAATATGGGAGGACATATTTCGCATTTGGCAGGAGCTTTATTTGGTTTTGTTTATATCAAAGCCTTACAAAACGGAACTGATATGAGTTTAATTGTCACTAACGTTATTAGTTTTTTTGCCAATGGTTTCAGAACAACACCAAGCACACCGTTTAAAAAAGTTCATAAAAATTATAACAAACCCGTTGAGAAGCGTACCACTTCCCGGATTGTTACCAAGGATAAAACCCAACAACAAATTGATGAGATTTTAGATAAAATCAGTCAGTCGGGTTATGATAGTTTAACAAAAGAAGAAAAGGATTTTTTATTCAAATCAGGGAAATAATGGTTTGAAGTTTGTGGAGACTTTGGACATTTAATTAGACAAAATGAAAAATCTTTCGTGGTTTAACAGAGTAATGTTTGTTTTAAACAGTATTCTTATAGTCGTTACTTTTATCGCTTATGTGTTGCCATTTCTGGCGCCTAAAATCTTCCCTTTATTGTCGGTAGTAACTTTGTTTATGCCTTTGTTTTTTGTTTTAAACGGACTTTTTTTTGTGTATTGGGGAATACAACTCAAAAAAAGAATGATGATGTCCGGTTTGGTTCTTTTAATCGGAATCACTTTTATCAATAAGTTTTATAAATTTTCAACTAAAGAATTTCCGGAAAGCGAAAAGGATTTTGTGGTAATGAGCTACAATGTTCGTTTGTTTAATTTGTTTAAATGGCAGGACAAAACGGATATTCCGGAATCAATATTGCATTTTATCAACGAAAAAAATCCGGATATTGTATGTATTCAGGAGTATTCTAATTCGGCTCATGTGGATTTAAAAGTATATCCCCATCGTGCGATTTTTATGGAAGGGAATCAAATTAAAACCGGACAGGCTGTTTTTTCTAAGTTTCCCATTATTGAAGAAGGCAAAATTTCTTTCCCGAATTCGACCAATAATGTAGTTTATGCCGATATTAAGAAGGGAAAAGATGTTATCAGGGTTTATAATATGCAATTGCAATCCATTAAAATATCGCCGGATGTAAACGAGATTTCCGAAAACATTGATGTGATTGACAAGGAAAAATCTCAGATGATGTTCATGCGTATCAGCAGGGCTTTTAAACAACAACAGCAACAGGCTGAAATTTTGAGAGATAATTTAAAAAACTGTCCGTATCCGGTTATCATTTGTGGAGACATGAATAACAGCGCCTTTTCATATGTTTATCGCATTATTAAAGGAAGTTTGAAGGACGCTTTTGAAGAGACCGGAAAAGGTTTTGGTCAAACGTATCGATTTAAATATTATCCGGCCCGAATTGATTATATTTTTGCCGACAGAAATATGCAGGTGAAAATGTTTGAAACCTTCCCTGATTTTGATAATTCGGATCATTTTCCAATTATGGCAAAACTTTCGTTGGAATAAATATAAATTAAATTCCAATTTTTAAATTCTAAATTCCAAATAAAATCAAGGGATAATTAATTTTTGTGATTTCAAATAATCCACGGTGAATTTTCCTTCGTTGAAAAGTAAATCCAAGACGCTAAGGTTGTTTATAAAACCAAATTTATCATCAAAAACCTGAGTGTAGGATTCAAAAACGGAAGGGTCTTTTTTTCCATTAACTAAAAAGCGATAGTCTGAAAATTTGTTAGAATCTACTTCGTGAAAGTATTCGTTAGTAGTTTCGAAGTCAAATTTCATTCGCATACATTTCGAAATAATTTCTAAGGCTTCTAAATTCAAATCCATTAAAAACTGATGTTTTTTTTCGAAAAAAGGAACAAAATCATCTTCAAAATATTCAAAAAAAGGCGAACTTCGGTAAGCGGCTTCTAAGGATTTGAAATGTTGTTTTTGCCAGTCAAAATCATTTTCTATTTGAATGTCTTTGGTTTTTTGATGACTTGCTCGGGAATGTTTTATTGGAATATTTAGCAGTTGTACGCCATTTGGACTATAAATGTAAGTACGGTTTCTATTCGTTTGTTTTTGAAAATTATCTTCCATTTCAAATACAATACTTTCTGCCTGAACCATGGCAACAAAATGGCTGATTGACGGGAAATAGGAAGGATGTAATAGGGTTTTCATTCGTTGTTTTGGTTATTTGAGGGATTTGGTTATTTGGTTTCAGACTTTTCTAGTTGGTAATTTCTTAAAGAATTAAGTTTGTTTGTAATGCTTTCTAAATTTTTTCTTAAATCCAAATAATCTACTTCTGAGATAAAATTCAGTTCGTAAGAAATAATTAATTGATTAAGCACTTCAACAGAAGAGCCAAAAGCAATTGTTGTAAAGTGTGCTTTGTCTTTAAATGTTTTTCTGGCTGAGCCCTCAGCTATGTTCGATGCTATGGAAACAGATGCACGACGCAACTGTGAGATTAAATTATATTTTTCAGTTTCAGGAAACTTTGAGGTTATCTGATAAATCATTTTCGAAAAATCTTTGGCTTCAATCCAAACTTCTAATTTTTCAAAAGAATATATATACATATTTTGGTAATTTGGCTTCAAACTAAGTTTCGTTTAATCAAATTTATAAAATATAATTTATCAAATAACCGAATCCACAAATAGTCAAATTAGCTGTTTTTTGCTTTTCTTTTTTTCCAAAAATACTCACCTACAAAGAAAGCGGCTAATAAAATTAAGAAAATTTTAAAGTAAGATTGTGGCTGACCTTCGCCGCTAACAGTGGTAAAAACTCTGTTCCAGCGCACTTTGTTCAGACCTTTGGCATTGGCATCCCAACTCATCCAGATAAAAACCGGCTTTCCTACAATGTGGTCTTCCGGTACATATCCCCAATAACGACTGTCTTCAGAATTATGACGGTTATCTCCCATCATCCAGTAATAATTTTGTTTAAAAGTATAGCTGTTTACTACTTTTCCGTTCAGTCTGATTTCGTTTCCGGTAACTTTTAAGTCATTTTTGTTTCCGTTATCGTCTTTTTCATAAGTTGTAATAATTCTTTCGTAAAACGGCAGGCTTTCCAGGTTAAGCGGAACTGTTTTTCCTTTTTCAGGAATGTAAATTGGGCCGTAATTGTCACGGTTCCATTTGCTGTCAGGGAATATTCCGTATTCAGAGCCTTTAGCGATTTCTCGGGTTACAGCGGTTATTCCTGGTGTGTTTTTTAATCGTTGCGCATTGGCTCCAGTCAAAGCTTTGAAATATAATGTGTCTTTCAGTTCGCTTTTGAAACCTACCGGATCTGTAATGTCTAATTCTTTTAAAAGGCTTTCAAAATCAATAGGAGTTTTACCGTCTAAGGCTACGGCGTAAGAATACTGTGGTTTTGCTCTTTCAGGTAAAGCTAATTTTTGTCCGTTGATGTAAATATAACCGTCTTTGATAGCTAAACTGTCTCCTGGAATCCCCACGCATCTTTTTACGTAATTAGATTCCTTATCAATTGGTTTGATAACTCCGGGTTTCCCTTTTGTTTCAAAAAAGTAATGTACTGTATCAACTGGCCAGTTGAAAACGACTATGTCGGTGCGTTTTATTTTGTCTTCAATTCCGGGTAATCTAAAGTAAGGCAATTGAGGCCAATTTAAATAGGATTTTCTTTTAGTCATTGGAATCGAGTCGTGAACCATCGGTAAAGCAACTGTAGTCATAGGAACGCGGGCGCCATAATTCACTTTGCTAACAAAAAGGAAATCACCAACTAATAATGACTTTTCCAATGAAGAAGTAGGAATAGTGTAAGGTTGTACAAAGTAAGTATGCACAAAAGTAGCTACAATAATAGCAAATAATAGGGAACTAACCGTGTCAGCTGTTTTATTTGCCGGATGTAAGCTTCTTTCGGCGTTGTATTCTAATTTTTGGGTGTAATTAACGTAGTAGATATACAATCCGCAAGTTACAATTCCTAAAAAGGTATCTAATTGAGAGCGTTTCCCAAAAGTTCTTAAGGTTTCTACCCAAATCACCGGAAACATAATCAAATTGATAATTGGGATAAAAAGTAATAAAGTCCACCAGGTAGGCCGACTAATAATTTTCATTAGGACAATAGCATTATATACTGGTATTGCAGCTTCCCATTTTTTTCTTCCGGCTGCTTCATAAAGTTTCCAGGTTCCTAAAAAGTGAACAACTTGAACTAAAAGGAAGAATACAAACCATTGATATAGTGTCATAGTTCTTTTGAATTAAAAAGTTAATTGTTTTTTGATTATAGTCCTAAAACGTCTCTCATGCTAAAAATTCCGTGTTTTCCGGCAAGCCATTCGGCAGCGATTACAGCGCCAAGAGCAAATCCTTCACGGTTGTGAGCGGTATGTTTGATTTCGATACTGTCAATTCCCGAATCGTAAGTTACCGTGTGCGTTCCAGGAACTTCACCTGTTCTGACAGCTTCAATATGAATTTCGTTTTTTTTGGTGTTTTCCAATGTCCATTTGTCATAATTGCTATTTTTAATAACGTCCTGAGCTAATGAAATAGCAGTTCCGCTTGGTGCATCAAGCTTATGGATGTGATGAATTTCTTCCATTGAAACTTTGTATCCTTCAATGTTTGACATGATTTTGGCTAAATATTCGTTTAAACCAAAAAATAAATTTACGCCTAAGCTAAAGTTAGAACTCGAAATAAAGCCACCATTTTTTTCTTTGCATAAAGCAATCATTTCGTCATAACGATCCAACCATCCGGTAGTTCCCGAAACAACAGGAACGTTGTTGTTAAAACAGGCAGAAATATTTTCAACAGCGGCCATAGGAACACTGAAATCAATGGCTACATCGGCAGTCGAAAGTCCGTCGAAAGTATTGAATTCGTCTTTTTTCAGGACAATTTCATGACCTCTTTCCAGAGCAATTCTTTCAATTACCTGTCCCATTTTTCCGTATCCTAAAAGTGCTATTTTCATTTGTGTTTTATTTTTAAATTAAAAGAGTTCTTTCTAAAACTCCGTTGTTTTTTGTTAAAAGTCGTATGTCAGGCTTACGCCAATATTGGTTTTGTAATTCAGATTGTTTTGGTAAAGAGTAGGGCGAATGGATAAGCGTTCGTCCACATTGAACTGTTTCAAAGCTGCATCAACATTGGCATCGATGATGTTTAAAACATAAAAACCTACGATAAACAAAGTGGAATAATCCCGATTACGTTGATAAAATTTTTGTGCAGCAATCAAACGGCTGTCGTCCAAATAAGTAAAATCGTCATCGTTGTATCCTTCCAGTCTTCGTTTGTACGCATCTCTGAATTGATGGTATTTTTTATTACTGTCTATATAAAAATAAAGACTGGTTCCTATGGCACCATAAACCAAAGGAATTTTCCAGTATCTCTTATTGTATGCCTGACCTAAACCCGGAATAACAGCCGAATAAAAAGCGGCTTTTGCCGGAGTTAACGGGTCGATGTCAATAGGTTTTACGGTGTCTTTTGCTGTTACGACAGTTTGAGTCGTTTTTTGTGACCACCCGCTAGTATTGCAAAAAAGAATAAGAAATAGTGCTATGGAAATACTCTTGTTCACTATTTCGTAATTAATTCAATTATGCGATTAAAATCAGCTTCCGACTGGAACGGAATGGTGATTTTTCCTTTTCCGTTATTGGCTACTTTAATATCTACTTTGTTACCAAAATAAGAATTAAACAGTCTTTTTTGACTTTCGTCAATGTCAAACGAAGCCGCTTTAACTTTTGCAGCCGGTTTTGGTTTCAAACTTTCGTGATAATTTTTTACCAAAGCCTCGGTGTCACGAACCGAGAGATTCTGACTTACAATTTTTTGATAAATATCGGTTTGAGCGTCTAAATCTTCAATGTTGATGATGGCTCTTCCGTGTCCCATGCTGATAAAACCGTCACGAATGCCCGTTTGGATAATCGGATCCAGTTTTAACAAACGCAAATAATTGGCAATAGTAGAACGTTTTTTTCCTACGCGATCACTCATTTGTTCCTGAGTTAATTGGATTTCATCCATTAAACGTTGGTACGAAAGCGCAATCTCAATCGGGTCTAAGTCATGACGCTGGATGTTTTCCACCAAAGCCATAACCAAAGATTCGTTGTCATTAGCAATTCGGATGTAAGCAGGAACGGTAGTTAGTCCGACTAATTTAGAAGCGCGCAAACGACGTTCTCCCGAAATTAACTGGTATTTATTGAAATCTAATTTTCGAACGGTAATTGGTTGAATCACTCCTAATTCTTTGATAGAAGTAGCGAGTTCATTTAAAGATTCTTCGTTAAAATTACTTCGGGGCTGAAAAGGGTTTATTTCAATAGCTTCAATTTCAAGCTCAATGATATTTCCAACAACTTTGTCAGCATTTTTGTCCTCAACCGATTTGATGTCATTATCCGGATCTTTCAATAAGGCAGATAATCCCCGTCCTAAGGCTTGTTTTTTTATTGCTTTTGTCATAAAAATTATTGGATGTTTTTCTTTATAATTTCCTGAGCCAGATGTAAATAGTTAGTTGCTCCTTTGCTGGTTGCGTCATAATTAATGATGCTTTCGCCAAAACTTGGAGCTTCACTCAACTTCACGTTTCTCTGGATAATTGTTTCAAAAACCATGTCGTTAAAATGTTTTTGAACCTCTTCAACTACCTGATTAGAAAGACGTAATCTGGAATCGTACATCGTTAACAATAAGCCTTCGATGTCTAATTCGGGATTGTGTATTTTTTGGATACTTTTGATGGTATTCAAAAGTTTGCCAAGTCCTTCCAGAGCAAAATATTCACATTGAATAGGAATTACTACTGAATCGGCAGCTGTTAAAGCATTTAGTGTTAACAGTCCCAGAGAAGGAGCACAGTCGATAATGATGTAATCATACTCGTCTTTAACGCTTTCTAATGCTTTTTTAAGCATGTATTCTCTGTTTTCCTTGTCCACCAATTCGATTTCGATAGCTACAAGGTCAATGTGAGCCGGAATAACATCTACATTAGGAGCTGTACATTGTACAACAGCTTCTTTAGGAGTATTGCTGTGTTCTAAAATTTGGTAAGTACCAATTTCTACACTTTCCACATCAATACCTAATCCGGAGCTGGCATTTGCCTGAGGATCAGCATCTATTAATAATACTTTCTTTTCTAAAACACCTAGTGAGGCAGCAAGATTTACCGATGAGGTTGTCTTTCCAACGCCTCCTTTTTGATTAGCAATCGCAATGATTTTGCCCATTTATCTTCTATAATTTTGAACGGTAAAAATACAATTTATTATTGTTTCTGAAAATCTATTTTGTTAACAATTGTTAAATGGATAATTGTATTCTTTCGAGAAATCTGGCTTTGATTTTTTGGTTAGATTTTGATGAACTTAATTTTTTTAAAATTTTAGTTGCAAAAGAGAAAAAGAGTTGTATCTTTGCAGCCGCTTTCGGGGTGTAGCGTAGCCCGGTTATCGCGCCTGCTTTGGGAGCAGGAGGCCGCAGGTTCGAATCCTGCCACCCCGACAAAACCTTCTTGAATTTCAAGAAGGTTTTTTTGTTTTTAACCAATTTACTATGTTTTACGTCTATATATTATTTTCAGAGAA
>NZ_AUDK01000006.1 GCF_000425425.1 Flavobacterium daejeonense DSM 17708
ATTGGAAAATAGATGAGCTAGGAACTTCAAATTTTATACTGGCATCTAAAAGAGATAAATTATTTGATATAAGATATTTAACAACTTTTAGTTTAAAATCTAAACTAAAAACTGTTTTAGTCTTATTGATTTTTAAACCTAAAATTCCTTTGGATTTGTATAATCCAACCCATCTTCTAAGAAGCGAATGATCTATACCAACTTCTTTCGAAATAGCACCATAAGAACGATGATCATTAGTGTGCTTTAAAACTTGTTCAAGTTTGAATTCTGATGAAAATTTTCTTTTTTCTCTCATAAAAAATGCCCCAAATAGTGTCTAACTTTTTGGGGCATGTTCAAAATAAGTTTATCGGGACGGGTTTTTAATTATTTTAGTTACACTTATTAAACGTGTAAAGCTCTGTTATCCGTTGCTGCTAAAGCCGCTTCTTTTACCGCTTCCGCAAATGTAGGATGCGCGTGAGACATTCTTGAAATATCTTCAGCAGAAGCTTTGTATTCCATAGCTACTACCGCCTCAGCAATTAAATCGGCTGTTCTGGCTCCAATCATGTGAATTCCTAAAACTTCATCCGTTTTAGCATCCGCTAAAATTTTCACAAAACCATCTAAATCGGCACTTGCTCTGGCACGTCCTAAAGCTTTAAATGGAAAACTTCCTGATTTGTAAGCTACTCCTGCCGCTTTCAATTGCTCTTCTGTTTGTCCAACAGCAGCAACTTCAGGCCAGGTATAAACAACTCCAGGAATTAAATTATAATCGATATGTGGTTTTTGTCCCGCTAAGATTTCAGCAACCATAGTTCCTTCTTCTTCTGCTTTGTGCGCTAACATTGCTCCACGAACAACGTCACCGATAGCATAAATATTAGAAGCTGAAGTTTGTAAATGATCGTTTACTTCAACCTGACCTCTTTCTGAAATTTTAACACCAGCTGCTTCAGCATTCAATCCATCTGTATAAGGACGACGACCCACAGAAACTAATGAATAATCTCCTTCTAAAGTAATTACTTCTCCTTTTGCATTTTCAGCTTTCACAGTAACAACATCACCAGCTCTTTCTACTGATTGTACTTTGTGAGAAGTGTAGAATTTCATTCCTTGTTTTTTCAATACTTTTGTCAATTCTTTAGACAAAGCTCCATCCATTCCAGGAATAATTCTGTCCATGAATTCCACTACAGAAACCTGAGCTCCAAGACGCAAGTAAACTTGACCTAATTCGATTCCGATAACTCCCCCACCAATAATAACTAGGTGTTTTGGTACTTCTTTTAATTTTAAAGCTTCGGTAGAAGTAATAATTCTTTCTTTGTCAATTTGGATAAAAGGCAAAGAAGACGGTTTAGAACCGGTAGCGATAATTACATTTTTAGCTTCAATAGTTTCAGAAGTTCCGTCAGCTTTTGCAACAGCAACATGTGTAGCATCTACAAAAGAACCTAATCCTTCAAAAACCGTAATCTTATTTTTATCCATTAAGAATTTTACTCCGCCTGAAGTTTGATCCACAACTGCCTGTTTACGGGCAATCATTTTCTCTAAGTTGATTTTCACATCTCCGGCAACCTCAATTCCGTGATCGGCAAAATGAGCAATTTCGGCATAATGATGTGAAGAAGACAACAAAGCTTTTGAAGGAATACATCCTACATTCAAACAAGTTCCTCCTAATGTGGAATATTTTTCGATAATAGCTGTTTTGAAGCCTAGTTGCGCACAACGAATCGCTGATACATATCCTCCAGGTCCCGAACCTATAACGACTACGTCAAATGAATTCATAGTATATTTTGTTTTTTATTATTTTTTAAAATGTCGAAGAGCAAAAATAGGGAATTCTGCGCTGTTTAAAGTTTAAAGTTTAGGATATTTTGTTACAAAATAATAAAACTAAACAGCATAAAATATTTAATTCTAGCTTAAACTCATTATTTTATTAACAAACAACACCTCTTTTAGAATATTATTTTCAAAAACTTAAAATTTGAATACCACAAGCTTCTACTCCATCCCAATTAGTTATTTTTGTTGAGTAATATTAAAAAATCACATTGATGAAAAAATACATTTTAGGATTTTTACTAGTGGGAAGTCTAGCCATGGGGCAAAACTTAAGCATTGAAGAAACCGTAACCGGAAGCAGAAAGTTTGCACCTGCCACTTTAGTCGCCCAACAATGGAGAAAAGACAGTAAAGCAATTACTTTTTTAAGTAATGATTATACCCGTTTGATGGAAAAAAACGAAAAAGACGATTGGAAATCAACTACTCTGGCAAGCAAATCTGAACTGGAAACAGCTTTAAAAGAACAAATAAAATCGGATGAATTTGCGCTACGAATGTTTCCTTATACTATCGAATGGAAAACTGCCAATACATTTGAAACAGAAATTGCAGGAAAAAACAACAATTACCAAGTAAGCTATGACGTTGAAACTAAAAAAATCACTCATATTATTAGCTATCCTAAAGAAGGAACAGAAGCCAAAATTGCTCAAAATGATAATGTTGCCTGGTTAAAAGAGAACAATATTCGTATTTCGACTCCTTCCGGAAAAATTTTAGAAGTAACTAATGACACGAACAAAGACATTGTTAACGGTTCTAATTATGTACATCGTCAGGAATTTGGTATCGACAGAGGAATGTGGTGGAACGAAACCGGAAGCCAACTGGCCTATTACCGTAAAGACCAATCTATGGTGGGCGATTATCCGATTATTAACTGGAACGAACGCGAAGCCGTAAACAACAACATCAAATATCCGATGGCAGGTATGACCAGCGAAAATGTAACTGTTGTAGTTTATGACGTAGCCACTCAAAAAAATACAACCTTGCAAACCGTTGAACCAAAAGAGCAATATCTGACAATGGTTAGCTGGGATCCTTCCGGAAAATACATTTACATCGGGATTTTAAACCGCGAGCAAAATCATTTGAAACTAAACCAGTACAATGCGCAAACAGGTGCATTTGTAAAAACCTTATTCGAAGAAAAAGCTTCAACCTGGGTAGAGCCTTTACATGCATTGACTTTTGTCCCAAATCATCCGAATCAATTTATTTACCAAACCGATAATTTGGGTTACAACCAAATGTATTTGTACAATACCGACGGAAAATTGCTTAAAAACCTAGGTCACAAAGAGATTATTGTAAAAGAAATGCTTGGATTTGACAACAGCGGAACAAAAATCAACTACATCGGAGTGACTAATTCCGGTTTGGACAGCCAATTGTTTCAAGTAAATTTAAAATCAGGAAAAACAACACAATTGACTTCGGTTGCCGGAGTTCATGCTGCTTCGATTTCTTCGGATGGAACTTTAATTTTAGACCAATACAGCAACCTTGAAACGCCAAATGTCATAGCCGTTTTAGAAACTAAAAATCCTTCCAAATCTACGGTGTTGGTAAAAGCAGAAAATCCGTTTAGTAACAAAATCGATTTACCTAAAATAAAAATGGTTGATTTGGTTTCAGCAGATGGAAAAACACCTTTACATGGCCGAATCATTTATCCGGCTCATTTTGATGCGACTAAAAAATATCCGGTAATGGTATATCTTTATGGCGGCTCGCACGCACAATTGGTTAATAATAAATGGTTAACAGGAGCCAGCTATTTTGATTTATACATGGCACAACAGGGGTATGTGGTATTTACGATAGACAACCGTGGAAGTGATAACCGTGGAAAGAAATTCTGTGATGTCAACCACCTAAAATTGGGAGTCAACGAAATGGCTGACCAAATGAAAGGGATCGAATTCCTGAAATCGAAGTCTTTTGTAGATGCTGACCGAATTGGAGTTTTTGGATGGAGTTTTGGCGGTTTCATGACTACTTCTTTAATGACCAGTCAGCCAGATACTTTTAAAGCAGGTGTTGCCGGAGGTCCGGTAATTGACTGGAAATATTACGAAATCATGTATGGCGAAAGATACATGGATACGCCACAGGAAAATCCGGAAGGTTATGCTAAAACTTCTTTGTTGGACAAAGCCAAAAACCTAAAAGGCCGATTATTGATTATTCACGGCGCCCAGGATCCGGTTGTGGTGCAACAACACAGCATGAACTTTATCGAAACCTGTATCAAAGCCGGAAAACAAGTGGATTACTTTTTATACCCAAACCACGAGCATAATGTAATGGGCTACGACAGAATTCACATGTATGCTAAAATTGCTGATTATTTTAATACTCATTTGAAAAAATAAACGATACTCCATATCGAAGCATAGCTTTGTATTTGTTATTGAAATTTAATTCTTCAAACAACTTTTTAAAATACTCACCGGATGCTGTGCTTTTCGGCTGGTTCCGTCAAAAATCTGATGACGACAGGAAGTTCCTGCTGCGGCAATCGCTACATTTTCATCAGTAGCTCTGATTTTGGGGAATAAGGTGTCTTCCCCCATTTTCATACTAATATCATAATGCTCGGCTTCATAACCAAAAGAGCCCGCCATTCCGCAACAACCGGAATTGTAAATGGTCACCGTATTGTTTTTTGGCACATTCAGCATGGTAAAAGTAGCTTCAACAGCACTCAGTGATTTTTGGTGACAATGACCGTGAATTTTAATTTGTTTTTCGTTAGTCGAAAATTGTCCGGCATGAATGTGTCCAGCTAAAATTTCTTTTTTGAAAAACTCTTCAATCGTCAGTACATTTTTGGCTAATTCCTGAGCCGCGGTTTTATCTTCAGCCAAACGCAAATATTCGTCTCTAAACGTCAATATCGCCGATGGTTCTATTCCTATCAACGGACAATCCTCTGAAATTATCGGAGCAAAAGTCGCCACATTTTTCACTGCCAGCATTTTGGCTTCTTCTAAAAATCCTTTTGAAAGATAGGCTCTTCCGCTTTCTTCATGTTCCACGGTAATGACTTCGTAACCTAAGGCATTCAACAATTCGAAAGCATCAATCCCTACATTCACATCATAATAATTGGTAAATTCATCGCAGAATAACACTACTTTTTTAGAATTGCTATTGACATTGCCATTGTTATTGACTTTATTATTGCTCAACCACTTTCTAAATGTTTGTTTGGCCAAATGTGGCACTTCACGCTCAGGAGCAATTCCCATCGCTTTTTTTACCAATGAAAGATTCGAAACAATATTCGTCAACGAAGGAAACATACTTCCCATTTTATTCATCTTGGCATTGTTAGCAAACAATTTATTACGCAATGAAAAGCCATTCGTTTTTTGATATTGGTACAAAAATTCCGCTTTTAAAGTCGCCACATCCACATTAGACGGACATTCACTGGCACAGGCTTTACAGCTCACGCACAACTCAAAAACCTCATATAATTCCTTATGATTGAATTTATTTTCCTTGTCCGAATGCGTTAAATATTCCCGCAAAGCATTCGCTCTGGCGCGGGTAGTATCTTTTTCGTTCCTTGTAGCGCGATAACTCGGACATAAAGTTCCTCCCGCCGACGGCATTTTGCGACAATCACCCGAACCGTTACATTTTTCGGCAGCTCTTAAAATTCCTAAGCTATCTGAGAAATCCTGAATGGTTTCAATTTCCGGTTCTACTCTGCCCGCTTCAAAACGGAAATTTTCGTCCATTTTTAAGGCATTGACAATTTTCCCCATATTCAAAACCGAATTTGGGTCGAAAGCCAATTTCAGTCTTTTGAGCAATTCATAATTTTTTTCGCCAATCATATAAGGCAAAAATTCGCCTCGCACAATTCCGTCACCATGTTCCCCACTCAAAGAACCACGATATTTTTTGACTAAATGTGCTACTTCGGTAGCAATATTTCGAAACTGATAAACACCTTCTCTGGTCTTTAAATTCAACACCGGACGCAGGTGTAATTCGCCCGCTCCGGCATGCGCATAATAAATCGCCGACTGTCCGTGACGCTGCATCATCGCCGAAAAATCGGCTATATAATTCGGTAAATCACTCAATTCAACAGCGGTATCTTCAATAGAATCGGCGGCTTTGTCATCACCTACAATACTTCCTAAAAGTCCTAATCCGGCTTTACGCAATTCGTTTACTTTTTCAATATCGGCGCCGTATAATTTTGGCGAAGCATATCCAAATTTGTTCGCTTCTAAATCTCTGATTAAATCATCCGCTTGCTTTTCGGCTTCTTCCATACTGATGTACGAACCAACCTCAAACATCATAATCGCTTTGGGTTCGCCCTGAATAAAAAAGCGGTTTTTGCTTTGCTCTTTATTATGTTTGGTACAATCCAAAATAGTATCATCAATCATTTCACAGGTGTATAAATGGTGTTTCATGGCCACCATAACTGCTTCCAAACTTTCCTGAATACTGTCAAAATGCGTCACCACCATAATATTATTCGATGGTGGCAAATCGTCAACTTTCAATGTAACTTCGGTCGTAATGGCTAAGGTTCCTTCGCTTCCGCAAAGCAATTTGCCCACATTTATCGTAGGTTCTGTTCCGCCAAACAAATCCGATTGCAACAAAATATCTACTGCATATCCGGTATTACGACGGTGAATTTCCGGTTTTGGAAATTCATTTTTAATCTCCTGCTGCTGTGCTTCAATAGATAATTCTTCATACAATTTTCTGTAAATGGCACTTTCTAAAGAATCGCCTTTGGTTTTTTCTAAAAATTCTGCTGAAGTAATGGTGCTAAAAACCGCTTTCGAACCATCAGCAAGCACGGCTTTGATTTCCACAATTTTATCTCGGGTTACTCCGTAACGAATAGAAGTCGTCCCCGAAGAATTATTCCCAACCATTCCGCCAATCATACAACGATTTGAAGTAGAAGTATTTGGTCCAAAGAAAACTCCGTGTGGTTTTAAATACAAATTCAGTTCGTCCCGAATGACTCCCGGTTGCACGGTTACAATCTTCTTTTCGGCATCAAAACCGATAATTTGAGTAAAATATTTAGACACATCTACCACAATTCCGTCCCCAATAGTTTGTCCCGCAAGCGAAGTTCCGGCAGTTCGGGGAATCAAAGTCGTTTTATGTTCGTTGGCAAATTTTACTAATCGAACAATGTCTTCATCCGATTTAGGCAAGGCTACCGCCAAAGGAATAATACGATAAGCCGAGGCATCCGTTGCGTATAAAGTTTTATGAAGATTATCATATAAAAGTGTTCCTTCTAACGAATCGGCCAATTGCTCTAAAGCTTGTGAATGCGACATAACAGAATTATCTTTTGTGTATTTAATAAAGTTCTAAATTTATTTTGACAAATATAAATATACCCATCGGGTGAAACTGTTTTTTGCTGATAAATTTTCGTCAGTTCGAGTGATTTTCTCCCGAAGCCTCGGGAAGAAAATTGTATCGAGAACGAGAAAATTTATCAGCAGAAACGGTTCTCGATACATTTTTTACTTCATTGCATTACGCAAAAAACACTCGAACTGACGTTTTTGATAATTTTCACCCAACGAGCTCTATTTTTAATATTTTAATTATTTAATCGAATTATAAAGAAAGAAAAAGCAGTACTTTTTGTTTTGGCAAAAAAATTGTTGTACTAAAACTACAGGAAAATTAATCCTATTTTATCTGATAAACTTCGCTAAAAAAACTATTTTTGATAGCTGTAAAACATTTTATTCAATGAATCCCAAAAAAATCTTCTGCCTTTTTATTACGGTTTTTCTAATGTCTTTTGGCTACAGTCAGGCTCAAATGAAACCGTTAAAACCTAAAAACGAATTCAGAGCCGTTTGGATTGCAACGGTTGCCAACATTGACTGGCCCATTAAAAACACTGATTCGGTTGCCAAACAAAAAGCCGATTTCATTGAAATTTTAAACACTTACAAACGTCTTAATTATAATGTAGTTATTGTGCAAATTCGTTCCTGCGGAGATGCGATGTATCCTACTAATTTAGCTCCCTGGTCAAAATATTTAACCGGAAAACAGGGACTCGCTCCTTATCCTTTTTACGATCCTTTGGACTGGATGATTCAGGAAGCACACCAACGCGGATTTGAATTTCACGCCTGGTTCAATCCGTATCGTGCGACGATGGATTTGAATATTTCCGAATTGAGTCCAAACCATGATGTTATCAAACACCCGGACTGGATGATTAAATATGCCGGAAAATATTATTACAATCCGGCGCTTCCGGAAGTTCAGACACATTTAATTAACGTAATCAATGAAGTTGTGACTAAATACGACATCGATGCGGTTCACTTTGACGATTATTTTTATCCTTATCGCGTAAAAGGAGAAGAATTTAACGATACTGCCGCTTACAAAAAGTACGGAAACGGCATGAATCGTGAGGACTGGCGTCGTGATAACGTAAATACCTATTTGAAAAACACTTATGCTTCCATCAAAAAAATCAAACCCTGGGTACAGTTTGGAATCAGTCCGTTTGGCGTTTGGCGTAATAAATCAGTAGATCCAAAAGGTTCCGACACACAGGCCGGACAAACCAATTATGATGATTTGTATGCTGATCCAATGGCGTGGATGGATGGAAATTATATCGATTATCTGTTACCACAATTATACTGGAGTATTGACCACAAAACCGCTTCTTATGCCAAATTAAGCAAATGGTGGTCAGAAAACACTAATAAAAACACCGCACTTTACATTGGAAACGGCAGTTATAAAATCAATGCCGATTCGGATAAAAAATGGTTTAATCCAAATGAAATTCCGAATCAAATTGACTTAACCCGAAGCTTTTCGAACATCAACGGAAATGCTTTTTTCAGCGCCAAATCATTTGTCAACAAAAATCAGGCGGTAACCAATTTATTAAAAGACAACCAATACGAATATCCGGCGTTACCTTATGTAGTACCTAATTCCAGAAGAGAAGTTTTAGATATCCCAAACATCACCAATATCAATAACCAAAGTGCTAACACTATTGTAACTATAAAATATCCTGTTCAAAGCAAAATCCGTTACGTAATGGTTTACGGAAGTACCAATAAAGAATTAATTGACACTAGCAATCCAAAACAAATTATTGACAAAATTGCTTTCAAAGAAACTCAGGACAGTATTGCGATTAGCATTCCTAAATTATACCTGGAAAAACACAACAATTGCGCGGTTACTTTTGTGGATTATTTTGGAAACGAAAGTCAGGCAACCTTATTAAAAGCAAAATAACCAAACTACCACCAAACAAATGAATACAGAAAATAAACCCTGGTACTGGATTCCGGTGCTAAACTTTGCTTCCGGCTTACCTTATGCCATCATTATTTCGGTTTCGGTCATTATGTACAAAAATCTCGGCATCAGCAATGAAGACATTGGTCTCTATACCAGCTGGCTTTATCTGCCTTGGGTAATCAAACCACTTTGGAGTCCGTTTATCGATTTGTATGCAACCAAAAGAAAGTGGTTTTTAGCCATGCAATTAGTGATTTCAATTGCTTTTTTAGCTGTAGGTTTCAGCATCCCGACCAATTCTTTTTTCATAGTAAGTCTGGCTATTTTTTGGGTAGCAGCTTTTGCTTCAGCTTCTAATGATGTGGCGAGTGATGGCTTTTATCTTTTAGCTTTGACCAAAGACCAACAATCCTTTTTTCTGGGAATACGCAGTACTTTTTACCGACTATCAATGCTTACCGGAAACGGATTGATTGTTATCATTGGCGGTTATTTAGAACAGCAATATGGCACCCCACAAAAAGCCTGGTCTTATACCATGATTATTGTGGGCTTACTAATGACCTTGCTTACCGTCTATAATTTTTTTGCTACGCCAAAAACAGAAACTGCATCTCAAACTGAAACTTCAAAAACACATTCAAAAGCTAATTTCTTTTCGGTTTTTTCCAGTTTTTTTCAAAAGAAACAAATCGGTTTAGTTCTGGCTTTTATCTTGTTGTTTCGCTTAGGCGAATCACAATTATTAAAAATGCTGACTCCTTTTTTGATTGATGACATCAAAGTGGGCGGACTCGGACTGACCACTCAGGATGTTGGGGTAATTTATGGAACTTTTGGCGTTTTAGCCCTAACCATTGGAGGAATTTTGGGCGGAATTGCCATTTCTAAACACGGTTTAGGCAAATGGATGTTGCCTATGATTTTGGCCATGCATTTACCTATTCTTGGTTTTGTTTCGTTGGCTCATTTTCATCCGACTTCTATTTATTACGTTTACATTACAGTTGTAGCGGAACAATTTGGTTACGGCTTTGGTTTTGCTGCTTTTATGATGTATCTGATTTATGTTGCCGAAGGAGAATCAAAAACTTCCCATTATGCTATTGCCACCGGATTTATGGCTTTAGGAATGATGTTGCCGGGCATGGCAAGCGGTTATATTCAGGAATATTTAGGTTATGGTAATTTCTTTATCTGGGTTTTTATTGCAACCATTCCGGGATTAATTTTATCAAGATTTTTGATTTACCCAAAGGATTTTGGGAAGAAAGTAGAAGAAAAAAAATAGCACGCTGATGATCCCGATTTACTTCGTAAAGACGCTGATAAAAACGGAATTAAAACCACTCAACTTACACAAATAAAAATAATTTTAAAAATCCGTTTTTATCTGCGTTTTCGCTTTTGCGAAGCCGTTTTATCCGTGTACCAACAATTCTCAATCTTATGACCTTAGAACATAAAATAGGACAATTCTTTTTCCCTGCGGTTTTTATCAATGATACTGAAGAAAACATTCAGGCAACTGAAGAATTGATTCGGAAATACAACATAGGTGGTTTGACTTTTTTTCACAGTCGCGCCAGTGCTGCGACGAATTATGAAGCCAAGCAAAAAATAACTTTTAACGATGACAGTTACAACCGCTTAAAAGAATTAATTGTCCGTTATCAAAAATGCGCTTCCACTCCTCTTTTGATGAGCATTGATGCCGAATGGGGACTTGCCATGCGTGTGGAAAAAACACCGCAATATCCGTATGCCATTACATTGGGAGCTTTGCCGGAAAACAAAAAGGATTTGGTTTACGAAGTTGGAAAACAAATTGCCTACGATTTAAAATCGGCTGGAATTCATTATAATTTGGCTCCTTTGGCTGACATCAACAATAATCCTGACAATCCTGTTATTGGGTATCGTTCTTTTGGTGAAAACAAAGAAAAAGTAGCCGATTTTGCGTTAGAATATTTACGCGGAATGAGCGATGCCGGTGTTTTAGGCTGTTTGAAACATTTTCCGGGACACGGAAACACCAGTGTGGATTCGCATTTGGGATTGCCTGTTTTAGAAGAAAACTTAGAGCAATTATTGGCTAACGAATTATATCCTTTTATCAAAGGAATTAAAAATGGTATCGATTCGATCATGATTGGACATTTGGCAGTTCCGGCTTTGAATGAAGGGAAAAATACTTCGGCAACTTTGTCTAAAAACATTATTCAAAAATTACTCCGGGAACAATTAGGTTATGATGGTTTGGTCATTTCGGATGCACTGAATATGCACAGCGTTTCGAAATTATTTGATACCAAAGGACAACTGGAATGGGAAGCTTTCCACGCCGGAAATGATGTACTTTGCTTTGCCGAAAATGTCCCTGAAGGGATTCAGGCGATTTTAGAAAATGCAACTGAAAAACGCATCAACGAAAGTTTCAACCGAATTTGGAAATGCAAGGAAAAAACAGGTTTGTTCAATTCAGGAACGACTAACAACTTTAGTCTGAATTTTGAAAAAGCTTCTCAACTAAACAAACAAATTGCCCAATACAGTATTACAAAAATTCAGGATCACATTGATTTTGAAACCATAAAAAATGCAAGTCAGGAACAAAATATTGCGCTACTTTCGTTTTACCAACCCACAAATAATGATTTTTCTGCCATGATTCAGGCGGCATTAAACTGTGCGGAATGCAACGTGACTTCGGTTGATGATTTTGACTTTTCAGCAATTGAAGACGGACTTGATTCTTTTGAGTACCTTATCATTTCTTTGTTTGTTCCAAAAGCCAAACCTTTAAATCGTTTTGAAATTGACGAAACTGTTTTAAATACTTTAGAAAAATTATTAGCCACCAAAAAATGTCTGATTTATGTTTTTGGAAATCCTTATGCGTTGCCATTAATTCCCAATTTATCCAAGGCATTAAGAGTGATTGAAGTTTATCAGGACTTTAAAGAATTTCAAATTTTGGCGGCACATCAATTTTTATCCGATACCGAATACTACGGACAACTTCCGGTTCAAATTGAGATTCAATAACTTATAGACAAATCAGCGCAAACAATAATCAAAAATTATTATTAAATAAATATTAATAATCAGGTATTATTGTAATTAGTTTTTTTTAAAACTTATTTTTGCACCAACAAATAATAACTTAAAAAACAAATACTATGTCATTAGTAGGAAAAAAATTTCCAAGCATTGCAGTTGACGCCATTTCTGAAATGGGTGATAATTTAAAAATCAACATCTTTGAAGAAGCAGTAAACAACAACAAAAAAGTACTTTTATTCTGGTACCCAAAAGATTTTACTTTTGTTTGTCCAACAGAATTACACGCTTTTCAAGCTGCTTTACCAGAATTTGAAAAAAGAAACACTGTCGTAATCGGAGCTTCTTGTGATACTAACGAAGTACACTTCGCCTGGTTAAACACAGCAAAAAACAACGGTGGAATTGAAGGTGTAACTTACCCACTTTTAGCGGATACAACAAGAAACTTATCAAGTATCTTAGGAATTTTAGATATCGAATCTTCTGAATACAATGAAGAAACTGATACAGTACTTCTTGAAGGTTCAAACGTAACTTACAGAGCTACTTACTTAATTGACGAAACTGGAAAAATTTTCCACGAAAGTGTTAATGATATGCCATTAGGACGTAACGTAAACGAATACTTGCGTATGGTTGACGCTTACACGCACATCCAACAAAAAGGTGAAGTTTGTCCTGCTAACTGGGAAGCTGGTAAAGAAGCAATGACTGCTGACAGAAACAGTACTGCTGCTTACTTGAGCGCAAACTAATTTTTTATTAAGTTACAGAGGTTCAAAGTTGCAAAGCTTCTAAGAATTTCAATTCTTAATAAATACTACTTTTAAAGTCCGGAGATTCTAAGGACTAAAACTTTGGAACTTAGAATCTCAGCGACTTAGTAACTTAAAAATAAAAATATGTTAATCGAATTAAACGAAGATACTTTAGCCAATTTAGTGGCTGAAAACAATAAAGTGGTAGTTCAATTTTCGGCTTCCTGGTGTGGAAACTGCCGTATTATGAAACCAAAATTCAAAAAATTAGCAACTGAAAACGAAGACATGACTTTTGTTTTAGTAGATGCTGAAAATTCTCCGGAATCCAGAAAATTAGCCAATGTAAGCAACCTGCCCACTTTTGCTACTTTCGTAAACGGACAATTGGTAAACGAAACCCAAACTAACAAACAGGAAGTTTTAATCGAATTAGTAAACGAAATCGCTTAATTTGATAAAATCGTTTAACCGTTTAATTGTTCAATCGAATAACAATCCACGATTCAACAATTAAACGATTCAACAAATAAACAATTAGAAAATGAAACTACCTGTAATCAAACATCTGACTCAGTTTATCGAAGAAAACGATCAGGATTACATCATCGAAACTATCGAAGTGCTGGAAGCTTTAACCGAAGTTTCTTCACTTAAAGACGAAGAATTGGATGTAATTGGCGAATTAATTTCAAATATGTACGGCGCTCTGGAAGTTGATAAACTCATTAAAAACGGAACCGATAAAAAAGAAGCGCTCAATACTTTTATGAAAAGAGTATTAGGTTCTATAGACAAATAAGACTTTTTTAAACCCTAAAAAGCAGCTCAAAAATGCATCTCGGACAGTTGCATTTTTTTGCGTTTACTCCTATTTCTCAATCCTTCACTGAGTTAAATTCCTCCCTTATTGATTTAAAATCTTAAATCATAAATCCCAATTCTTAAATAATTTTCATACTTTTGAAGCTCATTAAAAAACTTAATTATGGCTTCAATCACATTAGGAGGAAATCCAATAAACACTGTAGGTGAATTACCAAAAGTAGGCTCAAAACTTGCCGATTTTAAATTAGTAAAAAACGATCTTTCTGTTGCTTCATTAAGCGATTTCAGCGGAAAAAAATTAGTTTTAAATATTTTCCCAAGTATTGACACAGGAACCTGTGCTACATCTGTTAGAAAATTTAACGAAACAGCTGCAAAATTAGAAAACACAACCGTTTTATGTATTTCAAGAGATTTGCCTTTTGCTCAAAAACGTTTTTGTGGAGCCGAAGGAATTGAAAATGTAGAAAATTTATCTGATTTTCAGGATGGTGCTTTCGGGAAAACGAACGGATTAGAAATCGCTGACGGCGCTTTAAAAGGATTACACTCCAGAGTAATCATTGTTGCCGATGCTGACGGTACTATTTTACACACAGAACAGGTTTCTGAAATTGCTAATGAACCAAATTACGAAGCTGCATTGGCAGTACTTTAATATTTAATTAATGGCATTTCAAAAAGACAATACCTTCATTACCGGAAGATTTAAAAGTGTTGGTTTTGCTGTAAAAGGCGCAATAAAACTTATCACAACAGAACACAGTGTAATGGTTCAGTTATCTTTAGGAGTAATCCTTACTATTACCGGGTTTATCATCGGATTGAATCAAACAGAGTGGCTTTTTCAAACTTTAGCTATCGGATTAGTTTTAAGTATCGAAGGTTTAAACACCGCTATTGAAAAAGTAGCCGATTTTATTCATCCGGATTACCACGAAAGAATTGGTTTTATAAAAGACATCGCTGCCGGATCTGTATTTTTTGCAGCATTAACAGCAATAATCATTGGTTTAATCATATACGTACCTCACTTTATTTAAGAGGTTTAGTTACATTTACAGAATGGCAAAAACAACAAAAAAAGAGACTTTAGACCCGAACAACAATTCCAAAACTAAGGTTTTAAAATCATGGGAAATAAGCAAACAGCAAAAAACCATCCTAGGTTGCCTGCTCATTTTATTTTCTGTTGCTTTATTAGTTGCTTTTGTTTCTTTCTATATTTATGGACAGGAAGATCAAAGTGCTGTTCTGGAAATTACTAACAGAACAGAAACTGTAAAAAATTGGCTGGGAAAGTTTGGTGCTTTCTTAGCCAATTTAATAGTCTATCAAGGATTTGGACTGGCATCTTTCTTATTTGTTCGCTTATTATTCCTGAGCGGAATCTTTTTAATTTTAGGTCTTTCAAGCCGAAAACTCAAAAACATCTGGTTTTGGGATTTATTCGTAATGATTAATTTATCGGTTTTGTTTGGCTTTTTTGCTACTTCATTACCAGAATTAGGCGGAACTATTGGTTACGAACTCAACTTATTTTTACAGGATTACATTGGAAAAACCGGTACTTTATTGTTACTAACTTTTGGAATTCTTATTTATGTTATTTTCAAAATGAAATTATCTCCTGAAAAGGTGCAGTCTTATTTTGAAAATAAGAAAAAAGAAAGTATTTCAACAGAAAATCCCGTAGTTGCTTCAAATACTGACAGCGCTTACAATCTGGAAGAATTTGCTGTAACCGAAGAAGAGGAAGAACCAACAGCAGAAGCCGTTGCCGAAAAAATTCCCGAGTTCAAGCCTTCTCAATTCGAAATTAACAAAGAAGCATTAAAACCAACTATTAGTCATGCTTCTGAAATTAATCTGAATCCAATTTCAAAGCCCTTAACTGTTGAAAAAACAGAAGCTGTTGCAAATAATGACTTTGTTATCGAAGCTGCTGAAGAAGAAGAAGTGGTAGAAGAAAACTTAGCCGCCCGTTTGGTTTCTGATTTTGGATTATTCGACCCAACTTTGGATTTATCCAATTATAAATACCCGACGATTGATTTATTAAAAGAATATTCAACCGGCGGAATCACCATCAATCAGGAAGAATTAGAAGAAAACAAAAACAAAATTGTTGATACGCTTCGCAATTATAAAATTGAAATTGCCCAAATCAAAGCTACCGTAGGACCTTCGGTAACTTTATACGAAATTGTTCCTGAAGCAGGTATCCGAATTTCTAAAATTAAGAGTTTAGAGGATGATATTGCTTTATCACTTTCGGCTCTTGGAATTCGTATCATTGCTCCTATTCCCGGAAAAGGAACCATCGGTATCGAAGTTCCAAACAAAACTCCAACTATGGTTTCGATGAAATCAGTAATTGGTTCGACTAAATTTCAGGAAGCTGAAATGGAACTTCCGGTTGCACTTGGAAAAACCATTTCCAACGAAACTTTCGTCGTAGATTTAGCAAAAATGCCTCACCTTTTGATGGCAGGAGCTACCGGACAGGGAAAATCGGTTGGATTGAATGCGGTTTTAACTTCCTTGTTATACAAAAAACATCCTGCTGAAGTAAAATTCGTTTTGGTTGACCCTAAAAAAGTAGAATTAACACTTTTTAATAAAATTGAAAGACATTATCTGGCGAAACTTCCGGATGTGGAGGACGCCATTATTACCGATAATGCTAAAGTAATCAACACGCTGAATTCCCTTTGTGTGGAAATGGACAACCGTTATTCTTTATTGAAAGACGCCATGGTGCGTAACATTAAAGAATATAACGAAAAATTCAAATCCCGAAGATTGAATCCGGAAAACGGACACCGATTTTTACCTTATATCATATTGGTTGTCGATGAGTTTGCCGATTTGATTATGACCGCCGGAAAGGAAGTCGAAGTTCCTATTGCACGTTTGGCTCAGTTAGCCCGTGCCATTGGAATTCACTTGATTATTGCTACGCAAAGACCATCGGTAAATGTAATTACAGGTTTGATTAAAGCCAACTTCCCTGCCCGAATTGCTTTTAGAGTAACTTCTAAAATTGATTCCAGAACTATTTTGGATACACAGGGAGCTGACCAGCTAATAGGTCGCGGGGATTTACTGTACACTAACGGAAACGATGTGGTGCGTGTACAATGTGCTTTCATTGACACCCCCGAAGTAGAAAAAATCACTGATTTTATTGGTTCACAAAAAGCTTATGCAACTGCTTATTTACTTCCGGAATATGTTGGCGAAGAGAATGGCATCAATCTTGATATTGATATTTCTGAAAGAGATACCTTGTTCAGAGAAGCTGCCGAAATTATCGTTAACGCGCAACAAGGCTCGGCCTCTTTGCTGCAGCGAAAACTAAAATTGGGTTACAACCGCGCCGGTCGATTAATTGATCAATTAGAAGCCGCCGGTATTGTAGGTCCTTTTGAAGGAAGTAAAGCAAGAGCGGTTAATATTCTGGACATGCAGGCTCTTGATCAGTTTTTTAATAATGAAGAAAATAATTAATACAATGAAAAAGTTTATCCAAATTACATTTATCTTACTAATTTCCTTTGCTGTTCAGGCACAAGACAAAAAAGCCAAAAGCCTTTTAGATCAGGTGACTGCAAAAGTAAAAAGTTATAATAATATTGTAATAGACTTTAAATACTCGCTAAACAACAGTAAAGAAAATATCAATCAGGACAGTAAAGGAAACGTAACCCTGAAAGGCAATCAATATGTATTGAATTTTATGGGAATGACTAAAATTTATGACGGAAAAAAAACTTACACTATTGTTCCTGAAGACGAAGAAATTAATATTTCTACCGTAAACGAAAACGACGATAGCGCGGTTACTCCTTCAAAAATGCTTACTTTTTTTAACAAAGGCTACAAATATTCGATGGATATTTTACAAAATGTAAGAGGAAGAAAAATTCAATACGTAAAATTAATCCCTACGAATCCTAAAGATCAAAGAAAAGAAATTTTATTAGGAATAGATGTGCAAACCAAACACATTTACAACTTAATTGAAACCGGAAAAAAAGGAACTAAAACCACTTTAACCGTTAATTCTTTTAAAACGAATCAGCCTTTATCAAAAAATCAATTTACCTTTGTAGCTAATAAATACCCAAATTACTACATCAATAAATTAGATTAATTCATTACGTGAAAATCCTCGATAAATACTTATTAAAAACATTCCTGATTACATTTACCACGGTATTTGTAATCTTGTTTTTTATATTCATCCTTCAAACCATCTGGCTTTTTATTGCTGAGCTGGCCGGAAAAGACTTAGATGTACCTTTAATTATTAAATTCCTGCTCTTCTCCATGCCCCGAATTGTCCCGTTAGTATTACCCCTTTCGGTATTACTGGCGTCCATCATGACTTTTGGTAATCTTGCCGAAAATTATGAATTTGCAGCTATGAAATCTTCCGGAATTTCTTTACAAAGAGCCATGAGAGGACTTATCATTTTCATTGTTTTTCTAAGCGTAATTGCTTTCTTTTTTGCCAATAATGTGATTCCTTACGCCGAATACAAATTCATTAATTTTCGTAAAAATATTGCCCAGTTAAAACCGGCAATGGCGATTACCGAAGGACAATTTAGCGATGTAGGATATTACAATATCAAAGTCAATAAAAAATCAGGAGAGAACGGTAACAAGCTAAGCGGAATTACGATTCACAAAAAATCGGTTAATGGCGACGGTAGCAAAACCGTAATTAAAGCCAAAAACGGCGAACTGATTAGTAGCGAAAAATCCAGTATATTACAGTTGGTTTTAAACAACGGAAACTACTATGAAGACATTACTCCTAAAAAATATACCGACCGAAAGAAATTTCCGTTTGCCAAAAGTTCGTTCAAAAAATACACTATCAACATCGATTTATCACAGCTCAACAATGTAGATGTTGACGAAGAAAAAGTGGCTAATTCCAATACAATGCTTACTGTAAACGAATTAAGCTACACCTTGGATTCTTTGCAAAAAAATTACAAAACCGAAGTAACTTCTTATTCTGAAAACATCAATTTACGAACTATTATCGAAAATAAAACATTCAATGATTTAGCCAATAAAGAATTGGTTAAAAAAAGAAAAGAACTACCGTCAGACATCTTATCATTATTTGATAATCGTAAAAAAGCCGAAATACTTCGCACTGTCAGCAGCAATTTGAGCAGTATTGGTTATAGCATTGATGGCAGCAAAACAAATTTAGAATCCAAACAAAAAAACATTAACGGTCACTTATTAGCTTTATACGACAAATTTGTGATTGCTTATGGCTGTTTAATGATGTTTTTTATTGGAGCACCACTAGGGGCTATTATTAGAAAAGGAGGACTAGGCTTACCAATCATTTTTGCTGTTTTAATCTTTATTACTTTCCACTTCATTAATACTTTTGGAAAAAGATTTGCTCAACAAAACGGAATGACGCCATTTATGGGAGCCTGGATGTCTTCTTTCGTACTAACTCCGTTAGCCATTTTACTAACATACAGAGCTACCAATGACATTGGTCTGATTAACATGGATGTTGTTCTGGCTCCTCTGCAAAAACTATTTCAAAAACTAATACCTAACAAAAATAAAACTACCTAAAATGGTTAAAGATAAAATACAATTAAACACCATTGAAGAAGCAATTGAAGATATCCGTCAGGGAAAAATTATCTTAGTTGTTGACGACGAAAACAGAGAAAATGAAGGTGATTTTTTGGCTGCTGCCGAAAAAGCAACTCCAGAAATGATCAACTTCATGGCTACTCACGGACGTGGATTAATTTGTGCTCCATTAACAGAAAGCCGTTGTAAAGAACTTGGTCTTAATGTTATGGTGGGCAACAATACCGACCCAATGGAAACCGCTTTCACCGTTTCGGTTGATTTAAGAGGAAAAGGGGTTACCACAGGAATTTCTGCTTCAGACAGAGCCGAAACTATTTTAGCTTTAACTGATCCATCAACTAAACCGCACGATTTAGCCAGACCAGGACACGTTTTCCCATTAATTGCTAAAGAAGGAGGCGTTTTAAGAAGAACCGGTCACACTGAAGCTGCAATCGATTTTGCCCGCTTAGCCGGATTTAAACCAGCAGGTGTAATCGTCGAAGTTATGAATGAAGACGGTACCATGGCTCGCTTACCTCAACTGGTAAAAATTGCTAAAAAATTTGATATTAAAGTGGTTTCAATTGAAGCCCTTGTCGCATACCGAATGCAGCACGACAGTATTATTGTTAAAAAAGAAGATTTTGACATTAGTACCCGTTTTGGAACTTTCCGTTTAAGAGCTTACGAACAAATAACCAACAAGCAAATACACATTGCGCTAACAAAAGGAAATTGGAATTTAGGAGAACCTATTTTAACCCGAATTCATTCTTCTCAGGTGAATAACGACTTATTGGGAACTTTAACTAATAATGTGGACCAACAATTGGATTCGATGTTTCAAATGATCAACGAAAATGGTCGTGGAGCTGTGATTTTCATCAATCAGGATATGACAGCCGTTAATCTTCTTAACCGAATCACAGAATTAAAAACGCTTCAGGCAGAAGGAACAATGAAAGCCCCTAAAGTAGTTATTGACACGAAAGATTACGGAATTGGAGCTCAAATCCTCCACGATCTTGACATTTCTAAAATTCGTTTATTAACAAATTCAGCTCAAACAAAACGTGTAGGAATGATTGGTTACGGATTAGAAATTACTGAATACATCAATTATTAATTCGAATATCTTATAAAGAAAACAGATAATCATCTATAAACAAACCACTTAAAAAACGACTCAAAATAGAGTCATTTTTTTTCTGAAAAAATATTTTTTTATCAGGAAAAACATTCTATATTTGCACTCGCAATCACAAAATGATAGCGACATATTGGAGAAATGGCAGAGTGGTCGATTGCGGCAGTCTTGAAAACTGTTGACTGTAACAGGTCCGGGGGTTCGAATCCCTCTTTCTCCGCTAAAGGCTAAAAAGAGACTTTTCAAAGTTTTCAAAAAAGCCCAAAAAAAGCGGTAAACCCTGCAAATCAAACGATTTGCAGGGTTTTTTCTTTTATATCACTTTTCAATATTTATAAAATCACGCAAAATCTTTATGGCACATTCGTGGCACAGCGTGAAATTTTAAAATTGTGCCACAAAATTTCATCTTAAGTCCTGTTATCATAGGGGTTAAGCAGGTTTATATCTTGTCTAAATTAAGTTATAATTCTACATTTACTAATCTAATAAGTTGAATTATGCTAGAGAAAAGCTTTGGGCTAATTTTCTTTTTGAAAGTACCCCGCCATGAAAGTAACATTAGAACCGTTTATTTCAGGATTACCGTTGATGGTATCCCAAAAGAAGCATCAACCAGACGCCAGTGGGACATTGAGCGCTGGAATCAGAAAACTGAGAGAGCAGTAGGAACAAAAGAAGATGCAAAATCGCTGAATTTTTTCCTGGATTCACTCACTACGAAAATCCATGAAATCAAAACAGAAATTATGTATACAGGAAAACCCATAACCTCCCAAAAAATTATGGATCATGTTATGGGAAGAATAACCCCCAGAGCTCGGGTACTTGAAGAATTTCAAAAACACAATGATGAAATGAAAGCCCTAATTGGTAACGGATATACAGAAGCCACACTAGAGAGATTCAGTATCACTAAAAACCACGTTACAGCTTTCATTAAATTAAAATACAATGCCAGTGATTTTGAATTTGCTGATTTAAATTTTGAATTTATAAAAGATTTTGAGTTCTATCTTCGTACAGTAAGGAAATGCTCAAATAATACCACACTTAAATACATTTCTAACTTCAAGAAAATTGTAATACGAGCCATAGATAAAGAAATCATTATCAAAGATCCATTTAAGAGTTTTAAAGGAAAGAAAACTAAAATTGTAAAGAAGCCTATTTCTGCTAAAGAATTAGCTGAACTTGAAAGACATCAATTTTCAACAGACAGACTTAATACTGTGCGTGATATTTTTGTTTTCCAATGCTATACAGGACTTGCTTACATTGACGCTTTTCAGCTTCAGAGAGCCGACATAAAAGATGGTGTTGACGGAAATCAATGGATTTTATATGAAAGACAGAAAACAAATTCTACGGCAAGAATTCCGCTTCTTCCAAAGGCTATCAAAATTCTTGAAAAATATAAAGACCATCCCTTATGCCTTAAGCGCGGAACCGTACTGCCTGTTTCTTCTAATCAGAAAATGAATGAATACCTTAAAGAAATTGCTGATTTATGCGGTTTTCCCTTCACGCTCAATACGCATATGGCACGCAGAACATTTGGGAGTACAGTAACATTAAATAATAACGTCCCTATTAATGTTGTAAAGGAAATGTTAGGGCATTCATCAGTGAAACAGACGGAAGCTTACGCTATCACAGAACAAGCTACTATAGGTCGGGAAATGACACTTCTGAATAAAAAACTAAAGCTTGAAAAAACTGAAATATCACAGGAAGATTTAAGTACACTTAACAGATTGGAGAATGAAATAGAATTAATTAAAGAGAAATATAATATTTCGACACTATCCTAAAAAAGAAAAGAGGTTATCTCATCGATAACCTCTTTTGATTTAATTCAACTTCACTTCTATAACCTGGATGGTAGGAAGGTTTATACTTAATATACCCCAACTCCTGAAGCTGTTTAAAATATTTATGATAAGTTGGAATTGTATTAATATGTGACAATAACATAATCTTACGTCGGCTGACTCTAATCCTATGTCTCTCCTTCTGCCTATATCCCAAACTTAAAATTGCTGTTAAAATAGCCAAATGCCAAACATTTAGCTGCGGATCATCCATATAAATGGATAATTGATCTATTATTTGGTCTTCTGTTTTACTATTTGTTTGATTCATCTTTAAAAAGTTTTAGCAGATCTTTTTTATTGTAGTAATAGGAACCAAGAACTTTCTTAAATCGGACTTTCTGCGTCATCCTTAAATTCTGTACTGAACCTGCAGAAATATCCAGAAGCTTTCTCACAGCCTTACTTTTCAGCCATTCAAGCTCTAATATTTCGGTTTTATCATTATTATTTTCTTGGATAATAGTTCGCATACTATCAATTAATAATATACCAAACTGTCTTAAATCTTCTTTAGTTACAATCTCCCCCATAACATATCTATTGTTTTTATTTTTTCTTTTTTGGAACAATAGCTTTTTTATCAGCCATTCATATAGCTAATGTAATAGAGTAACAAATAAATAATCGATATGGTGTTCTGAATGGAGTTTTTTGGCTTTAATTGACTCCTACAATAATGTTTATCCAACATATAAACTCAAATCCTAAAAGCACATTTACTCATCCGCTACTCTACTTCATAAAAGAGCTTAATCGGATACCTAATAAAAGCATCTTGAAAAATCCAAATCTTCACCCAAACAGTATTTTTCAAGATCCTTTTATAGGGCTTTCATAGCCATATATTTAGAAAATAATGACACTTAACGTTTTTAGAAATTCTATCTCATTAATTGATTTTTTCAAATCACATTGAACCATTTACTCAATGCCTTTTTAATCACTTCCACTGCTTTTTTAATTCAAGAGCCAGTATGCTGTTTTGTCCCATTTCAAGAGCAAAGGTATTCTAGTGTTCTTAACGCAGAAGCAAGGTCATGCCCTACGGGTTTGTCAAAAAATCTCCACCCATTCGGGTCGTATTTATTTGACAAAACCTTGCTCCTACTAAACACTAACCTTTTATGCTCCTGAAACGAAACAAAGCATACTCCGGCTCTTTAGACGAATAAAAAAAATGTCAATAATGGAAAACAAAAGCATTAGAAATGGTAATAGAGTGAAACGAAACAGCTCCTCCTCTCATTGCCGAATAAATAAAATAAAATTTAACTCTAAAAAGTAAAGATTATGAACATCATCGGAAGACTGACAAGGGATGCAGAGGTACGCACAACGTCAAAGGAAAAACAAGTAGTCAACTTTTCAGTAGCTACAAATGACAGCTATCGCAACAAACAGGGCGAACGCATAGAGCAAACTACCTATTTCGATTGCTCTTACTGGATAAGCCCAAACGTAGTAAAGATGCTAACCAAAGGCACTTTGGTAGAGCTTACAGGTAGAGTTAGCACAAGACCGTGGACAGCTAGTAACGGAGAATTAAGAGCAAGTTTAAACTTCCATACCTCAACTATCAAATTGCACGGAGGCGGTAAAAAAACAGAAATCGCTCAGACAAGCACCAACGAACAGAAAACTAAAACTCCAAATCAGGAAGATGGAGACGATTTACCATTCTAACACAATTCATTTATTTTTTTTCAAATTTTAAAATCTCAATATCATGGCACATAATTTAAATTTCAACGAAAGAACTGGACGTTATTCTTTTTTAAGCGTTCAGGAAAAAGCATGGCACGGTTTAGGACAAATTGTACAAGATTATCCCACAAGTGCAGAAGCAATCCAACATGCAGGACTGGATTATGAGGTAATCAAAAGTCCGCTATACACAAAAGGCTCCAATATCATTGAAAACACAAACAACATAGAAATTAGAGACAACGAACTAAACGTACCTAATTATTTTGCTACTATGCGCACTGATAACAACACCGTTTTGGGTGTAGTAGGTAAAGACTACCATATTGTACAAAATCGGGAGGCTTTTAGTTTTTTTGATGCTATCGTAGGAGGTACTGACGGAATCTTATACGAGACCGCAGGAGCTTTAGGTAATGGAGAACGCATTTTCATAACTGCAAAACTACCTGATTATATCCGTGTGGGTAATGGGAATGACGTAACAGAAAAATATATTTTCCTTACCACTTCGCACGATGGTAGCGGAAGTATTACCGCAGCTTTTACCCCTGTTCGAATTGTTTGCCAAAATACGCTTAATGCTTCACTTCGCAATATGAGTAACGTGGTACGCATCCGCCATACTTCGGGAGCTAAACAACGTTTGGACAATGCCCACAAAGTAATGGGATTGGCAAACGAATTTAGCAATCAATTGGAAAACATCTTCAATGACTGGGCGAAAGTAAAAGTAAGTGATAAGGAGGTAGAAAAATTGATACAGTTGGCACTTTGTCCCAATAAAGAAACCCTAGAGCATATCAAAAAGGGGAATAATGACGAAATCTCCACCGTGTTCAAAAATACTGTTGAAAGTGCTTTTGCTTATGCTATGACTAATGAGACCCAACAAATGGAAACCACAAAAGGAACTTTATTTGGGGCTTATAACGCTGTGACTGGCTACTACCAAAATGTACGCAATTATAAGGATGATGAAGCCAAACTACAATCCATTGTATTAGGGGGTACAGCACAAATAAAGTCACAAAAAGCATTTGAACTGTGTAGTTCATTTGCAAAAATTGGTGCGAACGCTATCAACATAAATTTTTTGATGAATGGAAGTAATTGATTTGAACGGTTGCACTATTGAGGTATCCGACCTTGATGAAGCCATCAAAATAACGGCAGAATACAAAGACTATCAACAGGAGGGTAACGATTTTTCAGATTTCAATGAAAGACAAAAAGCCTATTGGATGGATATGTACGAAAAATTAACGGCAATTAAAAACGGATTAAATAACACTTTAAAAATTTAAGAGATGAACACTAATTTTTTCAATCAGATAGCACAATTAGAAATCACAGGCAATTTACAGCTAACCATATCAAGAGGTGCAGAAAACAAACTGGTTGTTTCTATTCTAATCCAAAACGAACAATGTGGAGACAATGCCAAACAACTAATCCCCCCTCTTAATCTTAGAGGGACAGCAGAAGAACTAGACGAGGGATTTTTTGAAAGTATTGCAGTACCCTTACAAACTGCCTCGGGTTTAATGGTCAACATGGAAGCATACATGAAGCAATTGGAAAACGCCCAAAAGCAATCGGCAATGGAAAAAGAAAAAACCGATAAGGAGAAAAAAGCGAAGGACGAAAAAGAAAAGAAATACAAAGAAGCTATGGCAAAGGCTGATGAATTGGACAACGATGGCAAACCCCGTGATGCCTGGATGAAAGTACCTAATCCTAACGATTATCCTGAATATGCCGAAGCAATACACAAACGTAAAAAGGAACTGTCCGATAAATTCGCTTCGCCTAGTCTTTTCGCAGCAGAGCAAGAAAATGTTTAATCTAAATTGAATCATTATGTTATTAGCCACGCAATTAGAAAGAGTATTTCTGTTTAACGATAAAGGACAAGAAATCAAACTCACAGATCCCGAACCAAAATGGAGTGTACAAGCGGTATTAAATTTTTATTCCAATACTTATCCCATACTTACAACCGCAAAAATTGGCGCACCTACAATAAAGGATGATACAGTACAATACCGCTTTGAAAGTGCTATAGGTACGAAAGGTTAAACCTAAAACAATAAAACATGACTTATGCAATCATATATCATAGCAGGTACGATACAGCTACCCAAAGAATCCAAACAAAAGCAATTACACCGCCAATTAGGAGAGTTCGCAAACTGGATGAAACGAACAAAGGACGCAAACGAAATTCGCAAGGACAAACAACAGTCCGTACCAGTACCAATGTTGCCAATGGTTTTTTAAGAACTTCATTCCTGCCAGTTTTGGCAGAAACGAAAACGGTAAAGGCTTGTAAGAAAACAGCAAAAACGGAAAGAGATTTTTACCAATCTCTTTCCCAACTTGCAACGCATTATAACATTAACCCCATACATACCCATTCTTTTGGTTTTCCATATAATATCGCTTTGGCTTTATGGGACACCAAAGAAAAACTAAAAGATAAAGTTAAGGATTGGGAAGAAATCAAACTCGTAAAGGATAGTAAAAAAACCTTTTTTACAAGTGAAGAACGATACAATACTAACTCTACACTATATTATATTCCTGTAGTACCGCTGTACAGATTACTGAAAAACAGAAAACAAAAATACAGTGCACAGCTTTTATTATCAGTTTGTAGTTATCTCTATCATAGTGTTAACATCCCTTATTACAGACAGGAAAATAGTTTTCTGTATTATCAATACGAGATGTTAAAAGAATGGCAACTAACTGATGATGATTCCGATGAAACATCCATTTATTTGAGTGAATTCGAACAAGCGGAATGTATTGGTGACAAAATGGAACAAAAAATCTTCAATACTGCCAATTTAACTTTTTTCAAAAAACGATTGAACCACTTTAAATGTACGAACATTTTTGAACAGGATTGTTTAAAATTAGCTCAAGAAACCTATATCCTTTTAGAACAATATCCAAATGAAAATGTATTTCGAAATGCAAGACCCAGCGATGAAGCAGACGAAAACGAAGAAGAAACAGATAACATTTTAACAATGGATTACTACATATCTTTTTATGCTGATGGAAAAGGTTGGCTAAATGAAAATATTATTCAATGCGTAAATAACGAATTACAAGAATACGGACAAATTGAAGAGCCTAGTATCGTTAAGCGTTTCGATGGAAGTGACATCACAGCAAACAATCTTGATTTTGAGAATAGATTGTTTGCCCTTATCGGAGAATTAATTTACCTATTAAACAATTTTTAAAACAATAGTGATGAAAGACATTACAGAAAATTTTGGAACGCTATACCATCCTAAATTAGCATTAGTATTCTACCAGACTAAAGGAATGAATTCAGACACCTATGTAGAATCTTTTGATATGGATAAAAATGGAAATCCTATTAATGCCCATCCCTTGACTGTAAGAGAAGCAAACCAACTGGTAAAAACATTAAAGACAGCCAAAGAAGAAAAAGAACCTTGTTTAAAATCAGACGGAATAATTAGCAATGCTATTTTACATATTAACCTTAATCAAAATAAGGTAATTTGGTTTACCAAAGCCATGCAAAGAGAACTGTGTTTTACAGAAAATCTAGGTATTCCAAATGGCAAGGCAAATGTCCCTCCTATGTTATGGATTGCCAACAAAAATAGTCTTTCTGTTTTTGCTTTGGGAAGCAGCCGCAGACCAAACGAAAATACAAAATTGTACAATGCTCCTTTTTTTAATGTATATGAAAATGGTAATGTTTGTATGGGAACGGTAGATGTTCAAATTAAGAAAATTGCTTCATTAGAAGAGTTTACAATTGCATGGGAAAGTTATTTCTTCAACAGCTATTTCAGTCACTTAATGCAGGACTATAATCCGATAAACGGAAACTGTGTAATACTTTGGGAAAGCCTTGTCAATACAAACAACACTTTTCCAAAAGAAGTATTAAAAAAGAATGGTAAAACCTTAAAAGATGTATTGTCATGAATATCGAAAAAACAAAAGTCCATTTTACGGATAACTATTTAATAAATCCCACAAACCCAATAGGGGTAAATCTTATCGGTGCAGGTGGCACAGGTTCAAAAGTATTGACTTGCCTTATGGAAATGAATCATAGCCTTATTGCATTAGGTCATGCAGGTTTAAACGTTTGTCTTTGGGATGATGATACTATAACGGAAGCCAATTTGGGCAGACAACGATTTGCAGATTCTGAAACAGGATTATACAAATCGGTAGCACTGATAAACCGTGCCAACCGTTGGTCGGGTACAAACTGGAAAGCGGAAACCATAAAATTTGAAAAAGACAGTTTGGATAGATTACCCGAAAATGCGGGAGCAACTATTTTTATTAGCTGTGTGGATAGCGTGAAAGCTCGTTTTGAAATTGCTGATATTTTGAAACAACTTAATAACAGTAGAGCTTATGCTAATCGTCCTCGTTATTGGATGGACTTTGGCAATAGCCAACACACAGGACAAGTTATACTATCGTCTATAGGTACTATTAAACAACCCAATTCAGAGAAATACGAAACCGTTGCTAACTTACCATTTGTAACCGAAGAATTTCCCGAACTGCTGAAACAGTCCGAAATTACAGATGACACTCCAAGTTGTTCCCTTGCAGAAGCATTAGAAAAACAAGATTTATATATCAATTCCGCACTAGCACAAATGGGAAGTTCTCTTTTATGGGGTTTGTTTCGCAACGGACTAACGCAATACAGAGGTTTTTTTCTCAATTTGAAAGACTTTAGGTCACAGCCCATTCCAGTTGGCTAACCCAACTCCGATAGTTATTGGGGCGGGCTGCAAAAAGACACTCCTTTCCGATGGTCAGGAAAGTCTTTTTGCAGAAAAAAAGGTGCAAGCACTTTGTCAAAATGTGAATCCTCCCATTTCACCAAAAAGCTTCTAAAATTATGCGTGAGGATATACACTATCCTCATTATTTATTTTGTCCGACTTCTTTTCTTTCCACATAAGCGACCAAAGAAAAGAAGCAAAAGAACGTCGCTTTATTATTTATACCATTTGTATAAAAGCTTTTATCTATTTATTTTGGGTATTAATACTGATTTAGTAATACCAGTCAGCGTATGTCTCGTCCTGAAATAACAATACACAAAATAGATTGTTATGAAAAGAAAACACCAATTATCGTAATTATTCATCTGTTTTACTTTAACATTTATTTTTCTATATATTTGTGTTATGGATAAAAAAGTTGAGCTTAAGAATATTGTTAAAAGTTGCGAAACCCGTTTTAATCGTGGAGCATCATACGCATGGAAACATAGTGATTTTAATGATTTTAGTCGTGAAATTCAAAATGAGACTAAAATCAATATAAGCACTAATACGCTTAAGCGAATTTTTGGAAAAATTTCTGTAGACGATTATTATTTACCACAGCAAGCTACAATTGATGCTCTTAAAAAATATAGTGGCTATCTTCCGTCAGATGATGAGTTAATTAATTCAGAATCCACAATTATCAGTAATATTTATCCTATTGTGAACTCTCGTTTTGTGTGGAGTGTTTTAATTGTTTCGATAGTTTTATTTGGTTTATATATTTTCACTAAAAATGGGAATAACAATTTAGGAAAAATTACAGTTTCCAATGCAGAAGGTCTCTTGCCCAAGACCGTTTTTTTTGATTTACAATTACCAAAATCTGAGGACAGTATTTTTATGGATTTTGGAGATAAATCACCTCTAATTTATTTGGATCCTTATCAAACAAAAATATCTCATGTTTATTTATTTCCAGCGGTTTTTAAAGTTAATTTCAAAAGTACTGATAGTATTCTTGCAAGAACTACCGTATATGTTCCTTCAAACAAATGGCTGGGAATAAGGTTTTTAAGGCAAGGAGATATACCTAATAGTTATTATGCTTTTCCTGCTTTAAAAAATAGTAAGGATAGCCTTTTTTATGCTTCCAATAATCAACTGCAAAAGGTGGGATTGGATACTTTAAAAAATCATTATACAAGACTTTGTAATTTTACTCCAATAAATCATCATTCGGATAATTTTATTTTTGAAACTACTTTTAAAACAGCAAAAGAAGAAAAAGGAATTTATTGCAATAGTATGCAATTTCAAATTTCTGGTATTGACAATATGATTCGTTTTAATTTTGTGAATTCGGGATGCAGTTCAAGAGTATTAAATGTTATTAGTGAACAGATTTTTACAGGGACACAAAACGATTTATCAAAATTTGTTCTTGATTTAGATAAATGGAATAATATAAAACTGATTAATAGAAATAAAAAATTAAGTTTGTTTGTAAACGGTACTTTATTTTTTCAAGGCATTTATAAACAGTCCATTGGAGATATAAGAGGTGTATTTGTTGAATTTAAAGGTAACGGATACATCAAAAAATGTAGCTTAAAATCTTTAGAAGGAAAAAAACTATATCATTTCTAGTTAAAATTAATTAGATTTTATTTGTTTGTAAAATACTGATTTTAAGCGTTTTTTAGTTTGTCCATAGTTTTGGATAAAGTTTGGTTAAGTTCATAAATCAGTCTTTAGGTTAAATTCGGTTAGTTTTGATGCCCTATCAACATAACCAATTTTAATTATGAACTTACGTGCATTTCTAGCAGTTATATGGCTATTAATAAGTTCCCAAATTTTAGCTCAAGAGCAAATTAATTTGAAAGGGACTTGGCGTTTTGCGCTGGCAAAAACGGAGAAAGAGGCTAATCAATTATCAAAATTTTATAGTAATAAATTTGATGCCAGTAATTTTAAGCCAACTCCTGTGCCATCAAACTGGGCAGTTCTTGGTTACGAAGAACCTGTGTATCGTGGATTCGAAGGCGATAAAGCCAGTGAAGGATTCTACTTGCTCGATTTCAAAGTGCCCGTTAATTGGAAGGAAAAGAACATACAGCTTCATTTTGGTGGAGTGTGGTCATCAGCAGAAGTTTGGCTCAATGGAAATTTGATTGGCACACACCACGGAGGATATACTTCGTTTGCCTTTAGTGTTACTGACAAAATTAAAATAGGAGAATCTAATCTACTTGCTGTTCGAGTTCGTCAAGTTAATCAAAATTATAAATTTGATGTTTATGACGATTGGACTTTAGGAGGTATATATCGTGATGTCATTCTTGAGGCTACACCCAAAAGTAGATGGTTAGATAATGTTGTTGTAAAGACAGATTTTGATGAGTTATTTCAAGATGCTGATTTGAAGATAAGCACAATGGTGGGTGATAGAAATAAGGAAACACTACCCGGAAATTACCCAAGTCCAGGGGAGCCTTATAGTCTTCGAGCTACATTAACTACAAATGAGGGAAAAGAATTAGGTTCTCAAGAAATTTCAGTACCAGCTCATACGGCAACAAATAGAGAAGTTCTGATAACTATGCGTGTGAAAAGTCCCCAACACTGGACGGCTGAAACTCCTTATTTGTATAATCTTCGTATTGATCTTATTGAGAAAAATAGGATAGTACATTCTCGTACTGAAGGTGTTGGATTTCGTGAAATTTCGACCGATGGTGGTGTTTTCAGGATTAATGGACAAGCGGTCAAGCTTCGTGGTGTGAATAGACATGACGAACACCCAGATGTAGGTAGAGCGACCACGCGTGAACACTGGTTGCAAGATATCAAACTAATGAAAGCTGCAAATATTAATTATATTCGTATGGCTCATTATGCCCATGCACAAGGATTTATAGAATTATGTGATGAATTAGGTATGTATGTTGGTGAAGAGGTCTCACTCGGTGGTGCAGCAGAACTAATGTATGATTCTTCTTTTTCAGCAGAGGTATTACAAAGTTCGTATGAAACAGTAGTTCGTGATATCAATAGACCTTCTGTTATTTATTGGTCTATAGGAAATGAGGATGCATTGACTACATTGCACATGGCTTCGATAAAATTAATTAAAAATCTAGATAACACTCGTCCTATTTTATTGCCTTGGCGTGCGGAAGAATGGCTTCCTACAGAAGTTGATATTTTAGCACCTCATTATTGGAAACCACAGGAATATGACCAATTGGCTAGCAGATCAAATCGTCCAATCATTTCTACCGAATACACACATGCCTTTGGTATTGATGGATTTGGTGGTTTAGAAGCTCGCTGGAAAGCATTGACCAAACATCCCTCTGGAGCTGGAGCTGCAATTTGGATGTGGGCCGACCAAGGAATTAAAACACCCGTTTTGAGAACTAAAGATAAGTTATCAAAGTTGAGTGATGGTAATGATTATCTTCGGATTGATGAAGCGGGTTGGGATGGAATTGTAGATTCCTACCGTAATTTCACACGTGACTATTGGGAAACAAAAGCGGTTTATGCTCAAGTTTATCCTGCTATGAATAAGGTATTCTTTACTCCAAGTGAGACTTCGGTAAATATTCCTATTCAAAATGATTTTGACTTCACGAATTTACATAACATAAAAATTGCTTGGTCTATTCGAGAAGATGAAAAAGAACTGGATTCAGGTTCTGGTATAATCGAGGGGCAACCACATGCTGAATCAATTTTTAAATTGCCATTAGAGAAACTGACTTCTATTGGCGAGGGAAAAACATATTATGCTTGGTTTATTTTTATCAATGCAGAAGGGATGGAGATAAACCGTAAAGCAGTTGAACTTTGTCCAAGATTAGAGTCTTTACCAAAAAGTATTTCTGAAGGGAAATTGTCTGTTATAAAAGGAGAAACAGTTAAGATTCTTGCTGGAGAAGCTTGTTACATTTTTAATCCTAAAACGGGTCAGTTAATCTCAGCAAGTTTTCAGGACAAAGTACTAATTAACGATTTGAGACCTATAATATGGCGCAAATTGGATAGAAGCGAACTTATGGTAGTCGGTAAAAAAGAAACTAGTGAAGCAGCCGATCTAAATCGCTATACCCAATCAGTAATAGCTTGGAATATTGAAGAAAGCCAATCGAACGTCGTTATAAGTACAACTGTAAAATATTTTATTGATACTGAAAATCAATTCACTATTATCTATAGTTATTCAATTGGATCTGATGGGAAATTAGATGTTCATTATCAAATTCAAACCAAGGTAACGGTGCCCTGTCTTCCAATTGTTGGAATGGCAGCCGATGCTGTGCCAGAACTAAACAATTTGCATTGGTTTGGACTTGGGCCATACGACGCTTATCCTAACAAGCAGTCTGCTCCAATCTTAGGAGTATGGGGAGGACATAATACAGATGTAGAAACTTCCGGAACCAAGGCGATGCGTTGGCTAGAACAAAGTGGTACAATTGGTAGCGTACGCATTTCGAATTTAGGCTATATGGAACATGATACTGTTAAACCCGAAACAGTATATATTTTATCAGGTGTTTTAGGAAGACCAGAAAAAGGGCGCAAAGCTGATGACTCCATACCACAACTTCAAACAGATACAGGAGAACCTTTTGTAGGAGAGTTTAAGATTGAATTGTTCAAAACCAAATAGTTTGACCTAGAAGCAAATCAGTGATAGCGGTCAAATATTGTAAAAATCCGCTTAAAAATCGTTTTGAAAATACTTATCAATTGGATCCGTTGTTTCACAAAAGTTATCATGCTTATTGTGAGCACAACTGTAGTTATTTATATGGATGGTTATGAAAAAAAATACAGTATTAACAATTCAAAGTTTCCTTTTGAATACTAATTATGTTAGCAAAAAAATAGTCATTAAATATTTAGAATATTTCAGTAAGTATATGTCAGAGAAATTTAAATTTCTGCTAATCGACAATGCTATTTTTCTATCTATAAAAGATATTGCATTGTCACAAAATATTGTAATGATATTAATTCCTCCTTAATCAATGCAATAGAAAAGTTTGGCGATGTATGAAAGATAAAATTGAATGAAATGAATTTCACTTGAAAAAATTTTTCGGTGTTTTCAAAGTTTAAAAGGTTTAATTATAAAACAAATTTAAGCAAAAACCATATTTATAAATTCTACAATAAAAACCATTTTATTGAATTTAATCGACTGAATTAGAAAATATTAACCAAAATGAATGTAATGTATTTAAAATGATTAAAAAAAACAGATGTTTTTTTAATTGTTCAAATATATTTTATACAACTTAAATTATAATTTATGAAAAACAAAATTTTTTATTTGTTGAGTTTTATATTAGTTGCTTTTCTTAGCACTACATCTTATGCTCAAGAAAAATTAGTCAAAGGGAAGATTATTGACGAATCAGGATTTCCTGTTCCTGGTGTCTCTTTAGTAATTAAAGGGACTACTAAGGGAAGTACGACAGACATGGATGGAAATTATTCAATATCGGCAAAACCTGGCGATACGATGATTTTTACTTATGTAGGTTACAAGACCATTGAACAAAAAGTAACAGAATTAAACACTTACAACATTTCTTTAGTACCAGCTCAATCAGAATTAAATGAAGTGGTAGTAATTGGTTATGGAACTCAAAAGAAAAAATTAACCACAGGTTCGTTGTCTTCTATAAAAACTGAGAATTTTGTGGAAAGACCAATATCTAGAGTTGACCAAGGGATGGTTGGTCAAATATCTGGGGTAAGGGTAAAACAAACATCAGGTTTACCAGGTCAGCCTTTTAGCATCAACATCAGAGGTACTGGATCAATTTCCGCAGGAAATGAACCTTTATATGTTATTGATGGATTCCCAATTACCACAGAAGGCTCTAATAGCAACGGAAATTTTGCAAACGGAAGTCCTTTAGACAATATGAATCCTAACGATATTGCTTCTATTGAGGTTTTGAAAGATGCTGCGGCTGCAGCTATTTATGGATCTAGAGCAGCCAATGGAGTGGTCTTGATTACTACTAAGAGAGGTAAAACTGGGAAGCCTAAATTCACTTTCAATACCTATTCTGGATTATCTAAGGAGGGAAAAAGAGTAGATGTATTAGATGGTGAACAATGGATTAAAAGAGCAAAAACAGTCATCGACAATCAATGGGTTACATCGGGTATACCAGGTGCTACAGCTTCGCAGACAATTGATGAGCGAAGAGATTTATACAATTTAAATAGAAATCCTGATATTGCTACTGGGGCTTTTGATATTCGTTACATGTACGACCCTAGATGGGATATTCCAGGACATCCGGGATTGGATTTTGTAGATTGGCAAGATCGAATTTTCCGAACTGGGGAATTTAATAATTACCAATTGTCTGCTTCTGGAGCTACAGAAGCCGTAAATTATTATGTATCTGGAAGTTATCAAAAAAATAAAGGATACATTATTGGAACTGATTATGAACTATTTTCTGCAAGAGCTAATGTTGAACTGAAATTATCAGAGAATGTTAAAATAGGAATCAATATAGCTCCATCATATTCTATAAAAAACGATCCCGGAGTTGAAGGAAAAGACAATACCTTACACAGAGTACTATCTACTACTCCTGTATTTGAAAGTGCTGCAAATAGTGCTGGAGAAAAATATACCACAAGATACGCTTGGGGAGGCAGTTCAACTGATATGCTTAGCAATTTGGCTAGAAAAGGAAAAAATGCAATGTTTAGAAACCTTATCTCATCCTTTGTTGATTATAAAATAATTGATGGATTAAGTATTAAGAGTAGTATTAATTTTGATAATTCAGATAATACGACTGAAAGTTATATTCCAAACGATGTTCTATTAAGTATTCGTGGGGCTTATAGCACCTATAGAAGGCAAAATATTGTTAATGAAAATACCTTAAATTATACTAAATCAATTAAGGATCATAATCTTAATTTCCTCATTGGGCAATCTTTCAGTGCAAATCAAATTACCAGATCTTCACTTACTTCTGGAAACTTATATACTAGTCCTACTATTGAAACTTTACCTAACGGATCGACAGGCTCTACCAATTCAGAAAAGAATACTCTACTTTCTTATTTTGGAAGAGTTCAATACGATTATAAAGAGAAATACTTGCTATCAGCCAGTATCAGACGTGACGGTTCTTCAAGATTCGGCTCTGATAGGCAATGGGGCTTATTTCCTTCCTTGTCATTAGGATGGAGAATAAAAGAAGAGAACTTTGTTAAAGAAGTAGATTGGCTAACCGATTTAAAACTTAGAGCAAGTGGTGGTATCAACGGAAGTAACAACATTGGTAATTATGATCAATTTTCAAAACTAGGACCTTTTAATTATGCACTAGGAGGTGGAACAGGTTTAGGTCAAGGAAATACTTCTATTCCTAATCCTGAGTTACATTGGGAAGAATCCCAGAGTATTGGTGTTGGAGTTGATTTTGCCATACTAAAAAATAGAATTTCAGGAACCTTTGATTATTACAGAAAGAAAAATAGTGAATTGCTAATGCAGGTACCCGTTCCGGCAGCATCTGGGTTTACCAGCTATCTTTCTAATATTGGAAAAGTTCAAAATCAAGGATGGGAATTTGAATTGAATACTATAAATATTGCTTCTAAAGATTTCCAATGGAGAACTTCAGCGAATATAAGTTTTAATGAAAACAAAGTTTTGGCTTTAGGACCTAATCAAGATAAAATAGAAATTACATCAGGACATAGTGGAACTCCTTTTATAAAATTAGAAGTAGGAAAACCAATGTATACTATTTTTACTGTTGTTCAAGATGGTGTTATTACTCAGGCTGATATTGATAATGGAGGAACTACTTTTGGAGGAAATCCATTAGTACTTGGAGACCCAAGGTATATAGATCAAAATGGAGACAAAAAGATTAATGCAGACGATAGAGTTGATGTTGGTAATCCTACTCCAAAATACACATGGGGAATAACCAATAATTTTAAATACAAAGACTTTGATTTGAATATTTTAGTTCAAGGTCAAAACGGAGGTTATGTATATGGATTAATAGGTAGAGCTATAGATCGTACAGGGATGTCTTATGGCGAAAACACAATTGATTTAGATCCTGCTGTAAGAGGAAACTGGAAAACGAACTTTGGATTCCAACCTAATACTGACTGGTTATACAAATCTGATTATATCAGTATCAGAAATATAACTCTGGGGTACAATCTTAGCAAATTAGTAAAATCCGTTTCAAGAATTGATAATGCCAGACTATATGTGAGTGCTGAGAACTGGTTTTATTGGGATAAGTATAAAGTAGGCTACAATCCTGAGGCGGTAAACAATGCAGGAAGTAACGATTCAAACTTTTCTGTTCCTGTAGATTACGGTGGAGCACCAATGGCTAAATCATTAGTTTTAGGACTAAATATTAATTTTAATTAAAATAAAATGAAGAAGTATATATATATAGCAGTAAATATCTTTGCATTATTTACTCTGGTTTCTTGCGATGATGAACTGAATCAAATCCCTTTATCTACAGGAACTATAGAGAATTTTTATTCTACATCAGGCGAATTTATTCAGGCCAGAAATGCCACTTATGCGGTAGCTTTTCATGGATCAGGAACTTATGGCTATGCCAATAGAATCTTAAATTTGAGTGAAACAAGATCCGATAATTTCTTAGCAACCACTCAAGCTTCAAGAGAATGGGAAGGAATCAATAACTTTTCAACTGGAATTAGTTCAAATTCATTCATTAGAGAAGCATATAATAGTAACTACAATGCTATTTACAAAGCCAATCAATTACTAGAGAAAATAGCAGAAAAAGGAGATGTAATTTTTACTAACCCATTAGACAAGAGTACTATGATAGCCGAAGCTCGTTTTCTTAGAGCATTCTGTTATTTTGATTTGGTTAGATGGTTTGGTAGAGTACCTTTGATAGACAAAACAGTAAGCCCTCAGGAAGCACGTACTTATGAAAGAGCTCCAGTTACTGAAGTTTATGATTTAATTTTATCAGACTTATTAGCAGCTATTCCTAATCTTCCACCATCCTATGATAATGCAAATTTCGGTAGAGTAACTACCTATGGAGCAAAAGGATTACTTGCTCTAGTTTACATGACTCGTTCTAGTTCTACTTATGATATAGACGGAGCTACTTTGGGGCTTAACGAATGGGACAAAGCATATCAACAATTGAATGACATAAAAACGAGTGGTTTGTTTATTTTTTCACCAACCTATAGCCCTATATTCAGAACAGAAGGTAATTCAAACAAAGAAAATGTATTAACTATCCCTTATACACAAAGTACAGGAAACAATGCTGGTGGAAATTTTATGGTAGAAGTAGGTTACGAACCTTATTTTGCATCTTTAAATTTATCTCAACAAGGGTCTTTAGAAGGAAGACCTATATCTGAAGGATTTAGAGCTATGTTTAGTAGTAATGATGAAAGAGCAATATTTGGAATTGCTGACACCTATACTGTTCCTTCAGGCACTTATGTAGGCATACACAACTATCCCGTTTTTAAGAAATACATTGACCCAAGTAGATATGGAACAGCTGGTCGAGAAGACTGGGGTGTAGATTTCATGGTTATGAGATATACAGATGTACTGATGTTAATGGCTGAATGTACTCTTCATGGGGGAGGTGGCACTCAGGCCGATGTTGACGATATTGTTAACGACGTGAGAGAACGCGCCGGTTTAGCAAGAGATGCTTCAAATATAACTTTAAGCCAATTATTTGATGAAAGAAGGAAAGAATTTTTCTCTGAAGGAACCAGATGGTTTGACTTAATCAGATCCGGTAATGCTTTAACTATTATGAATGCTTGGAAAGATTTAGAAGATACTTCAAATGATTTAGGCACTATAAACAAAAACTCATTAATATATCCTATTCCGTTACAAGAAATTCTAGCTGCTCCAGAACTATACGATCAAAACATTGGATATGATTAATATGTCTAGTTCTGAAAAATAGATACAGGATTAATAAAGAAAAAAGTATCATTTTTAGACAGTAGTAAGCTCATGTTTACTACTGTTTTTTTTTGTTTATATGTTCTTTTTTTAATTAAATTTTGAAAGTAAATCTGATTCGGAGTATAATTTGACAGAACTAAAATCATTATAAACTCAGCTCTATTTATCTAATAATTTTAAAGCTTTAAAGAGATACTGTAATCACGTTTGGTACGTTAGTGTGTTCTTTATGAAGATCTTTTTGTATATCATTCTTTCAGGACAGGAAAGTAAAAAGACACTCCCTTCTATGGTCAGGAAAGTCTTTTTGCAGAAGAAAGGTACAAGCACTTTGGTAAAATGTGAATACTCCCACTTTACCAAAAAGCTTGCGGGTTTTGCATGAGAATATTCATTATCCTCTTTATTGGTTTGGTTTAACTTCTTTTCTTTCTACATCAGCGGCCAAAGAAAAGAAGCAAAAGAATGCCGCTTGATTATTTTGGATTTTGCTTTTCAATTAAAACCACTTCTTCTTTTTCTTTCTTTTGTCTTGAATAACTCCAGAAGAACAAAAGTCCAAAAACAATCAGAATAAAAGCAATCCATTTTCCGGTACGCTCCAGAAAAGAAATCAATACTGATTTTTCATAACTCGAAAAACCTTCTGCTCCCATTGGGCTTCTTCGATAAAATTTTCTTCTGTTAATCCAGTAACGAAGACCAAAACCACTTAACAAAGCTAAGATGCTTAAAAACAATGTTGGATTCATAATGAGTACGTTTATATTTCACTCTTTTAATTTTAAAAAACGTTTCTTAGCTATAACTTATTGTTTTTAAAAGGTTAAGAAATAAATATATTCAACAAATAGCAAGAGGCTGCCTCACCAAATGGTGAAACAGCCCCTTTTATGTTTTCTATTAAAATCAATTAATCTTTAACTTCATATCCTTGATAAGCTTTGCTTTAACCAAATCAGAATTTTCAATTTCTAATACCTGATGTCTGCCACCGTTTTTTTCGAAAATTTCTATAAGGAGTACTTTGTCATTGGCAATAGTAAATAGATCCAACAGAAATACATTTCGCTCTATTGTATTACCTATAATTTCATCCAGCGGTTTATATATTCGCAATGGAGTTAACATTCTTTCTTGTATTACAGTACGTTTAGCCAGCTTTTTATCTACTACTTTGAAATCAATAAAATCAATTCGGAACGGCACATTGGTAAGATTACGAACCTCGGTATTGAAATAGAATTTATCGTTGTGGATATAGATTCCTTTTAATAAAAATTGAATCCCAAAACTTTTAATCTTAATATTTTTTATGAATTGTTTGTCTTTTTCATAAATCGTTTCCATTAATTCACCTACTAATGATGGAGCATTTTTTCCTAATTCCTCAAAAAGAACATCATTACCGTTCTCCCTACTTATCCCCTTTTGCATTTCCAAAAGATTATAATTCATAGTAACTGGAAAAGAGTTGAAAAGCACATTGAAATTATAAAAACGTCCATCTTCGGTAATTACCGAAAAGTTAGTTTCTTCATCAAAATCACGAACAGCTGCCTTTACTCGTAATACATTTTCTGCATCTTCCGCCTTGGCTGCAACCAGATAATCACTTCCCAAATCCACGTAGCGGATAGCAGCAGGAAATATCAAGTGCGAAGTTTTACTGTAAGTTACTTCTATCTTATACGGTTCTATTTTTCCCAAGTCCAGCTTTGTGATATTATGAACAGTCTGTTGTGCCTGAAATGGCGTAGCATAACCTAATACTAAGGCTAAAACTATTAGTATGTTTTTCATTGTTGTTTTCATCTTGCATAAAGTTTAAAGAATTGAATATTTATTTTTTAGAAACAAGAAATACTTGATGTCCTGCTTTGAGTGTTACTTTTGGAGTTCTCATTTTTTTAGAAAAATATCCCGAAACACCTTGTACCAACCCACGACTCAAATCTCCTGCTATTTGTTGTCCGGCAGAATTTGTCATCATAATACTGCTTCCTGAAGTCTGTCCCATATTAGCAGCCATTTCTTTGAAAGCACTCATTTCGGGAGAATAAGGCACAAACAAACCTTCTTGTCCATCCAGTCCATACACTATAATAGTAACCGGAATAATATTACCTTGCTGTTCTATTGACGTAATTTTCATTTGGAGACGTCCTTGTTGAAATTTTGAATTTGCAGTCAATACTGTTCCTTGAGGAATAATATGATTTCCTATTTTGGCAGGTTCTAGTAAACGCAAACGTACACTACTCTCCTCCGTTAGCAACTGTGTTTGTTGCACAACTGCACGGATACTATTTTTAGGTTGTATTTGTTGCTCGGTTTTCCCAATCATATAAAATACACTGTTGTGATTTTTACTCCAATTAGCTATAAATGTGCTATCCGTGGGTACTCTATATAAAGAAGAAACTACATTTTTATGAGCTGGAGTAACCGCAACAAAAGTTTCTTTTTGGTTTGATGAACCAGAAAGTACTATTTTTTGTTCTTTTTGCTGTTCCCCTGAAACCGCATTAGTTGGAAGGTATTTTGCCGCCATCTGATAGGATTTCTCCATTAATTCCAATTGGCTTTCCACGGGATCAATCGGTGTCTCACTTTTTTTAGCCAATTGTTCTTTTAGCTCATTGAGTTGTTTACGCAGTTGTAATGTCTCCGAATTATCATTCTGATAAAAAGTACCTATTGCATTTTGTGCATTACGATAACTATCTAAAGAAGGATTTGAGTTTCCTGCAATAGTATTAGACGCTTCATTCCTATCTTCAGAAAGAACTAAAGTTGTACTATCATTATCGTCTTCTTTCCAATAATCAGAAAGAGACAGTAGTGATTTACGTTTTTCCAGATTCTTTTGCTCCAACATGGCCTCTTCATAAGCTTCCTGCTTATCATCCTGCAAACCGTTATCAGTAGCTTGAGGAACCGAATCGTTTATACCTATATCTTCTGTCACTTTGATATTCTCAGATGGTTTAAATATCAAATACATACATCCCAGAAATACAATCCCCATCAACGCAAAGATGACTGGCTTTTTAAATTTATCGCGTTTATTCAGACTACTTTCCAATAGTACATCCGAAGTTTTATTTTGAGTACCATCTGTTACAAAGACGGTATTTTTTTTATTTTCATTTTCTTTCATGTCTTTTATTTTTTATAATTTTTCACAATGAATCCTGCCACAATCCAGCTGATTCTTTCTTTTTGACAACTGGATTTTCAATATGCTCAATAACCAGGCTGTGATTGGATTTCCCTGTATCATACCAAACTTTTAGAATAACAGCTATAGTTAGAATCAGATACCCAAGAAAACAGTATAAAAGATAATTGTACTGTTGCTGCACAGGAAGTGTACGCCATTGCATATCTAACTTATTAAACCAAGTATCCATATTTTCTCGTAGTTTTTTCATCTTAGCTGTTTTTAACGTTCCATAATTTCGATGTCATTATTGGCTATTACATTGAACTTTTCTATGTTAAAACCTTGTGGATTGTTATCCGAACGAACTGAATTCACGAGATAGCATGAGGTTACCAGATTACGCTTGGTTACATTACTGGATCGAATAATAAACTGCTTGGCATAAGTTCTTACAGCATAAGGATAGTTGTCGAAATTGCATACCACACTATCTATTTCTGTACGCTGTTGCACATTTCCTGAAATAATACGATTGTAATATCCTTTTTCAGACAGGTCTTTGTAATAATCAAAAGCACTTTTGTCGGCGAGATTAAAGGCTCTTTTCATATTGCTTTCGATAGCATCTTTGTCGGGTGCCAGAGTAAAGAAAAGTTCGTGAAAACGTCTGACGTGTTCTCTGGCTTCAACGGGTCTATTGACCGACGCATCCTGTGCCAAAGCCAACATTAACGATTTGCCGTTGTCCAACACGTACACTTTCTGGCGTTGCAATTCTGCAAAGTGGTAGGATTGCCAAACCGCATATCCTGTTACTCCAATACATAACAATGCAAATACAATGGCATACAATCTGATTTGCCTGAAACTATTTTCGATATTTCTTAAGGTTTTAAATTCCATTTTACTGCTATTTAATATTATTACTTCATTAGTCTGCCTCCAATATTGCCTGCAACTGCTCCTGTACCAGCCCCTACGATATTTCCTGTTTTTGTAGTGGTTTGGTTTACATTTCGCATAAAATTACCTGCTCCCCCAGCCTGAATTATCCAACCCGTTACGGTAGGAATTGTAAAATATCCAATGATTCCAATAATCATAAAAATGATATACACCGTATTGGATGAATCAGGAATAAAATTGGGATCTGATAAACTTTCGATATCCTTTTGTAGTATTAAGGATTGTATCTTGGACAACATCGCACTAAAAAGATCAGCAACAGGCAACCAGAGATATACACTGATGTATCGGGTAAGCCATTGCGTCAGTGTGGACTGAAATCCATCCCAGACTGAAATGGCAAAAGCTATCGGGCCTAATATAGATAAGACTATCAGGAAGAAAGTCCGTATCGTATCAATGACCAGCGCAGCAGCCTGAAACAGTATTTCCAAAAACTCCCGAAAACCATCACGAATTTCTTTTTTGACTCCGTACATTTCTCTTTCCATGTACATTCCAGACATGGTAACCAAATCTGAAGGAGACCAACCCAGTTCATCAAGTTTCTTATCAAACTCTTCATCTGAAACCAAATAAGCGGTTTCAGGGTTGCGAAGCATTGCCTCTCTTTCCAGTTGGTCTTTCTGTTGCTGTAAGGCATTCAAATCCAAAACTTGATTTTCTAAGATACTATGTGTCCCTTTAACCACAGGACTCAATACTGCATTGAGTGTCCCCAACACCATCGTTGGGAAAAACATAATGCAAAGTCCCAAAGCAAAAGGTCTAAGAAGTGGAAAGACATCTATTGGTTCTGCACTGCTAAGTGCCTGCCAGACTTTTAATGCTACATAAAACAATGCGCCTAATCCTGCCAGACTTTTAGCTACTGCTGCCATATCAGCTGACAATGGCATCATCTCATCATAGAGGGTGCGTAATACTTCATGAAGGTTACTGAATTCCATGATTACCAATATTTTTGGTCAGCTGTTCCATAAAGTTCCAATACTCTTTTACTGTTATTGGCTTTTTTAGCTCTGAGATAGCTGACTGAAATATTTTTGTTGGTGAAGTAGCGAACCAGATTGTGGTACTCCTTTACTTCCTTATACACACCGTCAATAATATCCAGACGCTCTTTATCATTCAGGGATAAAGTGGAAGCATTTACAATTTGTTTAAGCTCTTTCAGAAGTGATACACTCTCATTCAATAAGACGGAGTATCCATTAGCAATTGCTGAAAGTTCCTGAGCATTGAAATTAGGATCGTTCATCATTTTGCCAAAATTCTTTACATAAATCTCAGAAACATCTCCAACAAGTAGTACAGTCTGTTGTACTTTTCGGGCATCTTTCACCAAATTATTTACCGCCTTTAGCTTGTCATAATATTCTTTTCCCTGATTATACACTTTTTGGACTTCCTTAAAGTTGTTAATCATATTGGTCGCTGTGGTAGAAGTCTGTACAATTTGTCTCGCAGTATTGACAATCCCCTGAGCCAAATTAGAAGGATCTGTTACCACCCATTGTGCTTTCGCTGTTGGTGTGACAGCAAATAGCAACGCTGTATACACCATAAACATTAACTTTTTCATTGTTTTCAATTTTTAAAATGATTACTATTTGTTTTCTTTTTTCTGAAGGACTATCCGTTTGATAGCCTGTTCTACATTTCCATCGAGTTCTCCAGCAAGTCGCATCACTTCCAACTTTTCGGTTTCTTCTGTCGTATATGCTAAATATTCTTCAAGACTTACTTCTGTAGCATATACTGCCGAATGAGTACCTCCTAACCCAATCCAAACTTCTTTGTATAATCGTCTGGGGTCGTTATTCATGTTGATGGAAAGTACCTGTGCTTTTTCTTTTTCAGTGAGGCCAAGCATGGCTTGTATTTCATCAAATTTGTTCATGTATTTTCGCTGATCCAACAGTATTTTACAATCCGAATTATTGATAATACTTTCCTTTACAATAGGTGATTGAATAATGTCATCTACCTCTTGAGTTACTACTATGGCTTCTCCAAAAAACTTTCTTACTGTTTTAAAAAGGTATTTGATGTATTCCGCCATTCCTTCTTTTGCAATAGCTTTCCAGGCTTCTTCAATTAAGATTAACTTTCGCACTCCTTTCAAACGACGCATTTTATTGATAAAAACCTCCATTATAATGATGGTTACAATTGGAAAAAGAATTTTATGATCCTTTATGGCATCAATTTCGAATACAATAAATCGTTTGGAAAGCAAGTCCAGTTGCTTTTCGGAATTCAATAAGTAATCATATTCACCGCCCTTGTAATAAGGTTCTAATACATTGAGAAAGTTGGCAAGATCAAAGTCTTTTTCTCTTACCTGCTTTTCTTCCAGTACCTTTCTGTAATCAACCTTCACGTATTCATAGAACCCATTGAAAGAAGGAGATTTATCCTCTTGCTTGATGAGTTCAATGTAACCACTCACGGCATTGGATAATGCCACTTCTTCTGAGCGGGTTGGTGGCTCGTCATCCCGTTTCCATAAGGTTAATATCAACGTTTTGATACTTTCTCTTTTCTCTATGTCGAACACACCATCATCGGTATAGAAAGGGTTAAAGGCTATAGGATTGTCTTCCGTATAAGTGAAGTAAACACCATCTTCTCCTTTTGTTTTTCCTTTGATGAGTTCGCATAATCCCTGATAAGAATTCCCGGTATCTACCAACAACACATGAGCACCTTGTTCATAATATTGCCTAACCATGTGATTGGTAAAAAATGATTTTCCTGAACCTGAAGGCCCTAATATAAACTTGTTTCTATTGGTGATAATGCCTCGCTTCATTGGCAAATCGGAAATATCCAAATGGATGGGTTTTCCTGTTAACCGGTCAGCCATCTTAATCCCGAAAGGTGATAGTGAACTTTGATAATTGGTTTCTTCGGTAAAAAAACAGAGTGCGGGTTCTATGAAGGTGTAAAAGCTTTCTTCGCTCGGAAAATCTCCTGCATTACCTGGCATTCCTGCCCAGTAAAGTGTGGCTACATCTGTGGTATTATGCCTTGGTTTGCATTCCATTAATGCCAAAGCACTTCCTGTATCGTTCTTTATCTGTTTTAGTTCAGCAGGATCTTCTGACCAGGCCATCACATTAAAATGAGCCCGAATAGATGAAAGCCCAAAAGAATGTACTTCGTTCAAATAGCGTTCTATCCATTCCTTATTGATTTGGTTCGCTCTACTATAACGTGCCAACGAGTGCATGTTTCTTGCTGATTTCTCAAACTTACGCAGGTTGTCTTCACTGTTATCCAGAAACAAATACTGGTTGTAGATGTGATTGCAACTTAACAACAATCCTACTGGTGCGGCAAAAGACAAAAGACAATCACTTCTGTCTGTGGACAGTTTTTCATAACGAGTATCTGCCGAAACCGTTCCAGGCAAATCATCAGTATCTGACAAAGTATGCAGGCAAAGTCTTTTGTTTCCAATGCGTACTTCTTCTGCTCCCAAAGCAATGTCTTGCATGGGCGTTCCTGCTTCTCTTGAAAGCGTCAGGTATTGTTCCAATATTCCTTGCTTATCATCTGTTCCGATGATGTCTTCTTCACTTAATCGTTCCAGTTTTACAAAACCACTCTCATTTACGATTCGTTCAAACTGTGTTACGGCTTCCATAAAACGATGAATAGTTACTTTATCCCTTATTTCTTTGGGAATAAGTACCCCTTTGCAAAGCGAAGAGAAATTACTCTGCATTCGCATACGCTCTTTAGTCGTTTTAGTTAGAAATAAATAACAATAGTGATTCAGAAATGGGCGTTCATTAAAATGCTGTTGGTAGGATTTTGCCAAAAAACTTAAATCCTCCTGAGCAATATCTGGAGCGTAATTTTCTTTGATATACCAATCCTGTTTGTGTACCACAGTATAATCGGGCAAAGTCTTGATAGCCTTACACCAGGCAGAATGAATCGCTTCATATTCCGCAGAAGCCACCGTAAAAAGCTCTGGAAGCTCAACCCGAAAACAAGCTGTAATATCTGCATCCTTTGAGACAATGCAATTATTTTCTACCGCTAACAATGGAAACTTACTTTCCAACGTAGTCGCTTTTGATTTATTCCTCATGCTCGTTTGGATTTAGTTTTAAACTTGAAATAGCGGCGTACTGACTTGCGACAGATAATGTAATGAGGATGCCGTTTATAAGCACTTATTTTCATTAATCCATGTTCTCCATACTTTTTGTTCAGCGAAAAAGTCTGCCATACAATTAGCAAAGCACCACCAGCTCCCAGAAATAGACAGATGAAGGAATTGACTCCGACCATGTACAAAATCATTACTAGAATAAGAATCCCAAGCAATCCACCAGCGAAGAGTAACAGGTATTGCGCTTTCAAACCCTTAAATTCTACCGTCCTCCCAATGCCTTTGTTGATGTTGTAATTATTCATCAGCCAAAAGATTAAAGAAAGAAGGAACGCAAGATTGTAGCTGATACAATCAGAAAGATACAGGCTCCAAACCAGCTCGCTGCGGTCTTGCTGGTATCGGGATCACCGCTACTGAACTTGTTGTACACTTTTACCCCTCCTATTAGACCAACTACCGCTCCGATGGCGTAGATCAATTGTGTGGCAGGATCAAAATAAGAGGTGACCATCTGAGTCGCCTCATTGATTCCTGCAGCACCGTTTCCTTGTGCCATCACACTAAAAGCTGACAGCATGGACATAGCCATCAGCAAAACTTTCTTTTTTTGTTTTTCCATGATTAAAATGAATTAATTTGTTAGACATTCCTGCTCATTGCAAGATTTTGGAGCAAATGTCTTATGGAAATAGGAACCTATTAATGAGTTGTCCTTAAGTGGAGTTATTTGGCAGAAGAAGACGTGATAATTTACTTTTTGATAATAAAAAAACTCAATTTGAGCAAACAAACATTTTAATATCGCAAATCGCAATATGCGATTGGAGAAGAAAGATTTCAAATCATCAAAGACTAAATAATACGACTAATGATTTAAAAGTAAGCGGATAAATTCCTATAAACTAGTTCAAAAATGAATAGGTTTTAATACCTAAAATATTTAGTTTTACCAGAATATTGAATTAATAAAAAAAGATAATTCAACTTCAATAAACAATTAAATGGCAACTAATAAGCACGCACAAATTCGATATAACACACTTGATAAGTGTTTTAGAAATTCTGGAAAAAGATTTGCTATTGCCGATTTAGTGGCTGCATGCAATGAGGCTATTTATGAATTTACTGGTAAAGAAGAAGGTATCCAGAAAAGACAATTATATGACGATATCCGATTCATGGAAAGCGAACAAGGATGGTCCATTGAATTAGAGAAAACAAAAGATGGTAGAAAAGTGTATTATCGTTATGCAAATCCTCTTTTTTCTATATCAAATAAACCATTAAATGAAACCGAAGCGATTCAGCTAAAAGAAGCTTTACTCACTTTGAGTCGATTCAAAGGAATGCCACAATACGATTGGATTGAAGAATTAGAGACACGATTAGATGCCGAATTCAAATTAAATAAAAACTCTGAAAAAGTGATGAGTTTTGAAGAAAATGAGTTCTTAGAAGGTAAACCCTATATCTCTGACTTATACAACGCTATCATTTATAAAAAAGTAGTAGCTATTGAATACAAAACGTTTAAAAATGAAAACAGTGTAACCTACGAGTTGAGTCCTTATCATTTGAAACAATATAACAAGCGTTGGTTTCTTTTTGGAAAATCACTCAATTTTGAAACACTTACCAACTTAGCTTTAGATAGAATTATTTCAATAAAAGAAACAGATAAAGCTTATGTAAGCAGTACTATAGATTTTAATGAATATTTCGATGATATTGTGGGGGTTACTATTCCAGATGCACCAATCGAAATCATAAAAATTAAAATCGCTGAAAGTTTAGTTCCCTATATCAAAACTAAACCATTACACCCTACCCAAGCCTACCAATTTGAAGACAATATGCATCGTATTGTCATAAAAGTAATTCCGAATTATGAATTAGAATCCTTACTACTCTCCTATGGTGAAAGTTTACAGGTTTTAGAACCTGCTTCTTTTGTAGAAAAGATGAGAATGAGAATTGAAAAAATGAAAAATAACTATTAGTGCAGTTGTAATGCACTAATTAAAAATACATTTGCAGAATAATTAGTTAAGCAATTTTTTATGTTAAATACTTCAAGTAAAGTGAAAAGTTATTTTTGGAATTCGTTAAACAATTTTAGAGGTATAATTGAAATAAGTAGATTAAAAAACTATTTATTGACTCTAGTGTTTTTAAAATTTATTACTGATGAAACAAAAAAGAATGAAGATTTTCAATATAATCTTCCTGCTGAATTGAATTTTGATTCTTTAATTGAATTAGCAAATAATCAATATTTAGGAAACGAAATTAATAATAAGCTGAGAGGTATTGTTGAGTTACACCCAACACTTAAAGATGTTATTGATTTCAATGATTTTAATGACATTACTAGTGTAGGAGATATTAGAACAAACACTGAAGCTCTTTACGATTTGATATTATTAATAAATTCATCAAATAAGATCTTTGATTTAAATAATTCATACGAAACTAACATTTGGGCAAATTTGTTTGACTCTATTGTTTTAATGTTTGCAGAGCTAAGTGGTAAGTCGTTCTTGGACTTGACAACACCTAAAGAAGTAAATTTAGTAATTTCAAAATTATTAAATATACAGGAAACTAAGGATAATATATCTATATATGATCCAACATGTGGAAATGGTAATTCATTTATTTCTATTGCTGAAAATTATAAAAATCATTTTAATTTCTTTGGTCAAGAAATCAATTATGAATTAGTTAGTGTTGCTAGAATGAATTTAATTATTCATAGAATTGAATCTTTTGAAATTTTAGAAGGAGACGTTTTAAATAATCCTAAATTCTTAGAAAAGGATAATCTACTGAAAAAGTTTGATTATGTAGTTTCTAATCCTCCATTTGGGGTTAAAAATTGGAACAGAAATAATGAATTTGATGATTACAATCGTTGGAATTCAAATACAGGGATCCCTTCAAATAATAATGCAGATTTAGCATTTGTATTACACGTTTTAGAATCTTTAAAAGTTGGAGGCAAAGCTGTAGTGATTATTCCACATGGTGTTCTTTTTAGAGGTGGTTCTGAACTAAATATTAGAAAACATTTAATTCATAAAGGCTATTTAAAAGGGATTATTGGATTGCCAAGTAAACTTTATTTTGGTACAGGAATACCTTCTTGTATGATGGTTTTAGAAAAAAGTGAAATTGATAAAAATGATGGTGTTTTTCTTATTGATGCAAGTTCAGAATTTGTAAAAGATAATTTCACCAATAAGTTAACAGCTTATGGTGTTAATAAAATAATTGAGACTTGGTCAAATCAAATTCAATTACCTGAATTTTCAAAATCTATTTCAAAAGCGGAAATAATTGAAAATGATTATAACTTAAATATCCCTAGATATTTATCTAATACTGATGATTTTCAAATTCCAGAAGATTCTAAATTAGTAGAGTTGAATGACTTGTTAGTTTCAGTTCCAAAGATTAGAACTGAAAATGATTTTGGACGAGTTGTTAGAATTTCTGATTTGTCTGACAATACATTTTTGTATCAAATTTCTTTGGATAGTCTTACTAAAATTGATGTAAATAAAACTTTTTACAAGATTGTAAAACCTACATTGTTATTATCCAAAAGATTCAACAAACTGAAACCAAGTTTCTGTGATGCAAGTGTTGATAATCCTGTATTTATTTCTCCTGACATAGAAGCATTTTGTATTTCAAATGATAGAATTGATTTATCCTATTTGATTTTACAATTAAATACTGATTATGTTTCAAAACAAGCAGAATCATTCTCAGTAGGTTCTACTATGCCATCATTGTCAAGACAAGATATTTTAAAAATAAAAGTAATTGTCCCTAATTTAAGTACTCAAGAGTCTATTATACGACAAAAGGCATTAGCTGAAGGTGCCAAAATTCAATCGGATAAAGGTAAAATTGAAGCTTTTCAACTTCAAAATACAATAGACACATTACTTAAAGAAAGAATGAATGATTTCCAATGGAAATTACATGATCTTCGTAATGGTGAATTATTGAATTTAAAAGGTCAGATTATTGCCTTGGAAATGTATGCAGATGCTAATCCTCAATTTTTTAATCATATAATTGATGAAGAAAGTGATACAACAATAGTTTCTTCAATTAAAGAGATATATAATAGCGTTCAAAAGTTGGCTGTAATATTATCGGATTTATATGATACTTCGGATAATGTTTCTGTAAAAGAAGATATTGATATACTTATTTTTCTGAAAGATTTCTGCGAACAACAATTAGGAAATAATGGTAATTTATTCGAAATAGATTATTCTGATATTGAAAAAATTAAGATTGATTTTGATATAATTGATTTAGTTGTTTTGGTAAATAGAAACGACTTGAATAGAATTTTTACGAACATTTTTGAAAATGCTGTAAGACATAGTGGTTTTGGAGAATCTAGTCAAATTAACAAAATTAAAATTGAGTTGTCATTAGATCATAAAAAAGAGATTATTTCAATTGCAATTTTAAATAATGGTAAGCCATCAAAAATAAGTGAATTAGATTATTTTGCTGATGGTGGTAAAGCAGGTTCTTCGTCAAATTCAGGAAAAGGAGGTCACATTATTAAAGTTTTAGCAGAACGTAATAATGGTAAAGTGTTTCAAAATAATTACACCGTAGAGGAAGCAGGTGGTTATACTTTTGAAGTAGCTATTCAATTTAATTACAAATTGTTTTATGAGTTATAAAGTTTTATTGATAGATGATAGACATACTGATGCTTCATTGGAAGCAATCAAAAAAATGGCTAAAATGGGGAATATTGAATTAGTTGGTGTAAAATACCATATTGAAGGAATAGAGATGTTGCAAAAAGATTCTAGTTTTGAATTTCAAGCAGTTATTTTAGATGCCTTTGGTTTCAAAAATTCTGATACTGATGAAGATAAAATGACAAACTCAGGATTATACTATTCTTTAAAAACATTGAGTGAATTAAAATCTAGTAGAGTCATACCTTGGTTTGTTTATACAGGCCATCCTAAAAACTTGAGTGATGAAGACTTCTTAGAAAAAATATCTGTTTACCAGGAAGATTATAAATTTGGAAGAACTGAACTTTGTTATTATACTAAAACCCTGCATGAGAAAGAGTTATTACAAGATATCAAAACCGAAATTGATAATCTTGAAAATTCTCAAATTCAATTACAGCATAAGCACGTTTTCCAAATTGCTAACAAAATTAATGTTCCACATGAGGACATAAATAATTTAGTAAATATATTCAAGTCAATTCAAACTTATGCAAATGACCTAGAACCATCACTGTATTTTACACAATTAAGAATGTATATTGAATATGTCTTTAGAGATGCTGCTAAATATAATATTTTGCACGAAAAATGCATAAATGAAAAAGGCCAAGTAAATTTGGCTGAATCAAGTTTGTTTTTAGCCGGTGAAAACACAAAACGTCTAAATGTAAGATGCACTAAGGCACACTTTTCTAAAATAATGGCTGAAAATATCAAAAATCTTATTTTTATAACAGGAGCAGCTTCACATACTTCTGATGTTGATCCAGCAGAGAATATGGATTATCAGGAGTATAGAAAAAGTGTAAAAACACCATATCTATTATATCAATTAACTTTTGTAGTTTGTGACTTACTTGTTTGGTATGATAACTACATAAAAGAAAATAATGATAGTTCAATTAACAAAAGCTTCTGGAATGATATTAATGAAAATCAATCATCTTCAAGTGAAAGTGAATGGTTTGAAGGTACTGTAATAAGAATTTCTGAAGACAATTTTGGTACATTCAAACCTGATAATAGTTTTAAAACAATAACTATCCATCATAGCACAGTTCGAAATGAAAATATCAAAGAGGAAGATAGACTGAAAGTTAGAACAGAACCAAGTCCTGATAAATCTAAATTACATATCAAAGAAATCATAAAATTAGATTAACGCACTTCCACTGCACACATAAACCATAACTTTACAAAATAAATCAACATCCCATGATAACAGGCGACTTAAAATCTCAAATTGACCGTATATGGAACGACTTCTGGACAGGAGGAATTTCCAACCCATTGACTGTAATCGAACAGTTTACTTACCTCATCTTCCTAAAACAATTGGACGACAAGCAAATTCTTATCGAGAAAGAAATTGCAATGCTTGGAGGAACTACCAAGAAAATGATTTATGCCGAAAGCCAAAAGGAATTGCGATGGAGTTATTTCAAAGACAAAGATCCAGAGGTGATGTTTGATTTGTTCAGAAAGCCACAACGCCATTTGAACGATTTAACAGCCTTTGATTTTATGAAAACCTTGGGGGCTGATGGCGGTAAGTTTACCGAATACATCAAAGGTGCTACCTTTATGATAGACACGCCTAAGTTGTTAGACAAAGTAGTACAACAAATTGACAAACTACCGTTGAGCAATCGCGATACTAAAGGCGATTTATACGAATACATGCTGGGCAAAATTGCCGAAGCGGGTACCAACGGGCAATTCCGTACACCAAGACACATCATTCGCATGATGGTAGAACTAACCCAACCCAAAGCAGACGATACGATTTGTGACCCTTCATTAGGTACAGCAGGTTTCCTAGTAGCGGCTGGACAATACTTTCACGATAAACACGATAAGTTATTTTTAGACAAATCCTTCCGTGAGCATTACAATACCAACATGTTTAACGGTCTGGAAATTGACCCTTCGATGATGCGTATTGCTTCTATGAACTTGCAATTACATGGTATCGAATCCCCACAATTAGTGGGCGGTTCTGCGTTGGCGGAAAACAATACCATTAACGGAAAGTATTCGTTAGTACTAGCCAATCCACCTTTCAAAGGCGCATTAGATTATGATGAAGTAGAAAGTAGTTTGTTGCAAATTACCAAAACCAAAAAAACGGAATTATTGTTCTTATCGCTGATTTTACGTATGTTAAAATTAGGAGGAAGAGCTGCCGTAATCGTACCTGATGGTGTATTGTTTGGAAGCTCAGGCGCACACAAAAACATCCGTAAAGAATTGGTAGAAAATCAACAATTACAAGGTGTTATATCCTTACCTAGTGGGGTTTTTAAACCCTATGCCGGAGTAAGTACCGCTATCCTACTCTTTACCAAAACCAACTCAGGCGGTACCGATAAGGTTTGGTTTTACGATATGCAAACCGATGGGTTCAGTCTGGACGACAAACGCAACGCTCAAATTTCAGAAGAAGTTTTTGAGCAATGCTTTACTAACCCTGAAAGTGTATTAAAAGAGTTTAAAGGAAAATGTGACATCCCAAACATTTTGTTGGATTGGAAAAGCATCAATGAAAAACGACCAGCCGACAACTTTGCTGACAGAACCCAAAAATCGTTCCTGATACCAAAAGCTGACATTGCAGCTAATGACTATGATTTAAGCATCAATCGATACAAGGAAATCATTTATGACGAAGTAATTTATGAAAAACCACAAACGCTCATTGCAGATATCAAGGCAATCGACCAAAAACGCATGGAAGCGATGTTGGATTTAGAAAAAATGTTAGGATAGTGATGCGGAGTAAGAGGGATTCTCCACCCCGGGAAATAGCAGAGAAGAAGGGATTCGAATCCAAGATAACCTCAGGGTTATGAATCCTGCGCCTCTGGTAGTACAATACTAGCGGTGACCGCGGCAGGGTTCGAAACAGAAACCCTAATTTTAGTTGGTGATCTTGACAGTCACCCTGAGCTTGTCAATGGGCAAACCGCTAACCTTTGTAATCCCAGAAGGATTCGAAACTACGACCAACAATTCCGCTATAAACAGGAATGCTCCAAGTCAAAGAAATTTTAATTAATCTTGAGTAGATTAACAAAAACGAATATACAAAATATAGAATTAATGCAGAAAGTTAAACTAAATCAACTTTGTAATATGCAAAGTGGAGGGACTCCTTCAAGAGGCAAATCAGAATATTACAAAGGAACTATTCCTTGGTCAAAAATTAGTGATTTAGAGAAAAGTAATGATGGCTACATTTATAAAACTGAAGAACATATATCTACCGAAGGCTTAAAATCAATAAATAATCGTTTTTTCAAAAAAGGCACACTTCTTTTAGCAATGTATGGTTCTGTTGGTAAAACAGCAATTGCTAAAATTGATTTATCTACAAATCAAGCAATTCTAGGAATAAACATTCAAGATGAAACAAAATTGGATATTAGGTATCTTAGATTTTGGTTTACAACAATAAAAGAACAATTATTAAACAGAGCAGTTGGAGCGGCTTTGGCTAATATTTCATTAGGAATAGTAAAAGACTTAGAAATCCCCCTCCCTCCTCTCCCAACCCAACAAAAAATTGCCACCATCCTAGACAAAGCTGATGAACTGCGCCAATACAACAAAAAACTCATCGAGAAATACGATGCGCTAACACAAAGCTTGTTTTTGGAGATGTTTGGCGATCCTGTGAAGAATGAGAAGGGTTGGGAGATTACTACATTTTCAAAAATTTTATCTAAAATTGAAAGTGGTTGGAGTCCTGTATGCGAAAATAAGCCTAGAAATAACAATAATGAATGGGCAGTACTAAAACTTGGTTCAGTTTCTTACGGTACCTATAATTCAAAAGAGAACAAAAAATATGAATTTGAAGTTCCAATTGCGAAGTTAGATTGCGAAGTTAAAAAAGGTGATTTATTATTTACTAGAAAAAACACCTATCACATGGTGGGAACAACTGTGTTTGTATACGATACAGAACCTAGATTATTATTACCTGACACAGTATTTCGACTAATTTATCTAAAAGAAAAAGCAAATCCTTTATTTTTATATTATCTTCTTAATCACAATAAATTTAGTGCTGAAATACAATCTTTAGCCTCTGGGACTTCTGGCTCAATGCCTAATATTTCAAAAGCTAAATTGCAATCAAAAGAAACTATTCTTCCTCCTGTTAACCTCCAAAACCAATTTGCAGAACGAGCACAATTAATAGAAACCCAAAAACAACAAGCCCAAGAAGCTTTGGTAAAAAGTGAAGCCTTGTTTCAGTCTTTGTTGCAACGGGCGTTTAAGGGAGAGTTGAATTAAAAAAGCTGAACCAACAAAAATACTAACCAACCATTATAATTTATGAAAAATAAGATTATCAACTTTTTTAAAAGAATATTCGAATGGGTTAAATCATTTTTCAAAAAATTTTCTTTTAAAGTTTTATTTCTAACTTTTTTAGATACAACAATTGCTTGGTTACAATCCATTCATTCCTCATTTTCTAATGACAAACTGGAAAATAACGCATACTCATCATTATCTCCTATTGATAATAGTGATGAAGACGGTAAATATTCAGAAGCATTACTTTGGGCCTTAAAAAACAGAAAAAAAGAAGATATTAAAAATATTGCCTTAACAGGACCCTATGGCTCTGGAAAAAGTAGTATTCTTAAAACCTTTCAAAAAAATTATAATGGTTGCGATTTAAAATTTTTGAATATTTCTTTAGCTACTTTCAAGGAAGAGAAAAAAATCGATGACCAACCAGAAGAGAAAAAAGATAAAAATGAAAACAAATATAATGGCAAGAATGGTAATACGGCTGACTTATTACGTTTAATAGAAATAAGTATTCTAGAACAAATTTTTTTTCACGAAAAGGACAGCAAGATTCCCGATTCCCAATTTAAAAAAATAAAAAGCTTTAGTAAAACAACATTGTTTTTAACTTCAATCGGATACTTACTTTTTATAGTTGCTATTTACAACTATTTTAATCCCTATTTTATTCAAAGCATTCTAAAGGATTTCCCAATAAACAATTTTGTATGCGATATTATTCATTATACTAGCATCGTAATAATTATTATTGGAATCTATTTTATAATTCGAAAATCAATTCGACTTATAAGCGCTATTACAATTAGTAAACTTAAAATTCAAAATGCTGAAATAAGTATTGGCGATAGTTTAAATAAGTCAATTCTTAACCATCACATTGATGAGTTGCTCTATTTTTTCTCAGTTTGCCCTTATAATGTAGTCATTATCGAAGATTTAGACCGTTTCGAAGAAACCGAAATATTCACCAAGTTAAGAGAACTTAACTTACTACTAAACAACTCCAAAAAAACAAAGAAAAAAGATATTGTATTCATATACGCTGTAAGAGATAATATGTTTACAGACAAAGAACGTACCAAATTCTTTGATTTTATTATTCCCGTAATACCTATAATCAACTCGTCTAATTCAAGTGAGATTTTATTAAGGAAAAGAAATAAATTCAATTTAGAACTTACTGATGCATTCATTGAAGACATCTCCTTCTTTATCGATGATATGCGGTTGCTTCATAATATCACTAACGAATTTCATTTGTATACTAAAAAGCTTAATCAAAATTTAATACCAAATAAATTATTCGGGATAATCACGTATAAAAACATTTATCCAAATGATTTTATGAAGTTAAGTCAGAATGAAGGCGAACTCTACCATATATTCTCAGCCAAATCTGATTACATAAAAGAAATTGTTACCAATACTGATCTCAAAATAGAAGACTATAAAGGACAGATTACTAATCTCGAAGAAATATTTTTTGACAATACAACGGACTTACGCAAATTATACCTAGCACAAATAATTTCTCAATTACCTGGATTTATTTCTTTTGTAATCAATAGTGTTGCTGTTGACATTAGTTCTGCAATAACTAATGAAAACTTTGAATACATAAAGTCTATTAATTTTTCATATAATCAAATGAGATATGATGCTTATGGTAGAGAGATTACCCAAATAAAACAGCCAAATTTCAAATTTGCAACAATTGAGAAATTAGTTCATCCTTCAAAATTATACTTAGAAAGAGAAAAGGAGATTACTGAAATTAAAAATGGTAAAATCAGTGCTTTAAAAAATAATGTACAGGAACTAGAACTTCAAAAACAAAAAGCGAGGAACTATAAATTATCAGAACTAATACTATCTAATCAATTATCTGAAATTCAGATTAGTGAAAATCTTAATAAAGATCTTATGTTGATTTTATTAAGAAATGGTTATATCGCCGAAGATTACACCGATTATATTTCGTTATTTCATGAAGAAAGTATTACACGTACAGATTATCAGTTCCTGATAAATATAAAAAATAAAAACAGGCAACCATTTGAATACAAACTGTCAAAACTTGAAAAATTAACAGCTAGGATTAGTGCTTACGATTTTCAAACAGAATATACACTGAATTACGATTTATTGGATTATTTACTCTTAAATTCCGGTAATTATAATATACAAATAAATTCAGTTTTTACTAGGCTTAAAGACGAATCTAAAATTACATCCGATTTTATTAAAGGATATTATGAAATAACGCCAAATCTTGAAAAATTTATACAAAAACTGTGTGGTAAATGGCCTAATATTTGGGACTTTATAGCATCGAGTCCGGATTATTCAGATAAATTAAGAACACGTATTTTCAAAAGTATACTTGAATTTGCGGAATTGGATACTATTAAAAAAATTGCGCAGCAATCTTCTTTCAAAACAAAAATTTTATCCGATTCCTTATTTTTAAATAGCATTGAAAACACTAACAAACTCAAAAATATCATAGAGCAATTGAACTTATCCTTTTCAAAAATTGACTTTGAAAACTCTAATGATGAAATGTTAACTTATATTTATCAAAATAATCTACACGATATTGATATTCAACTAATAGCTCCAATAATTAAAACGTTTGGTGTATTTAATCAGATAGATTTCGACAACTCAAATTACTATGCAATAAAAAATTCTGAAGCCCAACGTTTAATACAACACATAGAGCTGAATTTTGAAAAATATATTGAAAATATTTATCTAAAAATTCCAACTAACTGTAATGAAAAGTTAGATTCATATATTGAATTACTGAATCATCCAACATTAAAAATTCGCAATAAAGAATTGATTATTTCACAAGTTAACACCAAGATAAACAAACTCTCAAATATAACTGACGATAATTTATATGAAATACTATTAGACAATAATAAAATAATTGCAACATGGGAGAATCTGTTATTCGCCTACAACAGCCAGGAACTTACCGAAAATGAAGAAGAAAAAGAAATTTTCAATTCCATCATAAACTTTATAAACATCCTTGATAACGCACAGCAACTTTCTAACACTAAAATTCCTAAAGAAACAGAAATATATAATGGATTTTGGAAAAAAATACTCAATGCAAATGAAATAGATAATGATAGTTACGATTTAATTACAACAAGTGGTCATTGGTGGTACAGTGATTTGAAATTTGAAGAACTATCTCAAGAAAAAATAAAAACACTAATAAAAAACACATGTATTAAACCTACAAAAGAAAGTTATGATAAACTAAAAGAATACTTTGATGGTCTCAATATAACATTGTTTGAAAAACGTAAAACAGATTATTTCAAAATTCTCAATGAATTAACTTTCGACAGCAGAGATTTAAAATTAGTCCTACTTTCAAGGGCTTTAGAAAATCCTGAGAAATTAAAAATTATAAATACTTGCTCTATTGACACAATCAAAACTAATGCAAACTTACAGTTAATAGCTTCTATTTTATTAAATGATGCTTCTTTTACTGTAGATGATGAAATCATAAAATCTATACTCATTAACGGGAGTGTTCCAACTGATAACAGAATCAAAATTTTTATAAAATATTCCTCTAAGTACGACAACGCATTTATAGATTCATTCCTTAAAAGTCTGGGAGGTGATTACGCTGATATTACAAATACAAGTTTAAAAGCAAAACTTGTAAAGTCAGAAGACCATAATAAATTATTATTTATAATTAAGCATAAAGGATATATATCTTCGTATTCAGAAAAAGAAAAACATTACATGGTAAATCATAAAAGAAAACAATAATCATTGTATTTATAATTTTCATCAAAAAGCTAACGCATGGTAATCCTACAATGAAAGCTAAGTTTGATGAGTTTAGTTAGAGACAATTAATTGAGACCACAATTTTAAGAATCCTAAAAAAATGAAACTTGACTTTAATAACATTAACATTTTTAAATGGGCAGATTTAAATTATTTTGAATTTGAAAATCAAATTGCATTTGATGCTCTCAAAAATTTAAATCTGAATCAAGAAAAATCGCTTAGTGAATCTAAAGTTGCACTTGATAAAAACATAGAGGATTTCCAAAAAAGCTTAGAATTACTTTCGAAGGAGGAGCAAGAATCTTATGTTAATCAAAAATATTATTGGGACGAAGTTATAATAAACGAACTTCAGTTAATCCAAAGATATTCTTCCATTTTATCAATTTTTTCTTTTTATGAATCAAGACTAAAAATGATCTGTGAATTAATAGAAAGTGAATTTGAACTTAAAGTAAAAATAAAAAAGATTAATAATTACGGAAGTACTTTAAATAAATATTGGATTTATTTAAATGAAGTATTTGAAATTAAAAGTGATGACATAGAAAAATTGTTCACTGAACTTGATGACTATAGAAATATAAGAAATGCTATTGCTCATCAAAATGGAATGACTAGAGAAAAAATAGTTTCACAAGAAGGTTTAATTTTAAACAAAATTGGAGATGAATTTCAAATTGAAATTAGTGAAATAATATTTATTAAAAATTTACTACAGAATATTGAAACTTTTATGAGCAAACTTTTGATAGAAATTGATAAAAGATATTATGAATTAAAAAGTGTAAGATAACATTGTCTTAAATATACTTCAATCAAGCGGGCTTTTAAACTTATTTGATATTGGTTTTGTATTTGCGAAGATTTTTTAAATTTGAAAAATGGCTCAGTTTAGCCATAATTACTGTAGACTCAAACATTATTGATCAGAATTGAAGTAAAGTAGTTTTTTCCGTTTTGGAGATGATTAATATGGATAAATAAAACTGTTATAAATGTATTTTCGTTTGTTTCGTTTATTTCATTTATTTTGTATATTTGTAGTCTAATAAATTTAGTTATGGAACTCATTGAAAACATAAAAAGGCCTACAAAAGTAGAACAGAAAGCAGCTATAAAATCTTATGCAGCTTTAGCGGCGGCTTTAACTCATATTAAAGAGGTAGAAACGGAAATAGAAATAGAAGAAACGCATGATAAAATTATTATTCCATCAAGAGCATTAATGCTTTTGGGGGATATTTTAAAAGCCATGAGTGAAGGAAAACCTATTTCTATTGTACCAATTGCAACTGAAGTAACTACACAAAAAGCAGCTGAAATACTAGGATGCTCACGTCCACACCTAGTGAAACTATTAGAGGAAGGTGAAATTGATTTTGTTAAAGTAGGCAAACACCGAAGAATATTGTTTGAAGATGTAATCAAATACAAACAAAAAATGAAAGAAGAGCAAAAGAAACATATTATTGAGATGATGAACCAAGATGAAGAATTAGGCTTATATGATTCATAGTGTAAAATTCAAAGCCGTTTTAGATACGAATGTCATTTTCCCAATTGTCATTCGTGATTTGCTATTTTGGTTTGCGTATTATGAATTATACACGCCTAAATGGAGTACTACTATTTTTGAAGAATGGTATGAGGTGATGACCAGAAAGGGGTTGTCTCCTGAAGAAGCAAGCAAAAGAACCCAAAAAGCAAACCATGCTTTTCCGGATGCTTTAGTAAATAACTATGAGAAATTAATAGATTCACTAGAGCTGCCAGATATAAAAGACAGACATGTGCTTGCAGCTGCAATAAAATCAAATGCGAATGTTATTGTAACCAATAATCTCAAAGACTTTCCTGAGGAATATTTAAATTCATTTGGAGTAAAAGCAAAAAGTGCAGATGATTTCTTAACCGATATAATTGACCTAAACCCAGAAATTGCTATAAAAGCATTCAAAGAAATGGTTTTAAATAGAAAAAATCCAAAAATGGACGAATTTGAAGTCTTAGAAAGTTTGCGGAAAGTAGGCTTAGATGATACTGCCAATTACATACACGCATTATTATAAAAAACTATACTAAGCAACTACCAAAGCTCAAATCAATCAGATTACACAAACTTTCATTGGCAAATGAAGAGAAAACCACTGTTAAAAATGTAGTACCTTTTACAAATTTAAACGAGCTTAGTCACTTTTTAAAAACCCTGAACGATCAAGCTAAAGCCAACAATATCAAACATTTATATTTTTATAACCAATGGAGCGACCAAGCTAACGACCAAGCTGGTGACCAAGCTACTCAAATTATAAAAAGAGAAATAAATGACAAAACAATAGTCGTTTTAGAAGGATTAAATGAACCTAAAAAAAGAAAAGATATCTTAGATTATATAGGTTTAAAAAATCATTCTGATAACAGAGTAAAATATTTAGATCCATTGGTTAATTTAGGGTGGATAGAAATGACTATTCCCGAAAAGCCAACACACCAAGACCAAAAATACAGACGTAGCATTCAAGGAGAAATACTTTATAATTTGGTTTCTGGTATAAAATAATATAGTATTTTAGAGGCAAATATTACAGTCGTTATGAATAGTAACTTTAGTTTTCTTCAAAAAGAGTTTCCGGAAATCTTCAAAGAAGTACAGGAAGCCGAAAAAAATACTTTTACAGCACCTCGCTATGCCGCCTTGCTATGTAGAAGTACCCTGGAGAAAACCATATTCTGGTTGTATAAAAACGATGAGGATTTAGAGTTACCTTATGACACTAAACTTGGAGCTTTGCTACACAATGACAGTTTTAAAGCCATACTAAAACCAAGTATGTTAGTAGAACTGGATGTGGTACGTTTGTATGGTAACAATGCCGCTCATGGTAAAAACGTTAGAGCCTTAGAAGCCTTACAATCACTAAAAAATACGTTTCGATTTTTATCGTGGTTAAGCAAATATTATAGTGCAAACAATCCTGATATTGCTTTATTTGACGAACGCTATATTCCCTATGGAGACAGCAATGATAAAAATACTAAGCAGTTACAAGAATTGGCAACTGCCATTGAAAAAGAAAGAGAGGAAGCCAAACGTTTAGAAAAAAAACAGCAACTCTTAGCCGAAGAAAACGAATCACTTAAAAAGCAACTAGACGAACAAAAACAACTTATTGCCGAACGTAAAGAGAATAGAAGTCAGGAATTTACTTTTGAGCAAGCCGTTCCCGAATTAACATCCGAACACCAAACCCGACTAGTTTTAATCGATTTATTACTCAAAGAAGCGGGTTGGGACAATCTTCGTGAACACAAAGAATTGGAGTATGAAGTAATTGGAATGCCATTAACGACTAATCCTACTGGAAAAGGATTTGTTGATTACGTACTATGGGATGATAACGGAAAACCTTTGTCGGTGATTGAAGCCAAAAGTACACTCCATGATGCCCGCAAAGGAAAACACCAAGCGAGTTTGTATGCCGATTGTTTAGAAAAAATGACTGGTCAACGTCCTATTATTTTTTATACTAATGGATTTGAAACCCACCTTTGGGACGATCAATTTTATCCCGATCGATTGGTTCAGGGATTTTATACTAAAGAAGAACTACAAGTACTAATCAGACGCCGTTATGAACGTCAGGATATAAGAAACTTTGTAGTGAATACTAGCATTATTGAAAGACCCTATCAATTAGAAGCTGTAAAACGTGTAGGTGAAACATTGGTCACAACACAAAACAATACATTGAGAGGTAAAAACAGAAAAGCATTATTAGTAATGGCAACCGGCAGCGGAAAAACCCGGACTGCTGCTGCTATCGTGGATATGTTTACCAAATGCAATTGGGCAAAAAGAATCTTATTTCTTGCCGACCGAAATGCCTTAGTAACCCAAGCAAAAAATGCTTTCAAAGAACATTTACCTCATCTGTCAGCAGTTGATTTGACTAAAGAAAAAGAAGAACTCGGAACTCGTGTCGTGTTCTCTACCTACCCTACGATTCTAAATAAAATTGATTCATTAAAAAATGAAGACGAACGTTTTTACGGTATCGGACATTTTGATGTTATCATCATTGACGAAGCACACCGTTCCGTTTATCAAAAATACCAAGCCATATTCGATTACTTCGATTCCATATTAATTGGACTTACAGCAACACCTAAAAAAGATATTGATAAAAATACCTACACTCTTTTTGAGATTGAGGATGATGTTCCTACGTTTTCTTATGAATTAGATCGTGCCGTTGCAGAGAAACATTTGGTACCGCCAAAATCCTATAAAGTTCCTCTTAAATTCCCTCGAAAAGGAGTTAAATATTCTGAATTAAGCGAAAAAGACAAAAAACGTTACGAAGAATTATTCGGCGTTCCGGGCGATGAAAAAGAAACTGGAATAGCCGAAATAGCTAAAACAAAAATCAATTCGTTCTTGTTTAATAACGACACTGTCGATACCGTTTTAGATTATCTAATGCGTTTTGGTTTACGTGTAGAAAGCGGGGATAAATTAGGTAAAACCATCATTTTTGCAAAAAATCATACCCATGCCATATTTATAGAGGAACGTTTCAATAAAAACTATCCTGAATTTGGCGGTAGCTTTTTGAGAGTCATCGATAATTACGAAGACAAAGCACAAGACTTATTAGAAAAATTCTGCTTCTTTAAAGGTGATGATATAGAACCACAGATTGCTGTTTCGGTAGATATGATGGATACCGGTGTTGATGCGCCAAGAGTCTTGAATTTGGTCTTTTTTAAAGAAGTAAAGTCTTATTCCAAATATTGGCAAATGATTGGACGAGGAACCCGAAAATGCGCCGATATTTTTGGTCAAGGGTTAGATAAAGAATTCTTTTTAATCTTTGATATTTGTGGCAATTTCGAATTTTTTGAAGAATTTCCTAATGGCTATGAAGGAACAACAGCCAAACCGCTATCCCAACAATTATTTGAAGCTCAATTAGAAATTATAACTACCATTCAAAACAGTCAAAATGTTACGGAAAGTGATGATTTGATTGCAAAAGAATACACCAATGCTTTACATCACAAAATAGTTGAATTAGACCAAAGTAGATTTGAAGTTAAAAAGCATCTGGAATTTGTCCTTAAATATAGTAAAAGAGAAAATTGGAATAGTTTAAACCAATCGGATGTGTTGGATATACAAACGCATTTATCACATTTAATTGCTTATACCGAAGACAAAGATGAATTTGCGAAGCAATTTGACAAATTAGTTTATCAGTTGCAGTTGGCGGTACTAAAACAATCCAAAAGACAAATTTCACTGATTCAAAATATGGTGAACATAGGAGAATTGCTATTTGTAAAAAGAAACATACCAGCAGTTAATCAGCATATTGAAACAATTAATAAAATCAAAACTGAAGAGTATTGGTCTACGATTTCTTTGAATAAATTAGAGCAATTGAGAACAGAATTAAGAGGATTAATTCAATTCTTGAAAGACGACAACAAAGAGAAACCCATTTATTCTGATTTTGACGATGAATTAATTGAAGCGAATGTTAAAGAAACGGATATTTTAGCCAGTTACACCCGATTACAAAGTTATAAGGATCGTGTAGAGTCCTTTATACGAAAAAACAGAACACATTTAGTCATTGACAAATTGTATAAAAACATCCCAATCACACCTTCAGAATTGGAATTACTAGAACAATTCTTGATGCAAGAAGCGGAAAGTAAAGAACGACTGTTCAAAGAATATGAAGAGCAACCTTTAGGCATGTTTATTAGAAAAATATTAGGTTTGGATATAGAAGCTGCTAATAAACATTTTGCTTCATTTATTCAAGAAGAAAATTTGAATGCCAATCAAATTACCTTCGTCAATACTATTATTGATTACCTTAATAAAAATGGAATTCTTGATACCAAAATGCTTACTCAAAGCCCTTTTAACACCCAAAATGACAATGGAATAATAGGAATTTTCCAAGATGAAGAGGAGAAAATTCATAAAATAATCCATTTACTAAAAGTAGTTAATCAAAATGCTTTGATTGGTTAGTTTGTTCTAAAAATAAAAATTTCAATACTGTGCAGTTGTATTGCATACATCTAGCTAATATTTGCGGTATTAAATCTTAAACATTGATTTGAATAAAATTTTAACCAAATAACAGATAATTAATATGGCAGATATAGGGTCTGAATGGAGAAAGTGGAATTTTCATATTCATACTAAGGGAACTAATAAAAATGACCAATTTTCATCCACTACAATGGAGGATTTTTTTTATGCATTTTTTAAAAAGGCTTACGACCATGAAATTTCAGCAATAGCAATAACTGATTATTTTTCGATTGAAAGATATCTTGAAGCAATTGAATACAAGAATACTATCGGAAATAAAGCAAATGCAACTGGAGAGAAACTCTTTAGCCCAGAAGAGATTACATTCATTAAAGACATTTTTATCTTTCCTAATGTTGAATTGAGAATGTTACCAGCTACAGATAAAGGTCGTCTAATAAATATCCATTGTTTATTTAACCCTGACTATGTAGCTGATTTGGACAATGATTTCTTTTCTCATATTGAAAATCAAGATGGGGTGAAAATGAATAGACATGGAATAACAAACTATGGCAAAACTTTAGATCCGAATATTAATGAACTACACAAACAATACGAAAAAGGTATTGAGAATTTTGTTATAGATTTAAAGTCTTTACGAGAGCTTATATCGACAAATAAAAAATTTAGGGATAATACGTTACTTATTGTAAGCAATTCAAATAACGACGGAGCTTCGGGAACACAAAAACATTATGACTTATTTGAGAATGAAAATGGCAGTTTAGATGGTTTAAGGAAATCTATTTATTATATTTCAGATGCTATATTTTCTGCAAACCCAAAAGATATTAAATACTTTATCGGAAAGAGATTAGAGCATATAGAAGTATATAATGACGCTATTTATAAAAAAGAAGTCGAAGACATTATCCTACATAGAGGTTCATTGAAGCCTTGTGTAGTTGGATGTGATGCTCACAAAGAGGAAGACTTATTTTCTAAATTTACCTGGGTAAAAAGTAATTTGAATTTTGAGGGGTTACGACAAATTTGTTTTGAACCAGAACATAGGGTTAAAATTCAGAACGAAGCTCCTGATTTTAAGGAGGAAAAATTAATAATTGAGCAAGTTTCTTTTATTTCTTCAAACAATGTATTTTCTACTGTTCCTATTTATCTTAACCCTAATCTTAATGTAATTATAGGAGGAAAATCTTCTGGAAAATCTATTCTGCTTTATGCAATAGCTAAAACACTTTCGACAGACCAGACAGTGTTACAAAATGAGGATGGTACAAATAAATATGATTTAGACAAAATTGAGAATGGATTTGATTTTCAAATAATAACCAAAGGAGGTTTTACCCAAAAACTTATCCGTCCACAAGATGAAAATTCAATATTACCAGAGATTAAATATATTCCGCAAAATTACTTGGTAAAGCTTGCCGAACCGGAACTTAATAAAAAAGGAAAATCCTTAAATAAACTTGTCCGTGACCTCGTTACAGAGGATGATACTTCAAAGGAATGGTACCAAGATTTTGTTACTAAAGTTTCTCAAAATGATAAATTGAGAAATACGAAAATTGACTTGTATTTCGAAACTCAAAATGAAATAGACACCTTAGAAATAGATTTGAAAACTAAATCTAATAAATCCGTTTTAGAAAAAAATATTGAAACAAACACCCATAAGGTTGAGGAATTAAATAAAAGTACAGGACTTACCCCTGAGCAAGTTGCTGAATATAATGCTTTACAAACTAAACTAGAAAGTAACAACTCAAAACTGCAAAATTTCAAAGAGGACTTTTCAGCTATTCAAAGCTTTAGTACCGAATTAACTCAAAATCTTAAAAGCCTTAAACAGAAAAAGGATGCAATTGTTGGGCAATTACAACTACAAGAAATCAAAGATTTTTATCAAGTCGAATATGGGAATTTAGATAATCTTCTTGAAAAGATTAATAAAATAAATGCATCAATTGAAATTGAAGTAAATGAACAAGGAAAACGTTCTTTTACGAAAGATTGTAAATTTCGGGATGTTCTTTTAGATATTGATGAAGAACAGAAAAGCACAAATGCTGCTATTCAACCGTACCTAAAAGATGAGCAGGTAAAAAAATCTATCGAAACACTTAATCTATCGATATCAAACGACAAAAAATCATTGTCAGATATCGAAACTCTTTCTAAAAAAATACAGGACAAGAAAAAGTTCCTTAGCGAAACTAAGGATGAAATTTTTACCATCTATAAAAATAGTTACCAGCAATATCTTGATATAATCGCAGCGTTGAAAGGTAGAACGGTTGAATTGGAAAAAGACGGATTGGGGATTATCGGAAAAGCGCAATTCAATTACGCAAAACTTTGGAAAGAAATTTATGCAATAAGTGATGGTCGAAGTGCTTCGTACAATCAGTACAGTATTTTAGGAGCTAACAAAAAAGCAACTGATTTCGCAGACTTTAATTCTATTTTAGAGGATGTTATAAAGTTATTTGATGATTTAATAACGAAAAAATATGTTCTTACAAATAGAATTACTGTTCAAGCAGCTGCGAAAATTGTTTTAGATGATTATTTCTTCGATTACTGGGATATAACGTACAAGAATGATAAGCTGGGAGAAATGTCAACAGGTAAAGCAAGCTTTGTTATCTTAATGCTAATTATAGGTCTAAGTAAATCTAAAGCCCCCATCTTAATAGACCAGCCCGAAGACAATCTTGATAATAGGTCAATTACAACGGATTTAGTTAACTATCTTAGAAACAAAAAGCTGGAAAGGCAAATAATTATTGTCACACATAATGCTAATATTGTTGTGAATGCTGATGCCGAAAATGTTATAGTAGCTAATCAAAGAGGTCAAAATGAAGAACAATCAACAAGTGTATTTAAGTTCGATTATATAAACGGGGCTATCGAAAATTCTTTTGATAAAAAAAGTTCTGAAACCGATTTATTAAAATCTATGGGAATTCGACAACACATCGCTGATATAGTTGAAGGAGGTAAAGATGCATTTATCAAGAGAGAGAAAAAGTATAGGTTTCATTAATTAATTCAAAATTGACATTGGGGAGCTCACACAAACTCCCCAATATCAAAATCTTTTAAATCATTTTTCCGCAAAGTGGAAGAACTGGTTTCTATTTCAGAAGAAAGGCTACTGTCTAATAGCTCAGCTATTTTTCGTGAAGCACTTTCCATAGAATTTTCCAGTAGGTTGAATAATTCGGTTCCTTGTATTTTCTGAACTATAGCAATTGCTTTTTCCTTCTGAGATTGCTCCAAATTTTCTTTTTGTAGCAGCATCCCCACGGAGCTTAGCTCTTCAAAGGTAACGCCTTGGGCAAAACCGTTATCACCATCGGATATTCCATAACTATTCCATTCTTCAGCCTCGTCCTCAAAATCAGGTATATTTCCAGAAACTTCGTCCAGCTCTTCCTGCGGAATTTGACTCTCGATATCTTGATCATCAATTTCAACATCAAAATTATCCGTTTTATCCTCCTGCTTTTTGTTCTGACTTTCATTAGCATTGTTTGACACTGAAAGGCTTCTTAGCGTTTTGGGTTGCCCAATAATATCGGGCAGCTTTGGATTTGTTTTTTCCTGCGTTGGGTTTTGCTCCACTCCTATCTTGATAACAATCTTATCTTGCAAAAGCAGAGCAATTACAATCAGTAAACATATTACAATTACTATTTCCATGGCTTATAAAATAGGTTTGTACTTATCATTAAAACTCCTGGTTATCTGATCACCAAATTCCTGAAAATGATAGCTCAACAAATTATCCAAATAAGCATAAATAGTTATTTTGTCTTCGCCAATTACCTGAACAATTCGGGATAGTTTTTCGTGAAAATCGGGCCGGATATACACCGTTTTTCCATCACGGGCATTGGTATCTGGTCTTTTGAAAAAAATACTTTCGTAATCTGGTTCGCTTGTCTTTTTGATTTTAGTCTTTTCTTTAATTTCTAATTTCTCCCGTGGAAATTCTTTAGACTTAAGAACTTCCTTTTGTGATTCTTCAATCAGTTCTGGTGGAAGCTGTAAGCCTTCCTTTTTTACGCCATCGACCATCAAGTTCATCATCAACTCCTCGTTAATTTCAGGAGTGGTTTTCCTCTTATTATCTTTCTCCATAAACTATAATTGAATGATTTTTAAAAATTCATTTACAAATAAATCTAAATGACAGGCTTTCATCAAACGTTCATCAGGAGGCATAACTGTAGAGCGAAATACAGTTTTGCTATTCTCTTCGCTTTCTTTACGAAAACGAGTGCTATTCTTGATTTGGCTTTGCATTAGGCTCAATCCCAATTGTTCAATAAGTTGGTTATAAACATCATATAAGGGAGTGCTTTCCCTGCCATCGACCTGATTCCAAAACAGATTAATAGTCTCTATAGAAGTTGCTCCTTTTTTCATAATCACATCCTGCAAAAGCTGGGTAAAAACGAGTGTACTCTCCATTACCAAACGATCTGCCGTAATAGGCGTAAAAATGTGGTGCATTCCTGCCAATGCTTTGAGTATTCCGGGAGTGTTCACCGTTCCTGGAAGATCAAAAAATATAACATCAATAGGGACTGAAGAACTATTCAAAAATTCCTGAGCCGCTTCCAATACACTTTCTGCTTTGTGTTGCATAATGGGATAGGCTTTTTTGTTAATGGTGGTAAATTGTTTGTACGCCAACTTTTTTAAATGCTCATTTTCCATTACCATAGCCAGATCACGGGATTTCATTTTCATTAAACTGTGTTGTGGAAAATCGGCATCAAATACCGCAACATTGTAGCCCAATCGATAGTGCATCGTACTTGCAATAAGTGTTGTAAATGTACTTTTTCCGACACCCCCCTTTTGAGAAGAAAAGGCGATAAATATTGTTTTGTGTTTTGTATTCATATTTCAACGGTTTTTAATTATTTATATCTCCAATTACTTATTTATGTATTTACACAGTTATTTACTAATTACTGTATATAGGTTTATCTCTCTGTACAACATTATTTAGTTAGGCAAGTACTTATCAAACTGTTTAGCTATCTAAATATGTCTTTATATCCGTAAGCAGAAAAGTAACGACTTACTCATTTATCTATTTAAATTCATATAGCTGCACTTTTCTATGTTACTATCTATGCCATTATGTTGTTACCTCCGTACCTACTTATATCCTTATGTCTATTTATAAGTACAAAGAAATACAGCTATGTATTTGCTTTTATTCTCTTGGTAGTAATTGGCATTTACTGGCAATTCTTGGCTAACCTTCACATCACAACAATCCTGTATTCAATCATTTACTTTGTAAAAACAGGAATCAGATCAATCAATGGAAGGATTAAATCAATATTGGGATAACAACTGGAACGGCATAAAGCCGTTTTTCCCTGCTATCTTAAATCCGGTTCCGCCGACAGGCGGACGGATTATCTGTTCACCAGAACAGAGCAAGTTGTGTTTTGAGGCACTCGAAATGAATTCCGTACCTCAAAACAACTTGCCCTTGCAGGGGCTTAAAACATCCTCCGAAGTCGGTGTTTTGTAAAATATTAAAATGGATATATGATGGACGGACAACAAAACAATGGAAAGCATAAAGGTGGTCGGAATCTTAAAAAGAATCCAAGTATTCATCGTTACGTTTTTCGTCTTACTGACGAAGAAAACGCCAAATTTCTTTCTCTTTATGAAGCTTCAAGAGCAGATAACAAAGCTCATTTTATTACTTCCATTTTGTTTGAAAAGCAAATCAAAACTGTAAAAGTAGATATGGCTGCAATGGATTATTACATGCGATTAACTACTTTGTATGGTCAATTTCGTTCTGTTGGCGTCAATTACAATCAGATAGTAAAACTATTGTATCGCAATTTTTCTGAAAAGAAAGCGGCAGCGTATCTCTTTAAACTGGAAAAACAAACAGCGGAATTAGCGAAGTTATGCCGTGAAATCGCGCAGTTGACTGAGGAGTTTGAAACCAAATATTTGATTAAAAACGAAAAAAAATGATAGCTAAGATTAATCGTGGAGCAAATATGATTGGTGCACTTTCTTATAATCAACTGAAAGTTGATACGGAAAAAGGGGAGGTATTGGTAACGCATCGAATGAGAGAAACCATCAATGGAAATTATACCGTTGCTCAATTACACAGTTCATTTGAACCTTATCTAATTGCAAACAAGCGAACGGAAAAGCCTGTTTTGCATATATCGCTTAATCCCGACCCAAGAGATCAGGTAAATGATGAAAGCTATAAACTGCTAGCCAAAGATTATATGGAACTCATGGGTTATGGTGAACAGCCTTATGTAGTTTTCAAACATACCGACATTGAACGAACTCACATTCACATTGTATCAACATGTGTAGATCGTAACGGTAAAAAAATATCGGATTCTTATGAAAAATTACGTTCCATGAATGCCTGTCGTACATTAGAACAAGATTATAAACTACTACCGGCAACGGAAAAAGAGCGCAATCCAAAAGAAGCAATTTTCAGACCAGTAGATTATAAAGAAGTTAATGTAAAGAGCCAGATAGCTTCGGTAGTTAGACACTTACCAAAGTATTACGAGTACCAAAGTTTGGGAGCTTATAATGCACTACTTTCCCTTTTTAACATTACCACTGAGGAAGTAAAAGGAGAAGTAAACGGTCAGCCTAAACAGGGATTGGTCTATTTTGCATTGAACGAGCTGGGAGAAAAAGCTAGTAATCCGTTCAAGGCATCACGCTTTGGTCGCTATGCAGGTTTGGAAAATTTACAAAAACATTTTGAGAAATCGAAAGAAAAGATGAAAACGTCACAAGCAAAAACGGTACTAAAAAACACCATTGAAATAGCTATGCATACAACTCCCAGCGAAACTGAATTTAAGAAACAATTACTGGAGCAAGGAATTAATATGGTTGTCCGTCGGAACAAAGAAGGACGTATTTATGGAATGACTTTTATTGACCACGAATCCCGTACCGTTTGGAATGGCTCACAATTAGACAAAAATCTTTCAGCTAATATTTTTAATGACTGGTGGAAAGATGGAAATACTGAAAAACGCCCAGAAATGATGAAGGATGACTCCATTCATTTATCATCCATAAAAATAGATAATGCTCAAACAGAAACAGCACAACCTCACGAACTTTTTGACTTTATAAATAAAAATCAAGCTGAATGTACAAATGACAATTTGGGATTAACCGAAGCGTTTGGAGGGCTATTGCCTCAAGCTCAGGGCGAAGATTACGAAGAACAAGCATTTGCTAACCAAATGAAAAAAAAGAAGAAGCGCAGAAGAAATGGAGACCAAAAATAGATTCTCTTTCACCTATTCAATGTTCATATAGCCAAATAGTGCCACTGACAGCCATCTAATTCCTCATTCTGTCAAGGGTTTTGCTTCTCTTCTAAATTCACCTGCAACATTCAATTCATTAAAATATGCAAGGAGAAGACGATGTAAGAGGACTGGCCAAAATAATGGCTTTTATGCGTGCAGTCAGCATCCTGCTGGTATTAATGCACTTTTACTGGTTTTGTTATGGCTTTTTTTTGGAACGGGGTTGGACACTTGAATTAATCAACAAAATATTAAGTAATTTTCAACGGACAGCAAGCTTGTTTTCCAATACTTTATATTCTAAACTCTTTGCCCTAGTTTTACTCGCATTAAGTTGTTTGGGAACCAAGGGAGTAAAAAATGAAAAGATAACCTGGGCCAAAATCTATACTGCCTTAGCCATCGGCTTTGTTCTTTTCTTTTTGAATACTCCATTATTACGATTATCTTCAGGAATGGCAACATCTTTATATATTCTGACAACTTCACTAGGTTACATTGCTTTAATGGTGGCTGGTGTATGGATTAGTCGTTTACTCCGTACCAACCTAATGGATGATGTCTTCAATAACGAGAACGAAAGTTTCATGCAAGAAACCAAATTGATGAAAAATGAATATTCTGTTAATCTTGCTACCAAGTTTTATTATAAAGGCAAATGGAATGAGGGTTGGATTAACGTAGTAAACCCTTTTAGAGCCTCCATTGTTTTGGGTACACCAGGATCGGGTAAAAGTTATGCCATTATCAACAACTACATCAAACAGCATATCGAAAAGGGGTTTTCAATGTACATCTATGATTTTAAATTCGATGACCTTTCAACCATTGCCTACAATCATTTGTTGAAGCATGCCGATAAGTATAAAGTAAAACCAAAATTTTATGTGATTAATTTTGATGACCCACGAAGAAGCCACCGTTGTAATCCCATCAATCCAAATTTCATGACGGATATTTCAGATGCTTATGAGTCGGCTTATACCATTATGCTAAATCTTAACCGAAGTTGGATACAAAAGCAGGGAGATTTCTTCGTGGAATCTCCGATAATCTTGTTAGCCGCCATTATCTGGTTTCTAAAAATATATGATAACGGAAAGTACTGTACATTTCCTCACGCCATTGAGTTGCTCAATAAGAAATACGCAGATGTATTTACCATCCTTACTTCTTATTCAGATCTCGAAAATTATTTGTCACCTTTTATGGATGCGTGGCAAGGTGGTGCACAGGATCAGTTGCAAGGACAGATAGCTTCCGCTAAAATTCCTCTATCAAGAATGATTTCACCACAGCTTTATTGGGTAATGACAGGAGATGACTTCTCATTAGATATCAATAATCCAAATGAACCGAAAATACTTTGCGTTGGTAATAATCCCGATAGGCAGAATATCTATTCGGCTGCATTGGGGTTGTATAATTCGAGAATTATAAAACTGATAAACAAGAAAGGCAAACTAAAAAGTTCAGTCATTATTGATGAATTACCAACTATATATTTTAGAGGATTGGATAATCTGATCGCCACTGCCAGAAGCAATAAAGTAGCCGTTTGTTTGGGATTTCAGGATTATTCGCAATTAACCCGAGATTATGGTGACAAAGAAAGTAAGGTTATCCAAAATACGGTGGGTAATATTTTTAGCGGACAAGTGGTAGGAGAAACCGCCAAAAGCTTGTCAGAACGTTTTGGAAAAGTGTTGCAGAAAAGACAAAGTATGACCATTAATCGAAACGATAAATCAACCTCTATATCCACGCAACTGGACAGTCTAATACCCGCTTCAAAAATTTCCACATTGACACAAGGAATGTTTGTAGGGGCTGTTTCAGATAACTTTGACGAACGTATCGAACAGAAAATTTTTCATGCAGAAATCGTAGTGGATAATGAAAATGTAGCTGCAGAAACCAAGGCTTATAAAAAGATCCCAGAGATTTTATCTTTCATTGATGAAAATGGTGAAGATAAAATGAAATCCGAAATTGAAGCCAACTACAGAAAAGTAAAGCGAGATATCTTTCTAATTATTGAAAGTGAATTGGAACGTATTAAAAATGATCCTGATTTACAACATTTGGTACAGGAAGATTAAATTCTTTAAAACCAAAAGTCACTCAGTTATTGAAGTGACTTTTGTTATTTTAACCGCATTAAAAAGCTACAATTTACCTTTTACTTATTAAGAGTGCCTAATCTAAGGACAAACTAAAACGAGTGTGATTTACTTTTTCACTGTACTTTTAGACGGTTTCAACGAGGGCGTATTCCCTGGAGTACTTTTGTTATCCCGCTGACGCTGATCAGGTTTTCCTGTTGAATCTGCTATCCTTTTTGGTCCTGGTTTAAGTGCCATAATTTAAAAATTTTATTGGTTATATATTTCAAAGATAGTTAATTTAAAATAAGAAAAAACACACTAATACCTTCTCTTTATTCGATACTTTCTGCATTGATAAAGTCTTTATGAATCAATGTTCAATAAAATTTTCTTTTGTCTGGACTAAATTACATTTGAAATTATTATTTTTACTTCTTTCTCTAAATAAAAATCTCTAAAGGAAATAAAGCAGCAGGAACCAGAGCTCGTAAAGCTTCTCTGGAAATAGAAAAGCTTTTAAAAGAATTCAGAAAAACTTCTTTAAACGAGTCTAAAAAATAAAATCAAAATGGCTGTCTCTACTCTGAAACAGCCATTTTTTTTAAAGTTTTATAATTCGGATCAAAACCGAAAGCAATCAATGAATTAACGCCTTTTTTAAATCAAAAGAATTCTCTATTTGCTTTTTTTCTTTTCAGGAAAAGTAAAAGTGGTCTCCCCTTTTTCATCCATTTCGATATAAGCGTCGAATTTTTTCCCTGATTTACTGGTCATACCTTTTAGGAGATTGGTTTTGCCCTTAGTTATTAAAGCTTCCAAGTCTAAAAAGCTTAACTGTATGCCGCATATATTTCGGAACTGAACCCAATTACAGTTTTCATCTGGACATTTCATTAATTTATCCCGAATTACTAATTTCTGAATTTTACATCTTGGACAAATCAGTTCTGGTTGTTTATCTTTTTCAACAGAAAAAGCGAGTATTTCTTGTGTGATAGTCTTGGTATAATCTTCCATCCCTTTTTGAAATACTCCGACATTTGCTTCGTTATTTTCGATTTTTTGTAAAACTAGTTCCCACTCTGCTGTCATAGTAACATCAGCAATCTTTTTATCTTTTACCCATTCGTAAACCTTTAATCCTTTTTCTGTAGGCAGTAAAAATTTCTTATCGCGTTTGATATACTCTCTTTTAAAAAGTGTTTCAATAATAGCTGCTCTTGTTGCCGGAGTTCCAATCCCAATTCCTTGCAAAGCCTTTCGCTCTTGTTCGCTTTCAATCTGATTAGCTGCATTTTCCATTGCTCCCAATAAACTGGCCTCGGTATAAAGAACTGGTGCTTTTGTTTGTTTCTCTAAAACTTTCGCTTCTTTTATTTTTAGTTCATCTCCTATTTTTAGTTCCGGTAAATCCTGAACGGGATTGTTATCTTCATCGATAAAACTTCCCTTAATGAATCTCCAACCTGCATCAATAATTTTACATCCTTTTAGTGAAAAATCATAATGTACAGCTTGTAATACAACATCCGTCATCGCTTTAATACAAACAGGTGAAACTGCTTCTAGTAAACGATAAGCGATCATTTCATAAATAGCTTTCTCTTTTGCAACTAAAGCTGAAGGCATCTTATCTGTAATCAATAAACCATGATGATCGGTTACTTTCAAATCGTTAACGATACGTTTATTCAAACGTCCTCTTTTCATTTTAGGCACTACTTCTCTAAACTTATCTATTTCTTCTAATATCCCTATTAAATTGGGAATTTCTCCCCACATATCTTCGGGAATATACTTACTCCCGGTACGTGGATAACTGATAAATTTCTTTTCATAAAGACTTTGAGCAATAGTAAGAGTTTCCTCTGCGGAAAGATTCAATTTTATATTGGCCTCCTTTTGTAATGCTGTAAGGTCAAACAATAAGGGAGATTGTTCATTAACTGTCTTCTTTTCAAGAACTGTGACCGTAGCCATTCCTTGTCGTTGAATGAATTTCAATGCATGATCAGCCTGTTTACTATCATCCCATTTGGTTAAAGAAAGGCTCTTGAAATTAATAAAATCCTTTCGATGCTCTAACTCAATTTGCCAATATTTCTTAATTGTATATGCTTTATTTTCTAAAAACCTTTTACAAATAAGTGCTAGTGTTGGTGTTTGTACTCTTCCCAAAGAATAAATTCCACTTCCGACTGCTACTGTCAAAGCTTGTGAGGCATTGATACCTACTAGCCAGTCTGCACGGCTTCTCCCTTGAGCAGCAAAATATAAACCATCAAATTCCTTTCCTTGTTTCAACTTATCAAATCCCTTGAGAATCGCTTTTTCTGTCAATGAGCTTATCCATAACCTTTCAAAAGGTTTGTTGCATTTTAGATATTCATAAATATAACGGAAAATCAATTCCCCCTCACGTCCGGCATCTGTCGCTACAATAATACTTTCACATTTTTTTAAAAGCTGATCAATAATTTTCAATTGTTTCAATGCGGCTACATCAGTTACATAGCCATTATTTGTCTTGATTTTACGAGCAGTCAATAAGAAAGGATTAGGTATTATAGGTAAACCTTCTTTTTGAAAACCACTAATACCATAATCCTCCGGCATTGCCAGGGTAACTAAATGTCCGAATGCCCAGGTCACCTGATATCCATTCCCCATCAGGTAACCCTCTTTCTTCTCATTAGCTCCCAACAATATAGCTATTTCTCTAGCTACACTTGGTTTTTCTGCAATTACTACTTTCATCGATTGAGTCTTTAGGACAGTTATATTCTCCTCCCTTTAGATTTAGCAGCTGCTTTAGGTTTCTCCTGCTCTTGCTGTTGCTTTTTACTATCTGGATTATTCTGTTCCGTTTTCAAAGGTTCTTTAATGTTCTTAGTAGCCTCGTTTGTTTTACCTTCCGAATTAACAGCAACTTGTGTTTTACTTTCCTCTTTGGGTTGAGCTTTCTCTTTCATTTTATTTGGATTATCGAAAGAAAAATTAGTTTTTGAAGTTTCTTTATCAAATGTGATATAGCCCTGATATTCTTTACCTTTCTTATCAATCAAACCACTTACATATACTGTTTGCCCCTCTTGGAACTTTTGATATTGTTGTTCATCAAGCTCTTTTCCTCTAAACACACGAGGTATATCCTGTTGTTGACTTACTGATTGCATATTATTAGTTCTGTCAAAGAGAAATTCTACGTAACATTTATCTGCATTAAATTGAACAGCTGCATTAAAAGGTTCTCCTTTTTTAGAAATCATCCCTTCTATGTACAAAGCTTTACCTTCTGCTAAAGTCTGCTTTTGTTGTTCATCTAACTTTACGCCTTTTATTTCATCAGGTATTTTAATGCGGTCTGTACGCAAAGCAATAAGTTCTTTCGTCAACCTATCTACACTAATAATCGAAGGTATTGTTTCCCCATTTTTAGGATTAGTCAAATCAACAACTCGCCCCATATTACCTGTTTTGAGTAAGTTTTCTTTGTCTTCTTTGGTGAATTCGTGTCCAAAAAATGGAAAATTTAACTGTGGTTCTTTCCGGATTCCGTGAATAGCAACAACCACTTGTCCATCCTCTTTAGTCTGCAAAGAAAGTCTCGCATCCATACGAGTAATAGAAGTTCCTAAATCGAGACTAATAGGAACTAATTCATTTGTCTTATATCCTTTTAGTAAAGGATCAAGTAGCTTCATTTTTTCAAGTCGTTCTTTGCTTAATCCGAGATTAGACATCGCATTCCAATCAATCTGTTCTAATTTAAAGCGGTATTCGCTCGTTTCCGTTGTTGACTGTGTTGTTTCCATAATATTCTTATTTTGTTGTTTATAATCAATTCTTATCTCGTGTTGGCTAAATAGTTTTTCTCCTTCTTGAGTTGGATTATCAACTTCTTTTTGCATTTTATTGGCTACATTAATCCCTTCATGAGCAGCTACTCTAAAAAAATTAAAATGTGTAGGATTCTTTAATTGCTGGAGAAAATTGGAGAAAAAATTAGAAAACAAATCACCATGTTTATCGATACGCATAAACTGGCTTTCATTTTTCTTGATAGCAGGCATGGTTTTTAGTTCGCCATTCTTGTCAATTCCTTTAACTACCTCTATTTTCTTTTTTTTCTTGTCGAATACCAATAAAATATCAGAAAACTGATCTTCAGCTTTTGGTGCATCTATAGATTGCTCGCTCATCACAATAGCATTTTAAATTTACATATTCGAAAATAATGAGATGAAATTGCAGCTTATACTAAATGACTTTCAATGGCTTTACTTGACATTTTTTGTCTGTTACTTTTTGAAAGGAGCACTAAAACTATCACGTATAAATTGATGAACGTCTGATAATTTATAGTAAAGCTTTCCACTAATTGTATAATACGGTAACTTACCTGATGATCGGTAACGCTGAAGTGAGCGATTACTAATTTTCAACATCTGAAGGAGATCCTGATTGTCTAACAATTCTTCTCCATCAATGTTATTCCGTTGTTTTTGAACATCATTTATATGTTCATTCAGTATGTCAAAACGATCCATAATTCGCTCCATCCATGCTATAAATTCCATTCTGTCTATATTCATACTTTTATTTTAATACATTACACAATTACTTATGATAGCTGTACAAATTTGAAAAGTATGAGTGTAATTATCCGCCAAGATGTACCAAGTGGAAATGACGATTTTTTTAAATATTTGTAATTTTATAAATGTGGTAAAGCAACTATTCTGTTGATAACATTTAAAGCCGACAACTGATAATATTTAGGTATGCCAATGGGTATTTATGGGCATAAAAAAACAGCGTGGTAAAAACGCTGTTCTTAATTATTAAGTTGTAATATAATTATAAATCCTTATCCATATATTCTTCCAACGCTGCTTTAAGTTTATCTAAAAAAACTGTTCTGGAACCAGTTCTTTCTTTCATTCGATGAAAAGCATGATGAATGTCTCCTAAAGGAGTACGAAACAAAATATGAAAAGCAAGACTAATTTTTCGAATCCCAATTTTCCCATGTGAAATAGCTCCTGAAACATATAAAGCATAAATCAGTTCAATTAGCGCATTTTTAGAATCTGTCCAAAAAATATCTTTTACCGATTCCGGATTTTGCAAAATAGAATTTGAATTTTGATCCGGATTTGTTTTTTCCAACAAATAAGTATAAAGCAGTTCGTTAGCAATGATTCGGGCAACTTTGTAATCATAATAGGTAGAAAAACTAGGATCTATTTCAAATACAAAACTGTTGAGTCCATTATGATAATTTATTTTACCCAACATAAAATATTCACTGTCTCTATCTGTCCTTCCAGAACGATAATACCTGTGAAAATCTGAGTTACAAATGTGTTCTTTATATTCTAGCTTTAATTCTTCTAGTTCATTAGAAAAGAAATTATGATACATTTTTCCATCGTTTACCGGACAAGAAGTCTCTATTCGAAATACTTTATTGTAATAAATTAATTTGCCAAGTATTTGAGGTTTTATATTCTTAAAAAAATTTATCTCTTCAGAATCATCTTCAAAACCCACCTTTAAAATTTGATTTTTCATTTCGAATAATAACTCCCTTAAATAGGTACTTATTTTATAAGATTCATCTATTAAGTTAGTTGCTTCGTCAGAAACTTTTTTTTCATACTTCTTTATTTGAACAAGTATATCATTTAAAGTATTTTTCATTGTACGTTTATTTTTAATCTCATAAAAATATAGCCTACAAAACAAAATCAACTTTCTCGATGAGTAGTACTTTTAATAAATGAATCCAAAATGAGATACTAAAAGCTAGGCCTTTAAAAGATCATATGTTTTTATTAAATTTTAAAAATAAAGACTTAAAACAATTTCATTAGTTTTAATTTTTTTTAAAAAAAGCGTTGTAAATTCTTATATATCTTACTTAACACATTTTTACACATTTTATTGTTATACAAAGTAAAAAAATAACTACAACTTATTATCTAATAATTATTTCTCCGCTATTATTAGCAAACTATTTCTAAATAGTAACCATAAGTTAATTTGACAATTTTTTATTCAAAATGATTTCTATACAATTAAGAGCATAATTTATCAGATAATTTTAGACATTCTGTTGATTTTTGTAAATATGATGTATTAATAAAATCATTTTTCTGCATTACAAATTGTTTTATTTACCCAAGAGGATTTTTTTGAAAACTTTTATCTGCATATTCAGGGATATGAAAATAGCTTGTATTATTAATAATACTTTAAAAATAATAAACTTTGACTATTTTATAAAAAAACTGCCCGCAAATTACTTTTGGGACAGCCTATTTTAATATTATAATACTCTAAATTGTTAAATATATTCAAATATTATTGTAAACAATTAACTACAAACATCTCAAATACATTATCAAACAATATTTACTCCTAATTTCTCTTATATTTTTCAAAAGGAATTGAAGAATTTATCAAAAGATAAAACATTTTTTTAGCAATAAGTTTCTGAGCTTTATCGTTTGGATGTCCCTCATTTGGAAGGATTAATTCTTTTTTCCACTTTATATCAAGATTGAAATCTGGATTAATGGGATAAAATTTTTCAGGCTTAGGTCCTAAATCAAAGGTTGCTAATTGTATATTTAAGCTATCAAGACGTCTTTTTACATCTAAATACATATTATATGATTCACTAGTCGTAAAGCTTTCATCTTTATTTTTCCAATCACCCCAATTCTTTCCCTTTGTAACATAGGTATTAATCCATTTAATTCCAAGAATGTTTTTATCAAAAAATTTTGAAAAATTTGTTTTCTTATTATTAAGCATCCAACGACATAATGCTCTAACATTGTATGAATAATCATATATCTTTATTAAAATATTTGCTGAATATATCTTATCAAGCTCAGAATAAAGTTTAGGGAGTGAGTCTCGCATATCATAATCATACTTGAGCATAATATCTCTATAAACCCCTCTCACTATTTTCCTTTTTTTAAATGGAAAGACATATTGGTACATAATAAGATCTGGATTGAATTCTGCAACTTGATATTTAATCCTATTTAAATTACCAAGATCATTATCCTTTCCATCAACAGAACAATTTATTACCTCAACATTATAATTAGCTTGATTAAACAAATTTTGTAATTTCATTACAAAATTATCGTCACCGTCGCTTCTTATCCCTAATGTTACTGAGTTGCCTACAAACGCTATTCTACAGCTCCCGGACTTTTTTATTTTTGAAAAATCTGGACCATAAAAACCCTGATTATTAAACTTGAATTTTTTATTTATATCTGGCCAAATAAATTCTTGTTCTGAATTAGCCTCATACCTATAACCATATAAAGGATCTGGAATATATGCCAGGTCACGTTTAAATTTCTTTAAAGTTTCATAATGAAATACCCTAAGATATATTTCACTCATAAAAAACAAACTAATTAGAACAAAAAATAAAATTTTTAGTTTTTTCAAAATATTAAAATTTATAGATTACACATTATAAGGGTGGAATTCTAATATTAATAAAGAATAAAAATATAGAATAGGCATTTAAAATTTTGTATCAATAAAAAACAATTAAACTATGCTTCCTTTAGTCATTAATTGAATTACTATTTTTATGACTTCTCCACCAATTCTTTCTTGAGCTTCGTAAGTATTGGCTCCTAAATGAGGTAAAAAACTTATGGGAAGATTTTCTGTTTTAGAAATTTCCTTTAAATGTCTTATTTCAATAGGGTCAATATAAACATGTTTAAAAAAGCCTTGTTTTAACTTATCTATTAGTTGATCCATATTTACCACTTCATATCTTGACGCATTAATCAAGACGCAATCTTTTTTGATGTTAGAAAAAAAATCCTTATTGATAAAATGTTTAGTGCTATTTGTTAATGGCACTTGAATACTGATAATATCAGATCTTTTTGCTAATTCTTTTAATTCAACATATTCATATAATGAATTTTCAACTGGACCTGATTCATTATTGTAGATAATTTTTACATTAAACTTATCTAATAATTCAGCAATCGATTTCCCTATATTTCCAAATCCAATTAATCCAATTGTCTTTTCTTTAATTTCATTGCCTATAAGTGATGGTTTTTTCCATTTTCCTTCTTCAACAGACCTAATCCCTTCCATTATATTACGCAGCCCCATCAACATTAAACAAACTACATATTCAGCAACTGATGAAACGGATGCTGCTTTTACATTTTTGAAAATTATATTATTGCTTTTCAACAAATTAATTGGAACATTTTCTGTACCATTTCCCGCCACAACAACCGCAATTAATTTAGGTGCATATTTTAACCATTCTTCAGAAAAAATGTAAGAAGTCCTCATAATTAAGATTGAAGTATCATTTAATTCTTTCAAGATTTCGTTTTCATCAAGACCTGGTAAGTAATTGATTTCCAAAACTATTATTTCCTTTAAACGATATATAGTGTTTTCACTTATAGGATCAATTATCAATACTTTCATTTACAAATACCTTTTAGTTATATAATTTTGAATGTTTTTTGGCAAATAACTCGAAAGAATACTTTTTTTCCAATAATTCCCTTCCTTGCTCACCCATTCTTTTTGTCAATTGCTTATTCTCTATCAAACTAATTATTTTGTTCGAAATAAATTTATAATCCTTTACTGGACATAGGAATGCATTATCATTGCTAAAAATCATATCTTGATTTGTAGAATTAGTTGCTACAATGGCTTTTTTATATTGCATGGCTTCTAAAAACACATAAGGAAGACCTTCCCACAAAGAAGTACTTACAAAAACATCTATTATGCCATATATATTATGTATATCAGTAACATAACCTGTTAATTTTATTTTAGATTCTAAACCTAATTCCAGAATTAGTCTTCGGAGTTCCTTTTCTTGTTCCCCACTTCCTACTATCAAAAAAACCGTTCTAGGATATTTTTTCAAAACTTCATTGGCAGTATATATATAAGTTTCCCAATCTTTCTGAAGCGATAACCTTCCTATGGAACCAACAATAAAATCCCCCTCATTAATGTTATATTTTATTAATGTTTGACTAATCTGGTTATTCTTTTTATACATTTCAAAGGAAATTGCATTATTTATAACTTCAAGCTTGGAATCATTAGTAATTTTATTATCGATAGCGGCTCTATATTCACTTTCAGAGACTATTATTTTAGTTGATACCTTAGCTAAAATTTTCTCCAAAAAAATAAACACCCACTTTTTGATTCCTTCTCTACTTTGGAAGTAAAAACAATGAGGAGTATAAAATATTCTTTCAACTCCTTTTAAATAAGCAGCAAGACGAAATAAAAAACCTGCTTTTGAACTATGTGCATGTACAATATCAAACTTCGATTTATTTATGAATTTTAATAAATAAAATAAGGATTTGAAATCTTTTAAAAGGTGGATGTTTCTAGACATGGAATGATGAATTAAATTCACACCACTATTTTTCATATCATCCAATTGAATCTGAATATCTTCATTTCTGGCATCTGAATAAATAACTGTAATTTCAAATTTTTCTTTGCTTAATTTTGTTACTAGATACACTAAATGCTTTAATGAACCTCCGCCAGCTGATTCAATACCATATAAAATTTTAGTCCTCTTACACATCTAATACATCTCTACGTTATTTTGATAAACATTAATAAGATAGTCTGTACAGTGTCGAATTTCCAATTCAGACTTTATTTTCTTTTTAGCATTTTCAACAATTGAAGTATATAAGTTTTCATCACTAATTAATTCTTTAATAGCATTTACAATGGCATTTGCATCTTTGTCTTTCACCAATAATCCGGTATGTCTATTCTCTATCATTTCTGGAATTGCAGAAATCCCTGTTGAAATAACTGGGATTCCTAAAGTCATAGCCTCTACAATTACATTGGGTAAGCCATCCCTATCTCCATTTTCAGCAATTATACTTGGAAGAACAAAGATGTCCGATTTTAATAAAATGTATTTTACAATATCTTGTGGCTGAAAATCTAATAAGACAATATATTTTTCTAAATTGTTATCTTCAATATAATTAGCGAGCTCTTCTTTTAAAGTACCCTCTCCAATAATAGTACATTGAATATTAAGTCCTTCATTAATTAATTTATGCATTGCTTCTAGCAAATAGACCAACCCTTTTTTTTCTACCAATCTAGCAATACAAAGTATTTTAGTTGGAGAATTTTCCAGAGGCTTTGCCTTTTTACATATCCAATTCGACGTATCTATTCCATGATAGATCCGATGAATTTTATTTTCAAATTTGTGATATGTTATTTCATTTAAATACTTTTTATTATATTCCGTACACGTAATTAAAAAATTACAATCAGAAATTACCCGTCTTAATTTTTCCTCATTGGTGTAAATATCTTGCGCATGCATTGTCAGGCTATATTTTGTTTTATTTATTTTAGATAATAATGATGCAATATCAACCGCTAGAAAAGCAAAATGTGCATGAAAATGAAATTTTTGATTTTTCTCCAATTTTGATGCGAAATAAATGGAAATGCAATAATCCCTAAATGTTTTCAATGACTGTTTTCTACTAATATCATTAAAGAACAACGCTAATGATTTAATAAAAGCAATTGGTTCGTTAAAAAAAATTAAAAAAGGTAGGTATAAATAGATTTTGGGTAAATAAAAAAGCGAACACTTCAATTCCTTTAATGCAGGTATATCAAAAAATTGTTTCTGTTTCCTTAATACTATAATATCTAATTTTATCCCTCTCCTTTGAAGCTCAAGTATTTCATTCAATATAAAATATTCTGTAGGAGAAGGAAACTTCTCTATAATATAAACTATTTTCATATAATTACTTAATATTCCTATTCTTTACTAGAACCATAGAATTTACGAGGAATATACCCACTAGAATACAACTTATTATAAAACTCTTTCGCTATTACTTCATGCCCTAGTTGAGAGGAATGATCATCAGCTTTACCAAATCCATATTCGTCCCTATATTTTATATTTAAAGGCATATAGTTAAGTTGATTTACGCTGCTCAATACTTCAAAACTTTTTTCCTGTTGATACTTATTATATAACAATAGGGTTACTTTTGATTTTAATAGTGAATCACTAAGACTTTTATACATAGCTATTGACTCAGTTTCACTAAGTCTCTTTTTTGCTATATATGGATTATTATCGTTACTATCAGAAATATCTTTAACAACTTTGTCATTAATTCCCTTAAGAGTATTTTCATATTTTAAAAAAATTTCTGAAACATCTATTTGTCTTCTTATATAATATTTTATGTAAGGATATTTACCAATTATATTTTTGCTTATGAATTTATTTATAATATTTTTGGGATTTTCAACATGAAATTTACATAAATAACGAAATATATAAGAAACTCCATATACTGAATTAAATATTGAATTATCCTTTAATTCATTATCAATATACTTTTTCACACCAGTCAATTTGTTATCAAAATCAGTATATTTAAGTTGGTATCCTTTATAAGTAGTCCTATATCTTTTTTGTAAGGTTATAGGAAAATCGGTATTAAATAATATCAAATCGGGTTGGTATTTGATGCAGTTTATAGCTAAATTTGAACGGTCGAATACTCGCTCACTACCATCCATAGAAAAGTTAATAATTTCTATTTTATCTCTATTATTTAAAAATTTTTCTTGTAATAACCTTACATAACTATTTGGTCCATTTGTATAAATTCCTGTATCATCAGAATCTCCAATAATTATAATTCTATATATATCTTTTTTTTTTGTCTCTTCAAATTCATCCCAACAATAACCATTGCTATTAATCTTCATGGCATTTTTGTATGCAGCTGTGACTACAATTCCTTCAGAATTAGGCTTATAAGTATAGCCCAATTCTTTATTCGCTACATACTCTAAATGTTCAAATTTTCTTAATTTTTTATATGCAAAAACTCTTAATCCAATTTCAACAAAAACTATAATTAAAACGATAACAAAACTTATTATTTTTAACTTTTTCATATATGAAGGTAAATTTGTATTCCTTTTTATCTAATTCTAGAATATTATTCAAAATTAGATCTGGAAATTATTAATAATGTACTACTTTTTTTAAATATTATTTTTTATTATAAAACTTTATAACACTTGTCTCCTTTCGGATTATTCTCAATGCTACTTCCAGAAATATTGTGAGCAGAAAACAAGTAAGGCTTAAATATTTACAGATCTTTAATATATTCTGACATTTCTTAAAATTATTTAACTATTATTATGGATTAAATTGATTAACCTTTTTTAACATCTAGTCTGACACTAAACAATAGCTCTTAAAATCAGTTAGTTAACTTTGCCTTTTTGTAAAAAATTAAAACATATTTTATTTTCATCAAACTGAACTACCAACAATTCAGGATCTATAGCAAAAAGAAAAGGTATAATACCCAAATAGTAGAAGACCGTTGAATCATTAGTAAATAGAGAAAGCCCCAATTGGTTAATTATTCATTTTCCCTTTTATGTAAGAGAAGGTCTTTTTTGTTTTCTGAGAGATCTCTGTAAAGTTCATATCGCTTTTCTTTATTACTTGACCATTCTTTTTTTGTAAATTCCCTATTTGGATAATTATTCATGGTCGCATTATAAGATAATGCATAAAAAACGTAAATAATAATTCCCAAAAAGAATAAGTACCCACTATAAGTAAGTGTTCCCAAGAGACATTTTTTTTCTTTCGTCTCTTTATAAAAACAAGTAAACAAATATCGCTGATAGAATAAAGCTTATAATCAGTATAAGCTTTCCATTATTTAAAATCATAATAATTGGTCTTTTTTAATTATATACATTAAACAAAATTTAGTCAATAACAACCCAAATCCAACATGTAAGAAAGTCTCAAAGGATTATTTAGGTTTAATTCTAAAGAATGAAAGGATACAATTAATCTTTCATCTGGGTATTATAAATCTCAACTCCAGATAATGCCATTCTAAATAAACTTCCCTCATCATAATCATTTCTTTGAAGATCAGTTCCTAAAATTCTTACATAACGAGTATAACATTTTTTAAAGTTAAATACCTGAGGATCATAAACTTTTGGAACAGGATGATTTTTCACTTCTTTAACAGTTTTCCAAATAATTCCATCATTTGAAGTTTGAACTTTAAACCCTACCGGAAAACCATTGGGTTCCATGTTCATATCTAAAGAATAAATGGGATACAATATGACTCTATCTATTTCTAACATATTATTCAAGTCTATACTAATCCATTCCTTATGATTTGAATACCCATTTAGTGTTTCACTTAGCCACCCTGTAGTTCCATAAACCTCTACTTTTCGATTACTCGTAATAAAATCAGAATTAAATTTATTTGTTTTTATCAAACTGGAGACTCTTACTAATTTCCCTCTCGCTAAATCTAAGCCTTCTTTCAAAAACTCTCCTTTGTTTTTTAGCAACTCCTTTGTTTTCTTATATAAAAAATCAGCTTTTGTTATTGCAACAACCCTAACCAGTTTTTCTTCTGTAAAAGACTCAAAAATCGAGTTATTTGTGTTCACATTAACAGATTCAAAATACATAGACCTTTCTTTAAACATACTTTCCAGAATTGATAAATCTGGATGTTCCCCAAAATAAGTAAACAAGAAATCTATTCCCCTCATTCTGCAATAACTTTCAAATTTATGTAAAAGATCAATGGATTCTTTTGGATAATCCTCCAATACCCTAATGGGTATGGGCGTTACTATCAATCTTGGTTGTTCATTAATAATTAAATTATTGAGCCTTATAATCAACTCTTTAACCGACTTAATGTTCAACATTTCTTTTCTATCAATAGTAATATCATTACCGCTTAACTTATAATATTTATTAAATAATTGGTAATAAACTTCTGAATTTTCAACAGGATTAAAATCAACACTGACTATTTTTGTAACATTCGTTTTCTTTAAAATAAAATTTTCATGAAACAAACTTGCCTTTAAACCCTCAAAATCAAATAAATCCAAATAAACTTTCGTTGAATCTTCTTCTCTTAATACTGGTTTATCTTTTAAATTAAGAAATTCTTCAGGTATAATGTTGCTTTTTATTAATGCATCATAAAAAGCAATTGCTGACTTTTCATGACCAACCTGAGTTGAATGACCATCCTCTTTTCCATATGTACATTGATCATTATATTTAGAATTCATACCCAAATACCCTACTCCAGCGGATTTAAGAAAATCCTTTTCTATATGACTATTTCTAAATCTATTATAGATAACAAGTTTTGAATTAATAGACTTTAATGAATCACTTAATTCCTTAAAAATCTCCAAGGACTCCTCATAAGTAAAGTTTATTCGACTAAAATTTCCATATTTAATCAGGTTTGTAGTATAATCATTTATTCTTTTTTTATCCTGAAATAAATCCATTTTGGATAATAAATCTGTAATATCATTTTCATTATTTGTATAATATCTACATATAGCCCGAAAAGAATATAAATAGTCATATAACCATTTACTATAAGAAAAATGATAATGTAGTTGATCTACGTATTTTTTAGCATTTACCAAATCTTTTGAATCTTGGTAAACAAGTATAAAGTCTTTATAAAGGGTACGATATAATAAAGCTTCATATAGTTTTAGACTAGTTGTTAATAATACTACGTCAGGTTGATAACCTATTATTTCCTTTTCTATACGGTTTATCAAATTTGTTGTTGAATAAATACCGTCAATAGAGCAATTAATAATCTCAATTTTATTACTGACTTTTTTCATTTTTTCCCTCAATAAACTCACATAAGTTTGTGGTGCACCTGTTTCAAATCCACATTCTTCAGAGGAACCAACTATGATTATTCTAAAAACCCCTTTCTTCTTTTGATGAGAAAATTCCAAATCATTGTAACCAAAACTATTGATATTAATATTATCACTATAAAAAATTGGTCTACGATTGTAATCTTGAGCATGAGGTATGTATTTATAGCCTAATATAGAATCTCTTTCATATATCATTGGAAAATGACTAGTAGCCAATTTTTGATGATAACAAATCCGCAAGAACAATTCAATGAAAATTACTATTCCAATTGATACAACTAAGATTTTTTTGATTTTTGAAAACATAAATTTTGCCTAATTTAAAATGATTTTAAAATTTTTAAATATATTAAAACTGACACAAATAATACCATGTCACTTAAAAATAGTGACAACTATTCTTACGAAATAATTAAGAAAAATGTTAGCTCTCAGAAAGCTTTATCATATAGATAATTGGAATAAATTCACAAAAGAATAAACAGAATGTATTCGTTAGAGAATTCATTTTTAAAAAATTAAAAATTGTCTAAAAAACACCTTTTTATTCAAACTTATTGAACCTGTAATTACTAGAAAAAATATAAATAGTGCTATTGAAACTATAAAGTTACATAACATGAAACTTATCTTAGAAAGTAGGCTGTGATTACTACTTTCGAAAACAAACATTTTCCCAAAATACATAAGAAAACCAAATAAAATAGTAGCACCACATAATTTTATTACAAAAGAGACTACATCTTTTATACAATAATCAATTCTATTTTTTAAAAGATATAATAAAATAAAATTCTTTACTATCTTTTGAATTACAAATGCCCAAGCTATTCCTATATATCCAATTTTATTTACAAATATCCATGTTAGAATAATATTAAGAACAACACAACCCATCCCAACAAAAACAGGTGTTTTTGTATCCGCAATCGCATAATAATAAATAACCAAGATAGTCTCTATTGCAAAAAAAACCAATCCTATTGAATAGATTAGAAAGGGTTTTGTTGTTAGTTGGGTTGAATTAACATCAAATGCACCTCGCTGAAATATAATTTCTATTATAAAATAACCATATACCAAAAAGAAAATAGTAATTGGGATGAATACAATTAAAATCCATTTTAAACAATTTGCAAATAAGTTTTGCAATTTATTTATATTCTTTTCTATTGCCAATTGTGAAAAATAAGGAAATACAACAATACTCAATATATAAGGAAACATAACAACCGGTAATTCAACAACTTTCTTCGAATAACTAAGTGCCGCAATAGCCCCCTCTTGTAAATAAGATGCAAACCCATTATCTATAAATGTACTTATTTGGGAGAATCCTACTCCTAACAACAAAGGCCAGGTCAATACCCATATATGCTTTTTATATACTGATTTAACTTCAACTTTTTTAAAACTAATTTTTTTATAAAGTTTACTAAGATGTAATACCAATCTCCCTATTGCTCCTAAAACAACACCTAGAATAGCTCCATAAATACCATAACTACCAAATAATAATATCATTGACAAAACTATCGCACCTTTAAACACAATTTCTCCAGATGCTGGTAAAATAAATTTTTTATCTGCATTTAATATAATGCTTGTTAATGTAGACAATGCTAAAAAAATGGCTGCTGGTATGCCTATTCGAATTAATCCTTTTCCTAAATCATATTGATTCCCACCAAATCCAGGAGCAAAAATCGATAGAAAACTACCTGAAAAGAAGATTACGAATATGGTTATTGTAATAGTAATTCCTAAAATAATACGTATTCCCAAATTAAATATACCCCAAGCTTGATTTTCTACTTTCTCTTTTTGTCTTGCTTCCAAAAAGACACGTAAAAAACCAGGTTCAATAATTTCTCTAAAAAAAAAGAAAAAACCTAAAATTATTGTAATAACAACTGTATATACATCAACTTCATAGCCTGTACCATAATAATTAGCTAGAACTAATTTTTCAATATACCCTAGCGCCTTAACAATAAGTGTGATAACTAAAAGCCCAAAAGAAGACTTTAGTAAGTCATTTTTAAAAAAACTAGATACTAATTGCTTCTTCATATACTTTTAATGTTTCTTTTGCTGTTTTTTCCCAATTGAATTGTTTTACTCTTTCGAGACCTAAATTAATTTTGTTTTGTCTAAGTTCTTTATTATTAAGCAGCATCTCTATACTCTTTGCCATTTCGTGGGTATCGTATGGATTGACTAGCAAACATGCATCACCACAAATCTCTGGTGAAGCTCCTTGATTTGAAACTATTACTGGTATTCCACAGGCCATGGCTTCTAAAGGTGGAATTCCAAACCCTTCATAAATGGACGGGAAAACAAATAAATCAGACATAGAATAAATAACGGGTAAATCTTTTTTAGGGACATACCCTGTAAATAAAATGTATTGTTTTAAATTGTATTTAGAAATGGTTTTATATACCGATTTATTTTTCCATCCTTTTTTACCAACTAACACCAATTTATGTTCAATTTTGTTTTGATTGATGAGTTCATTAAAGGCTAACAACAAACTTGTCAAATTTTTTTTCCCTTCAATATTTCCAACAAAAAGGATATACTTTTCTGGTAAATTATATTTCTTTAGTATATGAATATCTATAGTTCTTTTAAAAATAGGATCAATACCAAGATATATGACTCTAATCTTATGGGCATCAACATCAAAATGGCGTATAATATCCTTTTTGACTGTATGGGATACAGCTATTATTATTTCTGCATTGTGAATTGTTTTTTTTAAAAAAAAATTAAAATAAAATACCGATTGATATTTACATAAGTCCGGGAAATCTAAAGTTATAAGATCATGAATGGTTACAATTGCTGGTATTTTAAATCTATTGGGTAATATATAATGCGGTGAATGATATAAATTAACATGGCTTTTTTTGATGTAGAATTTCAATAAAAAAAATTCAAAAAAAATTCTTTTTAAACTACTTCCGCCTTTTCCATTAATGCTGTTATTTTCTAAAATATCAAACTCAAAATCCAATGATTTTATTTGTTGTAATGCTTTAAGTAAATATTCTGTGTAATATTGAACTCCGGAGTTTTGTTTCCCTAATTGCAATCCATTTAAAAGAATTTTTTTCATAATCGTAATTAAATTACATAAATAATTTTTCCATATCATTCACATGTTTTTCTATAGAAAACTTTTCTGAAACTCTTTTTCTGCCTTGCTGACCAAATTTTAATCTTAAATCATCATTCTCTAATAATTCTGTAGTCTTAGTTGCTAATAATGCATAATCATACGGGGCTACCAAATACCCTGTTTCATTATTAACTATAACCTCTTGGGGACCTCCTGATTTATACCCTACAACAGGTATTTCCATAGACATGGCTTCTATCAGAACCCTCCCAAAAGGTTCTTCAATGGCTGGATGAATTAAAACATCAATCTCTGATAAAACCATTATAACATCATTCTGAAATCCTACAAACTTAATGACATCAACTAAATCCTGATTTTTAACATATTCTATTAATAGCTCTTTATACTTAACATCCTTGGGATTCAAAATATCTCCAATTATTAGGAATTCAACTTCAGCATTTTTTTTATGTATGATTTGGGATGCCTTTATAAAATCTATTTGATTTTTCCATAATGTTAACTGTGCTATACACGCTACTGTTTTAAGTTTTTTTTGCCTATTTGTGTTTTTATACTTATCTATATCAATTCCTCCATAAATGACCTTTCCCTTAAAGGGAGCATTAAGTTGATTATTTATAAATACTGAATTACAAACAATTAAGTTTGAAAAAAGTTTCAAATTTTTAATAAATTTCTTACACTTTAAATTATCTCTTACGTGCCAAATCTTTTTTGTTCTAAAAAATAAAATCCCCAACCAAAGAAAATTCAAAAAAGAATTCGTTGTATTAAAATAAATAATCTCTGGTTTAAACTTCACTATCTGATGAAAACATTTGTAATTAATTACAAATGTTTTTCTTAAAAAAGAATACCATGAGATTTTATCTATAATCGAATCAATCTCTAAATACTTAGTCATTTTTATATGCTCAAAGTGATCTATATTTCCTGTTATTAACATTAATTGATACTTTGTATCTATTTTTTCGAGTAATTGTACCAAACTTATTTCAGCACCACTAAAAAAAGGAGATGAGCTTATAATTAAGATTCTTTTCATTATGTACGAAATGATACTATTTTATTATTATGTACGTATGAGAATATATGAAATATTATTACGAGAAAAATAAAGAGTCCTTAAAAATGCTGTTTTATATTACCAAGATGATAATCCACAACCATTTTTTGAAATAATAAAGTGTATAGTGCTTGAATGTGTTGAGAATGTGCTTGAAGATTTCTTTGTGCTTCTATATTTAAGTTTAATAAACTCCCCTTTCCTAATCGAAATAATTCTTGTTGTTTCTCAAAAGATTTTTGAGAAACTTCTACACTCGAAGCATTTATTATATAATTTTCCCTAAATAAATTAAAGTTTTGAAAAGCATTTTGTAAATCAATAAAAATACTTCTCTCTAAATTTAAATGGGACAATAATAAATTTTCATATAAGACTTTAGAACGCACAATATTGGTTCTATTACGAAAACCATTAAAAACAGGTATTTTTAAGTTTACACCATACCTGCTATAGTTATTCTCTTTGAACAACTGATCTTCTAAAGAAATCTCTTTAGAAATATTATCTATTTTATCAATTCTTGTCCTATTTGAAGAGTAATTTGAACCATAACTATAAAATAAAGATATAGAAGGTGAATTATCGGACTTTGATATCTTAATCTCAGAAAAAGCAGCTGCTTTTTCTGCAATTATTTTCTTTAAATCAGAACGATTATTGAGTGCTTCTTTTAACAAAAGGTCAAAATCATATGAGATAGCCATTATTTCATTGACATTCGAAGATAATGGAGCTATATCAAATTCTTCATTTAACTCCAATACCAAGGATTTTAATAATTGTCCTTTATCTAATTGAAGTTTGTTTCGCATTTCTATCAAGCTTGCCTCACTTTGTTTATAGAAGGCCTCTTGCGATAGCAAGTCAATTGAAGCACGTTTACCCAAGCTAACATACAGTTTGATTTGCTCATAGATTTGTTTTTGTACTTCAAAATTTGTCTCAGCCAATTTTAGCATTTCTTTATCTAGTAGTATTTGCAAATATTGCTGAGAGGTTTCTAAAAGAATATCTTGGACGCTCTGATCAATTTGTTCCTTTTGGGCAATTAATAGTTGTTTATTTTGCTTAAGTTGACTTAACTTTTTAAATCCATTAAAAATGGTTAGTTCAGAATTAATACCATAGTTGACGCTAGAAATTGTAGTATTTAACAATCTTGCATCTTGGTCTGACCATTGGAGTCCTTCGGTCTTAAACGCATTTCCATTTAGATTTAGGGTTGGAAATAAATTTGCCACACCCTGATTTTTAATAGCTTTATTTATTTTAAGATTATTCTTTTCTTTTTTAATTTCAACATTATGCTCAGCAGCTATAGATAAAATATCTTCGTAAGTAAAAACCTTCTCCTGAGAAATAGACAGACTAGGAAATAAAAATATTGACAAAAAACAAAGTAATTTAGCTTTTTGTCTTATGAAATATAAGACCATTTTTTTAATTTAAATATGTAAATGATTGAGGATTTAGACTACTTATTTTTAATTACTTTAACATAATTTTATCTACTTTTCCAAAGCTATCATAACTAGATGTGATGATTCTTTCTCCTTTTTCCAATCCTTCTAACACCTCATAATATTTTGGGTTTCGTCTTCCTATCTTTATATTTCTTTTGATTGCATATGTACCTGAACTATCAATAACATATACCCACTGTCCGCCTGTGCTTTGGTAAAATCCTCCATTAGGAATTAATAAAGCTTCTTTCGATTCTCCCAACTCTAAGCCTATACGTGTAGTCTGTCCTATTCTAATATCTTCAGGCCTTTCTACTTCAAAAGTCATATCTACAGAAAATTTCCCTTCTATTACTTCTGGATAAATTTTTGATATTTTTGCTAAATAATTCTTTCCGGAAAAATCACAGTTTCCTTTAAAGCCCTTATAAACTCTAGCGATATAGAACTCATCTATGTCCACTTTAAGTTTGTATGAATCCAATATGTTGATACTTCCAATACGTATTCCGTAATTAATGACTTCTCCTACTTTAGGATTCAGGCTTGCTAATTCACCATTTACAGAAGATTTTAACGTTAGCTTTTCTAAACGTTTCCTTGCTAAATCTAAATTTTCATACATGTTATTTATCGATTTTTTGGAAGACGAAATTCGGTGCAATCTAAAAACAGAATCTTGAATCGTTTTTTCTTTTAACAGTTTATATTCATTAGAATTTTTTTTGTAGCTCTCTCTGGAAATAGAAAGCTCTTCTTCGGAAATATAACCACCTTTAAACAAAGTTTCATTATTCTTAAAATCTCTTTTTAACTGAAACAATCCATAATATAATTCGTTTAATCTGTTTTTATTATTTATATCTTGATTTTGTAAGTTCATTCTTGCTTGTTCTAAATCATTAATAGCTCGTTCTACCTGAGCTTCATTATTAGAGATTTCCAACATCAACTTGTCATTACTCAATAACAAAATAGCATCACCTTCTTTTACTTTTGTTCCTTCTTCTATAAATATTTTCTCTACTCTCCCTCCTTCGGTAGCATCTAAATATATAGTTTGAATTGGCTCTACAGTACCTGTAACAGCAATATAATCTTTAAATTCTTCATTCTTTACAGTTGCTATTGAAACTTTATCCTTTACTACGTTTAATGTAGAACTATCATCATAGCTGATAAAATTATAAAAAACAAATACCAACAATAATACACCTAAAATCAGATATACTAAATTTCTTCTAATCCAAGATTTTTTTTGAATTTTCTTATCCATTCCCATACTATATAATTCTCAATTTATAATTTTATGATTGATTTTTGCTACTAATATTGCATCAATGTTCCTGACTTTTTCCCTTTCTCGACTGCCCATTCAAAAAATTTCAAACTTAAAGGAAATAAAACTATAGCTATACAAAACAAAATAATTAATTGATTGGATAACATTTGAATTGAATACCCTTTTAAAATTGACAATCTTAAAGCATCCAAAGAATATTTAATTGGAACAAGATAGGAAAGTTTTTGAAGTCCATCAGGTAATATTGCTACTGGAAACACAGCCCCTCCCAACAAAGAACTCAAAGCACCAAAAACAATACTAAAAGGCTCCCCTTGTTTAAAAATAATGGTGCCTCCAGCTGAAAAAATCCCTAAGCTAATAAAGACGCCAAGCGACAAAATTAAAGTCAATAATGTGGATAAAACATTAATATTAGACATATCAAAACCCAAAAATAAAGCCGAAACGATAAACATAAATACCAATACGGTACCATTGTGAATAAATTTAAAAATGGCTGACATAAATATAATCGTTTTGGTATCTGTTTGAGAACTCAATAAAGCCTCCAAACAACCTGCCATTTGATCTCTTCGAGTTGTTGCTGAAAATTCTTGAACCGCCATCATAAAATAAGTTGTAAATGCAATTCCAATTAATGTAAATGAAAAATAATCACCACCATATAAAGCAAGACTCGCTTCTGTTTTAGATGGAACCATTTTTGCAATAAAAAAATAGGTCAAAAGAGGAAAAACAGTTCCAAAAGTCGTTGTTATCAATGCCATTTTATAACTTAAAAAAATGGTAAAATCTCTTTTTATAAATGCTTGTAGTTTATATAATCTCATCATTTTACTTGGGCTAAATGGTATTGTTTATTTTTAATGTTCGTCATGATTTTATAATAATTCTCTAGAGAATTAAATTTCACTTCTGTTTCTTTTATACTACAAAAATCAATTATTTGCCCATCTTTCATGAAGCATATTTTATCACATAAAATTTTAGCTTCAGCCAAACTGTGTGTAGCGATTAATAAGGTGCGTTCTTTACTTTCATGTACCCGCTCTGAAATAATAGTTGCTATGTCTTTGGCTGAAATAGGATCCAATGTTCTCGTAGGCTCATCCAAAATTAAAATATCCGGGTTTGATAATAAGCCTCTGGCTATTGCCAATCTTTGTTTCATACCTGAAGAATATCCTGCAAAAATCTTATTCTTAGATGACTCTAATCCAACCATCTTTATTAATTCTTCTACTTTTACATACAGCTCTTTTCCTTGTAAATTATCCAACGCTCCAAAAAACAACAAATTTTCTTTTCCTGTCAACCTCCAATAAAAACTTCGTTCTTCATTTAAAACGAATCCAACATGTTTTCTCGCTTTTAAATTGTCTTTAGAAGTATCATATGTATCTACCATGAGTGTTCCTGATGAAGGATAAAGTAAACCTCCAACAATTTTTAAAAATGTTGTTTTTCCTGCTCCATTGGCACCTAAAAAAGCAATACGATCTCCTGGTCTAATTTCTATATCTACACCTTTTAAAGCTTTAAAATAATTAGTACTAAAAGGTTTTGTAATATATTCTATATACCTTTTGGGTATAGGGTATTGCATAACTATATTTTTTGCTGAAATCATTCTAAAGTATTAAATAATATTAAATTTATTCTCATAAAAATCGACATAACATTTTGAGATTTGAACATCTGAAACATTTGTAGCTAAACATGTGCTATAGGCTTCGTTTATTTCAATATGTTGTATATACCATTGTTTATTTTCATAACAAACCTCCCTATGTTTTTCCTGAATCTGAAGCAAAGGAATTGACAGTCCTCGTCCATCGGCTTTAATAATACTTTCTTTCATAGTCCAATAATCAAAAAAAGTTGTGGTTGGGTTGGTTGAGGCATGAATACTACTCCACTGATTAGGTGTCATGATTTTACTAAAATGATCAAAATTGATATTAGATATCTTTTCGATATCCACTCCAAGGTTTACATCTTTGGAAAAAGCACAAATTACATATTCGCCAGCATGTGAAATGTTAAAATCAAAACCTTGTTCGAAGTAGGGACGTTTATAACTAGTGTATTTTAAATCACTTAAAGAAAAAGTATCATATCCATTTTTATTTAATGCTTCAAGTAGTAAAAGCTTTCCAAACAGATTGGCATGTCGATCTTGCCATCTTATAAATCTTTGATTTTTTTCTTGCAATTCCAAAGGCAATTTACTTAAATAGTCTTGATACAAATACTTTGGAAGTTCTTTTTTTAATTTTGAATAAAAGATACGGGCTGTTTTCAAATACTATCTTTTAATATTAAATCTTTGCATTCATTATAATTTTTAAAACTTTTTTTAAACAAATTCCTAAAAAAATCAATATGTCTGTAAATAAAAAAATGATTGCCTTCCATTTTGGTTAAGGTAACTTCAGCTGTTGTTTCATCTTTCCAATCTTGCATTTCTTCTTCTGTCGCTTCTTCTGAACCATAGAAAACATCAATGGGGATTGTTAATTTTACTTTCTTTACATATTGATAATTCTCTATAGCGGTAAAATCTGCCTTTAGAATTGGGATGTAAAATTCGATTAATTCAGGATGGTTTTGTAATTCAACTGGAATACCACCTAATTTTATAACTTCCTCCCAGAATTCTTCATCTGGTAAATGAGCTATTTTTACTTCCCTTCCTATAGAGGGAGATTTCTTACCACTTACCACTAATTTTTGTGGTTTTTTAAGTCCTAATTCTTCTATTTTTTGACAGATTAAATATCCAATTAAAGCTCCCATACTGTGACCATAGATTATATAATCTTCTGTAACAATTATTTCCTTTTTAATTTTTGGAAGTAAATCTTCGATGAGTAAATCAATATCAATTATTATATTTTCTTTCATTCTCATACCTCTACCTGGATAATCTAAAACAATAAAATTATCAATGTTCTTCGCTATTTTTTGAAAAGAATATTTATTACCACCAGCAAATGAAAAACAAAGCATATTTATTTTATTTATGTATTTAGGTTGCATTTTTAATTATTTAGTTTTAGGGAAATTCTGACTTATAAATAATTGTTGGGCTATTAAATTCTCATTATTTATATCTCCATTAACAGGAATCAACGAAAAATTCACATCCCGTTTTAGACGCCTTTTAACCTCCTTGTACAATGCTTTATCTATTTTTGAACCATACGTATCAACAAGCAATTTTGCTTCTTCATAACTAGAAAATGCCATTATTCTTTCGACCAACACAAAAAGATCTTTAATGGCAACCTGCAATTTTTGATAGCTATCTATTTTAAAGTAAACCTTACCGTTAATAACAGTTTTTTCTATTAAATTTTCATATTTATAGTAACACCAGTTTGCTATTAACTGTTTTGCTATCATATGCTCACTTACCAAATTATTAATTTTGCCTACTTTCCTCAGTTGTACTATGAGTCCATCTAACAAATAAATTAAAACTTTCGAATGCCCCATTTCTTTGCTCTTAAGCAACTTTAATTTAATTGTACTATCATCCAAAAGAAAATATAAGGAGGCTAAATCCGCTCTTGTTTCTTCTAAAATCGACTTAAACTCAAGAAGTGATTTTTTTCCTTTTTGTTCAAATTGTGACGTCCCATGCCCTAAGTATTCATGAAAATAAACGTGAACCAATTCTGAATTATAGTCGTAGTAACTCAATAATTTTATTTGTTTCTTATCATTACAAAATTCATTATAAATATCTATCACAAATCCTGATCTCAGATAACTCTTAATAACATTTACATAAATTAAGGATTTAGATCCAAATTTATTTTTTAAATTTTCTTGATTCGGCAAATTTTTACCTGTTGATATAAATCTTAAGCAATCTCCATAAAATGAAATAATATCACATGGACATAATTTTGCTTTATTCAATTCATCAAAATTTGAGTATTTGAAAAGAAAATCTTTCTCAAGAAAAAAAGTAATATTATTCCTAATTATATTACTTCTTAAAACTTCCTCATCATTCACAACATAAACAATTGATTCCCAAGTGCACTTTACGTTAAAAAAATCTGAATAATTTTCTATAAAACCATTCAGAAAGCCTATCTTTTCTTCTGATTCAATCCATTCTTCAATGTATAAAAAAAAATAATCTACATCCCCAGTAACATAAAATTCAACTAAATAGTTAATTAACTTTTTGAACTTTTCATTTGTTGTAAGAAAAGCAGCCTCCTTTAACCATAAGATAATTGCTCTAATCTGACTATCGTAAAGCCCCGATTGTTTATAGAGTGTTTCAATGAATACCTTATTTTCAATAGTCAATCTAGAATTAAAGCCAAAAGGATAATATCTTTCAGTCTCATTAAATATATCGTTATAAAAGGCACGAATTTGATCCTTATTAACGTTGTAGTAAAAGTTTTTAAAAATTGAATCTTTTTTCGGTATATATACAAAGCTAAATATTAGGGGGAACAATTCTTTTTTAATTAACTTAGTCATATTTTTATCATCTAATTCTGAAATTAAAAATTCCAAAAAACAGATATTAAACTTAGTTTCCAGCTTCAAGCCATTAGTATCATAAATACCTTTAAAGTACCAAAATTGAAAAAGAAATTCTTCAAATAAAATAAATGATTTGTTTGATGAATATTTAATTGAAAAATTGAAATATATGAATTCTAAATGCTTTTTTATTGTAAGATTGTGCTTATTGTTTTGATCATAAATTATTGTATCCCCCGCAACTCCTGCATTATTTAAGCAATCAACTATTTGTCTATCTACGACCGTTAGTGATTCAATATACTTACTTGTATATTGTATAAATTTTGATTTTTCAGTAAAATTCACTTATAATATTGTTATATCAAGTAATTAACTTTCTGCACTTATTTTAACTTGTTAATCAATTTCTTTTATTTTTTTAATAAAATCAATAAATGATTTATCATCAACCATAAAACTATAGATACTTTCCATGAAATATTTCATTGAAATAAAAATTATCTTTCTATTATTTATATAGTCCTCGTTCGCCTTAAAATGACTTCGATGTAAATCATCTATATTTAAACTGAAAGAGGTACATGATAAATGCAATATTAAATAAGTAATTTTCATCTCTGATGCATTTAATTTCAGAATTCCGTCTTGCTCTAAATTTTTAATTTTACTAATAAGCAATATTGCCTTACTTGAAGTGAGTAATGGAATTCTTTTTACTATCTCAAATAGGTATGAATCGGATAGTATCTCTGAGGTAATTGTTTTATCATAGAAAGCAAAAAACTCATTGGCATTTTTTTCTATCAGCTGAGCTACCTCGTCCGAAAAAAATTCTTCATCATTTGAATTTAAGGATTTTAAATTATTTTTTATGATAAATAATATACTGCTAATTATTAAACTGAATCTTATTGTTGCTAAAAACATACTATCAACATTATACTCTACAACAATTTTTTCTTCGTTCATCATATTTTATTTTTTTTTATCTATGAATTACATTAATTTAAAGCGAGTTCAACCAATTCAATACTATTTTTGGCCACTCATGTAATAGAAACTCTTTAGATGTATCACCAATATTAAATCCATGACCTCCGTGAGATGAGAGTAATACAGTAGAATTAATGTTGTATTTTTTAGCTTCTTTGATAAATTTATTTAACACTTTTAATGATGACACTCGATCATCAATTGCTTGAACAATAAAGCATGGGGCGATTCCTGAATGTAAATTTTTCTCTATGCTTAGTGAGTTTCTTAAATCTAAATCATCTATGCTCGTTAAGAAATTTTTTAAAGACGTCATATGATATTCCTTAATCATTGACAATATAGGGTAAATCAAAATGAATGCATCTGGCCTAAAACTATCGTAATTTAAGAAATAATTACCTATAGGCGAATCTGGGAATTTTTTTAACACTGAAAGCAACCCAGACAAATGCCCTCCCGCACTATATCCTAAAGTAACTATTTTTGATCTTTCATTCTCAAAATTATCTAGTACAAATTGCTTTATTAAAAACATTGCGCGACATGCATCCATTAAGGGGGCTGGGTAAAATTCAGGTAAGACACGATAGTACACTACATAACAATAGATACCCTGGTTTGAAAAAAAATTTGCTGTTTTTATGCCCTCTTCTAGAGAAATCGTCCCATAACCTCCTCCAGGAAATATTACTAGGTGGATTTGTGATTTCATGGCCTTTTCATCGGGGTAAAAAATATCCACCCTTCCTTTTGATCTTGACCTTTGTGAACTACTCCAATACTCATCATCCCATAATCTGAAAGATTTATTTTTCATTTCGTAATTTAAAAAATTTAAGATGATAAATTGTTGCTTATAAAACTCTTTTTCAAGATTGATAAAATCTTGAATTTTTAAGACAAATCACAATCCATTGAAAGCAATATTTTAGACTAAATTTTCACTACTACTTTTTTTACTAGCAGCAATAACTTGCTCTAAATGAACACTAACGTGTTCTATCAGCATATATAATGCTTCACAGAAAATACTGGGATTATCAAAGTTATTATTATCTGAATATCTGTGACTGATATGCCCTCCATGACAAATATCATTTACTGGACACGCCTGACATGCATTTGGCAAATTAGTCATCTCTTTTTCTATCAAATTAAACCTTTCATTCTTTAATAAAGAATTAATAGATTCCTCTTGAATATTCATGTTTAAAGCAGCACCATTTGCTACTTTTAAAGTATCGTCTAATTCAATTTGACCGTTGGTTTCAATTATTATCGGAATAAGTAACTCCTTAGTATGGGAAGCACTTTTTTTTAAAATTTTTAATATAATGTCGTCAAAGTAGCGAATACGAAAATTATTTGAAATATCATTCATATATACATTAAATAATTTTATTAGCCATTCGCCATAGAACTTTATTTCTTCTGCTGGAGGAGATTTATAGTTGTTAAGAGGCAGCAAAAAATCAACTAAAAAAGGATTATACCTTTTAAAATAAAAATATATTTCTTCTGGATCATTTTGAAGGTCAATTACGCATAAAAAGCCTCTGAAATTTTTATTTAAAGGTGTCGTAGAAATTAGATCTAACTTATTCTCCAGTCTCATTCCTATACCAATATCTGAAAAATCAACTCTATACCTATCGTTCATTTCAGAAGTCCCATCAGAACTAATATAAATCCCAATATTTTTATCAATAAAAAGATTTATAAATTTTTCGTCGAGTAAAAGTCCATTTGTCTGAATTGTTGACGAGTAATTTACTCTCGAATTACTAAAAGTTTTTCTCAGTATATCTAAAAACTTTTCAGCTCTATCATACCCCATTAATAATGGTTCTCCACCATGAAAATTAATATTTACAGTGCTTATATTATTTTCTTCAGCATAAGCAATAATTTTGTTTAATGCTAATTCAAAAGTAAAAGCAGACATATGTTTAGGTTGTTTTTTAAAACTACTGTCTCCTTTATTATAAACATAGCAATACTTACAATTCAAATTACACAAACTAGCTACCTTAAAAATAAATGTATTAATCTTCATTGAATTTTACGATATTTCCGATTATTATAGATAAATAAGCAATTAAAATTTAACCAGAAAATTTTTTCTGGTTAAATCCATTAGCTTATCTTATATTTTGTCTGGCGCAGTAGTATAAGAACCTCCAATATGAAACCTTAAACGATCCGTTAAAGCGTCATTCAGCAAATCCTTTAAAGCCCCATTTTTCAACGAACTGATTGAAGAAATACTCAATTCTTCAAGTTCATAAATTTTTAAAGATCCAACTACTTCTGTAAAAACTTTTTCATCATTCGACAAATCTGCTTTTTTTAAATTTTCTAAAAAATCCATAAAATATAAATTATTAATTTTTACCTACTCTATTCAGGCTTTTCGGTTACCGCCATCTCTTAAATCACTAGTGATGTCCAAATATATAATATTTTACTTAATAAAAAAAATATTTTAGTATTTTTTTTTCCTGTTAAAACGTAAAAATATTATTAGAAATTTTCATCACAATAGATCTTAAAAATATTGCTTATATTGTAATAGGCAGGAGGCGAGTAATTACTCATGATTAGGCCCATTGTCTTATCTTTATCATTAATCCAAAATGAAGAATTAAGCGAATTGAACCATCCATATTCTGATATTTTTTCTTCACTACCTTTACTAATTTTAACTCGAACTCCCAAACCAAATCCATAGTCGACAATAGGATTATAGCTATGAATTTTGTATGGCAAGTGTTTATCAGTTAAGTAATTTTTTTTGAATAAATTTATCACATTTTCTGAACAAACTCTTTTTCCTTCAAATACTCCATCATTCAGTAGTAATTTTGAAAAATTTCTATAATCTGAAAATGTAGAGTATATACCATTGCCTCCTGAATATAATTTTGGAGATTCTCTTGGTAAAACTTGAGATTTCCCACTTAACTTTCCTTCTTGGGTATCTATAAAATATACTTTGCATAGTAAGTTTGGATCTGCCTTTGTTAAATCAAAGTAAGTATTATTCATCTTAAGAGGTAAAAAAAACTTTTTCGACATAAACTCATCTAGGCTTAATCCTGAAATAATCTCAATAAGTAAACCGATAATATCTATTGAAATACTATACCTCCATTTTTCACCTGGTTGGGAAACCAATGGTAAATCTAAAATTTTATCTACAAAACCTTTCAAATAAATTTCTTCATTTGACTGCATTACATTGACATACAGATCAATATACATTTGATCAATCGAATTGTCAACATACACAAAATCACTAAAACCAGCAGTATGAGTTAATAAGTCAATAAAATTTATTTCTCTATATATTTTTGAAAAACTTCCATCTTCATTTAAAATCTTCAGATCACTAAATTTTGGTATATATGCACTTACATTTGAATCTAGTGGAATATTTTTTTCTTCACAAAGGAGGAGGAACGCAAAGCTTGTTAAAGGCTTACTTAAAGAAGCAAGAGAAAAAATAGAATTTTCATTGATACAAATTCCACTATCAATATCCTGATATCCAGCCGAGAAGTTAAATAACTCAGTATTGCCATTATAAACTCCGCAAATTGTACCTGAAATTTTATCTTCTTTCACGTAACCCTCAATGATTTCTATAAATTCTTCCATTTTTTATTTTTTTGTCTTTTTTCACTAGTGTCCACTAAAGAACACAAAAAGTTCTCCTGAATTATTGCAAAATTGTATTTAAGTGTAGTTTTTGAGCGTGACGATTCGAAATATTCGTAAATCAACATTACGAATATGAATCACGGTAAATATACTTTCTCCCAATTAATTGATTTTCTTCCTTTAAAAGTTTTTTGATAGAGTAACAGCTAAATATTCAGGCAATAAATAACATAAGTATTTTACTTATTGCTATAAATTATTATGTACGCTATTTGGTCAACTTTCAGCAAGAGAAAATTTGAGAAATCTGAAAATAATTTGAAAAACGAAACAATGAAAATCTTATCATTTGCGTTTTGCAAAAAATGTAACCCGTAGGTAGCAATTAATCTATCAGTAATGAAAACCGTAATTTTAAAATATTTGATTAGATAATTCTTCACTTAATAATGAATACTCAAGATAAAAAGCGCAATGATGCTTTTGAAATAAAAGGAAATATTTATACCTTGATTCTTCTACAACAGACTTATATTTGAGTATGTTTTATTGAGTTCATTTAAAAAAACAAAAGCAAAAATAAAATTACACACTCTTTTTGATATTAAACCAATAATCAGTGTGTTTCTTCACATCACTGAGCCAAATATTTAAGATGTTAATATAATGGATGCAGATTATGAAGCATTCACATACTACATTTTTGACCGTGCTTACGTTGATTATGACAGACTTTTTAGAATTACAAATACTAAAACACTAATACCTATTTTGTAGTGAGAGCAAAATCTAATGCAAATTTTAAATGAATGTATATTCAAAAAGTAAATAATAAAAAAAAAAAAAACTAAAAGTGAAGACCTTTTGAGAAACAACAGAGAATGCCCTTCACATTCAAATCAATTTGCAATTATAGCCTATTGTTTAGATTCAATAGTCTCAAAAAGCTTACAAACAAACCGTTTAGTATATGAAATCCTATAAATTTTATCAGCATAGTTACTCTATAAAACACCTCTAAATAAATTCACTTATGAAACTAAATTACAATAATGTTAATGGATTTTGTATTAACTAACTAGTTTTCAAATTATTTTAAGTGGACACTAGTGGTCTTTTTTATCAATAAAATCAGCAAGATTCGTAATTGTTTCTTTTTCAATTATCGCCAAAAACGGGATATCTACTTCATATAGTTTTTTAAATTTTAATATAAATTTAGTAGCCTTAATTGAATCCCCCCCTAATAGAAAGAAACTGTCATTGTTACCAATTGTTTCCGCATCAATATCTAGAACCTCTGACCATAGTTCCCTAATCATATTTTCTAAATTAGAGCTTGGTACATTTATTATCTTGCGTGGTTTTATAAAAGGAGAAGGCAACATGGATTTATCAATTTTACCAGAATTAGTTACCGGAATTGTTTTTAGTAAGATGTAATAATGTGGAAGTGAATATTTCATTAGTGTTTTAGACAGATGTTGCTCTAATTCATTTCTTAAAATTTCAGTTTCTGAGTTATAATAAGCAATTATCATATTTTTTTCTTTATTGAAAATTACAATTGCCTTTCTTACCAAAGGATGCTGTTTTAAAGCAAATTCTATTTCTGAAAGCTCAACCCGATAACCGTTAATTTTTACCTGACTATCCTTTCTTCCAATAAATGTCAATTCACCATTATTATTCCAATGAACCAAATCTCCTGTTTTATATACTCTCTCCTTAATCCCTAACGGATTCTGAATAAAAAACTCATTTGTAAGGTCTATTTTATTTAAATACTTTACTGCTAATCCTTCACCTCCGATATATAATTCTCCTATAATACCAATTGGCTGCAGCATATTATCCTTTATAACATAAAACTTACTTCCTTTTAAAGGCCTTCCTATAGGCACGAGTTTAGTTTCTACTTTTGATTTTATATTATTAGCACTTACATATATTGTTGATTCGGTCGGTCCATATAAATTTACAAACTTTGTGTTCGGCATTAATTCTAATGCTTTGTTGATAAGATTAACATCTAATTCTTCACCCGCCAAAAAAACAAATTTTAAAGTTAATTTTTCCTTTGTATTTAAATTCATCTCTAATGTTTCAATAAATACTGAAAATATTGTTGGGACAAAATTAACATGCGTAACTTTATTAATCCTAATATGATCGATTACATAATTAATATCTTTCTCGTTGCTCTCAGGAAGCACTACTAACGTACGACCGTTAAAAATAAAACCAAAAACTTCTGTTAATGACACGTCAAACATAATATTAGTCTTAAATAAGAAGCAGTCATTTTTTCTTAGTGGATATAATTTCTGAAGTAATTTTATTTTTGACACCAGTGAACAATTATCAATCAAAATACCTTTTGGCAAACCAGTTGTCCCCGATGTATATATAATATACGAAAATTCTTTGTTGGTTAATTTTGGATATTGAAATAAAGAATCATTCTTGCTTCTGAGAATTATCTCCGTAGTAACAATTTTTATTTTATTGTTCAGTGGCACAAGTTTTTCTGTATTTTTTATTTTGTCAGCAAGTATAATTTTGGGGTTGCAATCATTAATAATGTTATTTATACGCTCTATCGGTGTTTGTATTGATATTGGAACATAAATTGCTCCGATGAAATTAATAGAATAAATACTTATTATTAGATCTGAGGACCTTTCTCCAAATACTACCACTGCATCATTTTTCTTTATTTTATTTTTGATTAAAAATCCTGATACTAAATCGATTTTTTTTTTAAACTCTCGATAATTTATTTCCTCTGACTGATCTTGAATAGCTATTGAATCTGGATATTTTTGTGCTGATTTTAGTACTTCTTCTTTAAAGCTATGCATATTGCGTTTTTTATTAATTTATTTCAAAACTATTTTAAAATCAAAATTTATAATTAAGAGAATTTTTCTTCATCTTTTAGAATCGGAAGAACTTTCTCTGAAAACAATTTCATACTTTCTATACAATCTTCAATGTCCATGCCTGCATAGCAAAAATCAAGTATCAAATGATCCATATGAGTAGCATCATATAATTTCTTAATTTGCTTTACACATTCTTCAGGATTTCCAATTATATGATTTTTAGAGAAATTTGACAGTGCATTATTTTTAAGATCAACATCATCACCATAGGGAACAACTGAATTAGCAAAATATTCATAAGATTTCACACCTTTTAAATTATTTTTTGAAAATTGATAATGAATATCTAAAATATCAAACATTTTTTCAGAATATTTTTTTGCGTTTTCAACTGCTTTTTCATGATTCTCATTAATACATATATATGCTCTTAAAATTGGACTTGAAAAATTATTATGCTTTTGAATCATCAAATGGTTATAATTTTTAACAACCTCTGATTGCTCTTTTATCTTATCAAATTTAGGTGTCATAAATAATCCTAGTCCCAAATCTGCCATTATTGCCACAGACTCAGGGCTTTCTGCAGCTGCATATAATTTATCGATAAGATTCATTGAAAAAGGTCTAGGCCTTATGGAGAGTAATGGTATTTTGTAATATAGCCCTTCATATTGAATAGTTTCATTCAGAATACTTTTTTTTATAATTTCAATAATTTCTTTAAATCTTAATCTTGACTCCTCCATATTGATTCCAAATCCATCATACTCCAGTCTGGATGTTCCTCTCCCAAACCCAAAAATAACTCTTCCTTTAGACAAAATATCAAGCATGAACATTTCCTCAATGACTCTAATTGGATTATGCCAAGGTAAAACAATAACTGATGTCCCGAGTATAATTTTCTTGGTTGCTCCTGCGAGATAGCTCAATAATGTAATTCCATTAGGAACAGGAGAATGCCCTGAAAAGTGATGTTCCACTGTCCAAATAGAATCAAAACCCAAATCCTCAACCTTAACTGCTATTTTTAAAAAATCCTCATATAATAAAAAATCTGATTTATTATTATCATTGTACAAACTTAAATTACAACCTATGTTCATATATTTTTTATTTATTTACTCGTTGTGCATTTTAAATAATGCTGATTTTAATATTATTAATATTCCTTTCAAAGATAAATTTGTTGATTTACTGAACTAAAATTACAGCACTTATTTTTACTAGGGTCCTCGTTTTATATCCCTCAAAGGATTTTAAATAATTTCTTTGTATCATAAACTGGCCGCATAGTTTTGAAAAAAATGTTTCTATTTTTTATTATTGATTTTATAAACACATAAGGCTGTGCTTTATAGTTATGCTAATTTCTACGCATTGGAACTTCCAGCTTTATTTGGCAATTTTAAAAAAGCTTAAGCTGCTGTTCTGATGACAAATACCCTCTATCACCCAATAATATATAGTTTTAAACTTGATCTTTAGTATCTTTTAATATAATGTATGCAAGTACTGAATCTGGTTTAATATCAAGGCTTTTAATTACTCCTCTAAAAGAATACACGTCATGTAAATTATACCCACAATAGCGATTCGATTGTACTGCGAAATATCCTTTATTGGGATGACCCAAAGAAAATTCTTTACAAATCTTACTCTCTGTTGAACGTGATAATTTACATATCTCTAATAACATACTGTCCACAACAAAGCAATCTTCAAATTAATTAAAACAGTTTGACAAACATTGTCTCAGACTCTATAAATAAGGAAAAAACTTACACTTCACTCTGTCATATACAATAAGTTTAACATTCAACTTTAAAAAATCAAGCAATAATCAAAACAAATGATTTTCGCTATCACTACTTACGTACTCGACTGAAAGACAAAGGTTAACAACCTCTATATCTTTTAACTTAGGACTGCGTCTTTGCTATTGTAAAATATTTTCTAATGAGATGTTATACAAAATTTCTAAAATTTTCTCTTAATTTGCTGTAAAGTTGTGCATAGAATTGTTTGTGTGGTAACTACTATTTACTTCTTTTTAGCAGCTTCCACGACTTTTTAAATTACTAAATCAAGATGCGTAACGGGTTTTTATTTGTTAGAAGTTATTCTCTTGAAATTTATAGATTAATCGTTGTTGATTCATTCTAATAAGCTTTCTATTTAAAATTTAACGCTGCTTCACCATGTACAAAAGAGGTTACATAATTCGCAAGGGTTAACTGTAGTATTTTTTTGGCTGGATCACTTTTATGAATCATAAGAACATCTTCGATTTTTTCTTTTTCAAGTAGCGTAAATATTTTCATATATTTTTCGGCCTCCTCATCACTTGAACTATACCAATAATTATAAAACTCCTTGTGTGTTGTTTTTTTACTATCAAGCCAAATATTACCTTTTTCACTTTTACCAAATTTAGAACCATCTGCTTTTTTCACTAAAGGTGCTGTTACTCCATGAACACTTTTCTTGTCAATTTTTTTGATTAAATCTAGACCAGTTATAATATTCCCCCATTGATCACTTCCTCCAAGTTGAAGGCTACAGTTGTAATTTCTATTTAGATATAAATAATCATATCCCTGAAATAGTTGATAGCAAAACTCAGTATATGAAATTCCATCCCCTTCTTCTCGGTCAATCCTATTTTTTACTGAATCCTTTGAAACCATATAATTAATTGAAATATTAGTCCCTATTTCGTTTAAAAAATCAAGAAAAAGCTTTTCTTTTATCCAAGAATAATTATCTAATAGCAACGCCCCACTTATTGAATCATCAAATCTTAGAAATTTAGATAGTTGTACTTTAATTGATTTCATATTAGTGGATATTATGTTACTATCCAACAATATTCTTTCATTTGATTTACCGGAAGGATCACCTATCCTACCAGTTGCTCCACCAATTAGTGCAATGGGTTTGTGTCCACATCTCTGTAAATGCGTTAATAACATTATTGGAACTAAATTTCCAATATGCAAAGAATCAGATGTAGGATCGAAACCAGCATATCCAACAATTAGAGAATCATTAAAATACTTAAAATCAGTTTGATTTGTTTTATCTTGAATTAGACCTCTCCATTCCAATTCTTCTATGAAATTTTTCATTAATTGTACTTTTTTAATGCTTTTTTTAACTTTGTGATAACATATTCCTGCTCTTCCAAACTTACTGTTACTGGTAAACTGAGCAATTGTTCAGAATAAAGATTAGTATTATCTAAATTTTTAATTATGCTTTTTTTTAAAAATTTTTGTTGATGGCATGGAATACTGTAATGAGGAACTGCCCCAATATTATTTTCATTTAAATATGACATTATCTTATCTCTATTTCTTTCAATTCGTATCGAATACAAATGATACACATGTTTATAATCTTGTGGCACCACAGGTATTTTCACAAGGTCAGCAAGCGACGCATTATAATTATTAGCAATAGAGATGCGGTCATTATTTATCTTCTCTAAATTTTCAAATTTTATATTTAGAACTGCTGCCTGAACTTCATCCAAAACAGAATTTCTTCCCCATGTAATAAATTCCTCCCTATCTATGCGTCCAAAATTCCTTAAAAGTCGTATACTTTCAGCAAATTCATTATCATTTGTTACGACTATTCCTCCATTTCCAATTGATGAAATTGTTTTTGTTGCATGAAAACTAAAACAACCTAAATGCCCAAATGATCCAGCATTTTGGTTTTTATATGAGGCTCCATGGGCTTGCGCAGCATCTTCAATGACATAAAGATTATTTTCTTTACAAATATATAAAATTTCGTCAACATTACATAATAACCCTGCCCAATGTACTAGAATAACAGCTTTCACGTCTGCATTTAACTTCTTTTTCATATCTAATACCGAAATATTTAAAGTTTCATCGATATCTACAAAAACAGGAATCATTCCTACTGCATAAATTGCCATTATTGTAGCTGGAAAAGTTAATGAAGTAACTAAAATACAAGAACCTTTAGGCAAGTTTAATGCATCTAAAGAAAATATCAATGCATCTGTTCCACAATTAACACCAATTCCATGTTTAGCGCCACAAAAACTGGAAAAAGAGTTTTCAATTTTTTTAACATTTTTTCCATCAATATACTCACCTGAGAGAATGACTTCATTGATACTGTCAAGTATTTGGTCATGGAATTCAATATTAGATTTTTTTACATCGTTAATCTGTATGTTCATAATTTATAATTTATGGTAAAGGAAATCACTTTTTAAATTCTCAGATGTAGTATCGTTTAATAACTTTAAAATTTTACTATTAACTAAATATGGACAATCCATACAAATTTTTGGTGGCGTGTCGCTTTTTTTCATTTCACGAAAATCAACCATTTTATCGGAATTCCAAATTTCTTCAATATTGGTTTTAAAAATATTTCCAAAACTATATTTTGGATCACAACGCATTCCACAAGGAAGAATTTCACCTTTTTGTGTCATATACATCATTTTATCTCCCCAATGACAATCTGAAATCTTAAAATCTGAGTTTCCAATAATTTGCGCTTTAACATTTAACAACTTAGCTAAATCCGACATCCTTCTTACGGATGCTATTAAGCTTTCGGTTTCTAATTTACTTAAACTTATATTATTAATAAAATCTCGTCTCTTGGATTTCAATGCATCAGTTTCCGATTCAGTAATCCAATTTTGAATTAAATTAAACCTAATATTATCAATACCTAAAGCTTTTGCTAAAATGATGCATTTATACAAATCCGCAGCAGTATCATTATTAAAAGTCGAATTTATTGAAATCTTTAAATTTTTAGGAGCTAGTTTTTTTATTCTTTTTACATTTCTCACCATTTGCTCAAAACTTGCTTTTAATCTGAACTTTTCAAATGTTTCATAATCATGTCCATCGATTGATATATATAGATAATCTACATTTTGTAGAATTTTTTCCACCTCAACATTATCTTTCCAAGCTGCATTTGTAATTGACAAAACTTGCGTGTTAGGATAAAGCTTTTTCAAGTAATGAAATTTTTCATGAGCTTTTGGCGTAAGAAAAGGCTCACCTAAACCTTGAAATTTTATTTCTTTCAAATCAGGTAGTTGCGATTTTATTATATCTAACTTATCGGTAGTTAAATATCCAGTCAAAGTATCACCTCTTTTTATAATTTCAGTTCTGGGACAGGTGGGACATTCTAGATTACAAATATCTGTAATTTCAATACTTGCCCATATAGGTAAATTGTTTTTAGTTTCCATAATCAACTTAACCTTTCTCTCATTTTATACAAAACTTTCTGTTTTTTCTCTTTATCAGCAGATGTAACATCATCAAAATTTTCGTACATAACCTTTGCCATTCTTATGCAAGTATCCTTTGAAATATATGCGTGAACGCCAGCCCTACCCATAGGGATAACTTTTGATGCGCTTGCTTTTTCAATTTGAACCTTTACAAGATCAAGATTTCGTTTAGTACAAAGAGGATAGGTGTTTTCTCTGATGACCAACCAATGCTCCATAATACTCATTTTCAAAATATTTTTAACAAAATACCTAACCTCCTCAAGAGCTTTTTGATAATCAAACACACCTTTATATGGAAACTGAAAATCTAAAAGGGAATAATTAGAATTAGCATCAAATTGTTGCTTATATTCCATAATCCTTACAAAACTATAATTATTTGGAAATGATGTTGCATAAGATGGCATCACATATTGATCACATTTTATAACTACATAAATTAATGCGGTTGAGATGAATTCAAGTTCACTTGACAAAGGCAAAGTCGATATTACCAAATCATATTCCGCAGCTTTACCATCAATTTCAATTTTTTTAAAATCGTTACATACAGTGGCTTTTCCTTTAATAATCTTACAACCTGATGCCATACCTTCCCACAATGGATTATAATCACCTGGATGTCCTTGATAATCTCCTTTAAACATACCTTTTGTATTCTGTTGAATTGTTAATGGCCTATACTTTGCCCACTCGGCATCCATATCTTTAGGATGAATTTTCCACTGTTTGATATTATAATTTTTTACAAATTTCTGATACAAAATATCACCCATTCTTGATTTTACATAATCTTCAAAACTATTGTAATTAGGTTCTTTCAAATTTACTTTATATAGTTCTTCAATAATTTGTTCAGAATTTTCCAATTTAATTATATTACTAAACGAAAGTGGAAAAGAATGCAATGAATTACCTTCTAATTCACCATCTATTGATAATGAAGGTTTGTAAACTTTTTTTGGTTTAAAATTAGTTACAAATTCATCGAAAACATTTTGCAAAGATTTATCTTCAGTATATAAAATTTGTGGACCAAATTCATAGGGAATTGTATCGTAAAATTTTGTATGAGAACATCCTCCAAGATTTTTATCTTTCTCAACTATTGTTATATCGGACACATTTAATTTTTTTAAATAATAAGCAGAACTACATCCTGCTGGTCCACCACCTATAATTAATGCTTTCATAAATAACTTGTTTTTTTGTTTATTGTTTATAATCAATTAAGTTTAGTAAATGAGTAAAATTCACTTAATAAAGTGAAAAATCTTGTTAATATAATAATATTATTAAAAGAAATCTATTTCAAGGAACATAATTAAAAATCATTCAAAAGAATATCCCCTGATTTATAGAAAGATAAGATTTCGCTTTAATGTTTCGTGATGGCTTGACTTCAGAAGAAATAGTTTGTGAAACAACACCTCTTAATTCATTAATATTCAACAATATATTTTCTAATATTTTAATTTTTGTATCCTCAATATTATCTAATTCATATTTTTTTTCACTAATGAGTATTTTACTCTGACTTTTTTTAAGGATATAATTTAATCGTTCTTTAGGAAAAGTTGGCTCTAATGGAATATATTATCTACTTGATTTTAATATACCTGATAATATAGCTATTAAGTTTGCTGACCTTTTCAATAAAACAGCTACTGGATATTTATCTACATTGTCATAATTCATAAAAAAATTTCGGCTATTTGGCTAGATAGTTTATTTAGCTCTAAATAGGAATAAAATTTAATATCATCTTTTAAGGACAATATTTTTGGGATATTTCTATACTTGTTCATTAATTAAATTTATGAATGTTTTATCCTTTGGATAATCAACTTCAGTTTTATTAAATTCAACTAATAATTGATGTTTTTCTTGTACAGATAAATATTCCAAACTACAAATTGGTATATTCTCATTCACAACCATTCCATTCATCAAATTAATATAATGAGTTCCTAATTGTTTCATGAAATCTTGTTGATATAAGTCTGCATTATATTCCAATTCCAAATTTAACTCCCCATCTTTATTTTCTGTAAAAACAAAAGAAATATCGTACTTACTGGTCTTAGAAACATTATCTCTTTGAATGACCTTTAACCCCTTCGATTCAATACTAATTTTTTCATTATTCTGTAAGACCAACATACAATCAAATAATGGACTTCTACTCGCATCCCTTCTTATATCTATATCTTCAAGAATCGCATTAAAAGGATATTCTTGATGTTCAAAAGCTTCTAAGGTCGTTTCTCTGACTTCTGACAACAAGTCTAAAAAAGAACTTTCAGAGGTTACTTTTGCCCTTATTGGCAGTGTATTTACATAAAAACCTATTTGATTTATTACATCTTGGTGAATTCTTCCTGCGGTAGCTGTTCCTATTATAAAATCTTGTTGTGAGGTATATCGGGATAAAACAGCATTTAAGCCGGTCAAGAGCCCCATAAACAATGTGGCACTATTTTTATTGCAAATTTCCTTCCATTTTTCAACCTTCAACTTGTCTATCGATAATAAAACTCGGTTTCCAACATAAGTTTTCACTGGTGGACGAGTTTGATATCCTAACAAATCTAACATGGGTAATTCCCCTGATAATTTATCTTTCCAATAGTACTGCGATAGCTCCATCTTAGAAACTCGATTTGTCTGCCAGCAAGCATAATCTTTATATTGAATTTTCAATTCAGGCAAAACTACATCTTCTTCTTTACTTAGTTGATCATAAATATGCAACAGCTCTTTAATCAAAATGCCAACACTCCAGCCATCACAAATTATGTGATGCAATGTAAGACCTAGAATATTATTTTCTCCCTCACCTTTAATTAAAATACACCTAAATAAAGAATCCTTTCCTAAATCAAAAATTGCATTTTCATGCTTATTTAATAACTCTTCTTGCTTTGAAAAATTATATTCTTCAAAATAACTAAAAGCTAAATTTAGCTCGCCTTTTTCATGAATTTGTTGATACAATTCTCCTTCTTCATCCGAATAAAAAGTAGTTCTAAGAACTTCATGACGATCCATTAAAATTTGAAAACTCTTTTCTAAAAAAATTGGATTTAACTCTCCTATTAAATCAAAAACAGTTGTTATATGATAGGCTTTTGCCCCTTCTTCAAATTGGCTTAAAACCCATAACCCTTTTTGTCCAGAAGTAGCTCTGAAACCAGTTTGCTTAAGTGTTGGTTTTATATGGCTTTCATTAACTAAAAAATTAATTAACGAAGATTTATTAATCTTAATTCTTTCCAATAAATCAGGATTGCTAAAATCATCAGGAAAACTTAATTTTAGATTATCGTCCTTTAATGAAATAGTTCCACCGAAGTATTTTATATCTTGAAGTATTTGTTTTGTGTTATCTATCAATATCATTTTAGATGGTGTCGTTTTATGTATTTATTCTAAAAAAGCTATTCTTAAATTATGAACTCTTTCCTGCCAATCTCAATCTGTGTTCGACTTTTTTTCGCAAACAATTCTGAAGACAATTGAATCGTATTTGCCTCATAAAGCTCTTTAAAACTTAATTCTGTAGAAAAACAAATCTCTAATTCCATTTTAATTTTTCCTAATAACAAACTATCTCCCCCAATATGGAAAAAATTACTTGTAATACTAATATGCTCCTGTTTTAATACGCTTTTCCATATCTCAAGTATTTTTTCTTGGATATCATTTTTTGGAACTATAAAAATGTCTTCTAATTTTATCTGTGGATATTGATTAGATAATAACTTCTCAATACTTATTTTACCGTTAACGTTTATTGGAAATTTTTCTACTTTATAAAAACGCTTTGGAATCATATACTGCGGCAGCTTTTGGGAAAGTCTATCTAAAAACATTTGAAATTCAAAAGAATCTTTACTCTCTACATGTGCTATTATATCTAATTTTTCTTTATCATCTAATTGAGCACTTATAAAAGCATTCTTAACAGTAGTATCTAAAAGAACGGCATCCTCTACTTCTTGTAAAGAAACTCTCTGCCCTCTAATTTTAATTTGATTGTCTACTCTTCCTTTAAAAATTACTTCTCCCTTATTGTCTATATAGCCTCTATCCCCGCTTTTATAAAAAACACCATTCTCTTTCAAAAGAACTAAAGCATTATCGGTTTGATTTTTATCATTAACATAGCCTTTAAAAATACCTTCACCTCCAATACAAATTTCGCCTTCTACGCCATTTGGTAATATAAAACCATTAGTATCAACAATAGTAATTTGCTTACCCTCAATTGGTTTTCCGATAGATTTTAAATCTTCTTTAACCTCTACTTTTTTATAAGAAGCACAAACCGTAGTCTCAGTTGGTCCGTAGGTGTTATAAATTGGCATTTTTCCAATAAAATTACTTATATGACTTTCCTTTAAAACATCTCCTCCCGAAATTAACAATCGTAATTTATTTTGATTGAAGGTGTATGCATTCAATTCATTAATAATCATTGGAGTTGAACTAATAACAGTAACAGCGTGATTTTCGACAGCTTTAACTATAGATACAATATCTTTCCCTCCTTCTTCAATAATATCTAGTGTAGCCCCTATACACAATGCTGGAAAAATTTCTTCTATAGACGTATCAAAAGATAAACTTGCTTGTTGCAATACACGATCTTCTGCTGTCAACTTAAAATAGTTTAAAAAAGTTGACGTATAATAATTAAGTGACCTTCTATCAATCATAACCCCTTTTGGAGTTCCTGTTGAGCCTGATGTGTATAAAATATATGCTAATTCATCTTCTTTACAATCTTCAAATTTGACATCTTTAATAATAGGTTTATTATATACCTGTTCTATCTCCAAAATATTTACAGATGTATTAAACTCGGATAGTTCTTTTGATGTACTTATATCACATATTACGTGTTTTATATTAGCGTCTTTAATAACATGTTGAATTCTAGCTTTTGGATAATGTATATCAATAGGAACAAACACACAGTTTGATTTTAAAATGGCTAGTATGGTTATGATCGCATTTTCATCTTTTTTCATAAAAATGCCTACATATTCCTTAGACCCTATATCCCTCTTTAAAAAAGAAGCCAACTGATTAACCCTATCATATAATTGTTGGTAACTTAGGTTTCTATCATTGCAATGCAATGCTAATTTATGAGGGTTCTGTTTAGCTATTTTGCTAATAGCATCTATCACACAAGGATAATTTACTTTTGCTCTTATAGGAGTCTCAAGAGATTGTTTTTCTATATGAAGTGTTTTTATCTTTTCATTTTTTTTCTCGCCAACGCTCTCTATCAGCGTATTGAATTGATTCCAAAACCCTTCTATTTGCCACGCTTCAAATACTTCTGTTTTGTATCGTATTTTTAATTCTAATCGATCTTCAATTTGGAGAAACTCAAATGTTAAATCCAGAAGGGCATTAGCATTGTTAGTCGGTATTTGTGTAATATCTAAATCTGAAACATAATTTTTAAAATCGGGAATATTATTGAAATTTTGAAATAATATCAGCGTATTAAAAAAAGTCTTTCTATCCGAACTATCCTTTTCAATATCTTTAATCATATATTCAATAGGATAGTCTTGGTTATCAAATGCGTCTAAAACCGTTGTTTTTACTATAGAAAGATACTCACTAAAAGTAAACTCTTTATTTATTTGAGTTCTTACTGGAATTAATTTTAAAAAATAACCTAACTGATTTTCCAACTCTCCCAAATTACGACCTGAAAAATCGGTTCCAACAATAATATCTTCTTGGTTAGAATATTTATAAAGGCAAATATTAATCAAGCTCAAAACCACCATAAATAATGTACAGTGTTCTTCTTCTGCTATTTTTTTTAGCGTATTGGTTTGGTTTATATCAAATTCAAAATTCATCTCACTCCCTTCAAAAGAAGTTTCTTTGGATACTACATTATTTAACCACTGAGTAGGCTTTGGATAATCTTTTAATTGTTGTTGCCAATATACTTTGGATTCATGTAGCAACTCTATATGTTGATTGTACCAATAGCTATAATCGAAGAATTGTATATCTAATGAAACCTCTTTAAAGGTATCTTCTTTGATTTCTTTATAAGTTTTCAGAACTTCTGCAACAAGTACCCCTGAAGACCAACCATCTGCAATGATATGATGAATATTGTATGATAAATAAAATTCTTGATTTCCTTCTATTTCTATTATTTCAAAGGTGCAAAGCTCGTCTTTAACAAGGTCTATTATTCTATGATGATGTTGCCTTAATAATTCTGAAACATATTCACTATTTGTCTTTCTTAATTGTACAATTTCAGATAAATTTGAATACTTTTCCTTAACTCTCATTACTGGACTTCCATCCTTTTCATAAAAGTTCGTTCTTAATACTGCATATTTCTCATAGAGTCTTCTAATAGCTAACTTTAAAATTGAAATATCCAATTTCCCATTTATTTTATAAGCTCCTGTAAGATTATAAGCTATAGATGCATCTTTAAATTGACTATATATCCAAATACTATATTGACCCGGAGTAAGGGGATGGTCATTAGAAAGAGGAGATTTATTTATCTTGACGGTCTCTGTTGTTTGAAGTTTTGATATGGAATCCAACATATCCCTAAATTCACTATGCTCAAAAATGAATTGCAGACCTATTTCAACCTTATACACCTCACGAACTCTTGAAAAAACTTGCAAAGCTTTTAAACTATCTCCTCCTAGCTGAAAAAAATCTGAGTCATTTTCGATGCTTTCAAAATCACATCTTAATACTTCACCCCATATTTTTACTAATTTGAGTGCTTCTTTTGTTTTTTGAACACTTTCAATATTGACTCTCTTCTTTGGCAATTGTATAGGAATTGGAAGCTTTACACGGTCTACTTTTCCTGTTGTTGTTAATGGGAATTTCTCTAATTGCTTATAGTATTTCGGTAACATATAAGATGGTAAAAAACTGGAAAGTTGTTTTTTAAGAAATGATTCCTCAAATACAATATCTGAATCTGAAATATAATAGGCGCATAATTCGTAGTCTTCTTGGTGAAGCTCTTTTAATACAACTACGGCACTTTTTATTCCATCAATTTTTAACAATTGTGATTCTATTTCTCCTAATTCTATTCTTTGACCTCTTAACTTTACTTGAAAATCTTTCCGCCCTAAGTGTATTAGCTCTCCGTCAGGAAGTCTTTTACCCAAATCTCCTGTCAAATAAAACTGTTCACCATCAATTGTGATAAACTTTTGCTTTGTTAATTCTGGAAGTTTCCAATATCCCTTAGATAGATACCTACTCTTTAATGCTATTTCGCCTTCTACTAATACATCCACAGGAGTCTGATCATTATCTAGAATTATGACTTCAATATCTAAACCATTATGACCTAAAGAGACATAAGGGGATGTAATCTCTGTTTTTTTATCAATAAAGTTTTGACTACAAATATTAAATTCTGTACACCCCAAACCATTTACGAGGATACTGTTTTTATTGAATATTTTTTGATAGGATATGACATCATCTCTTAACAAAGGTTCTCCTGCTAAATATATCAGTCGAACATTTTTTAAGTATTTTTTCTTATCTTCAACAACAGTTACTTCTTCTATCATACTACGAAAAACCGTTGGAACTGAATGGTATATTGTAACCTTTGATTTTGAAATCGTTTCCAACATCCCTGAAATTCCTTCACTTTTAATATCAATAATTTTAATTGAAGCACCACTTAGTAACGCTCCGAATGTATCCATCATGGAGGCACTAAAATTAAAAGTAGGAATCAACGAAATGCAATCTTCAGGACAGATTTTCAAACTATTAATAAAACTATAGGCAATATGCATAATATATTGCTGAGTTTGAATAACACCTTTAGGAAGTCCTGTAGAACCAGATGTATATAATATATAAGCCCTTGTTTCAGAATTGGTAATTATTAGCTCATTACTTTCAATAACATCTTGTGTTTTTAACTGGTCAATAATAACAATATCGACAGAAATATTTAAAGTTGTTACTAATTTCCGTACCTGATTATAGTTAGAAGAGTCTGTAAGAACTCTTTGGATTTCTGCATCCTTGATAATATATTCTTTTCTATCATCCGGAAGTGTCAAATCAACTGGTACATAGGCATTACCTGTTTTTAGAATGGCCAACATTCCTACTATCATGTGCTCATGATGCCCAAAACACAAGCCTATATTTTCAGCTTTCCCATTTTCTATATAGGTTGCTATATTGTTGGCATGGATATATACCTCTTCATAAGAGTATTCTCTTTCAATACCTTTAATAGCGATGCTTTTAGAATTTGATTGTGCCACCTGCTTAAACTTTTGCCAAACAGACAACTCTCTTTCTTTTTCAGAAAAGAGCTCATGATTTCTTATTACTGGAATCCGTTTATTTACAATAGACTCATATTTTTTTTCTCGAATTAAACTATCTGGAACATGTACAATATCAGAGAGGATATATTTATAAAAGAAAACTATATTTTGAATGGCCTCTTGAGAAAAATCAGCACTCTTGTAATCCAAACGAAACTCTATTTTTGTGTCTGTAGGTTGAGCATATAAATTTAAATCAAAATTCAAATCTACTCCAGGATTAATACCATAAACTGCTTCTAAAGATTCAACAACCAAATTATTCTCTTGATTATTCATAAAGTTAAAAAAAACGGTGCTTAACCCCAGCCTGTTTTCATCAATCCCTACTTCCAAATCTTCTAATATTTTTTGAAAAGGGTAACTGGCATATTGTAAAGATGCCCTTGTTTGATTATATACTTTTTTTACAAACATTGAAAGGTTTTCATCTTTCTTGATACTTGTTTTTAGCATAACACTATTAATAAATAAACCAATAGCCTCTTCGTATTTTTTCTTTTCCCTTAAAGACACAGGAGTACCAATAGTAATTATATCATTACCCGAAAGACGGTTTAGTAGTACATAATAGCCTGAAAGCAAAAAAGAAAACAAATTTATTCTTTCTCTTTTTACATAATCTTTAATTGCTAATAACTCCATTTTTTCTATTGAAAATAAAATGCTCGCTGCAGTTTTATCAATACTATTGCTTGTCTTTTTTGGTAATTCCAAAGGTACTTGAGCTGAGCCTAACTGTTGTTTCCAAAATTGTTTCTGCTTTTTTAGTAAGTCCTTATCAAAAATGAATTCTTCTTGACAAAAATCCTTAAAATTATTTTGAGGTGATGAGACTATTAAAGACTGTTGATCTTTACTCAAAGCATCATATAGTTTATGAAACTCATTTAACAATAAACTAACTGATTTTCCATCTACCAAGATATGGTGTATTACAAATACAACTGTAAACTCCTTAGAATTTACACATAAACACGTTATTCTTAGCAAAGGCCCTTTTTCTAACGAAAAAGGAGTTCTTGAAAAATCTTTAATATATTGATCTTTTGACGTTTCATCAACCAATTCGCAAACATCAATATTGACTTTATAGTCCTTTTGAATCTTTTGGTAAAGCGTCTCCTTTTCAAATTCAAATATGGTCTTTAGCACATCATATTTGTCTATTAAATATTGAAATGCTTCTTGTACTTTTTCAGAATCTAACGAACCTTTCAGTTTTTTTTTAACGGTAATATGATATCCAGAATTTAAAAGATCTCTCTGCTGATTTATCCAAATACTTTGTTGTAAATAAGACGCTCTTACTTTTTCTTGATTATTTTCTTCTTCATCTGTTATGTTTACCTCATAATTATCAATAAGTAATGCTAATTCATCTATTGTAGAATGACTATAAATTTGCTCTAATGGAATTTCCTTACCGAATTCATCTTCTATAAAAAACACCAATCTTGTTAAAGAAATGGAATCTAATCCAAACTCTAAAAGATTCTGATTCTTTTTGATTTGTTGCTCAAGGTTCAGTTCAACCTGAAAAAAATCCTGTATTTTTTTCTTTGTATTTGATATATCTACAATTGGCTCTTGCTTAATTGGTCTTTTATTCTTTTTTAAATCTAAAAAAGAGCCTATCTTTCTAAGATTATTTTTTAAATATGCTTCTTTATTACCTCTTCTTTGAATTTTACCACTAGATGTCTTTAAAAGAGCACCTCTTCTTATCAATACAATATCATACACCGACAGTTTATATACATCAAATATTTCTGAGTGTACACTTTGAATTACACCACTTACATTTATCTCTTTAGACAAAACACATTCAGCAACAACAACAATGCTTTCCTTATTATTTATAAGTACACTGAATACTGCAACTGAACCAAATATTATGTTTTCATGAGATTTAGAAGCGACTTCTTCTATATCTTGAGGGTAATAATTTTTACCATGGATAATCAATATATCCTTTAAACGTCCAGCTATATACAATTGATTCTTGTGTAAAAGACCTAAATCTCCTGTTTTAAAGAATAAACCTTGAGCGCCTTCAATTTTGTTTTGAAAATGTTTTTTTGTTTCTTCTGAATTTTGCCAATAGCCTTTTGAGATACTTTTTCCTTGCAAACAAATTTCGCCTACATAACCTTCGTTTACTTCTCTTCCATTTTCACCAATAATCTTAATATCAAATCCATTGACTACTTCTCCACAAGAAACCAATTCTCTCTTTTCTAAACTAGCTCCTTTTTCTTCAATATTAAATTGTAATTGATATTCAGTAAATTTTTTGGTCACAATTGGTTTGTTTGCACCTTTACTTGAAACCAATAAAGTTGTTTCTGCCATACCATAACAAGGGACGAAACTACTTTTATTAAAACCGCTAATTTTAAATCTTTCCGCGAAATCATTAATGGTATCTAACAAGATGGGTTCCGCTCCGTTAAAAGCTGTTATCCAACTCCTTAAATCAAGTTCTTTTAAAACAGACTCATCAACATTTTTTACGCATAAATCGTAAGCAAAGTTTGGTCCCCCACTCACAGTCGCTTTATATTTTGAAATGGCTTGTAGCCATAATTCAGGTGTTCTTAGAAATTGAACAGGAGGGAATAATATTGCTCTAAATCCACTATATACTGATTGCAATATATTACCAACCAAACCCATGTCATGATAAAAAGGCAACCAACCAACTAGTATTGATACTTCATGAAGTTGAAATGACTGTTTTATTTGTTGCTGGTTGTCCATCAAATTTTTATGAGAAACAATAACCCCCTTAGGTGCTCCAGTAGAACCTGATGTGTATTGTAAAAACGCAACCTCGGTTGGGATTTCCATTTGAGGTCGTGTACTATTTTTATTTGTATCGATTTTATCCAAATAGATTATTGAGCAATCTATAGTATCAACTTTTGATAAGACTTTTTCGTAACCTATACCTGACACTGTTAAAATTGCTACTGGAGATGCATCCTCCAAAACCCCTTTCATTCTATCTGCACTCCGATTCATTTTAGGAGGATAAGACGGCACCGCTATCATCCCTGCATACAAACACCCAAAAAAAGCTTTTATAAAATCTACCCCAGGCGGAAAAAACAAAACAATACGATCCCCACTTTTAAAATCAGTTAAAAGCCTATTTGCAATACTACATGCGCTATTATGTAACTCTTTATAAGTTAAATTCAGTTCATCTTCCAATCCATTTTCTAAAAACGTATAGGCTATTTTCTCAGGAGAAACTAAAGCTCTGTATTCTAAAACTTCTGAAATAGAAGTAAATTTCTCAATATATTTAGAATTTATTTCAAGCATTTATTTTGATAAAAGTTTTAAAGCGTTATTGTAAAAAATATTTTCTAACAACCTAGGGTTATCTATTTTAGATTCTTCATATAATGATTTAATAGAATCCACTAAGTAACTCAATGGTTTCATCATATTATTAATAGGCCAATCTGATCCAAATAGAATTTTATCATTATAAGTTTCTTCAAAAATCAACTTTAAATCTTCTTTATTTGCTGTTTTAAACCCTGCTATATCTGCATATACATTGTTCTTCTGAATCAACTCTTTAACAATAGGATCATTCAATTTATATCCAGCATGAGCCAGTACAAAATTAGCTTTAGGATAAAGATCAACAATCTCTAAAAAGTCTTTAGGCTCTGCATATTCATTTTTAAGTCCTTTGATTGAGAATCCTGTATGAGACAAAATGGTTAGTTCCTTATCATTAGCATATTGATAGCATTTTTTCATTAGTGGATCATTCACTTTAAAGTTAAAAGGAGGGTATAACTTAATCCCATGAAAATTATATTCTTCAATACCTTTTTGCAACAATTCAAAACCTCCTCTTCGCAAGGGGTGGTAACCTCCAAACACAAAAAACCGATTTGGATATTTTTTTAAGACGTTTCTATGTCGTACGTACTTTTCTTCAATCGTTTCTTTAGAGGCTCCTATATAGTCATTGTCATCAACTATTAACAAGACAGCCTTCTGAATTTCAGAGTCATCCATTTGTTTGATAAGCTTTTCACCAAAGTCATCCCTTAAAAACAATTTTAACAACGATAACTGCTTGGAATCCTGTGAATCTGTCTTGCCTAAATTGAAAAGACTTGCTAAGAATGTATCTGGATATATTTTATGATATGCCAAGTGTGTATGGAAATCTATAATCATACTTTAATTAGCGGTTCTTCTAGTTTTATATATTTCTCTATAACGGTTTTCCGCTTTAACTTTAAGGTAGCTGTCAATAAACCATTTTCAACGGAAGGCTCTTCTTTGATAATCCTAAAGTTTTTGATTTGTTCGTAGGAAGCCAAACTTTTATTTAAATATGAAATTTGAGATTGGGCTTGAGTCTTTGTAAGTGCTTTTGAAAAAATTAGACAAGCTATAGATTCCTTATTTGAAGAATATACAAGAACTCGAGCATTATCTAGCAAAGCAGATAATTTATTTTGAATTGCATCAGGGTGAATCTTTTTGCCTCTTTCTAAAACAATGACATCATCCAACCTCCCTGTTATATAAAGAAAACCTTGTTTATCAAGATAACCAGTATCTCCAGTATGAATATAATCTTCCTTTATATTCAAAACCTCTTTATTTATAGTATCGTAATCTTCGTTATACTTAATAAGAACTTCATTCTCATCTCCAATTTTAACAGCTAAGTTTTTTTGTGGTTTTCCGACACTTCCTAGTCTATAATGTCTAGGGGAATTCATAATAATAGTTGATAATTCACTTTGGCTGTAAGCTTCATATAAGCGTACTCCAACTTTCTCAAAAGTTTCCAAGGTCTTCCGTTTTGTAGGAGCACTTCCTGTAATAAACAAGTCAGCTCGTCCTCCATAAATTTTTTTCACCTTTTGAAATAGCTGTTTTGTAAAAAACTGCTTAATTGGATTTCCATCTTTTAATTGATTAAAATTGTATTCATTAAAAATCATGAATAATTTTTGTTGCTTTTTATCATAACGTTTTATTCGTGCCTCAATTAAAGATGCCATGGCATCGTATATAGGAGGAATGGAAACCATTATATTGGGTTTTTCCATCATAATATGTTTGATACAATTTTTTGGTTCGGAAAGGACAATGTCTATTTTATTATTAATGGCTATTTGAATGAACCAACGCTGCATAGGGTGTGAAAGAGGAAGAAAGATAATCAATTTATTGTTTTTTGTTTTCTTTATTATATACCAAATAGACCCTCTGTAACTCCAATAAATTTTACACTTTTCTAATAAGGATTTCTTATCTTCTTTTATTTCATGAAATGTCCTCTTAATATATTTAATATGTTGAGAAGTTCCAGATGAAAACACAATACTATAATCTTCTTGAATCAAATTATCTTCTGAAATAATTTGATCATGATAATCTATCAATTCAACATCATTATGTATAGATTCTGTGCAATTGAAATAATAAATTTGAGTAGTTTCAATAGTTCCATAAACCTCTTTTAAGCTAAAATCGAGTAGTAATATGTCTATTTTTAAATCCTTTATGATTTTATCGATGACTTCCACTCCTAAAGATTCAGGAAGTCCCGCTGACTTATAACCACCTTTAATACAAGCATGATCAAAAACTACCCACTTATATGATGTTGCCCCTAATATACCAATCCTATTAATTTTGCCATTAGAGTTTTCTATTGATTTTAATATCTTAATATGTTTATCAATATCAACTGAAAAAGAAGCAAATGTTTTTTCTATTCTTTCTTTACCTTCAAAATAAACAATTGAATTTAAACTGTTCTTTTTAAGTTCTTTATATTTTTTATAAATAAAGTCTCTCACTTAAACTTTGTTATTTTTTAATTTATCTATAATATTAATAACATCTTGAACCCTTTGTATTGTTGAAAGATCTATTTTCTCAACAATGTCTTCCAAATCCATTTCTAATATATCTTCAAAAGCTAATAAAATATTCAAAAACTTTATAGAATCCAATCCCAAATTTTCTAATTCAGCTTCCGGATATATATCCCCTTTATCAATATCTCCAACGACATCCGAAATTAGTTCTTTTACTGTATCTAAAGTAGAAACTTCAAAAACAGATTTTTCTTTAGTTTTTTTTTTCTCTTTTCTGTTAAAAAGATTAAACATACTTCATAATTTCAATTGTTAATGATTCTGTTTTTGCCATTTCCATCGTGTTCCAAAATGATGTTGTCTTCTCTTTTATTAATTTAGTTTTGTTCCCAGATGAATTCAAATCCTCTTGTAAGTTCAATATTTTTTTATAATTCAATGTATCCAATGAAAAAAGTAAGATATTTTCATCACTGAGGACATATTGAAATACATCCAAATTCCTTAACTCCTCAGTTAAAGTAGTGCTTATTAAATACCCTTGATGATCTTCAAATTCTTCCCCATTAATAATTATCTTCTCCCCTACATTCTCCATCTTATTTAACATAAAGAAAGCCTTTCTACGTAGACGAAGCTCCATAAGGTAGCGTTTACCTGAAATGATTGGATCTATTAAAAAAACAGTTTCCAACTCTTTGTATTCTGATGCTAACTTCAATGCTAAACTAGCTCCAAATCGTATTCCCAAAATTGAAATATTAGTAATTCCAATTTCAATATGAATAAAATTCAAAATTGCTTTACAACTTTCTAAACAGGAATTAATGGTAAATTCTTCAAAATCTCCATAACTATCTCCTGTTCCGTAATAATCAAACCTAATTACGGTATAACCTTTATTAGTTAAAGCACGAGCCGTATCCGCTTGGAATTTTTGAGACCTCTTTTTTTCATCAAATAAAGGATTTACAAAAAGAAATGCTTTATCATTCGACTTTATAGGATAGTGAATATGTAAACAGAGATTTACTTTATCTTCAGAAATCTCAAAAATTTTATAAATTATTTTTTCCATTCAAAACCATATAACCAGCCCATTAGGATTGAATTGACATCCTTTTTAAATTGATATCCAAAAAAATTATGATCAGAGCCCTTAACAACTTTGAACACAAATGAAGAAAGTATACCATTATCTACTAATTTATTCCAATGATTTTTTGAATCTATGAATTCTTGATCTAGTTCACCATAAATGCTGTATACTTCAATCGTTTTATTAACAATCAACTGTGAAGGTTTTTGTTTTTTTATTGTGTGCTTTTCTGGAATCACATTCCTAACTATTTTTTTCCAGTTCAAATCAAAATGGAGTAATTTTATCCAAGTCTGTTTCTTAAAAACTTTATGCCAGTAAGATTTTAGATTTTTCTTATTAACACTAGTACCACTAACATAATCTAAATAGGTTGGAGATAGAAATATAACTGAAATATAAGACCTTTTTATTGCATACCTTAAAATTGGTTCGCAACCCAATGAAATGCTCAACAATAAATAATTTGAAAATGTATATGGGCTTTTACTAAAAAAACCTGTAACCTCATCTAAATAACTACTATACCAAGAAATTAGTGGATTTTCAGAATCATCTATGTTATCCTTATGATCTTGTATTGAATCACCTGCCCGATTCATATCCATTCTAAAACTTGAATATCCCAGTAAAGCCGCTTCTCTAGCTATTTCAACAAATATCCTTTGGGGTCCAATTCTAGTTCCACTTACTGCTGGAATTAGCACTAATAATGGCTTATTTGTTTCAACTTTTAAATTATTTGGAAGTGCTAAAATTCCAAATATTGATTTGGAATCAGATTTAATGCAAATTCCCTGTTCGTGATAAGCTTCTATAATGTAATAATTATGAGATTAATCATTCTTTTAAACTTCTTCTTCAATTAACTTATCGACTATTTTTCCATCATATAAAAATACATTTCTACTCGCATATGATGCATCTCTTTTAGAGTGGGTCACCATAACTATGGTCGTTCCTTCTTTATTCAATTCCGAAAGTAAGTCCATAACTTCTTTGCCGTTTTTGGAATCTAAATTCCCAGTCGGTTCATCTGCTAAAATAAATTTTGGCTTAAAAGCAATTGCCCTAGCAACAGCAACTCTTTGTTGCTGACCACCTGACAATTGTCTAGGGAAATGATCTGCTCTATGATCGATACCAATACGTTTCAAAACTTCTTCAACACGCTTTTTTCTTTCGTTTTTTGGAACTTTAAGGTACTCTAACGGTAAGGCTACATTCTCAAAAACAGTTAATTCGTCAATTAAATTAAAATTTTGAAAAATAAAACCAACACCACCTTTACGCAAAGTCGTCAATTGTTTTTCTGAACACTTAGAAACTTCCTGATTACCAAAACGATAACTGCCTGAAGTTGGATTATCAAGTAATCCTAAAATATTGAGCAACGTAGATTTCCCACATCCAGATGGCCCCATAATAGCTATAAACTCTCCTGCATTTACTTCTAAATTTAAATTATCAATTGCTGAAGTTTCAAGCTCTGTCGTCTTAAATACTTTTGATAGGTTTTCAGTTTTTATCATGATTATTATTTTAAAACTTTAATTTTTATCATTTTATAATTACTATTTTTTATTAATTATTCTGATCTTAACGATTGTATTGGTTTTCTTTTAAGTGATTTATATAAATTAACTCCAATAACTAACAAGGTTATAAAGAATATTGAAAAAATAGCTATAGCGAAATGCCAAAAACTAATTTCTATGCGATATGGAAAATCTGCCAACCAATCTTTCATGAAATAAATGACAATTGGAATAGCGATACAACTTGCTCCAATCAATACGTATAAAAATTCCTTAGATAACACCCAGAGGATAATATCTTTATCTGCTCCAAATACTTTACGTATAGCAATATCCCGTGTTTTCAAAAACGCTATAAAAGAAGATAGACCTAAAATCCCAATACAAGCCAGAAAAATGGCTAAAAAAGAAAAAACGGTAAATACATTTTGATTTCTATCCTCCTCTACGTATTGCAATTGATATTTGTCATTTAAAATATAATATTCGAAAAGATCTTCTGGAAAAAATTGTTTGTATATAGATTTTGCGTCACCAATTGTATTTTTCAATACTTTATTATTGTCTAACTTCAAAGAAAAATACCTCGGAGGACTAAATAATCCCGTATTAGGAGTAAGAATCATTCCTCCAATCTCCGATTTTAATGAATTGTGATGAAAATCGTCAATAACTCCAATAATATTAAAAAGCCTATCTTCAAAAGTTTCTATATTCAATGATACATTAATAGCATCATTTGGATCTTCAATACCAAGAATTTTAAGTGATTTCCTTGAAATAATAACGGCATTTTCATCCGATATTCTGTTCTCATCAAAATTACGTCCTGCGAGCAACTTTAGACCAAAAGTAGGGATATAATTTGCATCCACCCCATTTACCATATGTACTTTTTGAGTTCCTGGATCTTCTGAACTTTTCCATACGGCTAATCCCCAACTTTCAATTGAAGGTAATGCAAAACTTGCGGTAGTATATTTTGCATTTGTACCCTTATGTAATTCCTTGATAAAACTGTTAATCTGTGATTTGTAAACCTTCTTTTCTAGAAGTTGAGGTTTCTTTATTACAATGATTTTATCAATATCTACACCTAAATCTTTATTTTTCATAAAGTTATTCTGATTAATCATAATACAAGTGCAAGTAATCAGTATAATTGAAATAACAAATTGAATTCCTACAAGTACTTTTCTAACCATAACACTACCAGGAGTACTCATTGTTTTTGTTTTTAATACTTCAGTAGATTTAAAAGATGCCAAAATAAATGCGGGATATAGCCCTGATACAATAATTCCAACAATAATTATTGGCAATAGATATACCCAGAAAGTAGGCTGTAATAAAATTTCCGTACTGTAGTTTAAGCCTAAAAGCTTACTGAAAGGTTTTATTATCATAATAATAATAATAATCGATAAGATAGCTGCAATAATATTAACCAAAGCTGCTTCAGTAAGAAATTGCTTTGAAATTTGACTTTTATAAGCGCCAAGAGATTTACGAACTCCTATTTCTTTAGCTCTCTCTGTTGAACTTGCTGTAGATAAATTAATGTAATTTACCCAAGAAATTACTAAAATCAAAAAGGCAATAATTTTAAGTAAATTCAATGTTCTTGCTTTTGTATCTCTTCTTACTGTTTCATTTCTGAAATCTGATTTTAAATGGATGTCTTCTATTGGTTGAAAACTAAAGTTCCAAGTAACACTTGCTTCTATTGGATCTGTTTTATATTTTTTTATAAAAGCTGGAAATTGTTTTTTCACACTTTCTAAATCAGCTTTATTTGAAATGGTTACGTAAGTTGGAAATGACCACCACATCCAATTGTTTACAAACCAATTTTTACCTTTATTTATAGAATTAAAAGAACATAAAAAATCAAAACTAAAACTCGTATTTAAAGGAAGATCTTTTACAATTCCCGTTACGTAATACTTTGCTGTTCCAAATTCATTAGCGACCTCTAATTCTTTTCCAACAGCTTCCTCTTTTCCAAAGTATTTTAAAGCACTAGATTCAGTTAATACAATTGAATTCGGATTCTCCAATACCGTATCTGGATTACCAACTTCTAAAGGAAAAGAGAACATTTTAAAAAAATCTGCATCCGCATAATAAATCTTTTCCTCCTCGGCCGTAACACGTATACTTTTCACAATACCTGAACCATTTGAAAAACGCGACATTTGCTTAACTTCAGGAATCTCACCCTTAATTTTATAGCCAAGTGAGGGCATCACTGCGGGCGAAGAAGATTTTAACTCATCTCCCTGAAATCGTTCAAAAACTATTCTATAAAGTTGCTCTTTATTATCTTGAAAATCTTCATAATTTTCTTCGTAATTAGTGTACGCTATCAATAATAAAAAACAAGACAGACCTATACTTAATCCAATAATATTAACTAAGGTAAAAGGCAATCTTTTTTTAAGATTTCGAAAAGAGGTTTTTAAATAATTTGATATCATATATATTTTTATTCTTTAAAATAAACAATCGATTACATTAATAAATCTGGATAATTAAACTATTTCTGCTAGATGAACCTTATTTATCTCTGCGGTAATACAACTTCGAAGAGAATCAATCCGAACAACAACTTTTTCTTTTCCTTTATAGTCTACAATAAAGCAATTATATCCTAAAAAAGGACCTGAATTAATTTTCTTTTTTTCACCTATGCAGATTTCAAATGGAGCCAATTCAACATCTAATAATTCCCCTGTAAAAAGTTTAATTGATTTTATTTCCTTATCAGTAACAATAGCGGGTTTCCCTTGAATGGTGATAAAGCTATAGGCTCCTTCAGCTTTAAGTGCTTTGGATTGATCTTCACTATTTTTTAAAAAAACAAAAATATATGATTTAAACAAGGGCGTATTAACTGTTTTCTTGCGGTCACTCCATTGCCTAATAGTTTTTTTAAGAGGAAGGAAGACATCAAAGTCACTCTTCAATACATCATATACTTTTTTCTCATAATTAGATTTTGTGTAAATGACATACCATCCACTCCTAAAATGAATACTCTTCATAAAATTAAATATATTAAAATTAAATATTATAGCCGTCAGCTATTTTAAAATCAAGTAGTTCAAGAAAATTTATTTTGAAAATCTATTTTTCAGTGTTTTACTATCCAATTGGATATAGCTGCGCCACTTCAGTTACACTAAATTGTTAATATTTTTCTTATATGAGGATTAAGACTAAGAAAAGAAATCTTGTAGTTGCGAACCTACAAATTTTATTTAAAATAAAAAAAAAAAATGTATGAAAAATTACATTTTTTTCAAAAAAAAATAAAGATTAAATATAAAACCTTTAAATAGACTCCTTTATTAAACATAAATTTCTAGTTATTTTATTTTTAAAACAACTGATAATCAATGATTTAATTTTAATATTTTCTTTTGAAGATCCTGTAGCGGTATAAATATTAAATCTCATGCTTATATAGTTAAATATGAATAATGCTAACTAAAATATGCCAAAGATTTATCAGTATGGGATGAAACTACTCATATCTTTGTGAGTAATAAAAATCTAAGATTGATTAATATCTCAATTAGTAAATGAAAACTATTTCAAACCATATTTGTATGATTTAAAAGTAACTTTAGATCATAATTACGCCTTAATTCCATTATGACTTGTACTCATTGGCTTCAATTAAAGCTTAAAAATTTTAACGTGATTCTAAATTCATACTTAACCTTTCTTTCCATAAAATGCTCTATAGTATCTAACTTTTTCGAGCATGTTTAAAATAGTAGTTTAAAAAAGTTAAATCTTACATATTATTATACCTTGTTGGAAGCAAAAATTCATTTTTTTTCCCAAAACTGGCCTTAATAAACATAGAAAAACAAAAATAACCGATACTAAAAATCAAAATCTGTTACTTTTTTATCTTTTTCCTTAAAAGCTAACTTACTTCTAAATGTACTGCTGTACTCGGAAGCTAAGAACAATCAATTCTCAGAAATAATAAATTTTGAATAAGGGATTTTAAAACATTATTTCCCTCTGTAAAACAAGATAGTGGTTATTGTTTTTAATGAAATATTAAAATCAAGGTAAAAACTCCTGTGCTTAATATAATACAAGTCGTATTGTAACTTTATTAAACTCCCTTCTAAGGAATCTCTGTAATTATAATTCACCTGTGCCCAACCAGTGAGCCCCGGTTTTATAATATGTCTTATTTCATAAAAAGGCATTCTCTTGGCAAATTCTTTCACAAAGGATGGTCTTTCTGGACGTGGTCCTATTACCGCCATTTCACCTTTCAAAATATTGACAAATTGTGGAAATTCATCCATTCTAGTTTTTCTCATGAATTTTCCAAAAGAAGTGATTCTTTGATCTTGAGCAGTAGCAAATATTGCATTCTCAAGTTCAGCATCCTCAATCATTGTTCTAAATTTTAAAATCTTAAACACCACACCGTCTTTTCCAACACGTTCTTGTGTATAAAATAAACTTCCTTTGTTAGCTATACTATTTACTAAAAAAATAATGGGAATCAACAATAGCGTAATCAGTAAACCAATAACTGAAAAAAAAACTTCTAATACTCTAACTATTAGTAAATATAAGGGATTTTGGTTGCTCCGACTAAAAGGGAAAAAGCGATAAAAATCTCGCCCTAAATATTGCACTGGAATACGTTGTGTTTTCGCTTCATATACTTGCGAATATTCTCGAATTACTATTCTTGACTCTAATAATTGCTGGAGCAATTCAGCGGTAATGCAATCTGGTTTCTGAATAGCTACAACAATTTCAGTAATGTTTTTCTCTTTTACAAAAGTGCTTAAATCCGCCGAAATTATACATCTTATCTTAGAATGGAATGAATTTTCAAGATTTTTATTTTTTGAATCACTTACATACGCAATAATTTTATAATGTGAATCTAAATTTTCCAAGCCCAAAACAAGTTCTTCTAACTGATCCTCATCACATATCAATAAAGCATTTTGCTGAAAACGTTTGGAGACCAAAAAACGTGCATAAAAAATCCTCCATAAAATCAATGAAAATAAAATAACCAATAAAAAAACAAGGATTTGAAGACGATTCTTTGGTAATTCAGGCGAATAAACTGGTGTCAAAAAATACACTAATACCGTTGTTGTAACAGTAAGAATGGTATTTCTTGTCACTACGAATTCATTACTTGCTGCTTCAAGAATATACAATTCAAAAATAGTTCCAATAACTTTAAGATAAAGAATCAAAACCATTAAATAAATTAAATTAGACACTGAAGCTTTTAAATAAACCAAGTCGAAAAAGTACCCCACATTATACAAGGCTATAAATACACAGAAAAAGTCCACTATATGCAGAATCATTTTTCTTTCGGAAATTTCAAAATGGATTTTGTTTTTTGTCATTATATTTTTTGTTAACAATATAGTTTCTACCTCTAAAATCTAAAAAATTAAATTCAAATGAGTTTTGAAAATATTTTTTATACAAGTTTACAAACTATTTACAGATGCTTAAAACATATTCTTTCAAAAACTTTAAATTCAGTTCAAATATGACTTTACAAACAAAAAACTAAGATTTTTAATGGACATCCTAATTTAGCCATCACAAAAAGTTAAGAAATAATCATAATTTGCATCTATGATAGTTTTTTTTGAAAATCAAAATGAGCTTTATTTTAGACAAAAAAACAAATAACACTCAAGCAAGGAAAACACATGATAAAAACCAAATAAAATGCTATAAAAAATACAACAACTATTTAAAAATCAAAACACTACCCCCTATTAAAAAGATAAACCGTACGATTCATAAACCTGAGATCAAGGGTTTAACTCCCGTCCTCGCTAGGATTGAAGCACAATTTAAAAAAAAATTATAGTTCGATTGTACTCCTAGTCACTTTTTAAATTAATTATTTCTCTTTAATTCAATTTTATTTCAAACCTCTTTTTTACTATCAAAATTTACTGTTTATACTTAAATTAATTATCTAAAAACAGTATAAACATTAAAACTCCACACGTCCAAAAAAAACTTAAAACAATAAATATCAACATATTATGATTTCATTTTTAAACTATCTAGAAAAGTTAAAATTGGAACAAGGTGTTCGATTGTAATCCCATCCACTCCACAAAAAACATTGTAAACAACTGATTTACAAGGTTTTTTATTTTTAGTTAACAATTTAATTGATAATAAACAGAGCTATTGCAATAGCAACTGCGAGAGAAGGAAAAGTAGTTGCAATAAATATGGCAAGAAACCCCATAGGTCAACATCTATCATGAAACATTTTTAATGTCTAATCCTGCCCTCATAATTAAGAAGCTACTCAATACGATGTGCAATATTTATATATCTTAAAGTTCTCACCGAATTTAATGAGAATGCTTTATTTTGTATAATATATTCAAGTAATTTGATCACTTATACAACATAATAAAAATGTGATAGATGCGGCATACCCATACAAGATAAGTGGATTAGAGTAAATGCTGAACAAATCTAAGTTTATGACTCTCTCTTCGGTGAAGGGAAATCAAATCTTGTTAGCGAGTACGACAAAGCCTACAAACACAGTGCCTCCCTGAAGAAATATAGTTGAATTTTGCTTCATAAAAGAGTTTAATTGTTATTGTAACTTGATTTTTTACTGTTGCTCAACCGGTTATTGATAGCCTATGCAGCAGTGGGGATTTTTTTTTGCACTAAAGCTTAGTAGAAAAACTATGTTTCTCTTAAGCACAAATATTTCATAGAAGTACATTAGTCCCCATTGCTGCAAACTGATATTTTAAATAGCTTATTTCTTAGCTATTTTTTTAGCTTCGGCCACTGCAACATCAAATGGACATGATTGAATGAAGTCTACACCTAGAACTGAAAGAAAGGCAGACGGAAGCATTTCTTTAATCAAAAAACTGAATTTATTTTCAAGCACCAATTTAGACAAAGGTTCTTTAAATTCAGGGAACGGATTTCTCTGAATTATGTATAATAAAATAGCCATTAAAGTTTCATTATTTTGAGCTTCATCACTCTCAAAAGCATTAATAAGTTCTTTCTTCATTGCTTCCCCAAGATTGCTTATCTCTTCTACTCCGTAAAGGTCTTGAATTATAGCTCTTGCTACTTCAGGAGAACTAGCAAGTATAACTCTAATATAATTGTCTGGGTTTTTAATTTCATCAAACATTTTTTTAATGTCTTCTTTTTTCATTTCATCAGAATTTAAAGTTTGTAATACACTAGCTCTTCTTCGGATACAGTAAATAGGGTCTCCATAATCAGATGGAACTTCTCTTAGACCGTGAAGAACTTCATGCATACCTCCCCACTTACTTCTGCATTGTGTAATTGTAGTTCCGTTAACTTGTGTAACGATAGCACTATGAGTATGTAGTCCATTCTTAACATAGACAATAGCATCGTTAACCCTCGGTTGAGCCATAGTTGCTTGAATGTAATCATCTCCAATGAATGGTTGAGGGTCATTGAACCAACCATGTGCATTTGCGTGTGCTTTACCGTGACAATTGTATTGTCTAGTAGCTGGAGCAACGATAATTACGCTAGGGAAATTTTGTCTTAACCAATTTGAGATGCTTACTATTTCAGCAGAAGTAAACTCCCTTTCAAAACAGGGTTGAATGTGGCAGTGTTGAACTGCTCTTCCTTTAGATGTTGTATAAGTTGCCATTTTTTTTATTTTTATTATTATTTTGAATTGATATTTTACTCTGAATAGTTTTCAGCGGCTCTGTTGCAAGCTTTATTGTTTATAGTCTGTCTTTTGCTTGTTCGACTTTTGTATTGTAGGTATTCTATTTGTTAGGTTATATTGATTTGGTTGTCAATGATAGTGGTGAGTTAAAATTGCAATAATGTTCGTAGCTATTTTATCTTTTTCTTTTAGGTTTAGTGGTTCATTTTAGAACAATTTATGTACGATTTACAATTTAAATTCTGCTGCGTTGATAAGCCTAATTCCATCAATGTCAAACATTGGGTTTTCTGCAACAAATACTGGTGCATCAGAGATTTTACCTTTAAAATTTTGAAGAGCCTTAAAATCTTGTAATTTAAAATTGTCATGAGTCTCAAATTCCAGCACAAGGAGCTTTGACGCATTCTTTTTCGATATGATAATATCTGTTTGTGAAAACAACAAAATTCTTCCATTTTCTTGCGGATCATTGGCAGCGGGACAGCTGAATGAAACAAAATTTTTGGTGCCATTTTTGTCCATAATCGTTGAAACACCATCATCATCGTTAATATAAATCACAAAAAACAACTTATTTGAAACAGGGCCATTATACTGGATTCGATAAGTATCTTTTTGACATTGTATTGATATTTCCCTTGGGCTGTAAATTGGGAAAATAATAGGGTCAGTAATGGGTGACAGATTGGTTCCTGTTAAATCACGTTGCACTGTTACGTTTTGCCCTTGTACGATATCAAATCCGTGACCTTCGCTAATTTTTACACAAGATAGTTTTACAAACATTGATTCGGCTTCAATGAAATTTCCCAGAGGTAATATAACCTGCCACTTCCTGATTAAGGAATTATAGAATGGTGTACATAAAAGCACTTCATAGTCTTGTCCCTCAATATGATAGTTTTGGATTGCCTCATCAGCCAAGTATTTTTTAAATAATGGTTTGTCGAGATCCGTATTATCGAGCATGTTTTTCAATGTCTGGTTCGTAAAATCAGTTTTACTTAGTTTTGTAATATCATCACCTATCAAAGAAACTTTTCCAAAAGTGGGGTCGAGAATGATGTTCTGATTGTCGCGAACGATGTTCCGAATTATTATACCAAGCTTATTATGCCCTTCCATCATGAAATCTGCATCCATGGTAATTCTTACAAGCGACTGTGTCTTGGTCTTTTTAAATTTTTTGATCTCTTTATCATGCCAAGATTCGTCTTTGGTATACATAAGTAGTACGTCAGCCTCAATTACGGGTTTTAAGGGACGGGTGTTATTTGGTATCGTTATATCAAAGACACTACCCGTAGTACCAAGACTAAATTCAGATTCAACTTTTGGAAAATAAGCCTGATATGGTGAAGATGCAAACAGCTTTACCCGTTTCTTTGCTGAATAGGGATGGCGATTGTCAGTTACAAAAATATAGCTACCCGCACGTTCAAGGTTAATTTTACAATTTGAACCATGCTGATAAAGTAGATGTAGGATTTCTTGTGATATCTCAATGTCCTTGACTGAAATGTCAGGATTAATATAATTGGTTAGGGATCTGATCTTTTTTTCTCCCCTCATAATATCGAAACAATTTTCATCACGGTTAAAAACAATTTGAAGTTCAAACTGCTCAGCTTGTTCCCCAAGGAAAACATCATTCATATAGAGACATAATTCCGATCCTGAACTTCTGACAATAAGTTTTTCTTTGTCATTTAGCATGAGCGACATAAAGATGCTGTCATCCGCAAGCTTGAGCGATTGGGAAGCCATGAGAGAAATTTTTACCTTTTCAGGAAATATGGAGGTTCTTAGTTCCCCTTTATAATCTACATTACCTTCGGTAGTCAGGAAAGTTTCGTAAGGATACTCATCAAACATAAGATCGTACGAACTCATGCCTTTTCTGAGTTTCCGTTTTAAAAGCTTGGAATAATCACTTTGGTTAAGATTAAGTACGGTCGTTTCCTCTATATATTTCAGAGACTTCCAGGTATTACTTTCATCCATTTCAATTGGAAGGAACCAGTAGTTTTTAGCCGGGTCTTTCGCAGGATTTCTGCTGGCTTCAAAAGCGAAGTTAGGAACAATACTGATTTCCGGTACTTTCGGTTTGTCTACACAGGATATTTTCAGAGGAGTTGAATTGTATCGTTTGATTTCATCTATACCAAATGCTTTATCAGCCACATAAATATTAAAGTTAAAAATCCCCTGCGGAATGTGGCTATACAATACTTCGTCATTCAAAAGCAATTGTGAGGAGTTGGTACCCTTACTGAAACGAAGCTCAAGTTTTGATGATTCGGTATCATCATAAAACGGATATCGCTTACTAAACTCATAAACCTCCTTAAATTGTGTTTTAGGCAACTGCAAGAGGGTATATAAGTCATTTGGAACAAATAGTAATTTCTTTCCTCGTGGGTCGGCAAGATAATCTACTGTTGTTCGTCTATTGGCACGTTCAGGCAATGTATTGGCATTACGCTTTTCCATTCTGATGCATCTGTATACAAATTCATCACGTGTAAGCTGTGCTTCGCCTTCCATCTTGATCAATTCCGGTGATTGATAACCTAAGATCCGGATATCTTCAAGTTTGATGGATGGCGGGTAAATAAATCTTTTTTCCTTCTTTTCATTGTCTATACGGTTTAAGACAATATGGTTTCCATTGTCTACAAAACCAGTGTTTTTATCGCCAAATTTCTTTTTACCTATAATGTCAACCGACTTTATTGGAAGCTCAGTCGCAGAATGAAAGTAAGGTGTAACTGGCTTGGTGGTTATTGTATGTTTTTCCAATTCCACCTGACTAGAAATATAATCTTCCACTGTCATCGTATATTTCTGTTCAGGCTTTCCAGCAATTTCTGCGGCAATAGGCATATAATGTTCAAGATAAGAGACAGTTCTCAGTAAAAAATAATAGTCACGGCCCGCAATGAGCTGAGTTTGGGTATCATTCAGAAGGCTTTCCGTAATAGAGAAGAACTCTTGGTTTATGAATACATCTTCACACTCTGTTGTAGCGGCCCGATATTCTGTTCCGACTTCCATTTTCGGTTTGTTTTGGTTTTTGGATTCGGTTTCTTCCAACTTCGCATTCGCATTACGGTTTACTAAAAGGTTGTCACCACGCCAGGCTAGCAACACATTATTACGGTAGGCTTTTTTTTCTGGTGTCCGACCCGCATCGTCTTGGGTAATGATTTCAGACCGTGCCATTAAAGTGCCTGAAGTAGTGTATTCATAATACTTTTTCTGATTTGTAAAAATGTATTCTATTTTATGAAAGCTAAGAGATCGGTATGAATCGCTAAAAACAACAGCATTATACCCTTTGATTCCGGGGTCGTCAAAAGGATCGTGAAGTTCTCCTGGTATCTCTTCACCCTTCTCATTTTTTTTGGGGCCGTATAACACATTGAGATATATCCCGTCAGGATGCGGCTGTTTTTTCTCAAGATAAGCTTTGTATAAATCATGAAAAGTTGGTACTACTTCTTTAAAATCGCTTTTAGAGAAAAAGACTTTCTTCAAACCATTATAGTATTTGCCCTCTTTTTTTAACAGTCTGTATTTTGCAATACTTAATTCTATATCAGGAATTTTAATTGCAGGAATCTCGGTTATTACTTCAACCTGATAGGATAAGTCGTCTGTACTTCCGAGCATTTTATCGGCATCTAGGTTAAATTCCCTTACGATACCAAAATGTTGCTCTGCCAACAACGGCTCATTCATAATATTGGCATAAACCACACGAAAATCCAATGGCTCTTCCTCTTTTCTTCGAAGAGAATCCTGTTGCTCACGAAATTTGGCATACTTTTTATTCGATTGTAAAATACTGTTATAGTGGCTTGCCTTTCCATCTGTATTAATTAAATCACCATCTATTTGGAATAGGGGTATTTCTTCTCCCTCAGTCCGGATTTTAAACACTTTCGTTTCTAAGGGTGCTAACATTCCAAGCGGGCTACTTTCTGTAGTGTGAGCACGTCTTTGTCCATCAACTGTTGGTGTGTTAGTTTTTACAACATTGGCAAAGTTAAAATAACCTTCCAATCTATGACTCTGATCCGCAGGATCAGTCTCAGATGGACGTGGACGTACATATAATTTCACCTTACCACTTTCATACAATAGATTGAACTGATAATTATTAATACTTCTAATAAAATCACTAAAATCTTCAGTACTAACCTTAAAATTTGAGTCGCGAAAAACATATGATTTCTCAAATTGCCTTACTGACACCGAAACCTTAAATACTGCTTCGTATGTGTTCCCATTTAGTTTTACGCCATGGGGAATAATATCAAATCTTGGAATGAGTATCATAAACTAGGTTTTTAAGCATTATAAAAATAAGAAGCATAGTATTCATTAGCAGGTATATCCCTGGCGATTTTTTTTGAAAGCTCGCAAGGATTTTTAGTATTAACGATATCTATTGTATAAATATCTTTCTGGCTGCTATGATCAACCTCTAGGGTATACCTTCCAGCCTTATAATCTTTCAGTTTTGCATTGATTTCAAACAGGTTACGGCTTATCTGAGATATTATATTTCTTGGAGTAACATCGTCCCCCATAATATCTCTCAGGATGGCTACTGGCTTTACGTCGTTCGTCGTGGCAATAATAAGTAATAAGGATTCGTCGTCATAATAAACTTCCTTACTTGAATTATTATTTAAATAAGTCCCGACCGATCTTATTCCATCTGGTCCCGATGATTGTGGATCTTTATTTGTTCTGGCACCCTTGAGTGTTTTCTTCATTTCGCATTCTACCGAAATTTCAAAGAAAGGACCAAATTTATGGCTCGCACGCACGCGGCACACTCCTTCCAATACTTCACTGGTACCTCCAAGTGCCATATAAAAAGAAAGGCTGGCAGAAAATAAGCCTAAAACCCTTAGCCTTCCCACGCATAATATATATGCCCTAAGATCAAATTGTCCGTCGTACTGTCTGATATAAATTCCGCCAACCATGTAAGCGGTTCCTTTAACAATAGTCAGGTTAAGATTAAAGATGGCTCCAAATTCAAGTACGACCTCCATACCCACAATCCCACGTTTAGGTTCCGCAATGATCTTAAAGTAACCTTGTCCGCCGAATATAACCATGACGGTCAGTCCGAATTTGTTTAATTCATTACCAATCCCAAAGTGCATTTGCATTGATTTTTCCGGCTGGAAAGGCAATACCAACATCCCGCTTAAATTGAGATTAAAAAAGTTAAAATATCCAGCAGGAAAGTCAGGTATGGTGACACCGTATCCTATTTTGGCACCGTTGGCATCGATATCGAACACAAGATTATCACTGATTGACTTAAGATATTCCTGGAAAGCCTGAAAAAATGCTAGGAAACCACCAAACTCAACGTTCTTGATTCTTACCGTAAAGTCGTCTTTGACATCTGACCCTGTTACGAAACTGACCTTCTCAAAATCAATATATAATAATTGGAGCAACCCGAGTTTAAAAGCCCGCAGTGTAGTATCGGTAATCCATGTCTGCTTAGTAATGGATGGTGGTTTATTGATGGCTGTGATTGCGAATTCTATCTCATATTTCACAAAAACTTTCAGGTCGGTAATTCCTGGCTCAGGGATAAACTCTATCACACCGCCAAGCGAAGCCTTCCTGAATTTTTTCGTATACATCGTATACTCAAGTTTTTGTTTGCTGAGTTCCTTGATTTTTTTTACGAATGACTCTATTCTCGAAACTTCTGCAGACAGTTTAAGGTATAACGGTGACGATTTACCATTACGAATAAATTCTGCCTTCATTTGCTCGCTTTTCTCTTTAAGGTCATCGAATAGCTTTTGCAATTGGTTGTTCAGGAAGTCACGTACCGTTTTCTCCGGATTTTTAATCTTTTCTTCATAAAACAGTAATAAAGTTTGAGCATTATCATATTCAGCATAATATTTTCCCGCAAGGGCAGTATAGGCTCCGACCATAGACTTTATACTTTCTAACGGTACTCTTTCTTCAAATTTACGCAAGGCGTCACTTTTCGAAGCTATTTCCGCCAATTTGTCTTTTACACTGTTGAATGCATTAATAACAGCCGTATCTATATTTTTAGGTATTTCAATACCTTTAATAGTCAACTTTAAGGAACTGATAAGCTGTTGCTCAATTATCTGTGTATTTTTTCGAAGGTCAGTAATTAAGACATTATCTACCAGCCCTGAGTCAATAAGGAACCGCTCATAATTTTCGCTTTGTAGATCTGTATAAAGTCGTTTATAGTTTTCATATACTTTTGCGAGTCGATAAATCGCGCCAATTGTTTTATCAATTTGATTGGGCTTTATATCTAACTTAGCGAGAGCTTCTTCAATAACTTTAGGAATAAATTTTACCGTATCGGTCAACTGATCAGCTAATAATTTTTGTTTGCTTTTGACAAATGTGCGTGAAAATGCCAGTGACTCCTGCATGCCTTGCACGGCTGCATTATAATAGGAAAGGTATCTCTCGTCAATTTCCCTGGCAAAGCTCGAAGCTGTATTTATGGCATTTTCAATCCTATTATCTGGTTTGATATGATTAATAAACTCTGCCGTATAGAAAGCCTTCAGCAGTTCCTTGATCTGCCTTTCACTGTATATGTCATGGTGGTCGTAAACAGTCACTAGGAAATTTTTGAAAGCAATAGTATCCGGCTTCGTAATAAAAGTATCAATAGCTACAAGGATGCTTCTCGATACAACGGGATTGATATTTTTGAGCTTAGTCAGTATTACCTCAACACATTCTTTGGAATATTGTTGATACTCGGTTGTGTAACTTTGTAATGCTTTACTTTGATCCTCAAAGAAAAAAAGCATGTTCGACTGTTCTATATAGGTATCAAGCCATTCCCTAACACCATTTTTAGCAAGTGACTCTAATTCATCCTTAGCAGCCTTAATTTTTTCGGCATAATCTTTTACTTCTGCAACTGCTTTATCGTACTCTGCAATCCAGGCCTCCGCCAATTCCTTATACTCCTGTGCTAACTGCGTAATTCTAGCTATCGTCTGCTCCATTTCTTTTGCAAATTCCAGGACGGGAATGTCTCCTACAGGCATAAATTCCTGTAGAATATCGAGCATTGAAATACCTAATATTTCCGCATCAAGTTCTTTAAATATGGAAACAGCTGGTATGGCCGGCAGCGTATTTACTTTACTGATTCCATGAACATCAGTTAAAATGATAGCCTTATCATTATGTGATTCATTAAAACTGATACTATTGTCCAGTGCCGATACATGCGATATCTTTATCCCCGGATTAACCATCGCCCCTGAACTCTTATAATTCCCGGTGAAGAAATTGTCGATGGGAGTAACTAATTTAAAGAAAATATAAGCATTATTTAAATCGTTCGCATCATAGTCTTCCAGTTCATCTTGGCTGTCACGATATTTGTCGTAATAGGAAACCCAATAGTATTCGTTTTGCCCTCTTATTTGGTCAACTTGAGAAATAGTTACATTAGCTTTTTTAAGCGTTGGCACTAAAGGGAAATAGCTAAGGTAATAATCAATTGGTTCTCCGTCGGGAGCTTTTAGTAAAAGGTTTTGCTCCGCATTTAGCAAAATGGCCTCAGTCTTAAAGGTTGCATTTGTCGAAGATTTACTAATTTTTGGTGACTTTCCCTCCTTTAGTTTATTGATTTTTGCATAAGTAACGTCTGCTCTTATGATATTCTTATAAACGTCCGAATATACATTTATATGTGCGTTTATCTTATCAATAAGTGACCCAAGTTTACCCACTTCAGCAGGCAAACTTGAAAATGTTTTGATCATCTTAAATTTATAAAGAACTGGATTTTCCGGACAATCAGCAACTGGAGGATCCCCATTATAAGCTTCGTTCCTGTATGGGTTGAGAAAACCTATAAATTTTATGCCAACAGATTTCCCAGTTTTGATTACTTCTCTTATGCCTTCATATTCATATATATAAGGCTCTGCTGAAGTAATTTCATATCGTTCTGCTGGAATAAATATAATTTTTGACTTAAACTTGTGTTCTACACCATTTTTATCAATACCAATATATTCAAAATCCAAAAGTTTATCAGATTCCAATTGAGTGGAACCATCTTGATTTTCTTTAGGTTTTGCAACAAGATAGCATTCACTTTTTGTAGATGAATCTTCCTTAATATCGAATGGTGTAAAGTATGCCCCTTCAGTCTGAGGTATTATCTTAACAAATGGCAGCTTGCTTTTTGTTTCCTCAGCATCATAATTTTTCTCCTTTTCAGCGTAAGCCACATGGTAAAGTTTCGGTAGGAAAGAAACTCCGGCCTTAAAGTCTCGTGGTGCGACGATGGAAATTAGTAATTTAAGACCGGTAAATACATCAACTGCACGATATGTCACTCGGGTAAAATTGTCGCGACCGTCTTTTATGATTTGGTCCCATGCGGCCAATGCATGTTCAGCAGTCGGATCATCATGTTTATATTTCAGGCTGGTAGTACCACCACGTGCCGAAATCATAAAATAATCGGAAATTACATCCCTATCATACTCTGGAAGCATTGTTAAACCATTCAAATCATAACGTTGTATGGGGGCAGGAAGCAGTTCTGTTTTGTCGTCAATGTCACATTCCTGTCCAATATATTTGACAATTTTAAATCTTGGCGGCGAGATGTTCTGGCGAAGATCCTTAAACACAAGTGTATTCTGCCACGGTGATATAATTTCAATCTGACCGTTCTTCTTCCGTTTGTCTATGTGATGGATTTGCGGTGCATTATTTTTAAGGAATATGTAATCTCCTTGAAGCCGCATTAGTTTTTTCTCGTCCGTTTCGTCAGAAAGGGCTATTGGACTTAAAAACATCTTGTAAGGAATTTCAAAAGTAGTTAAGGGAACATTATTTGGCAAATAACGCTCCGGGGCATTGTCATACATCCAGCCATCCCCAAATGCTGTACTTAGTTTAGGCAAAGTAGCTTCATAATCAGGTTGTTCTGGATTATCTGCTTTTGCGAAATCATCAATTGTAAGCATATCCCAACCGATCCAATTGATCAGACTCTCTGGAGTGAGATCCATATCCAAATTTTCTGGTAACTTAAAGCCTAACCAAGAACTTTTTGCCAAAAACGATTTTTGTTTTTTAAAATCCTTCCACTCGTTAGGAACATCAACTAGCAGTCCTTCTGCAATATGTTGTCGCGGAACCTGAATCAATATGTAGCAAGGCTCTTTTCCAGTACTCTTGATATTTCTGCCGCTCAACTTGGCATTATAAAAATAGTACTTGAAGTGCATCAGATCCTGGCAACGAAACAATTCGCAACTGAATGCTGGTGTTTTCTCACCAAGGGATCGAATACCAAGTGCTTCGCTAACAAGCTGTACCGCCGGGTCACCCAAAACAATACTTCCTATCCAAAATAATGAACTCTTTTTAATAAACTCTCTACGGGAATTCTCTTGTATTTCGTTGTAATCCATAATTTAACAGTTTAAGTAGTGGATGCAAATACCCCTGCTATTGGCGCAGATTTCTGAGTAATAAAAGTTCAATGAAAAGTAAAATGCATAAATCTTTTTCTTACTAATTAAACAATTAAGTAAATATATAATATTTTTTTAACAATTTTATTTGTAAGAAAAAATAATAAATAAAAAATAGAGCTTCCTAAAATTGTCCCAACGAAAGGAATCGGAATTAGTTTAGTCAGACATCATCATAGAACTATCTGTTTTGTCCTGATTTTTGAGAGATTTAAAAGGTGTTTGTAAGGGATTTATACCTTCCTTAAAAATAAGGTTCTATATTAAAAATGCTCTCATATTATTTTTTTAGCATTAATAAACTCTTTTTTATAAAGGTTTTTCAAGGGAATATTTTGACTCATTGTCATTTAATTATGGGGATTCAGATTACACTTTTAAATTAATCAATCACGGCAGGAAGAATTGATACTATGTTGTATAAATTTAAATTGAACAATTTAATTATCTCAATTGAGAAAAGTGAACCCAGTATTTATTTGGAATATAATTTCTAATTTGGAAAATATTCAGGGGTAACGATCTGAGTGACTTAAATAATAGCAGATGATAAAAACAAATGTGATATAAAAATAATAAACCACATTGGACTTAATATCTTTTTTGCCACAAAAATCAATTTCCATTTTATTTGTAGTAGCTTGTTAAATCACTTAAAAGGTTTCAAAAATATTTGTCCTGTTTTATCTTAAAAAAACGTACTTTTGTCTATCAATTAATTATGAATTATCACGTAAATTTAAGCGGATTTAAACCAGTCTGAAACTTTCAATATTTATAAAAATGGCAAAAATTTTCATGGCACATCCGTGGCACAGCAGTTAAAAAATATTAGAAATGCAGTATAAAAGCGGGATGTGAAGGTTTTGTTCAAATCCCTCTTTCTCCGCTGAAAGGTTAACAAACCTCATCAAAACGCTGTAAAACTTATGTTTTACGGCGTTTTTTCATTAGTGGCTATACCAAAAAGTTCATAAAATGGTATTCTGTCAGTGACCTATTTAGTGACCTATTTTAATAAACCCAAATAGGTCACTAAATTAAGCTGAAACACTTGTATAATAAGGTGTTCACGTTTTAAACATCTTGTTTCAAGTGATTTTTAAGGATAATTTTATAAACCTAAAGTCACCACATTATGAACAAAACATTCAATTTGCTTTTCTTTATCAAGAAAAACAAAATCAAAGCCGATGGCACAGCTCCAATCTACTTAAGAATTACTATTGATGGAGTACCCAAAGAAATTTCAGCGAAAAGAAATATTCAACCAGATAGATGGGATAACAAACTTCAAAAAGTTTTTGGTTCTAGCACTGAGGTTAAAACATTAAATGCTTATCTAAAAACTTTAGAACAACAAGTTTACGAAGCGCATCACCAAGTGTTGAAAGATAAAGAACAAGCGACTTCATCAATATTGAAAGCTAAACTACAAGGAACAGATAAAAGGCAAAGAATGCTCGTTCCTATCTTCCAAGACCACAACAACAAAATAAAAGAATTGGTTGGAAAAGAATACGCTCCAGGAACATTAGAACGCTACACTACTTCTTTGAAACATACTATTGAATTCATGAAATGGAAATATAATGTTTCCGATATCGATATTACAAAGATTGATCATGCCTTTATTTCTGATTACGAATTTTGGTTACGAAGCGTTAGAAACTGTGCTAATAATACAGCGGTGAAATACATCAAGAATTTCAATAAAATTATCAAGATATGTTTGGCCAATGATTGGCTCGATAAAAACCCTTTTGCAAACTACAAATCAAAAATCAAAGAAGTAGAACGTGTGTACCTCAACGAAGAAGAGATTCAAGCTATAATTGAAAAAGACTTCAAAACCGAAAGGCTATCATTAGTTCGTGATATTTTTCTTTTCAGCTGCTTTACTGGTTTGGCATACATCGATGTCAAGAACTTAACGAAGTCGCATATAAGCTACGGTATTGATGGAGAGAAGTGGATATTCACCCACAGACAAAAAACCGAATCAGCTTCAAAAATTCCAATCCTTCCAGTTACTCAAATGATAATTGATAAATACGAAAGTCATCCGCAATGTATTAATGAAGATAAGCTGCTTCCCATTCTATCCAACCAAAAAATGAATGCTTATCTAAAAGAAATTGCTGGAGTTTGTGAAATTGAAAAAGAACTAACCTTCCATATTGCTCGACACACTTTTGCAACCACCGTAACACTTACTAATGGTGTTCCAATTGAAAGTGTGAGCAAAATGTTAGGTCATAAAAATTTGAGAACCACTCAACATTATGCTAAGGTTTTGGATAGAAAAGTGAGTGAGGATATGCAGATTTTAAGGGAGAAATTTATCAATTTAAATACTATAAACTCATCACATTCAAATAAAAAAGTAAAATAATTTATAAAAATGAACATTGTTCAAAAAAAATACATATATTTGCAAAGAAAATAATACTTATGAGCGTAGCAGATAGAAAAGCAAGAGAAAAAGAAGCATTGAGAGCACTCATTCTAAAAGGAGCAAAAAAGCTTTTTTTGGAAAAAGGAATTGAACAGACTACTATAAGAAACATAGCAGACGAAATTGACTATAGTGTTGGTACTGTCTATGTTTACTTTAAAGATAAGAACGCTATTTTACATGATTTGCATTCTATTGGGTTTCAGGAATTGGGTAGTTATTTTAAAGACTTATTTAAAATAGAAGATCCTATGGAACGTCTTCAAAAAATGGGATTCATTTATATCAAATTTGCACTCGAAAATCAAGAAATGTATGATTTGATGTTTAATGTTAAAGCACCTATGGAATTTTTGGAAAGCTCCAATAATGAAGATTGGAACGAAGGAGTAGTAACGTTTGGACATGTTAAAAAAACAATTGAGGAATGCATCGATAAAGGACATTTTAAAGGTCACAATATGGAACCGCTTTCGTTTATGATTTGGAGTTTAGTCCACGGTATGTGTTGCCTCGAAATTCGTCAAAGAACCAAAGGTGTAAAATTCACAAATCCAGATACTATCCTATATGATGGTTACAATGAGTATTTAAAAATAATAGATAAATTATAATTTTTTTTGTTCAAAAAAATGAACAATGTTCAATTAAAAAACAATGTAATAATGATAAAAAAAGCACTAGTTCTAATAGCAATTTTACTTGAGTATCAAGGATATTCGCAAAGTAAGCTGGACGGCTACATCGAAGCCGGACTAAAAAACAACGAAGTTATCAAACAGCATAACTTCGATATTAACAAAAGTATGTGGGCTTTAAAAGAAGCAGGTTCCTTATTCTACCCTAACGTTTCTTTAAATGGAACTTACACAAAGGCAGAAGGTGGAAGAACCATTGATATCCCTATTGGAGATATGCTAAATCCGGTATATAGCACCTTGAATCAAATTACAAATTCTAATGCGTTTCCAACTTTAGAAAATCAGTCAGTACTTATTAATCCGGATAATTTCTATGATGCAAAAATTCATACTACAATGCCTTTATTGAATTTTGAAATTATCTATAACAAAAGGATTAAAGCCCAACAAACAACTTTACAAAAAATAGAGTTGGAAATCTACCAAAGAGAATTGGTCAAGGATATAAAAATTGCCTATTACAAGTATTTGCAATCCCTGGAAGGAATAAAAATTTATGAAGATGCTTTGGCATTGGTTACCGAAAATCAAAGGGTAAACCATTCCTTATTTAAAAATGATAAAATAAACCGTACTGCTGTCTTACGAAGTGATAATGAAGTAGTACGTATTGCAGCCAATTTAGAAACTGCAAAACAAGTAAGTGATAATGCCAGAGCCTATTTTAATTTCCTGCTCAATCAAAAACTCGATACACAAATCATGGTTGATGAAATCAATGAAAACGTTCCTAGTGCATTAGTCGAAGGAAATACTGAGAACAGAGAAGAATTAAAGAAATTAGACCAAGTAAAAGAATTAAACGAGAACATTAATAAACTCACAAAATCACACTGGTTTCCAACATTAAGCGGTTTTGCCGATTTTGGAATACAGGATTTTGATTTTGAAATGAACAAAGATTCACGCTATTATTTTGCGGGTTTAGGTTTAGAATGGAATATTTTTTCAGGAAATAAAAACAAATACAAGCTAAAACAAGTTGAAGAGGACAATAAAAAAATCAGTTCACAGATTGACAATGTAAGGCAACAATTATTACTTCAGTTTCAAGTTACACAAAACAATTTGAGATCAGCTTTGGAACAATTCAATGCCAATAAAAATCAAAAAGAGTCTGCCAAAAAATATAATGACGATATAACCAAATTATATAAAGAAGGCCAGGCCATCTATATTGAACTTCTGGATGCTCAAAATCAATGGGTAAATGCCCAACTCAATACTAATATAGCACTTTATAATTCGTGGATTGCCTATGCAGAATTAGAAAGAGCCAATGCAACTTTTACCTTAAACCAATAAAAATTAAGATCATGAACAAATCAATAATCATTTCCCTATTCGTATTACCTCTCTTCTTCGCTTGCAAAGAAGAAAAAAAGGAAAACAATCCATTTGAAACTGCGGATATTATTCCAATTAAAACAGCAACAGTTGAATCATTAGCATTTACCAACAATATAAGTGCTTCGGGTTTAGTAACCACAGAAAACCAAGCTAATTACGGTTTTAAAATTGGTGGTGTGGTAAGTCGCATTTATGTAGAAGAAGGTCAGTTTTTCAAAAAAGGACAACTTTTAGCCACATTAGATCAAACCGAAATCAACGCAGGTTTAAATCAAGCCGATTTAAATTTAAAGAAGTTTGAAAGAGATTATGAACGTGCTAATAATCTATACAAAGACAATGTCTATACGTTGGAACAACTTCAAAATACAAAAACAGGTCTTGACATTGCCCAAAAGCAAAAAGATGCAGTAGCTTTTAATTCTCGTCATGCTAAAATATATGCAACTGCTGATGGTTTTGTCGCTAACAAATTAGCAAATGAAGGTGAAGTTGTTGGTCCTGGGTCTCCAATTTTAGCTATAAACGAAACGTCAAACAACAACAATTACCTGTTGAAAGTAGGCTTGACTGATAAAGAATGGGCTTCAGTAAAAATAAATCAAAAAGCCTCTGTAACCCTTGACGGATTTCCTGATGAAAAATTTGAAGCTACCGTTTTTAGAAAGTCGCAAGCGGCAGATGTTGCTCTTGGGTCTTTTCAAATAGAACTAAAACTCAATATGAAAGACCAAAAACCTGCTGTGGGGATGTTTGGAAAAGCAGAAATACAAACCGATAAAGCCGAAGATTATATGGCCATCCCTTATAATTCCCTTATTGAAGCGGACGGCAACAAAGCCTTTGTATTCGTCGTGGAAAATAACAAAGTGAAACGTCAACCTATCACCATCAACAAATTTGACAATGATAAGGTGTTTGTAAATGACGGTCTTCAAAAAACAGACCGGATAGTCATTTCCAACAGCGCCTACCTCAATGAACAATCAACGATAAAGATCATTAAATAACTAACAGTATGAAAATTACAAATTTTTCCGTTAAGAATTATCAGTTTACACTGATTCTCGCTCTTTTGGTGGCTGTGGTAGGAGTCCTTACCTTATTCACGATGCCAAGAGCAGAAGATCCTGCAACACATCCACCAGAATACTTGATTACCGTAATTTATCCAGGTACAAGTCCGAAAGATATGGAAGAACAGGTTGTAAAACCAATTGAAAATAAGATTTACGGCTTAGAAAATATCGAAAAGATACTCACAACTGTAGAAGATGGCGTAGCCGCTTTTCAGGTAAAATTTAAATACGGAGTGGATGTAGATAATAAATATCAGGAAATCTCTACCGAAATGAATGCCCTTAAAAGTAGTGAACTACCAAAAGATATTTATCAAATCAAAACGGAAAAAATTTCGTCTTCAGATGTAAAAATTCTTCAGGTAGCTTTGATTTCTGAAAATGCATCTGACAAAAAACTACGTGATGAAGCGGACAAACTAAAGACAAAAATTGAAAAAATAACCAATCTTAAAGATGTAAAATACAGTGGTATTCCGGAACAGGAAATCCGTGTGGATTTGAATTTGGAAAAATTAGCACAATTAAGAATCCCATTGAATATTGTGATGGGAAGTTTACAAAGTGAAGCTGCTGATATTCCTGGTGGAAGTATTGATATGGATACCAAAGTATTCAATGTAAAAACAAGTGGAAAATTTAAAAATGCAGAAGATGTTGCTAATACGGTTGTTTACAATGCTAATGGCAAAATTATCTACATGAAAGATGTGGCTGATGTGAATTACAAATCTGAAGTGCCCTATCACATTACAAGAATTAATGGACATCGTTGCATTTTGGTTACTGCCGGAATGAAGGACAATGTAAACATTAGTGATGTTCAAAAAGAATATTTACCAATAGTTGATGCGTTTTCTAAAGATTTACCTCAGAACATTAAGCTTGTAAAAAACTTTGACCAAGCCGATATGGTATCAAAACGTTTAGGGCATTTAGGTTTTGACTTTGGATTAGCAATTCTTTTGGTTGTTATTACATTAATTCCATTAGGAGGGAGAGCATCTCTTATAGTGATGATTTCTATACCCTTATCATTGGCTTTGGGATTAATTGCAATGAATGCTTTAGGGTATTCCTTAAATCAATTGAGTATTGTGGGCTTGGTCGTTGCTTTAGGGTTGCTGGTTGATGATAGTATTGTAGTTGTAGAAAATATAGAACGTTGGCTCCGTGAAGGACATTCTAAAATGGATGCCGTTTTAAAAGGTACAAAGCAAATAAGTGTTGCAGTTGTAGGTACAACGGCTACTTTGGTTATTGCCTTTTTACCTCTGACTTTTCTTCCAGATACGGCTGGTGAATTTATCAGAAGTTTACCTATGGCGGTAATCACAAGTGTATTAGCTTCTATGATTGTGGCTTTGACCTTGGTTCCGTTTTTGGGTAGTCGTTTCTTAAAAACACACGAACATGAAGGAGGAAATATATTTCTTCAGTATTTGCAAAAATTCCTTACAAATACATACAAAAACATTATGCCTAAAGCACTGAAGTTTCCAAAAACTACGATTGCCATTTCTATATTTTTAAGTGTCATCGCTTTCGGTCTGTTTTCTGTAGCTGGATTTAAGTTATTCCCAACTTCGGAAAAACCAATGTTTTTAATCAACATAAAAATGCCACTTCAAGCCAATATTTTAGAAAGTGACAGGGTAACTAAAATTGTGGAAACTGAATTAAAGAAACACAAAGAGATTGTATATTTTACTTCAAATGTTGGACACGGAAATCCGCAGATTTACTACAATGTACATCCTCAGGACAGAAAATCTGATTTTGCTCAAATTTTCGTGCAACTAGAAGAAGAAGCAAAACCTTCAGACAAAACCAGTCTTATACAAGAATTGCGCGAAAAATTTAAAACGATGCCTTATGCTAAAGTTGAAGTAAAAGATTTTGAACAAGGACCACCATTGGAAGCCAACATCGTAGTACGATTATTTGGAGAAGACCAAGAGGTTTTACGCAAATTATCTTCTAAGGTAGAAACTATTTTGAGAAATCAGGAAGGTACAGTTTACATCAACAACGAGTTAAACACTTATAAAACGGATGTTAAAATAAAAATCAATAAAGAAAAGGCAAGAACATTGGGTGTACTAACCAGTGAGGTAGACAAAGTAATCCGTCTTGCCGTTGCCGGTTTAACCGTTGGAGATTATATCGATGACCGTGGTGATGCCAGAAACGTGACCATTACTTTACCAAGAGAGAAATTTTCTAATCTTGATGCGCTGAAAAATTTATATGTAAATAATGTTCAGGGAACACCAATTGCACTAAATCAAATTGCAACAGTATCTTTTGAAACTGCACCAACAGCTATAAATCACTTTAACAAATCACGCTTTTCAAAAGTCAGTGCTATGACAAAAGATGGTTATTTAGCAAATGATTTGTTGGTAGATATTATTCCGAAATTGGATAAATTAGATATGCCAAAAGGGTATTATTACAGACTATCAGGAGAAAAAGAATCGGAAGGTGATGCATTAGGAGGTAATTTTCTTGCTGTAATTATATTGAGTACGTTTTTATTCATTGCTGTTTTATTACTACAATTCAAAACATTTAAAGGAATCATCATTGTTATGTCCATCATTCCGTTAGGCGTTTTAGGAGGAGTATTGTTTTTAATAGCATCAGGAAACCCGATGTCTTTGGTTTCTATTATCGGTTTCATTGGATTATCAGGAATTCAAGTGAAAAACTCTCTTCTTCTGGTGGATTTTACAAATCAATTAAGACAAGAAGGAAAGTCCATTGATGAAGCCATTGCAATTGCTGGTGAAACACGTTTTCTTCCAGTAGTATTAACATCAGTCACCGCAATTTGTGGTTTGATTCCTCTGGCAGTAAATCCCAATCCTCAAATATCTCCATTAGCGATTGTATTAATTGGAGGATTGATAAGTTCAACTATTCTGGCAAGAATTGTAACACCAGTAATGTACAAATTGATTCCTCCTAAACTAGATGAAGAATAAAAATGAATGCTATCCATTATAATATTGAAGACGATGCAATAGTCAATAAATTAAAAGAGACTATCATTTCCAAAATTGACAAAATATATTGGATGGATACGCTAATTCTAATTGAACCTGAGAAATCAACTTTTAAAAATATTGTAGAGCTTCTGTATGGCTTTTTTAAAGAACACAAACTTGAAATAGAAGATTTTGTTTACATCTATAATTTTTCAAGCTATAAAGAAAACAATTGGTATTGTGAAAGACTGAAAAGAAAAGGATTAAAACGAATGAGTTCAAATTTTAAATAAAAACTAGATAAACATAATTGAAGATATTAATAATCAAAATTTAAGAAAATGAAAAAAACAATTTTAATAACAGGAGCATCATCAGGTTTTGGATTGATGTTAGCAAATAAGTTGCACACAGAAGGACACAATGTAATTGGTACTAGTAGAAATGCAGAAAAACTACAAGCCACAGTTCCTTTCAAAGTATTGTCTCTAGATGTTACAGATGAAAAATCGATTGAAGAATTTACAAAGCAACTATTTGAAACCGTAAAAGAATTAGACGTTCTTGTGAATAATGCAGGTTACATGCTCACTGGATTAGCAGAGGAGACTTCTACTGAGGCAGGTAAACTTCAATTTGATACTAACTTTTGGGGAACAGTTAATGTTACAAAAGCAATATTACCTTATTTCAGAAAACAAGAATTTGGTCAAATTATTACAGTGAGCTCTATGATGGGGCTTATAACAATACCTATGAAGTCAATGTATGCTGCATCCAAACATGCCTTAGAAGGTTACTTTAAAACATTACGATTTGAGGTAAGTCAATTTAATATTAAGGTGAGTATGATAGAGCCTATGTGGGCAAAAACAAATATTGGCACGAATATGATTTCTGTTGATGGAAATATAGCAGAATACAAGAACTATAAAGAGCAAGTGAATAAGTATATCAAAAATGGTTTGGCAGAGGGAGATGATCCTTCTGTAATAGTGGACAAAATTATTAAAGTGATAAATGCCAAAAATCCAAAAATCCGAAACATCGTAGGAAAAATGGCAGGAATGGTGCTGTTCCTTAATAATTACGCCTATTCAATGTTTGAAAATGCCATTTATAAAAGTGTAAGATCGGCAAAATAAAGTAAATTTATTCTGCCCATCAAATAATTTATAAATCTAAAAACAAGATGGTTGAATCGAAAAAAATATCAAGACGAGAATTAATTAAACAAGGTGGTCTTGCTTTATCAGTTTTAGCTTTACCTTTTCCATTAATAACATTTCCAAATTTTAACGATATGACAGATAACAAAAATTTTGACGTAATCATTGTTGGCGGAAGCTATGCAGGGCTTTCAGCAGCAATGGCTTTGGGACGATCATTAAGAAACGTTCTAATTATTGATAGCGGTTTGCCTTGTAATAGACAAACACCACATTCACATAACTTCATTACGCAAGACGGAGAAAAACCAAGCGTTATTGCAGAAAAAGCAAAAAAGCAAGTGTTGCAATACGATACAGTAAAATTCATAACTGACCTTGCTGTTAATGGAACAAAAACCGATAAAGGATTTGAGATTTCAACTCAGTCAGGAAAAGTATTTTCAGCTAAAAAGCTCATTTTTGCAACAGGATTAAAAGATAAAATACTAAACATCAAGGGATTTTCTGAATGTTGGGGAATTTCAGTTCTTCATTGTCCCTATTGCCACGGATATGAAGTGAAAAATCAAAAAACAGGAATTTTTGCAAATGGATACGGTGCATTTCATCTGGCTCGACTCATTAGTAACTGGACAAAAGACTTGACAATATTTACTAATGGCAAATCAGAATTGACACAAGAGCAAACTGATGAAATCAAAAGACACAATATTTCAATTGTTGAAAAAGAAATTACCTCATTGAAACACCAAAACGGAGAAGTTGAAGAAATAATTTTTTCTGACAATTCAACTTTTCAATTAAAAGCTATCTACTCAAGACCTCCTTTTGAACAACACTGTAAAATCCCCGAATTATTGGGTTGTGAATTGACCGAACAAGGGCTTATCAAAGTAGATGCGTTTCAGAAAACAACAGTAGATAATATATTCGCTTGTGGTGACAGTACTAATCCTCTTCGTGCTGTATCATATGCTGTATCAACAGGAAATAATACAGGAGTGTTTTTGAATAATGCTATGGCAGAAGAAGAATTTTCAAAATAACAATAATAGCTGCATATAATCTGCTGCTGGCGTTAACCGTCAGCAGCAAGCAATTTTTAAATCAATTCAGTATGAAAACTTCAATACCGCGCATCCCCCCTCCAATTCATTTACTTGTAGGATTAACTGCGATGATACTACTCAGTTCATTTGTTCCAATCGGACATTGGTTAGTTTTTCCTTGGAGATACATAGGAATTATAATAATTGTTCTTGGATTTTCTCTTGCTATTGGAAGTGGCATGTTCTTTCGAAAATTTGGCACAGATCCTCGCCCAGGTAACCGGGCATCCCTAATTATAATAAAAGGACCATTCAAGTTTACAAGAAATCCGATGTACCTGGGGTATATCACTATACTTATTGGCATTTCAATACTTTTAGGAACATTTTCCCCTCTCATTGTAATCCCAATCATTTTTTTAATACTTCACACGCAATTTGTACTTCGAGAAGAGAAATGGATGGAAGAATGGTTTGGGGATCCATACTTAGAATATAAAAAGAAAACCCCAAGGTGGTTAATTTAAGAAAAATGCTTGCTATTAAAGAAGGAGATACTGTAATAATAAGTGGTTCAATATTTCAAAATCACTAAGATTTTGAAGAAATGGTATTAGAATTATAAATCAAAATAAGATGGAAAATAAAAGATTACAATTGCTTCAAAGCTTTATTGGAAGACCATTTTCAGGAAGTCCGTCCCCATTTGCAAAATGGCTAAATGGGACGGTGATTGCTGTTGATGAAAATTCTGTTGAATTTCAATTTGAGGTACGAAAAGAGATGACTAATCCGGCAGGAACGCTTCACGGTGGGGTTATTTGTGGAATGTTTGACGATTGTATTGGTGTAAATTTTATGATTTTAGGCACTGATAATTTCTTTCCCACTATTAATATAAATGTTGAATTTTTTAGTGCGGCAAAAGAAGAAGATACAGTCATAGTAAAAACGAGTGTTATTAAAAAAGGTAAATCAATAATCAATGTAAAAGCAAATATGTTTAGCTCTAAAGGAATTATTGCCTCCGCAACATCAAATCTTGTGATAAGTGAAATAAAAATCACGATGTAAGTACGGTTCACTGAACTAATCTTTCAAACAAAGTATAAATTGAACAATAAAGCCACACAACTACTATCAAAACTAAATGAGCAATTAAATTTTACCGATTTAGAAATAGATGATCCAATATTGAGAAGTGAAAATGCAATCAATATAATTATTACCTCAATCGAAAAATTAAAAGCAATCTTTGAAAAAGAAAAGGTAAGATCCCAAGAACAAGAAATAGATTTTTTCAAAAACATAAAACCAAAGTTTACCTCAAAACTAATTTATTACAACGCCATCTATAAAATAGAAACTAAAAAACCGCATGGAGGCGAACGTATTATAAAAAAGTATCTAAACAACGAATTAGAGAAACTAAAAAGATATTTTGATAACAATTTAGACTTTTACAAATATTACCGGACAGGAAGTAACTATTTAGACCATAAGTATTTTACCAGAGGTAAATTCGATATTAAACTCACTTTAGACAGCTTTTATTTTGAAGCAGACCGTACCTTTTCTACTTCGCACGATTTTAAAGTGGCTAAAATTATGGCACATGATTTAATCCAGGTTTACTTAGAAGATAAGCTGTTGATTATGGAAAATAAAGAACCAAAAGAAAAATCACAAGTCAATCCCAAGGTGAAACAAAATTGGACAAGCTCTAAAGTCGCATTAATAGAGCTTTTATACGCGTTGCATACCGAAGGTGTGTTCAATAATGGCACCTCCGATTTAAAGGATATTGCCGAATATTTCGAAAGCATCTTTAATGTCAATTTAGGTCAGTACCACAGGGCGTTTCTTGAAATTAGAATACGAAAATCAGACCAAACTAAATTCCTCAACTCATTAAAAGAAAAATTAATAAAGCGAATGGAAAACACAGAAGACCTGTTGTAATACCAATAAATACAGCATTTTGAATAAAAATCTTTCACAACTTGTGATTGACTTGTGATTTAAATCTATTCAAAACCTACAAATTTGTACCATAACAATCTAAAACATCAGTTATGGCAGTACAAGTTATCACAATCGAAGACCTCAACGAATTCCGTAGTCTTCTCTTAAATGATTTAAAAGAAATCATTCAATCCAAACCACAACAAACAAAACAGTGGCTCAAATCCAATGAAGTCCGCAAACTGTTAAACATTTCTCCAGGTACTTTACAAAACCTTCGCATCAACGGAACACTAACTTATACCAAAGTTGGTGGAATTATGTATTATGATAATGCAGACATCGAAAAACTCCTTCAGGGAAACAAAGTAAATGCTTTACCTACTCTGTTTAAATAGAGTTATTCCGAGGAGCAAAGTAGTGTTGTCATACTAAGCTTGCCGAAGTATTTCCTGCGAAGCAGGTCAATGCTTGAATAAAATTCAAGCTACACTATTCACTAATTACTTTTCACTAATCACTAGTAAAATGAACTACATCAAACACCTAACGGGTTTCTTCGACCGTATCATTCAAGACCGGGAACTAAACCCAACACATATAAGTTTATACATAGCACTTTTCCAAGCATGGAATGTGAACCGTTTTAAAAATCCAATCAGTATTACAAGGGATGAAATGATGCGAATTAGTAAAATATGTTCCAAAGCTACCTATCATAAATGTATGCGAGAACTAAACGAAAAACAGTACATAAAATACGAACCATCATTTAACCCGTATAAAGGCAGTATGGTAATTTTATTCAATTTTTCAGAAGACTTAAAGCCAGTTCAAAAAAAAGACAACAACACTAAAAAAATTTCACTAGATACTGGACAGGTTCTAGACAAGCACAAAACAATTACTAAGACTACTACCGAGACAGCTACTGAACAAGCACTAGTACCTTCAATAAACTATATAAACAATACAAACATTTCAAACGATAAAAACGTTTCAAACTTGGAAAAGCACACAAAAAAATTTGAAGAAATAAATAATTCCAATTTAAAAAATGAAACTGAGGAAGAGAAAGAAAAAAAGTTGCGCGAAAAAAAGAAAACTGTTTCGGATTCACCGAATCAAATTGAAATCAATCATAAAACAGGAGTTAAAGAGAATTTTCAGCCATTAATCGAAGAAGTCAAAACCTATTTTCAAGAAAACAACTTTCCGGAACTCGAAGCCCAAAAATTCTTCAATTACTTTTCAAGTATAGGATGGTTAGTCGGTGGCAAAACACCAATGGTCGATTGGCAAGCAGCAGCACAAAATTGGATGATTAACGCCCTAAAATACATTTCAAATGCAGAACAACCAAACAGAGCAAAACAACTCAACACAACAACTGACAAAGACTATTCAGAACCTCTTTAGCTTTTTTGTCGTACTGAACTTGTTTCAGCATTTCATCTTTTGCGAACCTAGCGTTAATCTTTGCGGACTTTGCGGTTAAATTTTTAGTTATGGAAAACGAAATAAAATCCCATTACAACTACACAGAAGTAATCAATTGGCTCGAAGCCAAAGGCGTTGAACTATACGGAAATCATTTCAAAATCCTTGAAACCGATTATCCTATCGTTTACAAGCTTATTGCCTATTTTCTAAAAGATGAACCAACATGCTTTCAATTACACATTAACCTCAACAAGGGAATATTATTAACTGGACCAATCGGCTGCGGAAAAACTTCATTGATGAATTTAATGAAATACCTAACAGCAACAGAACATAAATTTTACGTAAAACCATGCCGAGACATAAGCTTTGAATTCATCCAGGACGGCTATCAAATAATTCACAAATACAGCAAAGGCAAACTCTACGAAGCAGACCCACGAACAATATGCTTTGACGACCTTGGCACAGAAAATAACCTAAAATACTACGGCAACGAATGCAACGTAATGGCAGAAATTCTATTAAGCAGATATGATCTATTTATTTCAAAAAAACTACAAACCCACATCACAACCAACCTTTCAGCATCAGAAATAGAAAAACAGTATGGTAACCGAGTTCGCTCTAGGCTTAGGGAACTTTGCAATTTAATAGCCTTCAACAATGTTGCTAAAGACAAGCGTAAATAAATTGCATAATCACGAACACAAAAAAACAATAATAAAGCGTGAGTTAATGGTCAATTTGATAGCTTATGATAAATCAACACCAGATAAACGCTAACGTCAGTTCGAGTGTTTTTTGTGCAATGAAATGGAACAAAAAATGTATCGACCCGAGCGAAGCGAATTGAGCGTAAGCTAGAACCTTTCAAATAACCGAATAACAACATGAAAACTATAACCACCTTCTGGAACTACTTCCAACAAAACCACTTCGTTTTCCTACTCCTAAACGAAATTCCAAAAGAAGAAATAAAAATCCATTTTGATAAACTAATCGAAATACTACACCAATACAACAAAGACATAGACCTCATCATTAAAAACAAAACAAATGCTGCAGAGTTAATAATAACAGCAAACGGAAATCCTTACCTCTTCAAAGAAGTAGAATTGCTAGCTCATCACGCTCCAGTTGTAGAACATTGGAAAATAACCGCATTCCTCCAACCCGAAACCAACCTAACCAAATACGAAAACGGAACTGACAAACCACTAGAATATTACGGCATCACATTACGAATAAGCGAAATGTATTTCATCCCATTAGAAAACCCAAACAAACCAACCGATTTAGGAATAAAAGTACTACTCAAAAACTACATCGTCCATAAAGACAACCCAAGACTTCGAGAAGCTGTTTATGTTCATATTGAGCATTTAATCGGAGAAAAGTCCTTTGCAAATAACTTATCCTTTATCGAAATTGACCAACTAAAAAACGAAGATTTAGAAGACGATGGTGTACTTGAATTATACAATTTAAAGTTTTTTATTGACTCTTTGGAATACGATTAAGTTTCGGCAGTAAAGATATTTTAATGCCAAAACTTTACTGATTAATTATGCTATGTATCAATTTAGTGAGTTTAAACCTCACAATGCAACTATGAAACATAAATAAGTAGATTGCGATATAATTTTGACCAAATTTGGGACAAAATCAAATCATATAACTTTGGCAAAATCACACTATTTTTGCCAAAATTATATTTGTTAAAAATATTTTATTACATTTACTACAAATAAATAAAAATTGGAGAAAACTGTTGAAAATCATATAATAAAATATTTTGATAACAAAGAAGTCTTATCAAAGGAAGATTTGATGGAACTACTCAAAAACGATTTTCCCACTTGGTCAGATAATACCATTAACACCTACTTGTATAAACTAAAAAAAAATGGCGTGATAGATAATATCTCCAGAGGAATATATACCGTTGGAAAAATCCAATTATTCACACCAAAAATTGACAAACAATTAAAAAAAATAGCCAGTAGAATTCACAAAGGATTTCCATTCGTTAACTATTGTGTTTGGAATAGCTCTTGGTTAAACGATTTGATGCGTCACCAACCATTTAAAAATTTTACAATCGTTGAAATCGAAAAAGTGGCTGCAGAACAAGTATTTAATGAACTGAACGCTTCTTTTCAAAATACCTTTATAAACCCGGACGAAATTTTCTTCGAAAGATACATCAGTGTATTAGACAATGTAATTATTGTAAAAAACTTATATTCTGAAGCACCCATTTCGAAAACTAATGATTTGACTATCCCAACACTTGAAAAAATATTAGTCGATATAGTAATTGATGATACCCTTTTTGCTGCACAACAAGGAGAATTAAATTTTATTTACCAATCAGCCTTTAACAAATACGACATAAACGAATCAAAAATGAAACGATATGCAGCAAGAAGAAATCGAGAAACAGAAGTAGAAAAATTGATAAATATAAGTTTGGCAAAATAGATGGTTTTTTGCCAATAATATACAAATGATGATTAGCAACGAAAGCCATACATTAGATTGGATTCTTAACTTAAGAAACAAATTAGGAAAACGTATTGATCCCAAATTAATTGAAAAAGTAATTTGGGCACTAACACTATTGGAACAATTAAAAATAAACGGTTTAGACTTTACATTCAAAGGCGGAACAGCATTGTTGTTGGCAACCGAAAAACCAAAACGATTCTCAATCGACATCGATATCATAACAGAACATTCCGAAAAAGAAATAATAGCAGTTTTACAAAAAATAGTGGAGGAACAAATTTTTCTGGATTGGGAAGACGATAACGACCGCAAGCATACACCCGATGCCCCAATCGGACATTTCAAAACCTATTACAAAAGCGTAGTAGATGGTAATATCGAACCTATTTTATTGGACCTGCTCTATACACCAAATCCTTATCCTCAAATTCAGGAACTGTCAATAAAACACAATTGGATTTCCACTTCGGGTGAAGAAACTATAATTGCAATGCCAACCTTTGATGCTATTCTAGGCGATAAGTTAACAGCATTTGCTCCCAACACAACGGGAATACTTTACAGTAAAAACCGACCAGTAGAAATCATAAAACAACTATATGACATCGCATTTCTATTCGATAACATAAGTGATTTATCAGTAGTAAAAAACAGCTACAACAAAGTAGTTCAGGAAGAAATTGGATTTAGAAAATTAGCAATAACAACAACCGAAGTTTTAGAAGATACTTGGCAAACTTGCTACAAATTAGCCGAACGTGATATAAAATCAGAAGAGTTTAATCAGCTGCAAGTAGGTATTCGCAATTTTACCAACTTCACAATTGACCGATTCAACATAGACGAAGCCATAACAGCAGCGGCTAAAGTGGCTTATCTTACCAAATTATTACAAGCCAAAGAAGAACTAAAAATCGAAAGGTTTAAAAACCCTCTCGAAATAAAAGATTGGATGATTGAAGACCAGAAATACAACAAACTAAACAAATTAAAAAAGAACAACCCAGAAGCTTTTTACTATTGGTTTAAAGCTCCTAATGATGAAATAAATCGTTTGGAAGATTAAAAAATGAAAGAAAAACAAGAGAAATATAATCTACCTACAGGATGGTCAGTTGCTACAATTGAGGAATTGATTGATGGTAAAAATGGTATATTCAAAGATGGTGATTGGATTGAAACCAAAGACCAAAATCCAAATGGAGAAGTTAGATTAATTCAACTAGCAGATATAGGGGATGGTTTTTTTAGAAATCGTTCAGACAGATATATGACTAAAGAGAGAGCTTTAGAGCTTAATTGTACATTTTTAAAAAAAGGAGATATTCTTGTAGCTAGGATGCCAGATCCATTAGGAAGAGCTTGTGTTTTTCCGTATTCAGAAGAAGAAAAGTATGTTACAGTAGTTGATGTTGCAATAATTAGAACTGAACAAAATGGTGTTGACAGTAGTTACCTTACACATTTTATTAATTCACCAGTGATAAGAAAGCAAATCGAAGAATTGCAAACAGGTACAACTCGAAAAAGAATATCGAGGGGAAACTTGTCAACGATAAAAATTCCTGTACCCCCATTAAATGAGCAAATTAAAATTGCATATAGAATTGATGAACTTTTCAGTGCGTTAGACCAAGCTGTATTAAGCCTTAAAAAAATGAATAATCAACTTAAAATATATAGGCAAACTTTATTGAAAAATGCATTTGAAGGTAAATTAACAGAGTCTTGGAGAGGGGAAAATAAATCAGAATCATCAGAGAATTTATTGAAGCAAATTGAAAATGAGCGTCAGAAACGTTATGATAATGAATTAGAAAAATGGAAGACAATAATAGAAAACTTGAAAAATGGAGAAAAGAAACCAATAAAACCTAAACTAGATAAACAACTAAGTATTAATAAAAGTGATTATATTTCTTTCTCAAATATTCCAAATAATTGGAGGTTAACTAAAATAGCAAATATATCTAAAGTTGGTACTGGAACAACTCCATTGAAAAGTAGAACAGATTATTATAAGAATGGAAGTATTCCGTGGGTTACAAGTGGAGCTTTAAATAATTGGATGATTAATAAACCGTCTACTTATATTTCTGAAAAGGCACTTAAAGAAACTAATTTAAGGCTTTATCCTCAAAACACTTTATTAGTTGCATTATATGGGGAAGGAAAAACACGTGGAAAATGCTCTGAGCTTGCTTTCGATTCTACAATTAATCAGGCGATTGCAGCAATTGTCCAAAAAGAAAGCGAGGAAAAACTACGAAAATATTTAAAGTTTTATTTTGTTAAAAATTATGTAGAACTAAGAGAACAAGCAGTTGGTGGTGCTCAACCTAATTTAAACTTAGGAATAATTGAAAATATTCTTATACCAATTCCTTCTTCTAATTATGAAATCAATTTAATTACTGATGAATTAGATTCCCAATTTTCAATAATTGAAAATCTTGAAGAAACTATCTCTAAGAGTATAATCAAATCAGATATAATAAGAAGTTCGATACTTAAAAATGCATTTGAAGGGAGATTAGTTGAACAAGATTTAAATGATGAGGAAGCAATAGAATTAATAAAGCGAAACACTATTGAAAAGAAAAAATATTTGGAGAGCCAAAAAAAGAAAGAAAAAATAATTAAAAAAAAACCAGTGAAGATGAACAAGGGACTAACTATTGAAGAGGTTCTTGAAACTTCTGAAAAACCTATGCTTTCAAGTGATGTTTGGCAACAAAGTAAGCATAAAAACAACATTGAAGACTTTTATAAAGAGTTAAAAAAAATCCAATGTAAAATTGTAGAAGTTAAAAAGGATAATAAATCATTATTATCACTAGTAAAATGAGAATCGACAAAGTACATATAAAATCACGTTTCAAGAATCTTGAGGATTTCACTATTGATATCGATGAAAATGCATGGGAAACAGTTTTACTTGGTCTCAATGCCACAGGTAAATCCAACTTTCTTGAAGCAATCGTAATTATATTTAGAGATTTAGATTTATTCTATAATTATAACAAAAAGGTTAAAAACCCTTTTGATTATTATATCAAGTATGAGTGTAGAAATAATTTTATTGAAGTAACTTTTGAAAATGAAAAATATAATTTTATTCTAAATGGAAAACCTGTTACTACAGAATTTACTAAAAATATAGATCATTATTTACCTAAGCATATTTTCGTCTACTATTCTGGCATTAGTGATAGATTGGCTGATTTATATATACCACACCAAAAACTTTATTATGAAGAAATAATAAAAAAAGATGCTAAAATTGATCAATTCGATACAATAAGAAGAATATTTCTTGCACAAAATATTCACGCAAACTTTGCGCTAATAGCATTTTTCATGTTCCAGGATGAACAGAGTGATGAAACATTGAAATTTTTAAAAGATGAATTAAAAATAAACGATTTTGGTTCGGCTCTCTTTATGCTTAAACAACCAATATGGGCTAAATCAAAAAAAAACAAGAATGAACTTCTATGGGGTGCAAAAGGACTTGTTAAAAATTTTCTTGAAGAACTATTGAAATTTTCATATGCACCAATACAGCATAAAGAACGTATTGAAGTATCTTATAAGAAAGCAGAAACACAAGATAGACTCTATCTTTATTTAAAGGACAAAAAAACATTTTTAGATTTAGTTGAATTAAAGTATAAAAATAAAATTGAATTATTTAATGCTCTTGAAAGTATTCATATATCAGATATGCTTCATGACGTAAAAATTAAAGTCCAAAAAGAAGGTGTTAACGGAGAGCTTTCTATGTCCGAGCTGAGCGAAGGAGAAAAGCAATTACTTTCCGTTTTAGGTTTATTGAAATTTACAAATGATGAAGAATCACTTATTTTATTAGATGAGCCAGACACACATTTAAATCCAATGTGGAAATGGAAATTTTTAGATTATTTAGACCGTGTTGTTAAGCGAAAAGAGAACACTCAAATTATATTTTGCTCGCATGACCCATTAGTGATTGGAAATTTAAAAAAGAATCAAGTTCAAATTTTTAAAAAAAATAAAGAAGGAAAAACAGAAGCATTTAATCCTCATATTAGTCCACGTGAAATGAGTATATCAAAAATTTTAACTAGTGAGCTATTTGGCATACCATCATTAATGAGTAAAAAATTAGAAGATTTATTGAATCAAAAAAGGTTTTTGCAAGCAAAAATATCGCAAGGATTAATTAATGATGATGAAAGAGCTCAATTTGGAAGACTTAAAAAATATTTTGATAACATTGGTTTTAATGATGATACCTCAGATAGTAGATACAATCAATATTTAAAACTAACCAGTAACCATAAAGAATTTACAAATAGAAAATATACCAAAGAGGAAGCTGAAGAACTTGATAAAATTGCAAAAGAAGTCCTTGATGCAATTATAAAAGAAGAAAATAGCAAATGAGATATATAGATAGAAATAAATTCAGGCAAGCTGTTGAAGAGTTTGGATGGGAAGCTATTAAAATTTCCCAGCACAATGCTATGAATGGAATGACTATAGGTGAGAAAAAAGTATTCATTCGAAATCATCCCGAATGGAATCAGCTTCAACCAATCATGTTAGGTCTTTCTCACAATAAATGTTGGTATACTGAAGGACCGATAGGACCAAATGATTTTGAAATTGACCACTTCAGACCTAAAAGTAAATCAAGAGAAAAAATTGATTATACAAATCCAGATAGTAAATCTAGGGTATTGAAAGAAGATGGATATTGGTGGCTAGCGTATGAATGGTTTAATTATAGATTATCAGGTACATATCCAAATAAGTTAAGAAGAGATCGCTTAGGTGATTGTGATGAAGTGAAAGGTAAAGGTGATTGTTTTCCACTAGATTTAGTCAATGGTAGGATTGCTAATGATGGAGAAAATATTAATTGTGAAGAGTCAATATTACTCGACCCTTTGAACCCAGTAGATGTTAGCTTACTTACCTTTGAAAAAGGCATACCTATTCCAGCAACAAATGATCCTGAAGAAATAAACAGGGTCAATCAATCAATTTTTTATTATCATTTAGATTTAGATCAATTGAACCGTGATAGAAAAATTGTTTGGGATGAATGTGTTTCGCATATTGAAGATGCAAAAGAAGCCATTGATAATTCCCTAACTAGAGAAAACAAGAAAAGTATGATGGATAAGTGTTATAGAGAATTAATAAAGATGGTTGATTCAGAAACTAGACCATATACAAGTTCTGCAAAAGCTTGCATTATGGTTTATTCGGAGCTATTAGGGTATGATTGGCTAAAGCTATTAGTTAGAACATTATAATTTATTAAATGAAAATTGAAGTATTAAATAAAAGTCACATTCTAGAAGCTGCTTCAATAATTGATGAACAAGGTATTCCTAAAAAATTTGTATGGAGCCAATATTATGTGATAGTGAATGATAAGGAATATCAGTTCAAATACTTAATTAGATTAGCTTATCAATTAGCTACTAATGAAGAACTTGATTTTCAATCAAGCGATGCAGTTAGAAAGCATTTTGAAGAATTAGGTTATGTATTTAAATACTATGAAAAAGGATATAATTTTTATACAAAAGATGAATTACAATTTTATAGTTCCATAGTTAATACTGATTATAGAACTATTAACCCTGATCAAAAATTTTATGGACAGAAACTATACCCAATTATAGCAAAAACTAAATTTTGGGCAGAACAAATTTTAATAGATGGATTCAAGCTTCGTCAAGATGGTAATTGGTTAAATGGTCATGTAGCTAAAATTAAACCTTATTTCTGGCCAAGAATTTACAGTGGTGAGGATAAAGACATTTTTTTTAATGTAGAGGTTAACGGTTCTAATAATTTCATTGGTTACAAACTTGATGGTTATTTTGAAACCACTAAGAAACTACCCGATTATAAAATTAAGTTATTACAAGAATACAGGGAGATTGCAAAGTGGGATTGGCCAAAAATTTCATTTGATAATTTAGATGAATATAATTGGAATAAGCTTATTGATGAAAGTAAGTCATACATACAAAAGCATTTACTTCATCATAATCATTTGAAGAAAATTTTGTCTAAAGAATCTAAAATATGCAGAATAACATGGAATACTAATGGTTGGATAAAGCCATCCGGTCTTTCTGGTAAATCAAATTATCCAAGTTTTGAAAAGGAGAATGGATTTGGCCATGAGGAGTGGCTTTTTGATGGAGACAAAATAATTGAAGGTTATAAATACGGATTTTTAGAGCCTATCCATAAATTCAGACCTAAGTATGAAGCTAAGCTTTTTGACCTTTTATTATACACAAAAGATTCTGATTCAAATCAAAGCTATTGGGTAACAACTTTAAAAGATGTTGAGGTTGTGAGCTCAGAAGAATCTGAAAATGTACTTGCTCATTACAAAAAGAGAGGGTGGTATGATGAAATGAAATCAGATTTATATAATCTTAACTTAGATTCAAAACAGTTAGATACATGGATTAAGGAAGGAGCTGAGCAATTATTTAATGTAAAATTTAAAGCCTTACAAATAAATGAAATTCCTAATGATTTAATTTTAGTAGAAAATCCTAATGAAATTCCATCAAATAGATATTTATTAATGGATTTTAAAAATGAAGTAACTGGAAAAATTATCGAAAAGATAAATACTAATTTTTCATTTGATAATTCAGGTAGTGAGGAAGCTGAACTTGAATCAAAAGGTAAAAGAAAGGGAATCAGAAAAGATATTGAATTAGAATTCAAACATAACCTTCTACAAAAAAAATTTCTAAAATTTTTACAAGACGAATATGGTAGAAGTGCTGTTAAAAGAGAATGTACAGCTTATGGAGCTTCGCGAATTGATATAACTAGAAGAACGAATACTGGTTTCGTTTTTTATGAAATTAAAACATATAATAATTTACGTTCATCAATAAGAGAAAGTTTAGGACAGTTACTTGAGTATTGTCTATACCCTAATGTAAATGAAGCAGAAAGCATTGTTTTAGTTTCCCATGTAGAGCCATCTATAGAATTAAAAGAATACATAATTCACATTAAAAAATTCATTAACCTTCCTTTTTCCTATATTCATTTTGATTTAGAAAAAGAGAAAATAATTTCAGAAATATAAAAATATGTCAACAAATAATTTAATAGCTAAGATTTGGTCATTCTGTGATACATTACGTGATGATGGTTTAGGATACAATGATTATCTTGAACAATTAACATATTTACTTTTCCTTAAAATGGCAGATGAAAATACAACAAAGTATAATCTACCTGAAATTTGTGACTGGAAAAAATTAGTAGCTAATTCTAGAGGAGAATTGCTTGAACAGTATGAAGAAATATTAAAAACATTGGCTGAATCTGGTGGGATGCTTGAAAAAATATTTGCAGGTGCACAAAATAAAATTCATGACTCCATAAAGCTAAAAAAATTACTCCTTTTAATTGACGAAGAAAATTGGTCTTCTACAAATGCAGATATTAAAGGAGAAATCTATGAATCATTGCTTCAAAAAAATGCAGAAAATAGTGGTGCTGGTCAGTATTTTACACCAAGACCCGTAATTCAAGCAATGGTAGAGTGCATAAAACCTTTACCAATGGAAACAATTGCAGATCCATCATGCGGAACTGGAGGCTTTTTCTTAGGTGCATTAAACTATATACGTGAAAATAATAAGTTAACAGAAACAAAAGAAAATTTTCTAAAATTTGAAACATTTCATGGTTGGGAAATAGAAAAGGCAACAGCAAGGTTATGTTTAATGAATCTATATTTACATGGAATTGGCGACTTAAAAAAAACACCAGACATACAAGTTTCTGATAGTTTAAATCCACAAAAAGTTGGTAAAGAAATTCCAAGAGTAAAAATTGTACTTGCAAATCCACCTTTTGGTAGAAGTAGTAGTGATATTCCAACAACAGATAAGAATCAAGCAGAGAAAGACGGATATTTTTTGCGTGAAGATTTTTGGGTAACAACAGGCAATAAACAATTAGCTTTTCTTCAACACATTGTATCAATGCTAGAAGAAAACGGAAGAGCAGCGGTAGTATTACCTGATAGCGTACTTTTTGAAGGAGGAGCAGGTGAAATTATTCGTAAAAAAATGCTTGATGAAGTTGATTTACATACAATATTAAGATTGCCAACAGGTATATTTTATGCACAAGGAGTAAAATCAAATGTTTTATTTTTTGAAAAAAAGAAAAATATAAAAAAGAAAGCAACATCTGAAGTTTGGTTTTATGATTATAGAACTAATGTTCACCATACTCCGAAAAACAATCAAATTGCTTTTAAACATTTAGAAGAGTTTATCAAATGTTATAATATTGGTTCAGAAAAGAAACGAACTGAAACATGGTCAACTGAAAGTCAAAAAGGTCGTTGGAGAAAATATTCATATGATCAAATTATTGAGAGAGACAAAACCAATTTAGATATATTTTGGCTTAAAGATGATAGTTTAATTGACCTTGAAAATCTTCCCGATCCAGAAACTCTTATTGATGATATTATTGAAAATATAGAAAGTACATTGGCAAACTTTAAAAGCATTAAAGATTCTTTGAACTAAGTTTTAATTTTAAATAAATGGATGAGGGTGAATTAGAAATAAATGGTAAAAGAGTTTTTATATGTGAACATCATCATCATGTCCTTAAATTTTGGTCTGAGTTCAAAGAGCGAAAACCTTACTTATTAACTTTTGATCATCACACAGATTTACATAGAGCTTTTCAAGGTGAATTAAATAGAATAAGTTTACAAGCAAAGTTTGAGTCTCAAGATGCCTGGGATGAAGCTCAAAATAAATTATTAACTAAATTAATTGAAAATAATTTCTTTTCAATTAACGAATTAAAACATGATGAGCACATTGATGCGGCAATAAAATTAGGATTTATAAACAAAGCCTTAGTTTATAGTTACGATTCATATAGAAACAGACCTGATAGAGTATATTGTATTAATGGTAATGAGAATTATTTAAATCAATCAGTGATAAATAATCCAAGAAATTATGATAATAACAATGAAGTGATAAATTCAAAAGAATTAACTGCTAATTTTAAACTTTTTAATTTATGTATACCTCAAGAAAGCTGGACTAATAATTTTATTTTAGACATAGATTTAGATCTTTTTAAAACCTGCAAATCAATAAAACCAGATGATGTTTCTTTTTTTAAAATGCTAATAGAAAAATCAATTGCAATTTCAATAGCTAAGGAAAGTGTATTTGTAAATAGTTGGAGAAGAGAATTTGATGATAAACTTTCGGTTGAATATCTGTTAAAAGAGTTAATAGCCTTAATACAAGAATAAAATAAAATGAATGTATTAAATTGATTAAATCATTTTCTAATTGCCACTCCTTCCCAACGCTCCAAAAGTTTTTGTATGCCAGAAGTTTATCACTCCGATAGATAAATGGTGCAAGGCAACAAAAACTTTTCCCAAAGCTTCTTTACATAATGTGGCATTATAGTGCATAAAGAACTATCCTGCTACTAAAGAAATTCACGGATGCACTATAATAACATTATGTAAAAAAGCCGCTCACCCAACGCTCGTGCCAGTGGCTCCAGGACAACATTTTTTGCAGCTCCCATCGCATCACCCAGCTACAAAAAACACTGTCCTTCGCCACTGTCTTTAACAACGTTCACCATTTCATCGGAAACTTTACGGTTATAATTACTTTTAAGAACGTACACGTTAACTGTTTTTATAATCTTTGTGCTTAAATCGGTAGTGTTTTCATTGCTTTTGTAAGTAATAAAATGGCTTTTAATTTCAGTTAGTTTGCCTTGGATAAAAGCCATTTTATTACCCACAAAACCAAAACCCCAATAAGAGTATCATTTTTTATTTGCCAGAAAATAAGCAATAATTGCTCCAGCGAAAAAGCTGATGCCATAACGTTACTAATAATTTCTTTGACAAATTCAACACAATATCTTTCTTTCAAGCCTATGGCATCAGCTTTTCCACTAAAGCAATCAGAAACATCTCAGTAAGCAAATAAAAAATGATACACTTATTTGCGCTACTGCCACATCGCACTCGGTAGTATAATGCATTGTTTTTTGAAGATGCCTCTCATTTCCATAAGATTATTTATTGCTAACTAAACACTGCGACTGTCAACTGACTTTCAGGCATCCTCAAAAATCAAATCCAAAAAAGAGTATCAAATTCTTTGGCCGGATGAATAGCTTTTATTTTCTGATTTGGTTTATTCATCCATCCAAAGAATTTGATACCCTTTCCAAAGACGACCATCTTCCAAATCAACACTCATTACCTTGTGCTAAAATCCAATTAAACAAGAACGTTTTGAATTTGAAATCAAAATAAAAAATAAAAAAAGAGAGCAAAGATAAGTTCCAGGTATTCAAAAAAGCAAGTTCAAGCCCTTCGGGTTTCAGAAAAAATCTCCACCCATACCGTTTCAAAACACATTTAGTTTTCGATTAGACACTCCAGATTTCTATCATGCATCGGGTAGTATTTTTTCTGAAAAACTTGTTTTTTTGAAACCTTCCACTTAAACGGATGGCTTTCTTTTTTTTCTTTTTTTCTTTTGAAAAATTTAATGGGCAGAGCGTAGCGAGGCACATCTGTATTTCATAAGAAACATTGCGAAAAATTGAAAATTAATCTAATTTTTAAAAGCCGCTGTTATGCTGAAATTTATCATTAAAACCCACAAAAAAGGAACTATTTACTCAAAACCACATTTATTCCTACTTAACAAAGGGATAAACAGTGGAAAACCACAAAAAGAGCCATTTACAAACAGTTTTGTTATCATTTTTGAAAATGATTCTGATTTTGATACCATCAATTTAACGGCTTATGCGCTTTGGAAAACTAAATTTTGGCATCAATTTCTTTCTGGTTCGGTTATTCCGTTTTTGCGTTTAAATGATATTAGAAAAGAGTTTTCAACTAAAGTTAACCAGGAGATAAAAGACCACAAGGAACAGGTTAAAAACGTGCAAACTTTGAAGTTTTTAGAACAAAGCGAAAAACGTTTTAATGAAAACCTAAATCTCATTAATGATATGCGCAGAGTAATCTTATTTAGATATATAAGTAAATAAAAAAAGCTCATCCCTTTCGGTTTGAGCTTTCATTTTGTTTAACCCAATGGTCACCACAACTAGGGCTAAACTTATTTTTTGTGCTTCTTATTTAGGCTTTTAAGCAGTAACGAAATCGTAAAACTGACAACCGCTCCAATAGTGGCTAAGATAACTGTTTTTGCAATATCTTCAGATTGAATATTCGGAACAATACTTAAAAATGTACCTCCAGCTGTACCAATTAAGGTATGATTATTCGCTGTCATTAGTTGTGGTCAACTGACTTGCAGCTGTCAAAACACCTCCAGCTAATGCAACATAGCCACCAATAGTCGTAACGATTACTGGAAGTGCTATTGGAGCAGCTAAAATAGTTCCACCAACGGCAGCCAATGCCAACCCAACAGTTCGAAGCACTTTAAAAAACTTAGGCGTAGGAGCTTTTGCTCTATTAATGATTTTTTTCATAATTTAAAATTAAGATTGGATTAGTATTTCAACACTTTCTTTATTGTCCAATGCTTGATAAACAATCTTTTTAAGCTTTTCAAAAGCTATTCGAGACATCAAACCAAGTCCAGGACCAGAAAGTTTGGTAACGGGAGCGATACAACCATTTAATTCTTTCAAAGCGTTATTAGCAGGATGAAATAGAATCAAACTTCTATTTTCAACATCAACCACTTCTAAATGCCATTTGAACTTCTGACTGTAACGCTTTCTAATAAAATATTTCCCTTCTGGAGTACAAGAAACTCTCCTTTCATTATTCTTCCAAGGCAATTCAATCGTATAACAAATAAATTTGCCTTCCCATTCGAGTTTCCCATTAGTTCCTTCAGGGAAATAAGTTCTAGTTAACCAAATAACCATTACACACCGCTATCAACTTTCGCAATCGATAATGGGTTAAAAGCACCATTTTTCAATGGGTACATTTGTCCATTTATCTCCTGATAAAACTCAAGACCTAAAGCCAAAAACAATGGTTTTGTTGAGTTAGCAGTAACCACATTGGTTTGATTGATAGCTGCCGTAGCAGTTCCATCCCAAGGTAAGATTGCAGTTTCAGAAGTAGCAACCACAAAAGTTTCTGCTTCAAAATCTACTTCAGCACCACCAGAGATGATTTTAAAATGCGTAGTACCACTTGGAGCAGCAATCATATTTGCAGGAATAAATGATGCTAAATCAACTTTAATTTCACCCGCTACACGGTCAATCGTTGCTACAAACGGAGCAAACAAACTAGTTCCAAGCTTACCACGAATATTGAATTCAAAACCAAATAGCAATTCAGCTTCACCATCAATTACATTACGCAAACCTCTTTCGCTAGTCGTATCCGCTTGGATAACTTTCACCATTCTTTGAGTAAGTCTGCTAACCATTCTGCTATCTGCAGAATTTAAAAGCAACGGTCTTAAAGCCGTTCTAAGCATTTTTCCTGCCTTTCCAGCTCTACCAAACTCAGAGCCATTCTCACGAGTTCTTTGAAACGCAGGATCACTGGCAATTCTACTAGCGTCTATGCCGCCTTTTTCTCTGGCCAAGTGACCATCTTGCGTTTTGTAAAAAGTAATATCTCCGATAGTACCTTTTAATTTAATTATGCCTTTCTGTCTAGCCATAACTTCAAAATTTATATTCTACATTCAGAATGTTTGGTACATTCCTTCAAACCTCACAATTCAATCCCAGATGCATCTTCAAAACAGAATTATTACACAAAGCTTTCACAAAATCTATTATATTCAAAGCAGCTGGTACCATAAACGCCTACAAGTAACTAAAACGACCTTTTTAGACTATTTTACCCTTGATTAAATAAATTAGAATAAATACCTTTGAAAATGCTTTAATATCACTTGCAAATCAATAATGAATACTGTACAGCAAATGCATACCAAAGGCATGGATAGTGTATGAGATTAGAACAAAAAAGAGTTTGCATATACCCAAAAGACGTACAAAGAATTACCGGAAAGAGTTATAGAACAGCAAGATTACTATTATTAAGCATCAAGAAGCATTTAAATAAACAAGAACATCAATTTATAACTATTGAAGAGTTTTGCACCTACACAGGGCTAAAAATAGAACTTGTACTTCCTTTAATTGTTGGGTAAAAGTTGAGGTCAATTTTAACCTCAAAATAAGTTTACAAAGTATAAAAACTTGTTCATTTAGTAGTTCAAATAATGGTCTTAACTATTGGATTATAAAGGAATAATGATTATTTTTGCCTCATACAATTTGATGTTCTTTATTGGTATTCATTAGTGACCTATTTAATGACCTATCAAAACATAATACAGCGAAACCCTTGAAAACATTAGCATAAGAAAGAGCAAACAAATCCCTCTTTCTCCGCCAAATGAAAAGCAAATGGTTACAAAACCCACTAAATTCAACGATTTAGTGGGTTTTTCATTTTAGGGCTATATCAAATTATTCATTAAATCACAAAGTTTAGGTGTCTTTCGAGGTGTCACTAAAAATTAAAATTCTAAGTGACTCCTCTCAACGAAAAACACCACTACTACAAGGTGTTCAACAACATATTCAAAAAGTATATATCTTGTGCGTAGTTATTAAATCAAATCAAATAAATTTAATACTAACTTTAAGGTTACCACAAATGAACAATCCTCTTTTACATTAAGAAAGTCAATAGTTTGGGAGTTTGTCCAATCTACACCAGAGTTACTGTCAATACCATTTTTTATATCAAAAAAGCCAACCTGATAAAACATATTAAAATCCAGCAACTTACAAATAAACATCAGTAATTCATTAACTAAATCCCCCCTAAATTTTGTATTTTGTCCCATACTGATTCTTGAATCAATTCCTACTTTTACAAACTAATATTAAAATCATTCATAGCTAAGTTTTATTTTTATCAAAAAAAATACCTAAATCATAAAAATAATAGACCAATAAAAAATTAATAATTTATAAAAACCAAATTTCAAAAAATGAGAAAAATACACTCATTAGCATTTATGCTGCAACTGGCCACCCTAAATACTTTTGCACAGGAAAAACTTCCGTTCAAAAACACTAATTTACCAACCGAACAAAGAGTCAATGATCTTGTTTCAAGAATGAGTATCGACGAAAAAATTACACAGCTCATGGATCATGCTCCTGCAATTAAACGTCTGGATATCCCCGAATACAATTGGTGGAACGAATCCTTACACGGAGTTGCCCGATCCGGATATGCTACTGTTTTTCCGCAATCTATTTCAATAGCATCTTCCTGGGATCGCCAGTTAATATTTGAAGTTGCCAGCGCCATCTCTGATGAAGCAAGAGCTAAACACCATGAATATTTAAGACGCGGTCAACACGGTATGTATCAGGGTTTAACTTTCTGGTCACCAAATATCAATATTTTTCGTGATCCACGTTGGGGGAGAGGTCATGAAACCTATGGTGAAGATCCTTACCTAACGGGTCAGCTAGGACTAAATTATGTTAATGGACTTCAGGGAAATGATAAAAAATACCTGAAAGTAATTGCTACCGCCAAACATTATGCTGTACACTCAGGACCGGAACCATCCCGACATCATTTTAACGCCCAAACCAGTGATGTAGATCTTTATGAGACCTACCTTCCTGCTTTTCGAACATTAGTCAAAGAAGGTCATGTTTATTCAATAATGGGAGCTTACAATCGTTTTAGAGGCGAATCGGCCAGCGCCAGCCCATTTTTGTTCGACATTCTTAGAAATAAATGGGGCTTCGATGGCTACATTGTTTCTGACTGTGGTGCCGTTACCGATATTTGGAAATGGCATAAAATTACCAACGATGCTGCCTCCGCTTCGGCTTTGGCCGTAAAAAATGGTTTGGATTTAGAATGCGGAAGCAGTTTCAAAGATTTAAAAGAAGCCATAAACCACTATTTAATTAGCGAAAAAGACATTGATATCGCAGTAAAAAGACTATTCACCGCCCGTTTTAAATTAGGTATGTTTGATCCTGAAGAAATTGTTCCTTATGCAAACATTCCCTTTTCAGAAAACAATAGCCCTGCACACGATTACTTGGCAAGAATTGCTTCTCAAAAAAGCATTGTCTTATTAAAAAACCAAAATCAAATACTACCGCTTTCCAAAAACATCAAAACCATAGCTGTTATTGGACCAAATGCCAACGATACACAATCCTTATGGGGAAATTACAGTGGAATTCCAAGTAATCCTATTACCGTATTGAAAGGCATTCAAAACAAACTGGAGCCTTTGACAAAAGTAATTTACGCTCAGGGAACTGATTTGGCTAAGGGAGTTCCAGCCATGGAACATATTCCTTCTATCTGCTTTCAAAAAGAAGATGGTACACAAGGGCTGACAGGTGAATATTATGACAATTTAGAATGGAACGGTAAACCTTTATTTACCAGAACCGACGATAATATTGATTTCGACTGGGATATCAACACTCCCGATTCACGCCTCAAAATGGGGAATTACAGCGTTAAATGGACTGGTTATTTAATTGCTCCCAAAACCGGAAGTTATCAAATTTCGGAATGGTCGAAACCATTTATGACTGTGGAAATTGAAAATGGAAAGCCTTCAGGTGGAAAAAACAATCATCATCCACGTTTTCGTCCACAAAAAATTGAATTAGAAGCAGGTAAAAAATACAAAGTAGAAATAAAGTATCAAAATTTCTACGGCGATGCCATTGCTAAATTAATGTGGGCGGAACCTAAGGAAGACTTACTTCAAAAAGCTACTGAAGTTGCTAAAAAATCAGATGCCATCGTATTGGTTTTAGGCTTAAATGAACGCTTAGAAGGAGAAGAAATGAAAGTTGAAGCCGATGGTTTTGCCGGAGGTGACCGCACCAGCTTGGATTTGCCTTCCAATCAAGTGGAATTGATGAAAGCAATGGTTGCTACAGGAAAACCTGTTGTCTTAGTTTTAATCAACGGAAGTGCATTGTCTATTAACTGGGCTAATGACAATGTTCCTGCAATTTTAACAGCAGGCTATCCGGGACAACAAGGCGGAAATGCCATTGCCGATGTGCTTTTTGGCGACTACAATCCGGCAGGACGACTTCCTGTAACCTATTATAAATCGGTTGAACAACTTCCCGATTTTGAAAACTATGACATGAAAGGCAGAACCTACAGGTATTTTGAAAAAACACCACTCTATCCTTTTGGTTTTGGATTGAGTTATACCAAATTTAAATATAGTAATTTACAACTTCCAAAGAATGTAAATCCGGAAAAAGATTTTGAAGTATCTGTTGATGTAACCAACACAGGAGAACGTGATGGAGATGAAGTTGTTGAATTGTATTTGAAAGACGAAAAAGCTTCAACTCCGCGTCCAATTTGGCAATTGGAAGGTTTTGAGCGTATCCACTTGAAAAAAGGAGAAACTAGAACCGTCCGTTTTACTATAAAGCTGAGGCAGCTTTCGATGATAAATTCCAAAAAGCAACGTGTCATAGAACCCGGATGGTTTACAGTGGCTGTGGGTGGAAAACTTCCTGATAATTCTACTGATATTCAAAATGGTAGATTTGAAATTTCAGGAAAAACTATAAATCTTGAGAAATAAAACATGATATTAAAAAGGACAGTCTAGGCTGTCCTTTGATTATATACTAATTTAGTTTTTTACGATCCCCCCTGAACTTCAACAAATCCAAAACATGACTTATTTTTATTCTACTAAGTTTCAACATAAATACCACAAAAACAAAAGTCTCCTATTTGGAAGACTTTCTATTTTTTACTTATTAATGAAATTTTATTTTTAGTTAGAAATTAATTATGACTCTTAAATAAAGTCAAAACTTGCTTATTTTTCAAACCTTACTATATCGTATCGTTAATTCTTAATTCTGGTTTCCGCTCCTAAATGATAAGGCATAGTTTCTTTTTTTGTTTGTAAAACAATATAATCCAATACAACTCCCGAATCGATTCTGAAAATTTTCAATCTTTGTTTTCCTGCTGTCTTGATAGCAACTTTTATTTTGTTTATCGCTTTGTTGGTTAACACATTTTCTTTCCATGTTTTACTTCTTCCTTCGGTTTTGAAATCTAAAATTTTAACCGGTTCATCGTTCCACTGCACGGCTATTCTAACTTTCCCATCTACATCCAGAGGATGAGTAGGTATAGCTACCAAATTTAATTCGGCATTATTGGTAATAGTTTCAGCAAAAATTTCATATTCTAATACAGCAGTCTTTTCATAATCAGTAACCGGTAAACTATTTAAAGGCGTAGCCTGCATTGCTGTTTTAGAATGACCGAATCCTTTCAATGCTTCCCATTTTAGATTTTCAAAAGGCTTGTTATTTACAAAACTTTCTGCATAAAGTACTGCTAAACCATTCTTTTCTACTATTGCATTTTTTGGAACATTAGTATAACTATCGGAAACATTTACTAAAATCTTTTTCTCAAAACCGTCTCCCTGAATTACCAAATAATCCGAAGCAGGTTTTCCTGCTTTTTCCCATTTGCTCCAATCAACGGAAAGCGATATTCTTTCTTCCAACAGCACAGAATCATCAGGAAAAAAATGACCTGAAGAAGAGCTTACTTGAATCCAATTGGGCAATGTCTTAAATTTCCACTTCAACGAGGCATTTTGAGTTTCCGGAAAGTAAACATCTATAAAATGTGATTCTGGATCATTAACATAAAATGTTGGTACTTTATCAATTCCATTAACTTTTAAA
>NZ_AUDK01000007.1 GCF_000425425.1 Flavobacterium daejeonense DSM 17708
GTTCCACCGGCAGCAGTAATAGTTACAGTTGCATCACCACCGTTACAGTCGATAGTTGATTGAGAAACGTTGCTGACAACGATAGTTGTTGGTTGTGTAATCTCAACTTCTGAACTTGTAACACTACATCCATTGGCTTCAGTAACTTTAACTTTATAAAATCCAATACCTAAACCGGTATAAATTCCATTTGAATCACCATTTGTAGGTAAATTTGTGTCTGTAAACGATCCTCCAGAAGTGGCAGAATATAATAAATCATAAGTTATCGTTCCAGTACCTCCGGTTATAGTTGCTGTTACTGTACCATTAGAAGCTCCATTACAAGTTACATTTGTTTTTGTTATCGGATTAATTGCAATAGTACAACATGTGCCAACCGCAATTCCTGTTTTAGTTTCTGAATCTGTCTTTTGAACCGCTGTAGCATCTTTAACATTTAATGTTACAGTTAAATTATTAGTATTTGCAGGGGCGTAAGTGTAATTGTTAGTTGAGGAATATGGTGTTGTCGTAGTATTTATACCATCACTAATAACCCATTGATATTGATAAGGTGTAGTACCTCCTGTAGAGGTACTTATAAATTTTATGTTTTCAAATTGTGTTCCACCAGGACAACTACGTTCTGTTGTGAAATCCGCATTTAGAGGTGTTATTACAGTTACTGTCGGATTGAGTTCATTGTTAGAACATTGAGGACCAATCTTACAATTATCTAAATTGCAGACATTTTGACCGGTAGAATTCCCCCATCCTATTATTATTTTTTGTAAGCTGATTGTAGTTCCACAAGTCCAGGAAATTACTTTATTAGTTATATAGACACTTCTTATTCCTGAATTTGTACTGGCTGGATTACAAAAACTAATGTCATCAGTCTTGATTCCATTGGTATATATATCAGCTTCTACAAGGAAGCCATATCTAGTCGTGGATTGTTGTTGAACATTAATTTTAAGATATCCTTGAATTGCGTCTCCACTTGTACAAGAAGGACTCAAAGGCAAATATAAGTCATCTGAGCCGAGAGGATTTGGATTTAACGTCGTAGAAACTAATTCTACAGATAATATCTTTTCATCACTTGAATTACAGCTATTACAATCAAATTTTGTTTGTGCAATCAAAGTATGAGAACAGAATAACAATATTAAAAACAGTAAAAGATTATTTTTAAATAAAACATTTACCCAATACTGTTTTAATTGAAGATTAAGTACAGTTGTTTTCATAAATATGAGTTTTAGAAAATTATGGAGCTATAGGTTTATATGTTGGATATAAATGGTGATAATTTATTTCACTGCTAAGCTACTCACATTAAAATTCAGCAATAAATTTTCTCTTTGAACAACCTAAAAACTCGTTAAAAAGCGTTTTTATTTGTAAAACAAACCCTAGAATTGAGTTAATTTTTTGTTTATCTGTCGTAATTAATCAAAAAGTTCTGTTAATATCGAAACCTGTTTATAGGATGTAGCATTTTGAAATCAGCTCATGACTTTGTTGATTTTTTGTTTTTATGACATAAAATATTCAAAGATTAATTGTATCTTTCTGTTTAGGAAATTTATAATAACGTCATGTAAACAGAAACCATATGAAAAATCTAGTGTTAGTAAGGCATGCAAAATCAAATTGGGATATGCCGTTGAAAGATATTGATCGGCCTTTGGATCAAAGAGGGCTTCAGGATGCGCATTTAGTTTCTTCTAATATTCAAAAGCATGTTCCTAAAAAATATATTATTTGGAGTAGTCCCGCCAAAAGAGCTTCTGATACTGCGGTTATTTTTGCCCAAAATATGTTGTATCCTATAGAAAATATTGTTTATAAAGAGGAGTTATACACTTTTGATGAAAAGCAGTTGGAACATATTGTAAAATCCTGTGCAAACTCATTTGATAGTGTAATTCTTTTTGGTCATAATGCTGCAATTACAAATTTTGTTAATAAATTTGGTGATGTATTTATAGATAATGTTCCTACAAGCGGCTTTGTTTCGCTTGAATTTGATACAGATTATTGGGATAAAATAAATAAAGGAAAAACTAAAAAAATAATAATGCCAAAAGATTTAAAATAAAAAATGTTTGATCAAAAATATATTGACAGAGAAAAAAGTTGGTTAGCATTTAACGCCAGAGTACTCCAGGAAGCAGCAGACGATTCGGTTCCATTATTAGACAGATTACGATTTTTAGGAATTTTTTCCAATAATTTAGACGAATTTTTCAGAGTTCGTTTTGCCGCTATTCGCAGATTAAGTTTATCCGGAAAAACGGGAGAAAAAATTTTAGGAGGAATCTCGGCACAGCAATTAGTTAAAGATATTACCGAAATTGTAATTGAACATCAGGCGGAAAGTTTGGCTATTTTGAAAGAAATAGAAGCCAAACTGGAAACCGAAAATATTTTTATTATCAATGAAAATGAAATTTCCGATGAACAGGAAATTTTCCTGAAAGACTTCTTTATTCAGTCTTTAAGTCCCGAATTAGTAACCATCATTTTGAATGATTTGGCCGAATTTCCATTGCTGAAAGATAATGTAGGTTATTTGGCTGTAAAGTTGGTGATGAAAAAAGATGGAGAAGTTCATTATGCTATTATTGAAATCCCAAAAACAATCAATCGTTTTGTGGTTTTACCGTCAAATGATAATAAGAAATATGTAATTCTTATTGATGATGTTATTCGACACAACTTACATAGTATTTTCAATATTTTTGATTACGACAGTATTTCGGCTCATATGATAAAAATTAGTCGGGACGCACAGTTAGAGATTGATAGTGACTTGAGTAAAAGTATGCTTGAAAAAATTTCAACCAGTGTAAAAGACCGACGAATAGGAGAACCCGTGCGTTTTATTTATGATCAGTTGATTGAAGATGATACACTGCAATTTTTCTTAGATAAAATGAAAATTGTCTCTACTGACAGTATTATTCCGGGTGGAAGATACCATAACAGAAGGGATTATATGGAGTTCCCAAACTTAGGCAGATTCGATTTACTTTATAAAAAAAATATTCCTTTGCCAATTCCCGGATTGAGTCTGGAAGGAAGTATTTTGGAGAAAATCAGTAAAAAAGATTATCTGTTGCACGCCCCTTATCAGTCTTTTTCTTATTTGACCAAATTTTTAAGAGAGGCCGCCTTAGATCCCAAAGTGACTACAATAAAAATTACGTTGTACCGATTAGCAAAAAATTCTCAAATTATCAGTTCGCTGATAAATGCTGCTAAAAACGGAAAAAAAGTTACGGTTCAAATCGAATTACAGGCACGTTTTGACGAAGCTTCGAATATTTCATATTCCGAACAAATGCAACAGGAAGGAATTGAACTTATTTTTGGTATCAAAGGTTTGAAAGTTCATAGTAAAATATGTGTGATTGAACGAATTGAAAACGGAAAAAATAAGCGTTACGGCTTTATTTCTACCGGAAATTTCAACGAATCTACTGCTAAAATTTATACTGATGTGACCCTTTTTACCAGTCACCAACAAATTTTAAAAGACATTTCAAAAATATTTGAATTTTTCAATATTAATTATCGAGTTCATCGCTATAAACATTTGATTGTATCTCCACATTATACCCGTTCAAAATTTTATAAGTTCATCGATAGAGAAATTATGAATGCCCGTGCCGGAAGAGTAGCGTATATGAAGTTAAAAATGAATAGTTTGTCTGATTTTGATATAATTGATAAACTATATGAAGCCAGTAATGCTGGAGTTAAAATTCAATTAGAAGTCAGAGGAATCTGCTCATTAATTCCAGGAATAAAAGGGATGAGCGAAAATATTGAAGCCATTAGTATTGTAGATAATTATCTGGAACATTCCCGTATTTATATTTTTGCAAATGGAGGACAAACAGAAGTTTATATTTCATCTGCCGATTTTATGACCCGAAATTTAGACGGAAGGGTCGAAGTTAGCTGTCCGATTTATGACGAGGAAATTAAAAAAGAATTGATTGAGAATTTTGATATCGGTTGGAAAGGAAATGTAAAAGCACGTTTTCATTCGTATAAATTAGACAATAAATACCGTAAGAATAACGGTAAAAATATCTTTAGAGCACAAATTGAAACGTATAAATATTACCAACGAAAGGTTGATTTATTAAAAGAAGTTATCTTTTAAAAAGTCATTAATAAAGTAAGAGAATGATAAAAATTAAAAAATATGCCGCCATTGATATTGGATCGAATGCGATGCGTTTATTGGTAACCAATATTGTAGAACAGGACGGCAAAGAAACACAGTTTAATAAAAGTGCTTTAGTCCGTGTTCCTATTCGTTTGGGACAGGATGCCTTTACCGTTGGAGAAATTTCTCAAGAGAATTCAGACAGGATGATTGATGCAATGAAAGCATTTAATCTGTTGATGAAAGTACATAAAGTGGAAGCTTATAAAGCTTTTGCTACTTCGGCAATGCGTGAAGCTTACAACGGAAAAGAAGTGGTAGCGATGATTAAAAAAAAGGCCGATATTAAAATTGAAATTATCGATGGCAAAAAAGAAGCTGCTATTATTGCTTCAACCGATTTGCATCATTTGTTAAAAACAGATAAAACGTATCTGTTTGTTGACGTAGGTGGTGGTAGTACTGAATTTACGCTGTTTTCAGACGGAAAAATTGTAACCTCTCGTTCTTTTAAAGTAGGTACCGTTCGTTTGCTTAATGAAATGGTTTGTGATGTGGTTTGGAATGAAATTGAAAAATGGATAAAAACTAATACTGCCGAGTTTGATGAAATTTCTTTGATTGGATCCGGAGGAAACATTAATAAGTTGTTTAAAATGTCCGGAAAAATGCAGGACAAACCTTTGTCATATTTGTATATTAATTCGCAATATGCTTTTTTAAATTCGCTGACTTACGACCAAAGAATTTCCGAATTAGGTTTGAATCCTGACCGTGCCGACGTAATTATTCCGGCAGTTCGAATTTATCTTAATGCAATGAAATGGAGTGGCGCCAGAAATATTTATGTTCCAAAAATTGGACTTTCCGACGGAATTGTGAAAGCCATGTATTTTGGTAAAATATAATAATTAATATGAATAAAAACAGATTGGAAGCTTTTAGCGACGGAGTGCTGGCTATCATTATCACAATTATGGTTCTAGAATTAAAAGTTCCGGAAGGAGCTTTGTTTTCAGATTTGCTTGGTCTTTTTCCGGTTTTTTTGAGTTATGTGCTGAGTTTTATTTATGTGGGGATTTATTGGAATAACCACCATCATTTACTGCATAGCGCAACCAGAGTTAATGGTAAAATTCTTTGGGCAAATCTTCATTTGCTTTTTTGGCTTTCCCTGATTCCGGCTTCTACGGCCTGGATGGGAGAGCATAATTTTGCCAAAGCAACTGTAACCGTTTATGGCTTGGTTTTATTTATGTCGGCTATTGCTTTTGTGATTTTACAAACAACAATTATTTGTTTGGATGGTGAAAAATCTTTTTTGGCAGAAGCCGTTGGTAAAGATTCTAAAGGAAAATGGTCGCAGACTTTGTATCTTTTAGCAATTGTAATTTCGTTTTTCTATCAATGGATTTCCTTAGCCATTTATTTAATAGTTGCCCTGATGTGGTTAATTCCTGATTCCAGAATTGAAAAGAAAATTTTGGAATCCGGGAAAAGTAAACATTAAGCGTTTATGTCTAATCCAAAAGTGGTTCGCAACAAATCAATATTTGGGTTGATTTCGTGTAAACGGTTGTATCTGTCCTGATCGTTTAAGGCTTTTTTGATAGCAACATTTTCATTTACAATAATATCAATCGTAATGTTGTGGTTGTGAAGATGTCCTCGTAGATGTCCTAAAAGTCCATTCATTTCTTTTTCGAAATCTAATTTGGAACCTTCGTTAGGTAATTCGATACTAATGGTTGTGCCGTTTAAAACCGGATCATTGATAAGCAATAAAGATTCCATAATTTTAAATCCTTTATCTCCTAAGCGTTTGGCATAATTATTCCATTGCAACAACATTTCGGTTTCGGTAAAAGCTTCGGTAGGCAAATCCACAGTTGGTCTCACAACTGTTTTTTTGTTTTGTTCCAATGCTTGTCTGGCTCGAATACTCGATAAAGATAAGGCAGAAAATTGCGGACCTGTTACTTCAGGTTCTTTGTTTTTTGTAGTTTCCGGTTTTTCGATTGCTTGATTTTCTGCTGAGACCGAAGTTGGAGCAGTTACAGGTTTGGCAGCAGTATGGTTTTCAACAGTTTTTGTTTGTTCAACTATTGAATAATCATTTTTTCTAAAATAAGTAGGTGGAATTATAAAGGACTCAGCTTTTTTTTTTCTCCATCAAAAGTGATAGAGGCTAATTGCATTAGGCAAAGTTCAACTAATAATCGTTGGTTTTGACTGAGTTTGTATTTCAAATCACATTCGTTAGCAATAGCAATTCCTTGTAAAAGAAATTCCTGAGAACATTTTTGAGCCTGAACACCATACAGCTTTTGAGCCTGTTCTCCCGCTTCTAATAAAGTTAAAGTTGCAGGTGTTTTGCAAACTAATAAATCACGGAAATGAGAAGCCAATCCGGCAACAAAATGGTGTGCATCAAAACCTTTTGAAAGAATGTCATTGAAAGCGATTAATAAATCCGGAATTTTATTTTCCAGAATTAAATCGGTTACATTAATGTAAGTTTCGTAATCTAAAACATTTAGATTTTCGGTTACCGCCTGACGGGTCAAATTTGTTCCACAATAAGAAACGACTCTGTCAAAAATAGACAAAGCATCACGCATGGCACCATCGGCTTTTTGAGCGATAATGTGCAAAGCATCGTCCTCAAATTCAATTCCCTGATTTTCGGCAACACCGGCTAAATGTTCTTTGGCATCTTTAACAGTGATTCTTTTAAAATCAAAAATCTGACAACGGGATAAAATCGTTGGAATGATTTTATGTTTTTCGGTTGTTGCCAAAATAAAAATAGCGTGTTTAGGCGGTTCTTCTAATGTTTTCAGAAAAGCATTAAAAGCGGCCGAAGACAACATGTGTACCTCGTCAATAATATAGACTTTATATTTTCCGGTTTGCGGGGGGATACGTACCTGATCAATTAGTTTTCGAATATCATCTACCGAGTTGTTTGACGCAGCATCCAATTCGAAAACATTAAAAGCAAAGTCTTCGTTTGGGTCGTCGTAACCAGGTTGGTTGATTTTTCTGGCCAGGATTCGGGCACAAGTAGTTTTTCCAACACCTCTGGGACCTGTAAATAAAAGGGCAGAAGCCAAGTGATTGTTTTCTATGGCATTCAATAAAGTATTGGTAATCGCTTTTTGTCCCACAACATCATTAAATGTTTGCGGACGGTATTTGCGGGCTGATACTATAAATTGTTCCATAGAAATTTTATTCGAAAGCAAATATAGGTTTTAATTTAAAGATTGAAAAATTTAAATATTGAAAGATTTTATAAAAAATTAGAATCCTGATTTGATTGTTTTTAAGATTGATTTTTCCTTCTGCTTCGGGATTTAATACTAATATTTAATAATAGTTGCGTGGTTTCATTGTTAGAATTTGCGGCAAAACCTGAAACATAAACTCCTTTTTTACCGGATTTGGATTGAATACCAAAAACAATGGCTTCGTCATCCGGATTGGATTCGCCTTCATAACGATAAATATGTTTGATTTCAAATTTATCAGGGTTTTTCAAAATGACATCTTCATGTTTGTTAAAGTCATAATTAAAACCGTTTTCGTTCAATTCGTCCAAGGCTTTTGAAACAGAATCGTAGTGGTATATCGGATCCATGGTGTAAAATATTAAGTGGTTAAAAGTTATTTAAATATAACCATTTTATTTTTAATGTATTGCGAAATACTTGTTAAAGTCGCTGTTTTGTACTTGTTGACATGGTTTTTAAATTGTAATTTTGCACCACAGACCGCCTTATCGCTGTCTCGTCTTTCGGGATGAGAGAGAGGAAAGTCCGGACACCATAGAGAGGCATAGCGGGTAACACCCGTCATCTCGTCCCGATAGCTATCGGGGGGGGGATAGGACAAGTGCAACAGAAAGTATGTACAGGTAATGCTGTAGTGAAACCAGGTAAACTCTATGCGGTGAAATACCAAGTATATCAGCTCCTGATCCCGAAATTTCGGGACGGGATAAAAAGGGCTTCTCGTCCGTTGCTGAAGGGTAGGTAGCTTGATCTCGTCAGTAATGACGAGGCTAGATAAATGATAAGGGTCCCGTCCCGATAGCTATCGGGATTCGGGATACAGAATCCGGCTTATAGGTCTGTTTTTTTTTTTACCATTAAGATATTAAGAAAGTTAAGAAGGATTCAACTTAATACCTTAATGGTTATTTTTTAATAGTTTTTATTCTTCTTCGCCTTCTTCAAATTCTTCATCTGCATCCAATTCAAATTCGAAAAAACTAAAAATTGATCCGCCGTAACTTTTTTGGAATGAAAAATTAGGTAAGTGTTCTAAGGTAGTATGTTTGGAATGTTCGATAATCATCATTCCGTCTTCATTCATTATGTTATTTTCAAAAACCAATAAAACCACTTTTTCAAAAATAGTCTGATCTAATCCATAAGGTGGATCGGCAAAAACAATATCATAAGAAGTGTTGCATTTTTCCAGAAACTTAAAAACATCACTTTTGATAGCTGCAATTGGAAAATCAAATTCGGCTGCAGTTTGTTTAATGAATTTTACGCAACCAAAATCGCTATCAACAGACGTAATGGGTTCGCTTCCGCGGGAAGCAAATTCAAAGCTGATATTTCCGGTGCCGGCAAATAAATCCAAAATTTTTAAACCGTCAAAATTGAAATGATTGTTTAAAATATTAAACAGGGATTCTTTAGACATGTCGGTGGTAGGACGTACTGGCAGACCTTTTGGCGGATTGATGCGTCTTCCTTTGTATTTACCTGAAATGATTCTCATGAATTGAAGAGTATAAAATGATTTCGGTTTTCGGCTTCCGTAAAATAATTGTTCCATTTCAAATCTTCCACATCAATAAGCGAAACATTTCGAACATATTTGTATGCGATTTTGTAAAAAGGACTTTCGGTTGTGATGTTTCCAACTAATTCCAATGGGAAATTTTCGGGATTTATATTCAATTGTTCGGCGGTGAACAAAATGTAATAGATGAAATCTTCCGGAGTTTGGTATTCGAATGAATTAAACAACAATAACTTTTGATTTTGAATCACTACAATTTCAAAATGAGAAGCATTAAAATGAACCAACATCTTTTTAGTATCTACATTTTTAGAAGCATCTAATAATTTAGTGACCAAAATACTGTTGGCATGCTTGTATTCAAAAGAACCAAATTTGTCAATAAAGAAATTATTCATATTCACATACGGAATATAAACTGCATTGATCCCATAATTACTGATTTCGTCGAAAGCAAAAAAATCAGTTTCAAAAACCTTGGTGTTGTATTGCAAATAACTTCCTAAATAGTTTTCGTCAAAAAGTGGTTCCGGAACAAATGTCGATAGATTGTTACTGTGAATTACCAAAACGTCATCATACACCTCATTCAATTCCGGATGTTCTTCAAATGCGTTGGAAAATAAATCTTCGATTTTTAAATTCTTATCAAAATTACCAAATGGAATATCTTTAAAAGCGGAAACCGTATTGTTAAGTGTGTCAAAACAGCAAAAAGAAAGTCCCGTCAGCGAAACCTGAATGGAGAGTTTTTTATATTTCTTTTCGGTGATGTCCATTGATGAAGATTTTTTTTCTGAATCGCAAACTTACAAATTCATTATTCAAAAAGCAATTATTCATAATTTGTAAATCTAAATTCATATCCTTTGACTTTGAGTGGACAAATTAAATGAATGTTAAATTGTTTTTATTAGTTAGGATAACTAACTATATTTGTATCGTAATACCTGTTACAATCTATAAAAGTCTAATTATAAAATTTTAAACTATGAGCAAATCAATTTTTTACCATGCAGGTTGTCCAGTCTGCATAAGTGCAGAACAAGATGTAATTGATTTAATTGGACAAAATAATGTTCAAATCATTCATCTTGGAGAGGATAAATCTAAAATAGAAGAAGCGGAAAGAGCGGGAGTAAATTCAGTTCCGGCCTTAGTAACTCCAAAAGGCAATGTATTACATTTAAATTTTGGAGCGGCATTGAAAGATTTAAAAGATTAATCAGAATTATCCCTGTTGGTAAAATCCAATGGGGATAAATTTATTAGAAATTTTTTGGATAAAAACGCTTACTTTTACATTCAATGAAGTGCTATTTAATATAAAAAGTATGTCGGTTTTTAATCTTAATGAACAAAATACAAATCTGGACAAGAAAATTGTTGCCGGATTAGAGCGCATTTCACAAGTTTTTAAAATATTGCTTTGGGAAAAATCAAAAAAACTTTCTCTTTCACCCATCCAAATCCAAATATTGATTTTTATTAATTACCATGCTAAGAGTCAAGCGACAGTAAGTTATCTTGCCCGGGAATTTGATGTGTCTAAACCCACCATTAGTGATACCATTAAAACTTTAGAGCAAAAAAAATACATTCACAAAATTATGGATAATGTGGATGCCAGAAGTTATAGTATTGAATTGACCGATTTAGGAAAAACGATTGTTTCAGATACAGAAAATTTCATTAATCCTTTGACTGAGATTATTTCAAAATCAACTATTGATGATAAAATAGTTCTTTGGAAAAACATTTCCGGCATGATATCCCAATTGAACAAGATGAAAATTATCACTATTCAAAGAACCTGTTATAATTGCAAGTATTTTTCCAGCCAAAATAATAAGTCTTTTTGTGGTTTACTCCAACAAGAATTAAAAGATGAAGATATTAGAATAGACTGCGGTGAATTTATTCAAATGTGATGAAATCAATTGCAATTACAATTTCAAAAAAAAGCAATTATAATTGAAAGGATTAAATTAATAGCGGGAGAAGTTTAAATTCGGATTACTTATAATACATATTAGGTATATAAGTTCTTGTTTGTGTTTGAATTCTTAATTAAGAGTAATGACAATTTTTAATTACAATTATAATATTTTTACATTCTCATTTGATATTGCCATTGTGATTGACTTTTGAAATTATCATTTATTAAACGTACTTTGCGGCAAAATAATAACAATGATTTCCTCCCAGTTTTATAGTCTTCTAAAAAAGAAATTTCCTTTTAGTCCTACTTACAATCAGGATATTTTTTTTCAGAAGATTGCCATTTTTTTGACCGAAACAACTAATGATAGTATTTTTGTGCTCAAAGGATATGCCGGAACGGGAAAAACTACTGTGATTTCGACTATTGTAAATAATCTGACAGAGATTAATAAAAAATATGTTTTGCTGGCGCCTACAGGTAGGGCTGCTAAGGTAATTGCTAATTATTCGGAGAAACCGGCTTTTACTATTCACAAGAAAATTTATTACCCTAAGAAATCCTCAGGAGGAGGAGTGACTTTTACGCTTCAACCTAACAAACATAAAAATACTGTTTTTATAGTCGATGAAGCTTCGATGATTTCGGATGTGGATTCTGATTCTAAAATGTATGCCAATGGTTCACTGCTGGACGATTTAATTATGTATGTGTATTCAGGAACCAATTGCAAAATGATTCTTTTGGGAGATACCGCTCAGTTGCCTCCGGTGAATTTAGAAGTAAGTCCGGCTTTGGATATCGATACTTTGAGTTTACATTATAATATGGATGTAGATCATATCGAGTTGAATGAAGTGATGCGTCAGGAAGAAAGTTCGGGAATCTTATTTAACGCAACCGAATTACGTGAATTATTGAAGGATAGTTTTGTTACTGATTTTCAGTTTGATGTTCGAAAATTTAAAGATATTGTTCGTTTAGTGGATGGTTATGATATTCAGGATGCGATTCATTCGGCCTACAGTAATTACAGTATTGAAGACACGGCTTTTATTGTTCGTTCCAATAAAAGAGCCAATCAATATAATGAGCAAATTCGTTCCCGAATTTTAGATAAAGAAAGCGAACTTTCTGCCGGAGATTTTTTGATGGTGGTCAAGAATAATTATTTTTGGCTTAAAGATTCCGACGAAGCCGGTTTTATTGCCAATGGAGATATTATTGAAATTTTGGAAATCTTTAAAATTGTCGAATTATACAGTTTTAAATTTGCCAAAGTAAAAATCAGAATGGTCGATTATCCGAATCAAAAACCTTTTGAAACGGTTTTGTTATTAGATACTATAAAAAGTGAATCGCCTTCTTTGACTTATGAAGAATCCAATAGATTGTACCAGGAAGTTTTGAAAGATTACGAAGGTGAAACCAAATTCAAGCAATTCCAAAAAGTAAAAGCCAACGAATATTTCAATGGTTTGCAGGTGAAATTTTCTTATGCGATTACCTGTCATAAATCACAAGGAGGGCAGTGGAATACCGTTTTTATTGAACAACCGTATTTGCCTAACGGAATTGATAGAGATTACATCCGATGGTTGTACACCGCCATGACCCGTGCTAAAAACAAATTGTACTTAATAGGATTTAAAGATGAAAGTTTTGTGGATTAATTTTTGGTTTTTAACCATTTTGTTTTTTTGATTTAAACCATTAAGGTATTAAGGATAGTTAAGTTTTCAATTCCTTAATCCTCTTAATTTCTTAATGGTGAAAATAAATTAGTAATACTTTCTAATTTTGAGAAAGTGTGGACTGACGGTGTTGCAATCCCCATTCCAGCATTTTGTCTAATACATCTCCTAATGATTTGGCTGATTCAGTTAATTCATATTCCACAGTAATTGGAGTAGTATCATAAACAGTACGTTTTACCATTCCGTTCATTTCTAAATCTTTCAATTCTTTGGATAACATTCTCGGAGTAATTTTGGAAATATTACGTTGAATATCACTAAAACGTTTCTTTTCAAATAATAAAGAACCAATAATTGGTAATTTCCATTTTCCACTTATTACATTCAAAGTATCATTTACCGCTAAAACAAACTGAACAGGACAGGCCTTGGCTTCTTTAAAACTGATTGTTTTTTCTACTTCCATAATGTGTTGCTTTTATTATTACTATACAAAAGGATACTAGTGTATTTTAGTATGTGAGTATATTTTGTATATCAAATGTACTTAACTTTGAATAAAAGTTAAACATAAAACATAAAAAAATAATGAGTGCAAAAATTTTAATAACAGGAGCTACAGGAAATTTTGGTAAACTAACAATTGACTTTTTGTTAAAAAAAGGAATCCCTGCTACAGCGATTTCGGCTTTGGTTAGAGACGAATCAAAAGCTTCAGATTTACAGGAAAAAGGAATTAGCCTTAAAAAAGGAGACTATAATAATTATGATTCGCTAGTAACCGCTTTTCAGGGAATTGATAAACTATTGTTAGTATCAGGTACAGATTTAGCTAATCGAAGTGTGCAACAATTAAATGCAGTTAAAGCAGCCAAAGAAGCAGGAGTAAAGCATATTGTTTATACCAGTTTTGAACGTAAGAACGAAACCGAAACTTCACCAATTACTTTTTTAGCACAATCGCATATTGACACTGACAAAGCTATAAAAGCAAGTGGAATTGCCTATACTATTTTTAGAAACAATTTATATCTTGAAGTTTTGCCTATGTTTATGGGAGAAAAAGTTTTAGAAACAGGTATTTATTTTCCGGCAGGAGAAGGAAAAGCAGCTTATGTTTCCAGAACTGATTTAGCCGAAGCTGCTGCGAATGTGTTGAGTTCAGAAGGTCATGAAAATATAGAATATGCTACTAACAATGTTAAAAATTATTCGTTTCAGGAAATTGCAGAAACCTTAAGCAAAATAACATCTAAAGAAATTAGCTATTTCAGCCCCACTACAGATGAATATGCCGAAACATTAAAAAATGCCGGAGTTCCGGGAGAATACATCGGAATGTTTGCAGGTTTTGCGGAAGCAATCAAACAAGGAGAATTTAATGCTGACACATCCGATTTGGAAAAATTATTAGGCAGAAAACCGGTAAGTTTGAATGATTTTTTGAAACAAGTTTATTTTAAATAAATGAAAACCATAATACTTATTTAATAAACCACAAATTATACCAATTAATTAGCGCTAATTTGTGTAATTTGTGGTTAAAAATAAAAACATTATTTATGAATTCTTTAACCGATTTACATAAAATTTCCAGTACTTTTTCAAATACCGAAAAAATGCCGGTGTTGTTTCTTGGGCATGGAAGTCCAATGAATGCGATTGAAGAAAATCAGTTTGTGGCAGGTTTTAGAAATTTAGCCAAAACTTTGCCACAACCTAATGCCATTTTGTGTATTTCGGCGCATTGGTTTACACGAGGAACAAAAGTCACCGCGATGGAAATGCCCCGAACGATTCATGACTTTGGCGGTTTCCCAAAAGAATTGTTTGCAGTGCAATATCCGGCGCAAGGAAGTCCTGAGTTAGCCCAAAGTACAAAGGAATTATTGTTGCCAACCGAGGTTGAACTCGATTACGAATGGGGATTGGATCATGGAGCTTGGAGTGTCATCAGGCATTTGTATCCGGATGCTAATGTTCCGGTGATTCAGTTAAGTATTGATTATTCAAAACCGGCACAATACCATTTTGAATTGGCACAAAAATTAAGCGACTTGCGTCATAAAGGGATTCTTATAGTAGGAAGTGGAAATATTGTACACAATTTACGGTTAGTCGATTTCTATAATATGGATGTAGATAATTACGGTTTTGACTGGGCAATTGAAGCCCGGGAAAAAGTGAACTCTTATTTATTAGACGGAAATTTCCAAGCCTTGATTGATTATGAAAAACAGGGTAGCGCATTACAATTAGCCGTTCCTACACCGGATCATTATTTACCTTTAATTTATACTTTAGGTTTAAAAGAAAAACAAGAAGAATTGAGTTTGTTTAATGACAAATTATTGGCAGGTTCTTTGAGCATGACTTCGGTGAAGATTATGTAAAAGTGTAAATTATTTTAAAGAGAAAATGAAAAAATGTATTTTGATATTGTTTAGTTTTTATTCCTTTATTTCTTGTAATGAAAAAATAAAAGAAGTTGAAGAAAAGTCAAATAGTATAAATCAGAATTTAATCGTTTCAAAAAATAAAATATCTGAAAATTTATCATCTACATTAAATGATGATACTTAGTAAATGTGCAGTAATATATTCACCAACTGGGTATGGCTAATTTAGCCATCACAGAAAGTTAAGAAATAATCTTAATTTTAACCTATGAAGCAAGTCAGCAAAGTTTACGACAAAGCTTTTACAATTATAAATCCTGATTTAGAAAAAGAAATGTTTGGGATTTATTTGTTTGATCCCAATCAAAATCTTAAAAAGATTGATATTACAACTACAAGTGAAGAATTTGAATCTTATATGAAATAAAACATGATTATCTGAAACAACTAATTTCAAATTTAAAATCTATATTTGCTCTTTATTGTTTAAAACAACGTATGAAAATAATAGCAGTCATTCCCGCCCGTTACGCCTCAACAAGATTTCACGCCAAGTTAATGCAGGATTTGGGAGGAAAAACAGTCATTTTAAGAACCTATCAAGCCGCAGTAAACACAAATTTGTTTGATGATGTTTTTGTAGTAACGGATTCCAATTTAATTTTTGACGAAATTACAACTCACGGCGGAAAAGCCATTATGAGTATCAAAGAACACGAATCGGGGAGTGACCGTATTGCCGAAGCTGTTGAAAACATGGATGTGGACATTGTAATCAATGTTCAGGGTGATGAGCCTTTTATCAATGCCGAACCTTTGAAAGAGGTTATCGAAGTTTTCAAAAATGATTTTGACAAAAAAGTAGATTTGGCTTCGTTGATGTATGAAATCAAAGACGAGGAAGAAATCAATAATCCGAATAATGTGAAAGTAGTGGTAAACCAAAATAATTTTGCTTTGTATTTTTCGCGTTCGGTAATTCCGTATCCAAGAGAAAAAAATGTGGGTGTGCGTTACATGAAACACATCGGAGTCTATGCTTTTAGAAAACAGGCTTTGTTGGATTTTTACCATTTACCAATGAAAATTTTGGAAGCTTCCGAAAAATTAGAACAACTACGTTATTTGGAATTTGGCAAACAGATCAAAATGGTCGAAACGACTCACGCCGGAATTGGTATTGACACTAAAGAAGATTTAGAAAAAGCAAGAAAGATTGTTTAATCTTTTTTTGCTTTTTTCAAAATAACCTTTCGAATCGATTTTGGTGGAATAAAAATTCAGAAATAAAACCACAAACATTAAAACCAACATCGATTGGATAATAACTAAAATTTTCCCGAAAGTCTGTACGGGATATAAATCGCCAAAACCAATGGTGGTTGAAGTAACAGTGCTGAAATAAACGGCATCAAACCAGTTGTTAAAAGATTTATTTAAATATTTGCCAGTGGAATATAAAACAGCAAATCCTAAAATCATTTCCAGATAATTAAAGAAAAGCAAAAGCATCGAACGCTTGTAAGAACGTGGTCGGGCAAATAAATCGGAAGCAAAAATTAAGGTTGGAATGTATAAAACGGTTTCCAGCATGACGTAAACCATCAATCCTAAAACCACCGGAAATTGTTGCCATTGATTGGTAATAATTATTACTGACAAAGCTACTTTAAGCAAAATATAAAAATCCATTGCTAAATCTTCGTATTCAGTTCCTTTTTTTGGAAGCCAAATATTTGATGTAAATCCCGGGAAAAATTAGCTGTGAAGTAGAAAGTAGCAAACGGACAATTTTTTCAATTCCGTTGTCGTCCTGATGATCGTTATTCCAAATGGCTTTGATGTTTTGAATGCGCCTTTGAATCGGATTCAATTTGGGCTCACGTAAATTGGTTAAATTTCCTAAAAGCAATTTTCGGAGTATCTTTTTCATGGATAAAGATTGTTTTATAAAAATCTAATGTACAAATAATACAATAAGTTGAATGGGGGAAATAAAAAATTACTTAGGTCAAACTGATTTTTCAATTATGATAAGTTCGTTGTGTTTTTCAACTCTTGGAATCGATTTGATACTGCAATTTTCTTTAGAAAAATCGGAGATTAATTTTTGATTTCTAAGATTATCAGCCTTATTCAAAAGCATCGTATTGAAAAGAATACTTCCCTGGTTTTTGAGTAAAAAACAAATCCGATCTATGAAAAAAGTTTCAAAAAGAAAATTGGGCATTTTAGTATCTTGAAAAACATCGACGACAATCAAATCGTATTTGTCCGCAGTTTTTAAAACAAATTCAAAAGCATCGTCAATTATAATTTTAAGTTGCGGAATTTCGTTTAATTTAAAGTAACGATTGGCAATTTGAATCACTTCCGAATCTATTTCAACACCTGTTATTTTTCCGGTAAAATGAATATCATCAATTAAAGTTTTAATTACACTCCCGCCTGCAACTCCAAGTATTAAAATATGTTGCATATTTTTTATTTTGTCAAAACCAATATTTTTCAGCCCTAATTTTAAGATGCGTTGCAAACTTCCATAAGAATAATTAGTATTCATAGAATCCATGACCAAATCGCCATTGGCCCAGGTGATTTCTAATGATTTGCTAAAAGCTGATTTTTGACTGTGAATTTTAATAGGGTAAAGGTAACTAAGCAATCTTTTTAGCATAAATAAGTTTTTTCTCAAAAATAGGTTTAATTGCGGAATTTAGATTGGATAATTTTAAAAAAAAATAGATTTTTTTCGTTTGAATTGAGTTCTGAAAAAAGTTGAAAATTGTTGTACTTCAGCGAATAAAAACAATTTATTAAAACATAAAGTATTTGTTGTAAAAATGATAAAGTCTTGATTTGTTTATAGATGAGTAGCTTAATTTCGTTTAAATATTTAAGTTAAATTTTAAACTTTATTTTAACTCATGAATTGGGTTTGTATGTTTTAAAAGTACCGTCTTTGTAGAAAAAGACAATTTTTTCTATGTTTTCATCGAACGACGGAAATGAATCAGATTCCTTTTTATCAATTTTATTAGGATTTGTAGTTTCTGAAAATAATTCTTTGTTTGCGTCTGAAACGGTATCAATGGAAGTGTGAATAGGAGTAGATGTAGTTCCTGTTTCTTTTTCAGGTGAATTTGAGTTAGTTTTAGGAAAATTACCTTTTCCATTCAAAATCCAATACAGATCAATTTCAGGATAAACGTCTAAAATTTTCAGAATAAAATCCAAACTGGGTTTGTTTCTTCCGGAAAGAAGGTGAGATAAACTGGAGCGTTGTACACCAATTTTATCAGCAAAAGCCGAGGCATTCATTCCGTAATAATCGAGAATTATTTCAAGTCTTTTTATAAAATCATCTGTGTTTACCATTGTGAAATATATTTTTAAAAGCACTGTTTACAAATGTAATAAAAAGTAACTAAGCAGGCAAATTTACAGGTGTAAACAGCTGTGATCGAAAAAAATATTTTTAGATAAAGTTTAAGTAATCCATTATAACTAACTGATAAAAAGATTTTTATTTGATATTTTATAAAGTTGTGACAAATATTAATCTGATTCCTCTTTTTTAGGAATTAATATGGAAATAGCTGTTTACAATATTGAAATAATAGAAATTTTATCTGTTTACAAATGTAAAAATAAAGATGTTTACTTTTGTAAATCAAAAAAAACAGGATATGAATTTAGAACAATTGTTTCTTGATAATAAAGAAAAAACGATTGAAGGCAGGTATTTGACATTAGAGTCTGTTGAACCAATTTTAAAACGATTAAATACAGATAATCAACTTTCGGTTGTGGGACAGTCGGTGCAGGGGCGAACGATTTATAAATATGTAATAGGTAGCGGGAAGACTAAAATTTATCTTTGGTCGCAAATGCACGGCAATGAAAGCACAACAACCAAGGCTTTGTTTGATTTTTTAAACCTGTTGCATAGCGGCACTGAATTAGCGGAGCGCTTTTTAAGCAATTTTACTTTTTGCTGTTTGCCGATGTTAAATCCTGACGGAGCTTTTTTATACACTAGGGCAAATGCTAATGAAATTGATTTAAACAGAGATTCTCAAGCTTTGACACAGCCTGAAAGTAAAATTTTGCGAGCTGTTTTTGAAGAATTCAAACCGGATTACTGTTATAATTTGCATGATCAGCGTACTATTTTTGGTGTGGCTGATACCGGAAAACCGGCAACTGTTTCGTTTTTAGCACCTTCTTATAATGAAGAAAGAGAAATTAATGCATCCAGGCAAAAGGCTATTAATTTGATTGCGGAGATGAATTCGGTTTTACAGGAATTTATTCCGGGGCAAATCGGGCGTTTTGATGATTCCTTTAATATCAATTGTATAGGTGATACTTTTCAATATTTAGGAGTGCCTACTGTTTTATTTGAAGCAGGACATTTCCCGGGAGATTATCAAAGAGAAATGACTCGTAAATATATTTTTATTGCTTTGGTATCGAGTTTTACAGGAATTTGCGAAAACGTTGTAGTTATCAATAGAACGAAAGAATATTTGAATATTTCTCAAAATAAAGTCGTTTTTTATGATTTAATGTATAAAAAGGTTAAAATAAATTATGACGGTAATGAAAAAATAACGAATTTTGCTGCACAGTATAAGGAGGAATTAGTTGACGGAAAAATTAATTTTAATGCTTATATTGCCAAAATTGACGATTTAGAAAATTTCTTCGGACATGAAGTGTTTGATGCTCAAGGAGCTAGCTATGAAGATGAAGACGGGAACTTTCCAAAAATTGATCAAAAAGCAAATTTTTGTTTAGGAAAAGAACAAAAATTCGTTAATGGATTAATAAAAAAGTAATTTTTTGTACGACTTTATCATTTTTATATATATTTTTATGGTTTAAAATGATAATTAATAATATAATTAGAGAAATATGAGTAAGTTCCGTTTAGATGAAGTAGATCATCAGATTTTAGACATGTTGATAGACAATACGAGAGTTCCGTTTACGGATATTGCTAAGAAATTATTGATTTCAGCTGGTACTGTGCATGTTAGGGTAAAGAAAATGGAAGATGCCGGAATTATTATGGGATCCTCTTTAGTTTTGGATTATGATAAATTAGGCTATTCTTTTATTGCTTATGTAGGTGTGTTTTTGAATAATACTTCTCAGACGAAGTTTGTTTTACAACGTATCAACGAAATTCCTTTCGTAACAGTTGCTTCAGTAACAACAGGAAAATTTAATATTTTCTGTAAAATCAGGGCAAAAGACACTAAACATGCTAAAGATGTAATCTTTATGATTGACGATATTGATGGTGTTTACAGAACTGAAACTATGATTTCTCTTGAAGAAAGTATCAACGATAAGAAGCGTTTGATGCATACTATTTTCAAAAATATGTAATTTTTGACTTGAATGTTATTTATATGAATACCTCAAGTTGATTCTTGGGGTAATTTTTTATAGAAAAATCACAATAGAACTCAATTAACTAAATAATTAAACATAATTTATGTATACGCTCCCTAAAATAGAACGTTTCAATCAAAATGTTCTCTCTAAATATCATATTTACAACAGCGTTTTCATTACTTTACCTTTTGATTCAATTGATAATACAGGTGCTTTACTTCCTTTATTCACAGAAGTTTGTGAAACAGGATATAAAAAAATGGAAACACCAAAGGAAATTTTTGAATTTTTCTCCAAAAAATATTTACATACTGATGTAGAGGCTGATAAAATCGACTTAATGTTTCGTTTTATTCAGTATATCGAACGTCAAATTGTATTATTTGATGCGATTGAAGATGCTGCTTTTCCTATTGTAAATAATATGGAAGGGCGCGGTTCTTTGAGAGATATTAAAGAAAAATCAGAAGCCAGAGGAAACAATGAGGAATTGGCTGAGTTTTTAGAAAATTTCAATGTCAGGACAGTTTTAACGGCTCACCCGACACAATTTTATCCTGGTCCGGTTTTAGGAATTATTAATGATTTGACTCAGGCAATTCGTGATAATAATTTATTACAAATTAAACAGCTTTTAGCTCAATTAGGAAAAACACCATTTATCAAAAATGAAAAGCCAAATCCTTTTGATGAAGCGGTAAGTTTGATTTGGTATCTGGAAAATGTATTCTATAATACGGCCGGAGATTTAATGCATTATTTAGAAACGAATATTGCTCCGAATAAAAATATCAAAAACCCTATTATCCAACTTGGTTTCTGGCCGGGCGGAGACAGAGACGGAAACCCTTTTGTAACAACTGATATTACATTAAAAGTTGCCGACCGTTTAAGAACGTCTATTTTAAAATGTTACTATTTTGAAATGAGAAACTTAAAAAGAAAGCTAACTTTCTCAGGTGTTGATGTTTTAGTTGCTGAACTTGAAAATAAATTATACCGTTCTGTGTTTTATTCTACAGGTGAAATTTTCATCACTTTGGAAGAATTTAAATCGCAATTAAATAAAATTAAAACGATTATTGTAGAGCAACATCAATCGTTATATGTTGATGAATTAGAAGCTTTATTAATAAAAGTAAACTTATTCGGATTCCACTTTGCAACTTTGGATATTCGTCAAAACAGTAAAATTCACGATGCGGTTTTCAGAGATATTTTTGATTACTATTTAGCAAACGGCAGTGATGTTTTTCCTAAAAACTATTACGATTTATCGGAAGCTGAAAAATGTGAAGTTTTAACTCAGGTACAGGGGAATTTGAATTCGGCTGATTTTAAAAATGAAATGACCCAATCTACGATTGATTCAATCAGAGCAATTCAGCAAATTCAAAATGCTAATGGAGAATTAGGAGCGAACCGTTATATCATTAGTAACAATGAAAATGCGGTGAATGTTTTAGAAGCTTTTGCATTGTTTAGATTGAATAATTGGGAACATCCTTCTGTTGATATTGTGCCGTTGTTTGAATCTGTTGATGATTTGCAAAATGCACATAATGTGATGGAGCAATTATATACGAATCCGGTTTATGCTGCTCACCTGGCTAACAGAGGAATGAAGCAAACAATCATGCTTGGATTCTCTGACGGAACAAAAGATGGTGGGTATTTAATGGCTAACTGGAGTATTTATCAGGCAAAAGAACAGCTTACAGCCATGTCCAGAAAATACGGAATTAAAGTGATTTTCTTTGACGGACGTGGTGGACCACCAGCTCGTGGAGGAGGAAAAACACATAAATTCTACGCTTCTTTAGGACCGGAAATTGAAAACAAAGAAATTCAGGTAACCGTTCAGGGACAAACGATTAGTTCTAATTTTGGAACCTTAGATTCTTGTCGTTATAATTTAGAAAATTTATTAAGTGCCGGTGTTACTAATCAGGTATTTAATAAAGAATTAAATAAATTATCTGAAACAGATAAGGAAGTAATGACACAATTATCGGAACTGGGATATGAGAAATATTTGAGTTTCAAGAATCATGATAAATTTATTCCGTACTTAGAAAAAATGAGTACGTTGAAATATTATGCTAAAACTAATATTGGTAGCCGTCCAACAAAAAGAAGCAAATCTGAAAAATTAGATTTTAAAGATTTAAGAGCAATTCCTTTTGTGGGTTCATGGAGTCAGTTGAAGCAAAATGTACCAGGTTTCTACGGAGTTGGTTCAGCGTTGAAGCATTTTGAAGAAACAAATCAATGGGATAAAGTTAAGGATTTATACAATCATTCCCTGTTCTTTAAAACATTATTGGAAAACAGTATGATGTCATTGGCAAAATCATTCTTCCCATTGACAGCTTATATGAAAAATGATCCTGAATTTGGAGAATTCTGGCAAAATATCTACGATGAGTTTTTAGAAACAAAACGTTTGTTATTGAAAATTGCCGGTCATAAAGAACTGATGGAAAATTATCCTGACGGAATGGCTTCGATTCAAATCAGAGAGCGTATTGTATTGCCTTTATTGACAATTCAACAATGTGCTTTATTACGAATTAACGAATTGAATAAAGAAGCTAATCCGGATGAAAAACTGATTAAAGTTTACGAAAAAATCGTAATGCGTTCTTTATTTGGAAATACTAACGCAAGTAGAAACTCAGCTTAATTTATGAAGCGAATAGCTATTCCCAACAACGAATACACTGGATTTTATGCAACTTATATGCAGGAAGCCGGTGATGAAGATTTGTATGAAGACTTAGAAATAAGTCTTCATGCTTTTATTCGTTTTGTTCAGGATATTCCAATGGATAAATTTGATTATCGCTATGCTGAAGGGAAATGGACAATCAAAGAAATTATTCAGCATGTAATTGACACCGAACGTGTTTTTGCATATCGGGCTTTGCGAATTTCAAGAAATGATAAAACGCCTTTGCCTGGATTTGATGAGAATGATTTTGTTTTGAATACAAATGCTAACGAAAGACATTTGCAAAGCTTATTAACCGAGTTGTCTATTGTTCGCCAGAGTACTTTAGCACTTTTTAAAAGTTTTTCAGAGGAACAATTAAAAAGAATCGGAATAGCTTCTAATAATGAAATTTCGGTTCGCGCAATTGGTTTTATCATTATTGGACATCAAAAACACCATCAAAGAATTTTTCAGGAACGCTATTTATAAATTATCAAAAACAACAGACCAGCTTTTCAATTTTTTTTCAAAAGACATTGTGTTGGCTGGACTGGTAGAAGGCATTACATGATAGGTAATGCCTTTTATTTTTCCGAAACTTTTAATGAAATAACGATGACTTTCCTTTCCGTTGAAAACAATTGTTTTTATCGCCGGATATTCTTCGAATAATTTTTCAAAATCATTTGCTTGCTGATTTTTGATATGAATATCCAAACTTCCTTTGCGTTCACAATTTTGAAGTACATCCCAAATTCCAATTTTATTCCTGGTTAAAAGTTGAATTCTTTCTTCGTAAATTTCAGAAACAACAGTTTTCTCTAAAATGGTAAAAAGAATTTTCCAAAAATGGTTTCGTGGATGGGCATAATATTGCTGTTTTTCTAAAGAAGCAATTCCAGGCATGGTTCCCAGAATCAGAATTTTAGTTTCTTTATTTACAAATGGCGGAAAGGAGTAAATCATGAGTTTTCTTTTCGATGATGGCTAATGCGATTCGGATTTTTTCATAACTTATTTTTTCTTCAAAATAATCAAAATAAGGTTTTAAAGCAGTAGGATTTTTTAATTTTGTTTCCGCTTTGGCAATTAAATCAACTTCTTCCTGAGTGATAAATTGCGATAAATCGATTGCATTTCCGTCTAAGTATAATTTGGACAAATGAGAAATAATTGTGCTTAAACCAAGTTTTCTTTTGGTTGCAATTTCTTCTGCGTTTAAGCCTTCGTTATAAAGAGTCAATGTTTCTTTGTAGGTACTGGAAGTTTTTTGTTTTTTTAGCTTTTTGTCCTTTTGAAAAGCAATGATTGTTTTGATAAAAGCGTCGCCGTATTTTTCTAATTTACTTCTTCCGACTCCGTCAATGGCAATAAATTCTTCTTCGCTCATCGGACGATTGATTTCCATTTGTCGTAAGGTAGCATCGCTGAAAATAACATAAGCAGGAACATCTTCTTCCTGAGCAATTTCATAACGCAACTTGCGCAAACTTTCAAATAATGAATTTGTAATTGTTTTTGTTTGGGTAGTCGGTTTTTCTTTTTCCCTGTCTTCCTTAATTTTGATTGTACTGAGTTGCACTTTTTCATTTTCAAATAAAACCTTTTTTGCCAAAGAAGTCAATTTGATTTTATTTTGTTGGTGAAAAGCGATTTCACAATAGCCTAAATTAATTAACTGAATCAAATATTGATTCCAGTCCTGCCAGGAAGTTTCAATTCCTACGCTATAAGTTTTCAGGTTTTGGTACTCTTTTTCGTAGATATAAGCATTTTTAGAACCTCTTAAAAAATCAATAATTACCGCTAATGGTTCTGATTCTTTGAGGCGAATAATAGCCGAAAGTGCTTTTTGGGCTAAAATGGTACCATCGAAAAATTCCGGTGGATTTTTGCAAATATCACAGTTGTTACAATTTTCGGTAACGATTTCTCCAAAATATGAAAGTAATATTTTTCGACGACAACTTAAAGCATCTGCATATTGTTTCATACGTTCCAATTTTGCCAATTGGATTTCGGCATTTTGTCCCTGTGAAGCAAATTTTTGAAGCTGAATAACATCTCCGTAACTTTCAAATAAAATGGTTTCGGAAGCTAAGCCATCACGTCCTGCACGACCAATTTCCTGATAATATCCTTCGATATTTTTGGGAAGATTGTAATGAATTACCCAACGTACATTGGATTTGTCGATTCCCATTCCAAAAGCTATCGTGGCACAAACTACCTGACATGCATCGTTTATAAATTCATCCTGAGTTTTAGAACGAATTTCAGCGTCTAAACCGGCATGATAAGCTTTGGCGGCAATTCCTGCTTTTTGTAATTTTCCAGCAAGTTCTTCAGTTGCTTTTCTGCTTAAGCAATAAATAATTCCGGAATCGTTTACTTTGGATTCGATAAAATCAATAATTTGTTTGACTCTGTCTAAAGCCGGACGAACTTCCAGACTTAGGTTTTTCCGATCAAAGGAAGCGATAAAAATGTTGGGTTTTTTAAGATTTAATTGTTTGCTAATGTCTTCACGTGTAGCTTTATCGGCGGTTGCAGTTAAAGCTAAAACAGGAGTAGAAGGGAAGCGGTTTTTGAGATAACCTAAATTGGTGTAAGCCGGTCTGAAATCATGTCCCCAGGACGAAATGCAATGCGCTTCATCAATAGCAATCAAACTGATATTGATGGTGCTAAAAATATTTTCTAAATACGATAAACTTTCGGGAGCAATATAAACGAGTTTTATTTTTTGATTAATGATGTTGTCTATATGCTGTTGTTGTTCATCCTCTGTTTGTGTACTGTTAATGTAACAAGCCGGAATTCCATTGGATTTTAAACTATCAACCTGATCTTTCATTAAAGCAATCAGAGGCGAAATAACAATGGTTAGTCCCGGAAATAATAGGGCTGGCAATTGAAAACAAATCGATTTTCCTCCGCCTGTAGGCATAATAGCCAAAGTGTCTTTGTTTTGTAAAACCGTATTAATTATCTCTTCCTGATTCGTTCTGAATTTTTCAAATCCAAAATTTTCTTTAAGTGTGGTGTGTAAAATTTGAGAAGTAATCATTTAAGGAAGCTTGTTGTTTTTTTTGAAAAATTTTACAGTTTGTAAGGATAAAAAAAGGAACTCTTTTTGGAGTTCCTTTATCGTTTTGTATTCTTATGAATTAATCTTCGTCCTCGTCATCTTCTTCATCAGCGATGTCTTTATCGTCTCCATCTTCATCTTCATCGTCAAGTTCTGGCTTGTCATTATCATCGTCATCGTCGTCATCGTCACTGATATCATCATCCATATCTAAACCTTTAATTGGAGCAATTGGTTCAATTACATCATCGATATCATCATCTTCATCAAAATTCTCAATTCTGTCAGCAAGCTTAGTACTTACTTTTACTAAGTAAATAGTGTCTTCTGTACGAACTTCAACTGCTTCAACTAATTCATTTTTGGCATTTTTAAAACGAATGATATCTTCGTCATCATATCCATCAGGAAATTTTTCAACCAATAAGTTTAAAATTTCGTTAGTTAGTTTAGCATACTCAACAATAACTCTTCTCATATAAATGGTATTATAAATCTAATAAATAAGCAAAAATTAATGGCGCCACAATAGTAGCATCTGATTCGATAATGAATTTAGGGGTGTTGATATCTAATTTACCCCAGGTAATTTTTTCATTAGGAACCGCTCCGGAATAAGATCCATAACTTGTTGTTGAATCTGAAATTTGGCAGAAATAACTCCAGAAAGGAACGTCATGCATTTCCATATCCTGATACAACATTGGCACCACACAAATAGGGAAATCTCCGGCGATTCCTCCACCAATTTGGAAGAAACCAATACCGTTTTCAGAATTTTTAGTGTACCAATCGGCTAAGAAAGTCATGTATTCAATACCTGATTTCATGGTAGATGCTCTCAATTCTCCCTTGATTACATAAGAAGCGAAAATGTTTCCCATTGTACTGTCTTCCCATCCTGGTACAATAATAGGCAAGTTTTTTTCAGCAGCTGCATACATCCAGCTGTCTTTTAAGTCAATCTCGTAATATTCTTCTAATACTCCCGAAAGTAACATTTTGTACATGAACTCATGAGGAAAATAACGCTCTCCTTTATCATCAGCATCTTTCCAGATTTTGTAGATGTGTTTTTGTAATCTGCGAAAAGCTTCGTGTTCCGGAATACAGGTATCTGTTACACGGTTTAATCCTCTTTCTAATAAATCCCATTCGTCCTGCGGAGTCAAATCACGGTAGTGAGGTACTCTTTCGTAGTGAGAATGCGCTACTAAGTTCATAATATCTTCTTCAAGATTAGCTCCTGTACAGGAAATAATCTGAACTTTATCCTGACGAATTACTTCGGCAAATATTTTTCCAATTTCGGCGGTACTCATGGCACCAGCCATACTCACTAACATTTTAGCACCATTCGCTAATTGTTGTTCGTATGCTTTGGCAGCGTCAACTAATGCAGCTGAATTAAAGTGTAAATAGTGTTTTTCAATAAATTGACTGATTGGTCCTTTACTCATTTTATAGGGTTTAAATCATTAGTAAATTTATCATATTTAGAATCTAAATCGGTTCAAATATAATGAAATTATAAATCTACCAAAGGTGTATTTAATTAATTATTTTTTATTTGTAGCCTAAAATTTTTAATACTTCTTCAGAGGTTTGTTGCTCCGAAAATACTTCCGTTGCCAGGATACCATTTTCATCTCTGTCAATTAAAATGTGCTTAGGCTGCGGGATTAAACAGTGGTGTAATCCACCGTATCCGCCGATTGTTTCCTGGTAAGCGCCCGTATTAAAAAATCCGATATAAAGCGGTTTTTCTTTGTTGTATTTTGGCAAATAAATCGCGTTCATGTTTTGCTCCGAATTATAATAATCGTCGCTGTCGCAAGTAAGTCCGCCCAAAAGTACTCTCTCGTAAGTATCGTTCCAGCGGTTAACGGCTAACATGATAAAACGCTTGTTTATGGCCCAGGTATCCGGTAAAGTGGTGATGAAAGAAGAATCAATCATATTCCACTTTTCTCTGTCGTTTTGTTGTTTTTGATATAAAACCTGATAAATAGCGCCGCCACTTTCTCCAACAGTAAAGGAACCAAATTCCGTAAAAATATGCGGAACATCTACTTCGGCTTCTTCGCAGGCAATTTTAATCTGATTGATGATTTCGTCAATCATGTATTGGTAATCGTATTCAAAAGCCAAAGAATTTTTGATGGGGAATCCACCACCAATGTTCAGTCCGTCTAATGTTGGACATTCTCTTTTAAGTGCAATATATACTTTGATACATTTTACTAATTCGTTCCAATAATAAGCCGTATCATTGATTCCGGTATTAATGAAAAAGTGCAGCATTTTTAATTCAAGATTTGGATTGTCCTGAATTTGCTTTTTGTAAAAATTAACAATGTTTTTATAACCAATTCCTAAACGAGAAGTATAAAACTCGAATTTTGGTTCTTCTTCGGCAGCAATACGAATTCCAATTTTGAATTTTCCTTTGATTTCCGCCTGAAGCAAATCTAATTCTTCGTAGTTATCAATAATCGGAATGGTATTTTTATGTCCGTTATTGATTAATCGGGCAATATTAGAAATGTACTCGTCTCTTTTAAAACCATTGCAAATCACATAAGTGCTTTTGTTTATTTTACCGTTTTGCAATAAATTCTCAACAATATTAATGTCAAATGCCGATGACGTTTCAACGTGAATATTATTTTTAAAAGCTTCATTCATAATGAATTCAAAATGAGAGCTTTTGGTGCAATAGCAGTAATAGTACTTTCCCTCATATTTGTTTTTTTCCATCGCTCTACGAAACCAGCTTTTGGCTTTGTTGATATTGTTGGAAATTTGAGGTAAATAAGTAAACTTTAAAGGTGTACCGTATTTTTCAACCAATTTCATCAAATCAATATTGTGAAATAAAAGGTTGTCTTTGTTTAGTTTAAATTCTTCCTGAGGGAAATAGTAGGTTTGATTAATTAAGTCTGAATATTTAGTATTCATTTTTTTAGGATTTATGATTTTATAGTTTTAATGAAATAAATTAAACTATAATTCAAACCCTGATATTGGCATAAATAATCTGCAATTTTTCGTTTTCTACTTTTAAGAATTGAAAAATATCAAAATGAAACTGTCTCGCAACACAAAAAAAACGTTTCAATATTCTTTGAAAAGAAGTATTATTCACGCCTTGGCTGGAGCGGTAGTTTCGTTGTTTTTGATCTTTTTTCATCGCGGCAAATGTAAAAAATAAAATATAAGTGATGCAATCCTTTTTTATAAAAAAATAAGGTTACGATTTGTAATCTTCAAAGGCTTCAAGAATCAATTCATTCTCAACTTCTTGGTTGATTTTTATCTTTCCGATACCTTCAATTAAAGCAAATTGAATGCTTCCGTATTCGTTCTTTTTGTCGTGAATTAACAAATCTAAAATTGGTTCGATATCTTCTTCTTCAAATGTAATATCTTCATAAATTGATTTCAAAACGGTTTTGATTTGAATGTATTCCTCTTTTGTGATTAATCCTTTGTGCAATGAAATAAAACTTTCCAAAATCATTCCCACAGCAATCGCCTCGCCGTGAAGCAAAGTAGTTTTATTTTCATTTTCCAGAAAATAACCTTCGATAGCATGACCTAAAGTATGACCAAAGTTCAATGCTTTTCGGATATTTTTCTCTGTTGGGTCCTGTTTTACAATTTCGTTTTTAATTTCAACCGAACGATAAATTAATTGATCTAAAGCGTCAAAATCAATCGTCGAAATATCTAAAAACTCTTCCCAGTATTTTTTGTCGTAAATCAAACCGTGTTTCAACATTTCAGCAAGACCGGAACGCATTTCGTTTTGAGGCACTGTTTCTAAAAATTGCGTGTCAATCAAAACCATGTTGGGAACGTTAATTACTCCGATTTGGTTTTTTAAATTTCCTAAATCTACTCCATTTTTTCCACCAACAGAAGCATCCACCATAGAAAGCAAAGTAGTAGGAATGTGAATAAAATCAACACCTCGTTTAAAGGTTGAAGCCACAAATCCGCCTAAATCAGTCACAACACCACCACCTAAATTTAACACCAAACTTTTTCGGTCGCCGCCAAGTTCTGTCAATACTTTCCAGATTTCAACGCAGGTTTCGATATTTTTATTTTCTTCTCCGGCCTCAAATTCTATAATTTCTACATTCAAATCGGTTTCGATCAACGGTAATAATTTTGGTAAACAAAATTCATTCGTATTACTGTCAACAATTATAAAAATGTTTGAATATTTATTTTGGCTGATGTGAAGATTTAAAGCTTCGTATGCTTTTTCGTTAAAATAGATTGGGTAATTATTGGCTTGAATTGTTTGCATCGTCATTAATTAATTTGAAATGCAAAATAAGGCAATTTCGAGTAATTATTATTCATAACTCTGTCTATATTTGTTTCAAATAATGAAAAAAAAAATGAAAAAGATTTTTAAAAATACCGAAATCGCTTTTGCTTTAAAGAGCGACACCGAATTAGACAGGGCTTATTTTCTTTTCAAAATGATTTCCAGTCAGCCTTTGGTACGAATTGGAACTGCGGTTACCAATTTTGCTTTGAAAGTTCATCTTCCGGTAGAAAAATTAATTCGCGCCAGCGTTTTTGATCATTTTTGTGGCGGAGTGAATGAAGAAGATTGTCTTTCGGTGGTTGACAAAATGTACACTAAAGGAGTTTCTTCGGTTTTAGATTATTCTGTAGAAGGAAAAGAGGAAGAAGATCAGTTTGAAGCGGCTTTGAAAATGACTCTGAAAACAATTGATTTTGCCAAAGAGCGTCAGGCAATTCCGTTTGCAGTTTTTAAACCTACGGGGCTTGGAAGAATTGATTTGTATGAAAAAGTGGGGGCTAAAATTGCTCTGACGGAAGCAGAACAGGCTGAGTGGGATAGAGTTGTGGAGCGCTTTGATATTATTTGCAGTGAAGCGCATAAAAAAGATGTGGCTTTATTGATTGATGCAGAAGAAAGTTGGATGCAGGATGCTTCCGATGCCATTGTTGCCGATATGATGTGTAAATACAATAAAGAGAAAGCTATTGTGTTTAATACTTTACAAATGTATCGTTGGAATCGTTTGGATTATTTGAAAAAATTACACGAACAAGCTAAAGAACAAGGTTTTCATATCGGAATGAAGATTGTTCGCGGGGCTTATATGGAAAAAGAAAATGACAGGGCAGCTGAAAAAGGATACAAATCACCCATTTGTCCTTCAAAAGAAGCGACAGATGCGAACTACAACGCTGCAATTTTGTATATGCTCGAAAATATTGATTCGATGTCCATTTTTGTGGGAACACACAATGAAGAAAGCACGTATTACCTAATGCAATTGATGGAAGAAAAAGGATTAAGTGCTACTGATAATAGAGTTTGGTTTGGCCAATTGTACGGGATGAGTGATAATATCAGTTATAATTTGGCTTACAATGGTTACAATGTGGCTAAGTATTTACCTTTTGGTCCGGTAAAAGACGTAATGCCTTATTTAATCAGACGTGCCGAAGAAAATACTTCGGTTGCGGGACAAACCAGTCGCGAATTGAAAATGCTTAAAAAAGAACGTAAAAGAAGAAAGAAAGCATAAAAATACTTATTATTTCACCACAAATTGCACAAATTTTTATCAATTGAATTGTGAAAGTTTGTGTGTTTTTTTATTGGCAGAAAAGATTTTTGCCTGATTGCGCTATAAAAATTTAGCTTTCAATTCCGGAGTTGGAATCATACATTGTTCTTTCCTGCCATACCATTTATAGCGGTTCCTGGCAATGTAATCGTAAAAGGAATCCCGAATGCCAATTGGAAAAATTTTAAAAATTCCCAACAGAGAATAAACCGAATGAAATTCAGTGGCAATTTTCAAAGTAGCTTCAGATTTTAAATAATAAGCCTTTCCGGGTTCGTACAAAATGATACTGTCTGTTATTTTTGGTTTTACACCAATATAATTGCAAATTTCCTGACCAAGTTCGGATTGCAAAGCCACAAATCTGAAAACATCTTTTTTGTCTCTTTCAATAATAAACTGCACCGACGAATTGCACAGATTGCAAATACCATCAAAGAGAATTATTTTTTTGTTTTTAGGTAGGTTTTGCATTTTGTCATTGCGAGGAACGAAGCAATCGCATTTTGTTTTTACTTACTAATTAATTTATTCTCGTGAGATTACTTCATTCCAATAACTATCGGAACTTACAAATAACTCACTGAATACTATTTCTTCACTGCTTCCACCAGATCTAATTCATCTAAACTTACTTTAGAAGTAAACAAACCATAATTTACAACAGCCTTGTTTTTCTCAATCTTATCAATACTTCCCACGGCTTTTCCATCCAGCATTCGTACCCGATCACCAATTTTTAAAACGGGTCTAGGTTTTTCAATAACGGGTTTTAGCTTTTTTTCTTTCTTTTCTTTTCTGATTTCTTCCACCTGAATTTTTACCTCTTCGATAATTTCTTTTTTCTTGGCTTCTTTGGCTTTGGTTTCTTTGACGGTAGCTTTTTTACGTTTGGAATTTTCGATTTCTACAATCTTTAAAAATTCGCCAATCAGCTCTTTTTTGTTCTTATTATTGAAATATCTTTCGGCCAAATCATCGATTTTTTGGCCTATATAAATGGCTTTCTGATTACTGTCATACAGTTCCTGATAGCTTTCCAGTTTTTGCTTGATTTTGCTGTTGATGGATTCCATTTTTTTCCCTTCCTCACGAGCTCTGGTTTCTTCCTCTTTCAGGTTTTGAGAGGTTTTTTCCAGTTTAGAACGTTCTTTTTGCAAATTAGCAATGGTTTTATCAAAGCGGACTTTGCCGACTTCAATTTTCTTTTTCGCCCGATTGATTAAGCCAAACGGAATTCCGTTTTTCTGAGCTACTTCAAATGTAAAGGAACTTCCGGCTTGTCCTAAAACTAATTTATACATTGGTTCCAATGATTTTTCGTCAAAAAGCATATTGGCATTAGTTGCAAAAGGCAATTCATTAGCCAGTATTTTCAAATTAGCATAATGTGTCGTAATAATTCCAAAAGCTTCCCGATGATAGAATTCCTCCAGAAAAATTTCGGCCAGAGCACCACCTAATTCCGGGTCTGAACCCGTACCAAATTCGTCAATTAAAAACATCGTTCTACGATTGCATTTTTTCAAAAAGTAGTTCATGTTTTTTAATCGGTAACTATAGGTACTCAGATGATTTTCAATAGATTGATTATCACCAATATCCGTTAAAATTCGATCAAATAAAAAAGTTTCTGAACGTTCATGAACCGGAATCAACATACCTGATTGCAGCATCAATTGCAACAAACCAATCGTTTTTAAGGAAATGGTTTTTCCTCCCGCATTAGGTCCCGAAATCACAATAATTCGGTTTTCCTGCTGCAATTCGATAGTTTGCGGATAGGTAATTTCCTTTTTTTGTTTGTTAGTCAAATACAAAATAGGATGGTAAGCTTCCCTGAAATACAAACGGCGTTCTTCGGTGATATTTGGCAGTAAACCGTTGATTTTTTCGGCATATTTTGCTTTGGCAGCAATCACATCAATGTCACTTAAAAACTCCTGATACTCTTTTAATAAAGGTACAAAAGGACGAATGGCATTGGATAATTGTTTTAAAATACAGGTGATTTCTTCTTTTTCCTCGTATTCTAAATTGCTCAATTCACGTGAATATTTTAGGGTCATTTCAGGCTCAATATAAGCAATACTACCAGTTTTTGAACTGCCTAAAATGGTTCCTCTTACTTTTCGTCTATGCATCGCTAAAACCGCCAAAACACGACGATTTTGTACAAAACTTTCCTTAATATCATCCAAATATCCAAGTCCATTGTATTGCTGTAATGCAATTCCGAAACTTTGATTAACTTTTCCCCGAACCAAATTCATATTTCGGCGAATATCGGATAACGCAGGAGAGGCATTGTCTTTAATTTCGCCATATTTATCCACAACCACATCAATCAGAGTTACAATTTCTTTGGTAAATTCCACTCTGGAAGCTCTTGCATTGATATTGGGGTAATAATCATCAAATTTTTTCAGGAATTGCAACATCGCATTCACTGTGGAAGAAAGTGTAGCAATTTTTCTAAAACTGCCCACTTCTAGAAAGCTGTCTTCTATTGAAAGGAATTTTATTTCATGTGTGATCGCATCAAAACCGTGATTAGGAATGGCGTTGTTATTTTGAAAAGAAGAAACATACTCCGAAGTTTGCATCAAAGCCTGCATCAAATTTTCTTTTTCCCGGAAAGGAGTGATTTTTAACGCTTTTTCTTTTCCAATTTCGGTATTGCAAATCCCTGAAATGGTTTCGAGAATGGTTGGAAATTGTAAATCCTGTAATGTTTTTTCGGTGATGGATATCATTTGTATGCTAAATTCTAAAAGCATCAAAGTTACAAACTTGTTAAGTTCTATTAATAGAAAACAATTAATTTTTATATTTGTTACATGAGAAAAGAAGAAATCATTAATAGTTTACTAACTGAGAAACAATTTCTGAAAGATAATTTTGGAGTTGTATCTATTGCTTTATTTGGTTCCTATGCCAAAGGACTTGAAGATACAGAAAGCGATGTAGATTTCCTGGTAGAATTCAAGGAGCCCTCATATAGTTTTCTGATGGGATTATACGCTTTTCTGGAGAACAAATTGAAGGCTAAAATAGAAATTGTTCGTAAAGGACCTCATGTATCGCAACGTTTTTTGGATACCATAAAAAATGATTTAATTTATGTATGATGCCGTATATAAATATTCTTTAGAAACTGTTTTGGAACATATTACTGTTTGTAACAGAAGATTTTCAGAAATCAATTCTTCGATTGATTTTGTTTCTACAGAATATGGAAAAACGCTTCTGGATGCTATTGTTACCCGACTTCAGGCAATAGGAGAAAACATAAAAAATATTTTTAGAAAACACAATTTGTTAGAAACTAACTATCCAGAAATGGAATGGAGTAAAATCATTAGTTTTCGGGATTTTATTTCACACCATTATGAGATGTTGGATTATGAAATTGTATATCAAATTTGTGACAATTATTTACCTCAATTAAAAAGTATTGTAACTAAAGAGTTGAGTAAATTTAATTAAGAAACATGCAACTCAACTTATCTTCGCAATGGCAGGCAATTTTGTCAGATGAATTACAAAAACCTTATTTTTCTGATTTGATGTTGGAAGTAGAAAAGGAATATCAGACCGGTATTTGTTATCCGCCAAAAGATTTGATTTTTTCGGCTTTTAATTATTGTGATTTTTCCAATTTGAAATTGGTTATTATTGGTCAGGATCCTTATCACGGTGAAGGAGAGGCAAATGGTTTGTGTTTTTCGGTTAATAATGGCGTAAAAATCCCGCCTTCGTTACGAAATATTTATCGCGAAATCAACGATGATTTAGACAACTTATTAATGCCTGTTTCCGGAAATTTAGAACATTGGGCGAAGCAGGGTGTTTTATTGTTAAATGCCTCGCTTACCGTTCAAAAAGACAAACCGAATAGTCACAAACATTTGAAGTGGAATCTATTTACGGATGCTGTTATTCAAAAAATATCCGATGAAAAAGAACAAATTGTTTTCTTACTTTGGGGGTCTTTTGCGCAGAAAAAAGGAAGCAAAATTGACCGAAACAAACATTTGGTTTTGGAGAGTGGACATCCTTCGCCTATGAGTGCTAATCAGGGAAAATGGTTTGGAAACAAACACTTTTCACAGGCTAATACTTATTTGAAATCAAAAAATCAGGAAGAAATAGATTGGGTTTTATAATAAGAGAAAAGTATTAAAACAACAAATTCGCAAATTAATATTTGAATTAAATTTGCGAATTTGCGGTTATTTTAAAAAGCTTACTTCTTGATAATATTCTCTAAAGTAGCTTTGTTTTCTTCGTTTTTTACAGTCAAAATGATTTCGACATTTTTGGTTGTTTTTCCTTCGATAACGTATAATTTGGCTTTTTTTCCAAATTCTGTGTCGCTTTTATCAAAATCAACATCACCAAATTCAAGCGTTTTTCTAATATCAGCGGTATCAACCCATTTTTCATTTAAAACCTGAGTTGCTTTTACGGAATATTCGAAAGGTTTACTTCTGATATCATTCAAAACACGGGCATTTGGGAAATAATTGCAGCGCGTATCTTTTCCGCCATAAACAAGGGCTACAAAAAAGCAGCCTATTACTAAACCTACTAAATAATAGGCAAAACGTTGTACAAATTTCATGTATTTAATTTTTGGGCAAAGGTAATTGATGTTTGCTTAAAATACAATTAAATTGATGTCGTTGTTAGGTAAATCAAACCATTCGCCAATGGCTCTGTTTGTTAAAATTCCGTGATAGGTATAAACTCCGTTTTTCAGACCTTTGTCACAACGAATGGCGCTTTCGAGACCGCCATCTTCGGCAATTTTCAATAAATAAGGAGTGATAATGTTGCTAATAGACAAGGATGCTGACTTGGAATAGCGGGAAGGAATATTGGGTACACAATAGTGTAAAATATTGCTCTTTATAAAAGTAGGTTTTTCGTGAGTGGTTACTTCGGAAGTTTCAAAACAACCACCGGTATCGATACTCACATCAACAATGACAGCCCCTTTTTTCATGTGCTCGACCATCGTTTCCGTAACTACAACCGGACAGCGTTCCAGACCGCGCATCGCGCCAATAGCAACATCGCAACGTCTTAAAGCTTTCATTAAAGCCTTTGGCTGAATCGTGGAAGTAAAAATACGTTGGTTCAAACTGTTTTGCAGTCGTCTTAATTTGGTAATCGAATTATCGAAAACTTTTACGTTTGCTCCTAAACCAATGGCCGTTCTGGCGGCAAATTCTCCTGCAGTTCCAGCGCCCAGAATGACAACTTCAGTAGGGGGAACTCCGGTAATGTTTCCAAAGAGCAAGCCTTTGCCATAAGAATTGGCAATCATTAATTCGGCAGCGATTAAAATGGAGGCTGTTCCGGCAATTTCGCTTAAAGATTTTACAACCGGATAAGTTTCATCGACATCTTTAAGGTATTCAAAAGCTAATGCGGTGATTTTCTTTTTGGTTAAAGCTTCGAAATATTCTTTTTTCTTGGTTTTTAATTGAATTGCAGAAAGCAAAATCGTTTGATTGTTCATCATATTGATTTCGGCAACTGTAGGCGGTTCCACCTTTAAAATCATCGGACAACCAAAAACTTTTTGCGTGTCTTTGGTTACTTCGGCTCCGGCTTCAGAATATTCTTTATCGGAATAGCTGGCGCTTTCTCCGGCTCCTGATTCAATCATTACGCGATGTCCATGACACACTAATGAACTTACCGCATCGGGCGTTAAGCAGATGCGTCGTTCCTGATAGCTTGTTTCTTTTGGAATACCAATAAATAGTTCGCCTTTTTTTCTGGCAACTTCCAGCTTCTCTTCCTGAGGTAATAACTGTTGTTTGGTAAATGGAGTTATTGAAATCGACATCGTTTTTTGATACTATTAAAAAGTAAAATTACACAAAAAGATTAAAAAAATAAGCTTTATATTCTGATAAAAACAGAAATGATTTTATTTATTAAGATTAGGTATCAATTTCACCATTTTTATAGATTTTATTAAGACGTAATTTCGGAATTCAATTTAATAAAGACAAATTAATTTATTGATTTACAGTGATTAATATATGATTTATCATTAATTTAATTTTAAAAGACGTTTGTTATCCGGTAATACTTCAATACTAATTGTGGAATAAGATTCCGGAAGCAAACCGGCAATTTTTTCAGCCCACTCGATAAAACACCAATTTCCGGAGTACAAATAATCATCTACGCCCATATCAAGTGCTTCGGTTTCTTTTTTCAAACGGTAAAAATCAAAATGATAAATAAGTTGACGATTTGCCGCTTCATATTCATTTACTAAAGAAAAAGTAGGACTGCTGGTTGCCTCGGTAACACCTAAAGTTTTACACAATTGTTTGATAAAAGTAGTTTTTCCGGCTCCCATTTCGCCATTAAAAAGAATTACTTTATGTGGTTGAGCCGCTACAATTAGTTCGGCAACATTGTTTATTTCTTCTAATGAAAAAGTGATTTCCATATTTTAGTAATTGGTGAATAGTGATTAGTAATTAGTTATGAAGTGAATTATTATAAAATATACTAATCACTATTCACTAATTTCTAGTTACTACTTTGGATTAAATATCAAACAAGGCACAATCATTTCTTCCAATGAAATTCCGCCATGTTGATACGTATTTTTATAATAACTCACATAATGATTGTAATTGTTCACGTAAGCCAAAAACAAATCATTTTTTGCAAAAATAAAAGAACTGCTCATATTTATAGCGGGTAAGCCAATTTTTTTAGGGTCTTTTACGGCATAAACATCTTTTTGCTCATAAGTTAAGCTTCGACCGGTTTTGTAGCGTAAATTCAGGCTAGTGTTTTTGTCACCTACTACTTTTGACGGATTTTTAACGTTGATGGTTCCGTGATCGGTGGTGAGAATCAGTTTGAAACCTAATTTTTGCGCCTGTTGGATGATTTCCAGTAAAGGTGAATTTTTAAACCAACTCAACGTCAGCGAGCGATAAGCCTTATCATCCGGAGCCAGTTCTTTTACCACATCCATTTCGGTTTTGGCATGCGAAAGCATATCGACAAAATTATAAACAAGAGCCACCAAATCATTGTCTTTTAGAGTTTTAAAGTTGTCCAGAAGTTTTTTGCCCGAAGCCATATTGGTTATTTTAAAATAATCTGATTTGATGTTCAAATTCAGGCGTTTTAGTTGGGCTTCCAGAAATTCGGCTTCAAACAAGTTTTTTCCGCCTTCGTCCGGATCATTTTTCCATAAATCAGGATGTTTTTTCTCCATTTCAACCGGTAATAAACCTGAGAAAATGGCATTTCGGGCATATTGGGTTGCCGTAGGTAAAATAGAGTAGTAGGGTACTTCTTTTTCTAATTTGTAATAATCGGCAACGACATTTTCAAAGGCTTTCCACTGGTCGTACCGCAAATTATCGATTACTATAAACAGTACCGGACGCTCTTTTTTCTTCAGTTCCGGAACAACCAATTCTTTGAATAAGGTATGCGACTGTACAGGAGTATCAGCTTTTGGCAGAAACCAATCTTCGTAATTACGTTCGATGAATTTACCAAACTGCGAATTGGCTTCTACTTTTTGGGATTCCAAGATTTCTATCATCGCCGGATCGTTGATATCTTCCAGTTGCAATTCCCAGAATAATAGTTTTTTATATAATTCAATCCAGTCTTCATAGCTGTTGACCATACCCATTTCCATCGCAATTTTGCGAAATTCCTTTTGGTAATCCAAAGTGGTTTTTTGCGAAATCAACTTGGAGTTGTCCAAATTCTTTTTCAAACTCAGCAAAATCTGATTGGGATTCACGGGTTTAATCAGGTAATCAGCAATCTTAGCGCCAATGGCTTCCTCCATGATGTATTCTTCCTCACTTTTGGTAATCATAATCATCGGGATGGCACTCTTTTTTTCCTTCATTTCCGAAAGGGTTTCCAAGCCGCTCATTCCGGGCATATTTTCGTCAAGGAAAACAATGTCAAAGTTTTCATTGTCAAATATTTCAATGGCATCCAAGCCGTTGTTGCAAGTGGTGACTTCGTAGTTTTTTTTTTCTAAAAAAAGGATATGTGGTTTTAGGTAATCAATTTCGTCGTCAACCCAAAGTATTTTTATTTTGTCCATAAATTCATTGTCTTTTTGTCCTTAGTATGTCATTCCGAAGAATGAGGAATCTTATTAAGTATTTTTTTTTAAAGTGTAGAACACAATTTAAAATAGTTTTATGTTAACGCAAATGTTCTTGCATCATTGTGCAAATTAGTCATTTTAAAAGCGCCATTTTCCTAATATTTTGATAAAATTTCTTTCTTTGGTCTAGCAAATAGTTCTTAGTTTAGAAGTTCAAAGTTTTATAACTAATTCATTATTGTTGATAAGTTTAAGTTTTTATGTACAGAATTGTCTTATATTTGAAATTATCAAATTATTTAATATTTATAAAATAATAAATTAAAAACATGAAAAAAACAGTAATTATAACTCTATTTATTTTAACTAACTCTTTATTAGCTCAGCAAAAAAAAACTTTTCATCCTGAATTGTTTAATCAGGAAGTAATGACTAAAGTGGCTACATTAGAAAAAGTACATCCAGTATCTTTTTTTGAAGAAGCTGGAAAATATTATAAAGACGGTAATTTAAACGAATCGGCTTTATTGTTTTATGTTGGTCAGTTGAGATACAGGTATTATATATTAGCTCATCCTGATACAAAACCTGATGGAGACAAAGCCATTTTTGCTTCTTTACAAAATGTTTTAGGGAAGGAAATTAATTATAAATTGGGTGAAAATGTAGATAATTATATTAAAATATTGGAAGCAATTATTGATTATAGTAATGAAAACGATTATCAATTTTATTCCAAAAAAGAAAGTCCTGAGAATTATAAAAAGGTAATCGAAGGATTGATAAAATTAAAAAACTATGTTATTACTAATAAAGAACAATTTATAGCTAGGAGAAAAGAAAACACGAAGAAATAATTTTATCTAAATTGATATGAAACCTAGAATAATAGCCCTCGAAGAAAAAAAGTTGTTAGGTTGCAAGCAGCAAATGAATTATGTGACTTACAATCAGTTTGAAAAATGGGCTGTGGTAGAAGTGAGTGATTTGGATTCAAAAATTGTGGAAGAAGTTTAAGAAAATTTAATTCATTTAGAAACTGAATTGCATCAAAAGAAAGTAAAATGAATAAAAAAAAGGAAGATAAAGACATGAAATCAGTAATCCGTTCTTCTACGGCTGAGTACTTAACCTTTATTGCAGCTACTGGAGAAGGAGGCGTTGAAGCCATTTATGCCAATGAAAATATTTGGTTGACACAAAAAATGATGGGAACGCTTTACAACGTGAATGTAAGAACCGTTAATGAACATCTACAAAAGATATTTAAAGACAGTGAATTACAAGACGATACAGTTATCCGGAAATTCCGGATAACTGCTTCAGATGGTAAAAATTATAATACGCAGCACTACAATCTTTCTGCAATCATTGCGGTTGGTTACAAAGTAAATTCTGAGAGAGCAGTACAATTTAGAAAATGGGCGACACAAATTGTACAGGAGTTTATCATCAAGGGGTTTGCAATGGATGATGAGCGATTGAAAAATGACGGTACTCTTTTAGGGAAGAAATATTTTGAAGAACAACTTCAACGGATTAGAGAAATTCGCCTAAGCGAACGTAAATTTTATCAAAAAATCACAGATATTTATAGTACAGCCATAGATTATGATATTTCAGCTACTGCAACGCAACGATTTTTTGCCACTGTTCAAAACAAACTCCATTGGGCAATACACGGACAAACAGCTGCAGAAGTTGTTGTGAATAGAGCCAATCACCAAAAAGAAAATATGGGTTTGACCAGTTGGAAAGATGCTCCTAGTGGAAAAATCCAAAAATTTGATGTTAGTGTAGCTAAAAATTATTTGACTGAAAACGAAATAGAACAATTACAACGTTTGGTTTCAGCCTATTTAGATATAGCTGAAGATATGGCTATCCGACAAATCCCGATGACTATGGAAGATTGGGAGAGTCGCTTGAATAAATTTATTGAAGCTACCGATAGAGAAATTTTACAAAACGCAGGAAAAGTAACTGCTGAAATAGCCAAAGCACATGCTGAAAGTGAGTTCGAAAAATACAGAATTATTCAGGATCGATTATTTGAAAGTGATTTTGATAAAATCATTAAAAATCAACTTACTCCTAAAAAAGAGTAAGATACACCAAATTTAATACACATAACATACGGTTTAATACTTTTAAAATGAAACCCAAAATCATAGCCCTCGAAGAAAAAAAAATAGTAGGTTGTAAGCAAAGCATGAATTATGCGGCTTATAATCCGGTGCCGTTGTGGCAAAGTTTTATGCCTATTAAAAAGGAAATTGTAAATACTATTGGTTCAGATTTGTTTTCGGTACAGCAATTTCCGGAAGGTTTTTGGACAGCATTTAATCCGGAAACGATTTTTGAAAAATGGGCAGCGGCTGAAGTAAGTGCTTTTGAAAATATTCCGCCCAACATGCATACTTTGATGATTCCCGGAGGTTGGTATGCGGTTTTTGAATACAAAGGAGACGGCAGCGATGCGCCCGCTTTTTTTGAAGCCATTTTTAGCGAATGGATTCCGAATTCAGCTTATGTGGTGGATGACCGACCACATTTTGAAATTTTAGGTTCGAAATATAAAAAAGGGGATCCTAATTCGGAAGAAGAAGTCTGGATTCCTGTTCGCTTGAAAACGCTTTAAGTTTTTATGGTACACGGATGAAACTGATTTTAGCAGACTGGAACAGATTTTTTATTTTCTATATTTTAAAAATTCCCTTTATTTGTTGTTAAATTAATTTGTTTTCTCATTAGAAGGCTGAATTTAGCATAAAAAAATCTTTGTAATGAATGAAAAACAACGTTTAAAGGAGCTGGCACAACTGTTTTTGAAGTTAGGAATTATAGGTTTTGGTGGTCCTGCAGCTCATATTGCAATGATGCAAAATGAAGTGGTTGTCAAAAGAAAATGGCTGGACGAACAGCATTTTCTGGATTTATTAGGAGCGACCCATTTAATTCCGGGGCCTAACAGTACCGAAATGGCTATTCATATCGGGCATGAACGGGCGGGAGTAAAGGGCTTAATCGTTTCAGGCTTGTGTTTTATTTTGCCTGCCGTTTTTATCACCGGATTTTTTGCATGGCTTTACAAAGCATACGGTCAGTTACCGGAAATACAGCCGTTTTTGTACGGAATCAAACCCGCAATAATTGCAATTATTTTAGGTGCTATTTTTCCTTTGGCAAAAAAATCATTTAAAACGATTCCGCTTGGAATCATTGGAGCTGTCGTTTTAGTTCTTTCTCTTTTACATTTTAACGAAATAGCCTTGCTTTTTGGAGCGGGATTTTTGTCATTATTTTGGTTTTCGATACAAAATAAAAATTCCGTTCAAAGGAATTGGATTCCTTTGGGGATTTTACCGGCTTCACAAACAACTCTGACTGCTGTAAGCAATTGGAATTTATTTTTGATTTTTCTAAAAATCGGTGCCATTCTTTACGGAAGCGGTTATGTTTTATTTGCTTTTTTAGATGCCGAATTGGTTGCCAAAGGTTTGCTTTCCCGTATCGAATTGATTGATGCTATTGCGGTAGGACAATTTACACCCGGCCCCGTTTTTTCATCGGTAACTTTTGTGGGATATCAGATGAATGGTTTTAGCGGAGCAGCGGTTTCTACGTTGGCCATTTTTCTGCCTTCTTTTGTTTTTGTAGCTTTATTAAATCCTTTGGTCAAAAAACTACGAAATTCAAAAGCTTTTTCAGTTTTTTTAGATGCGGTGAATGTTTCTTCGGTGGCGATAATTATTTCTATTTGTATCCAAATAGGAGCAGAAACCATAACCGATTGGCGAACTATTCTGATTGCTATTGTAAGTATGATTGTGGCATTTTATTATAGAAAAATCAACAGTGCTTTTTTAGTTTTAGGAGGTGCTTTTTTAGGATATATTTTAGGATTATTTTAAAGCAAAAAAGCCATTAAGCGCGGAAACTTAATGACTTTTTAGAAAAATAACTAATTTTAAAATAAAGCTCATTGCCATCCGCCGCCAAGGGCTTTGTACAATTGAATGATGGCTTTGTATTGTTGGAATCTATTGTCAACCAAATTTAGTTTGGCATTCAACGCATCATTTTTAGAAGTCAAAACTTCCAGATAATTGGCCAAACCATAGGTTAACAATTCATCGGAAAAACTGGCCGCTTTTGTTAACACATCGGCTTGTTTTTCGCGAATAATAATTTTGCGTGTTTCATTGTTGTATTGTGCTAAAGCATCCGAAACTTCTTTTCCGGCTTTTAACAACGATTGCTCAAATTGCAAATAAGCTTTTTCCTGATTTGCTTTAGCAATTTCATATTTGGTTTTTATTTGCCTTTGATTAAAAATTGGCTGTGTTAAACCGGTTACAATATTGGCAAAAATAGAATTAGTGCTGAACCATTCTTTTAAATCAATACTTTGTAAACCTCCGGTAGCGGTTACTTTTAGACTTGGATAAAAACTGCTTTTGGCTACATTAGTTAATTCAAAATTTGAAATCAAATTGTATTCGGCAGCAATTACATCCGGACGGTTTCTCAACAATTGAGTTGGAACACCTAATGTGATGGTAGGTTGCAATTTTTGATCATTAAAAGTGCTGCGTGCTATCTCGGCCGAAGGTTCGCCTAAAAGTGTACTCAACGTATTTTCGAGAATTATTACCGAATTTTTCAAATCGGCAATAATTAATTCAGTTGCATATTTTTGAGCTTCCGTTTGTTTAACACCAACTTCGGTTACACTTCCTGATTTTTTAAGCTGAATAATCGTTTCAACACTTTTATTTCGGTTAATCAGTGTTTCTTCGGCAACTTTTATTTGCTCGTCTACCGCCAATAATTGGTAATAAGTGGCAGCAATATTAGCTATCAATTCGGTTTTAATCGCCTGATTAGCGGCTGTAGTTTGTAAAAAGGCCGCATTAGCCGCACGTTTGTTACTTCTGATTTTTCCCCAAATATCTGCTTCCCAGGAAAGTGTTCCTGTGAATTGGTATTGATCTACAGAGGTATTTCTAACAATAGCACCAAATTGGCTATTTTTAGATAATTCCTGATGTGTCCAGTCGGTTCCAACAGAAAAATTTGGAAAAAAGCCTGCTTTGCCTTGCTTCATCGTGGCTTCGGCAGCAGCAAGATTTTGCATTGCAATGCGAATGTCTAAATTGTTTTGCAATCCTTTTTTAATATATCCCTGCAAAATGGGATCGGTGAAAATTTTGTCCCAACTTACGTTTGCCAGCGAATTAGTATCAGCAATTGCGGTTTCGCTGCGATACAAATTATCGGTTTTTACATCAGGTCTTTTGTAATCTTTAGCAACAAAACAGGATTGCATTACGATTGCTGTAGTTCCTAATAAGGCAACTTTATATAATTTATTTTTCATTTTCTTATTCTAAAGATTCAACATCTGATTCGTCGATTGGAGCAGGAAGTGGTTTTGTGGAAATTTTTTCCTGTAAATTTTGGAAGACAATAAACAATACCGGAATTACAAATACTCCTAAAATCGTTCCTATTAACATACCTCCGATAGCTCCGGTTCCAATAGCTTTGTTTCCTACAGCTCCGGCTCCGCGGGCAAGCATTAACGGTAATAGTCCTAAAATAAAGGCAAAAGAGGTCATTAAAATTGGTCTCAAACGGGCAACGGCACCCTGAATAGCGGCCTGAGTTACGCTGTAGCCTTTTCGTCGGGCATCGACTGAGAATTCTACAATCAAAATGGCATTTTTAGCCAATAATCCTATAAGCATGATTAAGGTAATTTGCAGATATATGTTGTTTGTAACTCCAAATAAATAAGCAAAAATATAAGAACCCGTTAAACCAATTGGCAACGATAATAATACCGCAAAAGGCAAAATGTAACTTTCGTATTGCGCTGATAATAAGAAATACACAAACACTAAACACAGGATAAAAATAAACAACGTTTGTCCGCCGGCACTAATTTCCTCACGGGTCATTCCTGAAAATTCATAACCATATCCCAAAGGTAATTTTTGGCTTGCTACTTCCTGAACCGCTTTAATTGCATCTCCGGAACTGAAACCAGGATTTGGAGCTCCGGTAATTTTTACCGAAGTAAATAAGTTAAAACGTTCAATAGCCTGTGGTCCAAAAACTTTTTCTAAGCTAACAAATTGAGAAATTGGCGCCATTTGTCCGCTGCTATTTCTAACCAAAACTTTATTGAAAGATTCCGGATCATTTCTGAATTGCGGTTCTGACTGATAAACCACACGGTATTGTTTTCCAAATTTATTAAAGTTAGACGCATAAACTCCTCCGTAATAACCTTGCAAAGTTCCTAAAACATCCGTAACTGTTAATCCTGATTTTTTAATCGCAGGAACATTTAAATCAATTCGATATTGCGGATAATTCGCAGAGAAAGATGTCGCTGCATATTGAATTTCCGGACGGCTGTTTAATTCGGCAATGAATTCGTCTTTTACTTTACTCAATTCCTGAACCGTTCCACCTTTTTGGTCTTGTAACTGCATTTCAAATCCATTGGAGAATCCAAAACCAACCAGTGTAGGACGGGCGAAAAATAACACTTTAGCATCTTTTACTACCGCTGCACGCTTAAACAATTCCTGCACAATGGCGGTAACTTCCTGATTGGCTTCTTTTCGTTCGGCCCAGGGTTTCAGTTTTACGATTACCATTCCGTAGTTACTTCCGGTACCACTAATTAAACTTCGACCGGAAATACGTAAAACCTCTTTGATTTCAGGAATATCTTTAATTTGATTTTCAATTTGCAACAATACTTCTTCTGTTCTTTTTAAAGAAGTTCCCGGTGCCAATGAAACATCCGACATAATAGATCCGGTGTCTTCATTTGGTACGAAAGCTTTAGGAGTAATTGTTGTCAATAAGATATAAAGTCCGGCAAAAAGAGCAATTCCCGCAAATGCCATCCATTTTCTTTTGATAAAAAACTCAACCGAGCGTTTGTATTTAGATGTGGTAATATCAAATCCCGCGTTGAAAGCTGCGTAGAAACGTTCTACAAATCCTTTTGGTTTGTGAGAACCATGTTCTTTTAAGAAAATGGCACAAAGAGCAGGAGATAAGGTAAGGGCATTAATGGCTGATAAAACAATAGAAACTGCCAGTGTTAAACCAAATTGTTTATAGAAAACGCCCGAAGAACCACTAATAAACGATACCGGAATAAATACAGCCGACATTACCAACGTAATCGAAATAATAGCGCTACTAATGTCTCCCATTGCACTATGAGCTGCTTTTTTAGGATCGTGTTCTCCGGCTTCCATCTTAGCATGGACGGCTTCCACCACAACAATGGCGTCATCCACTACAATTCCCACGGCTAAAACCAGTGCGAATAAGGTTAACAAGTTAATGGTAAAACCAAATAAACTCAGGAAAAAGAAGGTTCCGATAATAGCGACCGGTACCGAAATTGCCGGAATAAGTGTAGATCTCCAATCCTGCAAGAAGATGAAAACCACAATAAATACCAGAATGAAAGCTTCAATTAAGGTATGAATTACTTTAGAAATCGATTCGTCAAGGAAATCATTTGCATTAATTAAAGTGGTATATTTTATTCCTTTTGGGAAATTAACTGATGATTGATCTAAAACTTTTAAGGAGTTTTCAATTACCTCCTGAGCATTAGAACCTGCTGTTTGAGCAATGGCAATCGCCACGGATTGATTACCGTTTGTCAGTGTGTTACTGGCATAATTTACGGCTCCCAGTTCCACTTTAGCAATATCTCCTAACTTTAAAACTTCTCCGTCAGGTGTAGAACGTACTACAATTTCTTCAAATTCTTTAGTACTTTGTAAACGCCCTTTGTATTTTAAAACATATTGAAAAGATTCGTTGCTGCTTTCTCCTAATTGTCCCGGAGCAGCCTCAATGTTTTGTTCGGCTAATAAAGCAGTAATATCCGAAGGTACTAAACCGTAAGCTCCCATTACGTCTGGCTTTAACCAAATACGCATGGAATAATCTTTTTGACCAAAAATCATCGCTTCACCTACACCGGCAACCCTTTTGATTTTTGGTAAAATATTAATGTTGGCATAGTTTTGAAGGAAAGTCATATCATAATTTGGATTTTCACTATATAAAGAAAAAATCAAAATGTTATCACTTTGTCTTTTAGAAGTGGTAACCCCGGCTTTAGTAACTTCCTGCGGCAATAAAGGCGTAGCACGCGACACACGATTTTGAACGTTTACCGCAGCTAAATCAGGATTGGTTCCTAATTTGAAATAAATATTTATCGATGCCGAACCGTCATTATTGGAAGTCGAAGTCATGTAAGTCATGTCTTCCACACCATTAATTTGTTCTTCCAAAGGAATTACAACCGAGTTCATTACAACTTCGGCACTGGCTCCCTGATAATTAGCAGAAACCGTTACCGTTGGCGGAGCAATCTCCGGATATTGAGAAACAGGTAGTGATATTAAACCTAAAACCCCCAGAATGACGATGATAATAGAAATCACCGTTGACAAAACGGGTCTGTCAATGAATTTTGAAAACATAATGCGTTATTTATTCGGTTGTTAGTTTATCCCTTTTTTTACAGGATTGATTATGGTGGCGTAGTCAACTAATTCAGGTTTGATTAAAGTACCTTCGGCAACAATTCCAACTCCTTCAATAAGTATTTTATCGTTTACGTTTAAGCCTTTGTCAACTACAAAAAACTGTCCTCCCGGTACTGCACGAACTTCAACTGGTACTGCTTTTACTTTGTTTTCTTTGTCAATGGTAAGTGCAATACGCTTATCCTGCATTTCTAAAGTTGCATTTTGAGGAATCAAAATAACATCATTTAAATTAGTAGGAATCTGAATCGTTCCGCTTCCGCCTGAACGCAATAATTTGTTAGTATTTGAAAAACTGGCTCTTACGTTAAATGAACCTGTTTGTGTATTTGCCTGTCCGCTAAACGTTTCGATTTTTCCTTTTTGAGCATATTCAATTCCGTTGCTCAGAATTAAATTTACAGCTGGCATTTGAGCAATTTTCTGTTGAAAAGATTTTCCCGCAGCGTTCATCGTAATATCTAATTGTTGTTTTTCGTTCATTGAAAAATAAGCATAAATAGTACTTACATCCGAAATTCTGGTCAAAGGTTGAGTCGTTTGACTGCTTACATAACTTCCTAATCTTAAAGGTAAGGTTCCAACAATTCCGTTTACAGGACTTTTGATAGTAGCATAATTAATGCGGGCAATGATACTTTGGTAAGTACTTTTAGCACTCGCCAAATTAGCTTTGGCAGTTTCTAATTGTACATCGCTTATAATATTTCTTTCTACCAATGGTTTTAAACGGTTCACTTCTACCTGAGCAGCTGCTACTTTTGCTTTAGCAGCACTGGCTTCCTGATCGGCAGTTTGTGTTTCTAATTTAAAAAGTAATTGTCCTTTTTTAACTTCCTGTCCTTCCTGAACATATATTTTTTCGATATAACCATCTACTTTGGCACGGATGTCAATATCGGTAATTCCTTCTAAAGTAGCCGGATATTCGGCCAGCAAAGAAGTGTTAGACTTAGTCACGGCAACGACTTTATAAGGCATAGCGACAGGTGCAGCCTTATCTTCCTTTTTTTGATTACAGGAAACTAAGCCAATTGATAATATGAGGGAACTAATAAAAAATCTCTTTTTCATAATTGAATTTTAGTTTTGGGATTGATTTTGTATTTCTATTTTTTTAAACTCGGCAATTGTTTTTTTTAAAGATTTTTCAACCTCCAGCAAATGTTTTTTATAGGATTTGATGTTTTCCAAATTGCATTTTTCTTCGCTGCAGCTGGCTGTTTTTTCTCTGTAATTCAGAATTCTTTCTGTTACAATAAATTCTGACTCTAATATTTTTAAATAATTTAATAATCTGCTGCTTAAAGGTGCTGATTTAAAGTATTTTTTTCGGTCACATGGAATGGTGAAATAATAAATTTTTTCCATCTTGAGCAGTAAATTCAAATTGGTAGAAATAGAGCTTTTACTTGCACCTAGTTTTTCTACAATGTTTTCAAAAGTTAAACCTGATTTACATCCTTCTACAATTAGTAATCCGACAATTCTAGCGGCTAAAGGTGGTATGTTGTAAACAGATTCAAAGTGGATACCGAACATCTCAATCAGTTCATCTTTCTCTTTTTGTAAGCTGTCCATATTATTTTTTTTGCAAATTTACGATTGGTTCGATAATTACCGAACTAACCAAACTTAATTTTGTGTTAATTTTTTTGCAACTGATTTTTTAACCAAAAACAGATGTTAAAAGTCTTTGAGGAAATAAAGGGTCAAAAAATACAATTGAAATTAGTTATATTTGCAGCCAAAATCAGCATAGTGACTCAAATTAATAAACTCAAAATTTTTAACGACCCCATTTACGGATTTATAAGCATTCCCAATGCTTTAATTTACGATTTAATTCAGCATCCTTATTTTCAGCGATTAAGGAGAATTTCACAGATGGGACTTTCTTATTTGGTTTATCCCGGAGCTAATCACACCCGATTTCATCACGCTTTAGGTTGTATGCATTTAATGCAAAAAGCCGTGGATGTATTGCGTTTTAAAGGCGTTTCTATTTCGGAAGAGGAAGAAAATGCTTTGTATATTGCTATTTTACTTCACGATATTGGTCACGGTCCTTTTTCACATGCTATGGAAAAAAGCATTGTAGAAGATGTGCATCACGAAGAAATTTCGTTGTTGTTTATGCGACAATTAAATGTGGAATTTAAAGGTAAACTGAGTCTGGCCATCAAGGTTTTTGAAGGGGATTATCATCGAAAATTTATGTTGCAATTAATTTCCAGTCAATTAGATATGGATCGGATGGATTACTTGAAAAGAGATAGTTTTTATTCCGGTGTTGCCGAAGGAAACGTTAACTCAGAACGGTTAATTCAGATGATGAATGTTGAAGATGATGCATTAGTTATTGAAGAAAAAGGGATTTATTCGGTAGAGAAATTTCTAATGTCGCGTCGATTAATGTATTGGCAGGCTTATTTGCATAAAACAAGCTTAGCTGCCGAATTAATTATGACTAAAATATTAAAGCGAGCCAAAGAACTTACTTTAAAAGGAGTGGTCTTGCCGTGCAGCGAACCTTTGCAGTTTTTTATGCAAAATAAAGTAGGCTTAGAATCGTTTGATACAGAAACACTGGATTTATTTTCTCAATTAGATGATTTTGATGTGATTAGTGCTTTAAAAGCCTGGCAAAAAAATGATGATTTTATTTTGTCCTCATTGAGTAAAATGATTATTAACAGAGATTTATTGAAAATACAATTGACCAACGACAAGGTGGCTATTGATGATTTAAATCCGTTAAAAGAACGTTTTGCTGCTCAGAATGATATTAGTATAGCCGATACCAATTATTTTATATTTAAAGGAAAAATTAAAAATCAGGCATACAACAAGGAAGCGGAACCGATACGAATTTTGAAAAAAGACCGTACGGTGGAAGATGTAATTGAATCATCTGATCAATTGAACTTGAAATCGTTATCAAAGTCAGTAACCAAATATTATATTTGTTTTCCAAAACAACTAATATAAAACCTTATTTGAAATCTATTTTTTTATATTTTTGTCGGAATGAAATTTACAGCAGAACAAATAGCGGGAGTTTTAGAAGGCGAAGTCGTTGGGAATCCATTGGCAGAAGTTCATGAGCTTTCTAAGATTGAGGAAGGAAAAGAGGGTTCTTTGACTTTTTTATCTAATCCCAAATACAATAACTTTATTTACACTACTGAAGCCACCATTACCATTGTAAACAAAACTTTTACCCCTGAATCAGATTTAAAAACGACTCTGATAAAGGTAGATGACGCTTATTTGGCTTTTTCTAAATTATTAGAATTTTATGATCAGGCCCGAAAAGCCAGTAAGCAGGGAATAGAAGTTCATACTGTAATTTCTGAAAATGTAAAATACGGAGAAAATCTGTATTTAGGAAGTTTTAGTTATATCGGACCCAATGTAATTATAGGTGATAATGTAAAAATTTACCCAAATTGTTTCATTGGAGATAATGTTATCATTCGTGATAATGTCACTATTTTTGCCGGTGCCAAAATTTATTCAGAGACAGTAATTGGTAATAATTGTATTATTCATGCCGGAACCGTTTTAGGTTCGGATGGTTTTGGATTTGCTCCAAATGCAGATGGTAGTTATAAAAAAATACCTCAAACAGGAAATGTTGTTATTGAAGACGATGTAGAAATTGGAGCCTGTTCTACCATTGACAGAGCTACTTTAGGTTCTACAATTGTTAGGAGAGGTGTGAAATTAGACAATCAAATTCAGATTGCACATAATGTAGAGATAGGAGAGAATACGGTAATTGCTGCTCAAACAGGTGTTGCTGGTTCGACTAAAATTGGTAAAAACGGAATGATTGGCGGACAAGTTGGAATTTCCGGACATTTGACTATTGGGAATAATGTAAAAATTCAGGCTCAGTCAGGTGTAGCACGAAATATAAAAGATGACGAAGTTTTGCAGGGAAGCCCAACTTTTGGCTACAGCGACTTTAGTAAGTCTTATGTGCATTTTAAAAATTTACCTAAGATTATTGCAGAAATTGAAGAATTAAAAAAACAAATATTAAACCAAAAAAATGGAAACAATGGTTAAACAGAAGACCATCAAAACAGAAATCTCGTTAACGGGAGTTGGGTTACATACCGGAAAAGAAGTTACAATGACTTTTAAACCAGCTCCAGTAAATAATGGTTTTACTTTTGTTAGGGTAGATCTAGAAGGACAACCGGTTATTGAAGCAGATGCAAATTACGTTGTAAACACACAACGTGGTACTAACCTGGAAAAATTAGGAGTTAAAATTCAAACTCCTGAGCATGTTTTAGCAGCTTTAGAAGGTTGTGATTTAGATAATGTTATCATTGAATTGAATGCTTCAGAATTGCCAATTATGGACGGTTCTTCAAAATATTTTGTGGAAGCATTAGAAAATGCTGGAGTAGAAGAGCAAACTGCAAATCGTAATGTTTATGTAGTAAAAGAAATCATTTCTTTTACAGATGAAGCCAGCGGAAGTGAGATTCTTGTAATGCCAAGCGATCAGTATAGTGTTACTACTATGGTTGATTTTGGTACTAAAATTTTAGGCACTCAAAATGCAACGCTTAAAAGTATTGAAGATTTCAAAACCGAAATCGCTTCTTCCAGAACTTTCAGTTTCTTGCATGAATTAGAATCGCTTTTGGACAACGGTTTGATTAAAGGTGGTGATTTAAATAATGCGATTGTTTATGTAGATAAAGAAATATCATCATCAACAATGGAAAATTTAAAAGTTGCTTTTGGAAAAGAAACGATTAATGTAAAACCTAACGGAATTTTAGACAACCTTACCTTGCATTATCCTAATGAGGCAGCCAGACACAAATTGTTGGATGTAATTGGTGATTTAGCATTAATTGGAACTAAAATTCAGGGAAAAATTATTGCTAATAAACCAGGTCATTTTGTAAATACTCAGTTTGCCAAAAAAATGGCTAAAATGATTAAAATCGAACAAAGAAATTATGTTCCTACGTACGATTTAAACCAGGAACCATTGATGGATATTCATAAAATCATGGCTATGTTACCTCATAGACCACCGTTTTTATTGATTGACCGAATCATTGAAATGTCTGATTCTCATGTGGTGGGAATGAAAAATGTTACTATGAATGAGAATTTCTTCGTAGGACATTTTCCTGATGCACCAGTTATGCCCGGAGTTTTAATTGTGGAAGCAATGGCACAAACAGGAGGAATCTTGGTTTTAAGTACTGTTCCGGATCCTGAGAATTATTTGACATATTTCATGAAAATTGACAATGTTAAATTCAAACATAAAGTATTACCGGGTGATACTTTAGTATTTAAATGTGACTTAATAACACCTATAAGAAGAGGAATTTGTCACATGCAGGCCAATGCTTATGCTAATGGTAAATTAGTTGCTGAAGCAGAATTAATGGCGCAAATTGCAAAAAAACAATAATTTTTTTGTTGATTTGGTTAATCGTTTTTCGATTAATCGATTAAACAGTTAAACGATTAAATAAAAAATATGAATCAACCGTTAGCTTACGTTCATCCTGGCGCAAAAATCGCCAAAAATGTAGTAATTGAACCTTTTACAACGATTCACAACAATGTGGTAATTGGTGATGGTACCTGGATAGGTTCTAATGTAACTATCATGGAAGGGGCAAGAATTGGGAAAAATTGCAATATTTTTCCCGGAGCAGTTATTTCTGCGGTTCCTCAGGATTTAAAATTTGGCGGTGAAGATTCATTGGCAATTATTGGTGACAATTGTACCATTAGAGAATGTGTTACAGTAAACAGAGGAACAAGTGCTTCCGGTCAAACGGTTATTGGAAATAATTGTTTGGTTATGGCTTATGCTCATATTGCTCATGACTGTGTTATAGGGAATAATGCTATCATTGTTAACGGTGTAGCTTTGGCAGGACATGTCGTTGTTGGTAATTATGCTGTTATTGGTGGTTTGGCAGCAATACATCAATTTATACATATTGGAGATCACGCAATGATTTCGGGAGGGTCTTTAGTTCGTAAAGATGTTCCTCCTTATACTAAAGCAGCTAAGGAGCCTTTATCTTATGTTGGAATTAATTCAGTGGGCTTAAGAAGAAGGGGGTTTTCTACTGAAAAAATCAGAGAGATTCAGGATATTTATCGAATTTTATATCAAAAAAATTACAACACCACGCAGGCTTTAGGCATTATTGAAGCCGAAATGGAAGCTACTCCGGAAAGAGATGAAATTATTGATTTCATCAGAAATTCTTCCCGAGGAATTATGAAAGGATATTCAGGAAACTATTAAAAAAAGTATAACCGTTTATTTGTTTAATCGATAAAACAAGCAAACGGTTTAACAAATAAACGAATTAACAAATAAACAAAAAATGGCATCTACATCAGATATTAGAAACGGACTTTGCATTAAATTCAATCACGATATTTATAAAATTGTCGAATTTTTGCACGTTAAACCAGGAAAAGGACCTGCTTTCGTAAGAACAAAATTAAAAAGTTTAACTACCGGAAAAGTATTAGACAATACTTTTTCTGCTGGTCACAAAATTGAAGACGTACGTGTAGAAACACATACTTATCAGTATTTATATGCTGAAGGAGATCAGTTTCATTTTATGAATAATGAAAGTTTTGAACAAATTACTTTGAACAAAAACATCCTTGACGCTCCGGATTTGTTAAAAGAAGGAACGAATGTAATGGTTCAGATTAATACTGAAACGGATTTACCTTTATCAGTAGATATGCCGGCTTCAATTATTCTTGAAGTTACTTACGCAGAACCTGGAGTAAAAGGAAATACGGCTACTAATGCTACAAAACCGGCTACAGTTGAAACCGGAGCTACTGTTAACGTTCCTTTATTTATTAACGAAGGAGATAAAATTAAAATTGACACGGCTTCAGGTTCTTACATGGAGCGTGTTAAAGAGTAATTTAATTGAAAAATTTAAAGATTAAATAATTTTAAGCTTTAAGTTGTCAATAGAATTTTTTAATCTTTAAATTTTTCAATTTTTAAATTAGTTTATGAAATTTACAAGAGCACATTCTTTAAAAGAAATAGCAGATTTACTTAGCTGTGAATTTGTTGGTGATGAGAATTTTGAAGTTTTAGGCATGAACGAAATTCATGTTGTGGAAAAAGGAGATATTGTTTTTGTAGATCATCCTAAATATTATGATAAAGCTTTACATTCAGCGGCTACCATTGTTTTAATTAACAAAAATGTAGCTTGTCCGGAAGGGAAGGCTTTATTGATTTCTGAGGATCCTTTCAGAGATTTCAATAAGTTAACCAATTATTTTAAGCCTTTTCAATTTTCATCAGTTTCAATTTCGCCAAGCGCAATTATTGGAGAAGGAACTATCATTCAGCCTAATTCTTTCATTGGTAACGGAGTTGTAATTGGAAAAAATTGTTTGATTCATTCTAATGTTTCCATCTACGACCACACTATTATAGGTGATAATGTAATTATTCACGCCGGAACCATTCTTGGGGCGGATGCGTTTTATTATAAAAAACGTTCCGAAGGCTTTGATCAGTTGCTTTCCGGAGGTCGTGTAGTTATCGAAGATAATGTTGGAATTGGAGCGCTTTGTACTATCGATAAAGGTGTTACCGGAGATACAACTATTGGGGAAGGAACTAAAATTGACAATCAGGTACATATTGGTCACGATACGGTAATTGGCAAAAAATGTCTGATTGCTTCTCAAACCGGAATTGCCGGTTGTGTTGTTGTTGAAGACGAAGTAACTCTTTGGGGGCAGGTAGGAGTAACCAGTGGAATTACCATTGGAGGAAAAGCTGTTTTATTAGGGCAAACCGGAGTAACAAAATCGGTTGAAGGTGGAAAAACTTATTTTGGAACACCAATTCAGGAATCCAGAGAATCCTTAAAACAATTGGCTAATCTTAAAAAGATTCCGGAAATCTTAGAAAAATTAAAAGCATAAAAAAAAGTTGCAGTAAATTATTGATTTTGTTTTAAAAGACATTGTTTTGTGTCGTAGATAACAAAAGAGCTTAATAAAGAACTTTTTTTTTGATAAGAAAAGAGCTCAAATAATTTCGAAAACCTTATTTTTGCAGTACAAATTTAAAAATCACATAAAATATATATCATGAGTGTTTTAGTTAACAAAGATTCTAAAATAATTGTTCAAGGATTTACAGGTAGCGAAGGAACTTTCCACGCTTCTCAAATGATTGAATACGGAACAAACGTTGTAGGTGGTGTAACTCCGGGAAAAGGAGGAACTTTACACTTAGAGCGTCCTGTTTTTAACACTGTAAAAGATGCAGTGGAGCAGGCAGGTGCTGATACTTCTATCATTTTTGTACCACCAGCTTTTGCTGCTGATGCTATTATGGAAGCTGCTGATGCAGGAATCAAAGTAATCATTGCTATTACTGAAGGTATCCCTGTTGCCGATATGATTCATGCAAACAACTACGTGAAACAAAGAAACGCCAGATTAATTGGTCCTAACTGTCCTGGTGTAATTACTCCGGGAGAAGCTAAAGTTGGTATTATGCCAGGTTTCGTTTTCAAAAAAGGAAATGTTGGTATTGTTTCTAAATCAGGAACTTTAACTTATGAAGCTGCTGATCAGGTTGTAAAACAAGGATTAGGAATCACTACTGCTATCGGAATTGGCGGAGACCCGATCATTGGAACAACTACTAAAGAAGCGGTTGAATTATTAATGAACGATCCTGAAACAGAATGTATCATTATGATTGGTGAAATCGGTGGTCAATTAGAAGCAGATGCTGCTAAATGGATTAAAGCTGATGGTAACCGTAAACCCGTTGTTGGTTTTATCGCCGGAGAAACTGCTCCAGCTGGTAGAACAATGGGGCACGCCGGAGCTATCGTTGGTGGTTCTGACGATACTGCAGCTGCTAAAAAACGTATCATGAGAGAAAACGGAATTTACGTTGTGGATTCACCAGCTGAAATTGGTAAAAAAGTAAAAGAAGTTTTGGTTAATGCGACAGTTTAATCTCGAAACTAAATTTTAAATAAATTAAGCCTCACATTTGTGGGGCTTTTTTAGTTTAAACAGAATTTTAGAAATACATTTGCAACCAATAAATAATCAGCTCGCTGACAGGTATAAAACAATACAAAAGAAGACTATGTATAAAGAATTAGAAGGATTCAAAGTTAAAAATCAATTTTCATTAACCACTGAAGATAATTTGGAAGAAGTATGTAATGCTTCAGAAGGTTCCGGAGTATTTTTGGTTTATGATGTGGCTGAAGAAAAAGAACTAATCATGGTGGGGTCAACCGGAACGATTCAAAATGACGGAACTTTGAAAACTAAAAACGGTGGATTGTATGATAAAATTGTTAATGGTCATCAATTTGCTAAAACAGGAAGAAAATATTCCTGGCCGGCTCAAATGAAAAAAGAAGCTATCAGTCGTTTAGAAGTGGTTTGGTATGAAACTTATAATGGCGATACTAAAGTGATCCCTACTTTTGTTGAAGCTCAGGTGTTGCAAAATTTCTTAAATAAAAATAATAAATTACCAAGATGGAATGTGGCTTTTTAGTTCATTTTCAACTTGTTAAAAGAATATTTTTTTAAGCCTTGCTTTGGTAAGGTTTTTTTTATAGCATAAATTTTATAAAACAGCTAAATCAATTATATTTGTAACTCATTTAGCAAATTAACTTAAATTATAATATGAAATTACTTGAAGGAAAAGTAGCTATTATTACAGGTGCAAGCCGCGGAATCGGTAGAGGAATTGCCGAAGTTTTCGCAAAAAATGGTGCTGATGTAGCTTTTACTTACAGCTCGTCTGCCGAATCGGCTTTGGCTCTTGAAAACGAATTAAATGCTTTAGGAATTAAAGCAAAAGGATATAAATCGAATGCTGCCGATTTTGACGAAGCACAAACTTTAGTAGATGCTGTTTTAGCTGATTTTGGAACTGTTGATGTTTTAATTAACAATGCCGGAATTACAAAAGATAATTTATTAATGCGTATGTCTGAAGCCGATTTTGATCAGGTGATTGATGTAAACCTGAAATCGGTTTTCAATATGACAAAAGCCATCCAAAAAACCTTCCTGAAAAAACGTGCCGGTTCTATTATCAACATCAGTTCGGTAGTAGGAGTTTCCGGAAATGCAGGACAAACTAATTACGCTGCCTCTAAAGCAGGTGCTATCGGATTTTCAAAATCGGTTGCTTTAGAATTAGGTTCTCGTAACATTCGTTGTAATGTTATCGCTCCTGGTTTTATTGAAACTGAAATGACTGCTAAATTAAGCGAAGAAGTAGTTAAAGGATGGAGAGAAGGTATTCCGTTAAAACGAGGAGGGACTCCGGAAGATGTTGCCAATGCTTGTCTTTTCTTAGCTTCTGATATGAGTGCTTATGTGACTGGTCAGGTATTAAATGTTTGCGGCGGAATGCTTACATAGTAATTCAATGATTGAAAAATTAAAAGATTTTAAGAATTTTAAACGATTAATTAATTTTTTAATCTTTCAATTTTTAAATATTTCAAGCTCAAAATAAATGACAACAAAAACCATTCTATTGATTGTACTTTCGTTATTGATAGCTGGTGGTTTGTCTTATTTTCAATATTATTACAAAGCCAAGAGTAAATTGAAGGTCAATTTGCTCTTGGCTTTTCTACGTTTTCTAGCAATTTTTGGTTTATTAATTTTACTGATTAATCCAATAATTACAAGTAGTCATACTGTAATTGAAAAACCAATTTTAGCTGTTGTAAGTGATAATTCCAGTTCGGTTTCCTATTTAAAAGCTGATAAAAAGGCTAAAGAAATACATTCGAAATTAGTTAACAATAAAGATTTACAGGAAAAATATACTATTCAATCGTATCAGTTTGATGCTGATTTTTTAGCTTTTCAAAACTTAAGTTTCAAGGGGAAACAAACGAATCTGGATGTGGTAGCCAAGGATTTAAAAGCAATCAATCGAAATAAATTTTACCCAACAGTGTTGCTTACCGATGGAAATCAGACAACAGGAAATGATTATGTTTTTCGTTTCGATGATTCTAATAAAATTTTTCCCATTATATTAGGTGATACGACAGCAGTTTTGGATTTAAAAATTAACCAACTGAATGTCAATAAATACGCTTTTTTGAAAAATCAGTTTCCGGTGGAAGTTTTTCTGCAATATTCAGGCAGTAAAAATATTATAGCTAATTTTCAAATTTCTAAAGGGAATACTATTTTAAGCAATCAAAAGCTTAGCTTTTCTCCAACAAAAAATACAGCTGTTGTAAATGTTCTTTTAACTGCTGATAAAACCGGAACACAGTTGTATAAAGCCCGTTTGATTTCAACAGAAAAAGAAAAAAACAGCTATAACAACACCAAAAATTTTGCGGTTGAAATTATGGATCAAAAAACAAATGTTGCTTTGATTTCCGCAATTAATCACCCGGATATTGCCACTTTAAAAAGGTCAATAGAATCTAATGCTCAACGCAAAGTAACTATTGTTAAACCAAAACAAATCAGTGATTTAAATAATTATAATGTTTTAGTTTTTTATCAGCCTACAAGCGAATTTAGCAACGTATTTGAAGCTAACAAAAACGCCAAAATAAATTCTTTTATTATTACAGGAACCCATACCGATTTTAACTTTTTAAATCAGCAACAGACTAATTTAAATTTTAAAATGGCGGCTCAAAAAGAAAATTATTTAGCGGTTTTTAATTCGCAATTCAATCTTTTTGCTGTTAATAATATTGATTTTGAAAATTTTCCGCCTTTGGAAAATTTGTATGGAAAAATCCAAAGCAGCTCAAATACATCCATTTTACTTTCTTCAAAAATTAGAGCTATCAATACCGAGATGCCTTTACTTGCTTTTAGTGAAAATCAGGGAAATCGTTCGGCTTTTTTATTGGGAGAAAATAGTTGGAAATGGCGTATGGAAAGTCATAATCAAACCAATTCTTTTGATAAATATGATGTTTTTATTGCTAAAATCATTCAGTTTTTGACAACGAATACCACTAAGAAATCGTTGGTAGTCAATCATGAATCTTTTTACAATTCGGGAGAAAATATCGAAATTACCGCTCAATATTTCAATAAAAATTACGAGTTTGATGAAAAAGCACATTTAAGTATTTCACTGGTAAATTCGAAAACGAAACAAACAAAACGTTACGATTTATTAAAAACAAATAATGCTTACAAAGTCAATTTAGATGGTTTACCGGCCGGAAATTACAATTTTACGGTCAAGGAATTGAATTCTAAAACAACTTATTCCGGTCATTTTGAAATCATAGACTTTGATATCGAGAAACAATTTGTCAATCCAGATGTAGACCGATTGGAGCAACTAGCTGAAATTTCAAAAGGAAAATTGTATTTCCCGGATCAGACTGATGCTTTAATTCAACAACTTTTGACTGATGAAAACTACAAAACCATTGAGAAAACGAATAGCAGCCAAACGCCTTTAATCGATTGGAAATACTTATTGTTATTGATTTGCAGCTTATTTGCCACCGAATGGTTTATTCGAAAATACAACGGATTATTGTAGTATCCGGATGTAACTTTTTAATTTAACTGATAAAAATCTTTTGAAAAAAGACAGAAATATATTCGCTGAAAACGGAATTTTTAATTTAGAAAAACACAACAAAACGCAACAGTTTATTTTTGTGTGTTTGTTGTTAATTTGTCTCTCAGGTTTTATTACTCCGCCTATTGCTTTATTGCTTGGAATATTGGTAGCCAATATTTCCGGACATCCCTGGTTGCATCTGAACCATAAAATAATTCGGGTTTTACTTCAGGTTTCGGTAGTAGGGTTGGGGTTTGGGATGAATGTGCACAATGCGTTGTTGTCAGGTAAAGAAGGTTTTGTTTTAACGGTTGCAACCTTATTTAGTACTATAGTTTTAGGAATTATTTTAGGCAAATGGCTCAAAACAGATGCAAAAACATCGCATTTAATTTCCTGTGGAACCGCTATTTGCGGCGGAAGTGCTATTGCTGCGATTACGCCGGTTATTAAATCTGATGAGAAGCAAACTTCGGTTGCACTGGGAGTTATTTTTATATTGAATTCAATTGCTTTATTTGTTTTTCCTGTAATCGGACATTGGTTGCAGTTGTCTCAGGAAGATTTTGGATTGTGGTGTGCTTTAGCGATTCACGACACCAGTTCGGTTGTGGGAGCAGCTAACAAATACGGAGCTGAGACTTTGCAAATTGCAACAACTGTAAAATTAGCCAGAGCCTTGTGGATTATTCCGATTGTGTTGTTAACGAGTGTTTTATTTAAAAACAAAGCCAGTAAAATTAAAATTCCTTATTTCATAGGATTGTTCATTCTGGCTATGATTTTGAATACTTTTGTACCACAAATTTCAATATTATCACCTTATATTGTGGCTGTGGCTAAAATTGGTTTAACCGTAACTTTATTTTTTATTGGTTCGGGATTAAGCAGCTCGGTTTTGTTAGCCGTTGGAATAAAACCTTTGATACAGGGAATACTGCTGTGGGCTTTTATAGCAAGCTTATCGTTATTAGCTATTTTGTATTGGAGCTAGTTATTTCTTAGCATAATCTTCTAAAAGAGCTTGTAAATAGCTTTTAGCATAAGGCAATTCTTTTGAAAGCCTATTTTTTTGATTCTCTTTAAACTGAGGCGTTTCGGTAGCTGTTACATACCGCAGGGAACCTTCCGGAGTAATCCACGTCATTCCTTCATTATAACAATAAAAAGCAAATTGTTTTGAAGAAGGATTTAATAAATCTTTTCCCCATTGGAACGCGGTACTTTCTATTCCTAACTGTCCTAAAAGGGTAGGGGCTATATCCGTTTGCGAACCTATTCTGGAATTTCTTGTAGCTAATATTTTTTTAGAAATTGCATTTCCGTAAAACAACAGCGGAATTCTGTATTTTTCAAATTGATGAGCATCTTTGTAGAGTTTTGGCAACCTGTTTCCGTGATCAGCAACAAAGATGAATAAGGTTTGGTCGTACCAAGGTTGTTTTTTGGCAGCTTCCATAAATTTATGAATACTCCAATCGGTATAATAAGCCGCTTTTCTAAACAAATTAGCCTGTTTTTTATTCATATCCGTTTCCTTTTCAACAGCTTTATCATAAGGTGTTGCAATAGGCGTTTCAAAAGGTTCGTGACAGCTTAACGTAAGAACAGTTGTAAAAAAAGGCGCTTTTTGACTACTTAAGTCTTTAATTACTTTTTCGAAAACAACATGATCATGAGCGCCCCATTTGGAATTTTTATCTTTTTCTTCAAATTCTTCTTCATCGATAATTTTATCAAAAGAAGCGTGTTTCCAATAAGCTTTAAAATTGGCAAATTCCGATTCTCCGCCATAAAAAACTGAGGTCGAATAACCATTCGCTTTTAAAACAGCAGGTAAAGTAGGAAGTTTTTCAAATTTTTGCGGTTCTTTGATTATCGATGAACAGCTTTGTGCCGGATAACTACTTAAAATACCAACCATTCCTTTATCGGTTCGATCTCCCGTTGCATAAATATTATCGAATAACAATCCTTCATTCGTCATTTTAGAAAAATATGGAGCGACACCTTTTTCTCCGCCTAATGTTTCGATAACATCCGCAGTATAGCTTTCCAGAATAACCAAAACAATATTTGGACGTGTGTTGTCCAGTATTTTTTCCTGTTCCTTTGGATTAGAACGATATATTTCTTTTAAGTTTTTTTGAATGGTTTTTTCATCAAAATAGGAAATACCACCTTGTTTATTTGCCTTATTCGTTTTAATAACATCAAATAACAAATTCCAGGAAGTATTTGTTGCTAAGTGATTCAGCGGAGCATGAAGTGAATAATAAGCCGCACTTTGATTAATAGGTACCAAATTCCAGCCTCCGCGGATGGCTAAAAAAGTAAGTCCCAACATCAGTAATGAAGCGGTTCCATAACCGGCGGTATGGATTTTTTTTCGGCTAAAATTAAATTTTTCGAACTCTACTGAAGAACGTCTTCCTGTTTTCAAAATGAATTTATAGAGAATAATTCCTAATCCAATCAAACTGATTTCCAGAATAAGTGCAAGTATGATTTGTGAATTAGTAACCGACGCCAGCATTTGGGTTGGATAATACAAAAACGACAAAGCATAGGCGTTTAATTTAGAACCCCATTCGTGATAAAGTAAGGTATCTGTAACGCTAATTAATCCAACCAAAGCAATTAAAAAATAATTGAATCGGTTGATAAATTTTACCGAAAAAACATGTCCAATTAACAGCAGACTAGGTATAGCAATTAGGTATCCGGTTGCGGATAAATCTAACTTTAAGGCTTCCCAAAAAGCTCTTGATTGTTCTAAAACAGGGTATTCACTATAAACAGCATAATTGTAAACAAGGAATACAATTCTGTGAATCGTAAAATACAAAAGCCAGAACATCCAAAGACGCAACCAAAAAGTAAGCCGGTAAATTTTTAACATAAATGATAAATGCGATTTTTTACAAAAGTAAATTATTTTAATCCCAATTTGATTTAAAAACTATTGTTTTGATATTTTCTGTTTTTCAAAATATCTGATGCTGTTTGGTAAAAAGAAATTGCATCATTTACCAAATCAGCTCGTTGTTTTTTCAATGGTTTTTCGTCATAATATAATTGAAAATCAGTTTCAATGCCTTCTTTTGGTTTTAAAATCAATTCGTATTGTTTTACCTGTTGTTTTGGCGAAAGAATAGTCAGAATATTGTCTTTAATCAAACCTAAATCCTGATAAGTGGCAATTAAAGCTCTTGGTTTGTAATTGACTTTCATCACATCCTGACCAAAAAAATTGGACTGATAATTAAAGTTTAATAACCCAAAAAGTGTTGGCATCAAATCTATCTGCGACATCAATTGACTATAATGTTGCGGCTGAATAAATCCGGGACTGTAAATCATAGCCGGAATGCGGTATTTATCCATCGGAAGCTCCGTTTTTCCGGCACTCGAAGCACAATGATCGGCAACGATAACAAAAACAGTATTTTTAAACCAAGGCTGTTTTTGAGCCATTTCAAAGAATTTACCCAAAGCATAATCGGTATATTTTACACCGCCTTTTCGTGATTTGGCATCACCCGGAATATCAATTTTATTGTTTGGGTAAGTAAATGGTCTGTGGTTACTCACAGTCATCCAGTGATTGAAAAACGGTTTTCCGGTTTGTGCTTCGGCATTCATCGTCTGAATTGCTTTGTTAGCCATATCTTCATCACAAACACCCCAAATATTAGCAAACGTAATTTCTTCGGGTTTCATTGTTTTTTTATCTACAATCTCATAGCCGTTTCCGGAAAAGAAATCTTCCATATTGTCAAAAAAAGCATCTCCTCCGTAAAGGTATTTTACCTGATAACCTTTGGATTTAAAAACACTTCCGGTTGAAAATTTCTCCTTATTATCTTTTCGTTTTACCACACTTTCACCGGCAGTAGGAGGCAGGCATAAAGTAACAGCTTCCAATCCGCGAACGGTACGGTTTCCGGAAGCGTACAAATTGGTAAAAACCAAACTTTTGCTTGCTAAATCGTCTAAAAATGGAGTTATATTATCTTTGTTTCCATACATTTTCATAAAATCGGCGCTATAACTTTCAATAGTAATCAGCACTACATTTTTGTGAATTTCGGTACTGTCTGATTGAATGGTTCTTGCTGTAGAAAAACCCTTGATATTTGGAATTTGATTTTTCAATAAGGCAAAAGCTTCTTTTTTGGGTAAAGTTTTGTAAAATTTAAAATAATCTAATTCGCTGTTTACAAAAGCCAGATAAAAACGATAAACGCCATTAGCCTGTAATTCATTTGTAAAAACATTGGTGTCATTTTCGGCTTTCGCCAAATTAGGAACTGACCAAAGTGATAAACCAAAGAACAGAAAATAAAGAATAGAAATTTGAATTTTCTCAAAAACAGAAGGGATTTTTTCGATATAAATTTTTGATTTTTTGATGATAAAATAACTGATAATTCCGGCAACAATAAATAAAGTTCCAAAAATTGGAACAACCGGATAAGATTCCATAATGTTTCCAATAACTTCATTAGTGTAAACCAAATAATTTACCGCTATAAAATTGTATTTTACTCCAAATTCGTTCCAGAAAAAGAACTCACTGATTGCATTTTGCAGAATTGCGACAACATATAAAAAGATCACAAATGAAAACAGCCAATACCTGATTTTGTCTCTTTTTTGAGGTAAAAATAGTAGTAAAGCAAACAAAAATGTTTTGATTCCTACGAAAATCAATCCCACTTTAGCCAAACCACCGCCATACTCCGTAAGTACTGATTTACCGGATAAAATATATAAAAAAAGCGCAACTAATAATCCTAAATGTATGTAACCAAAAGGTTTTTGGTACTTCCCATTGGAAACAAAAATAAGATACAACCATAAAAATCCACTTGCCAGAATAAATACAAATACATCCGAAACGAGTCCGAATGAAAATATCTTTAAAATTTCTAATCCTGAAAAAGAAGATTGTGTTATGGGATGAAAAACTAATACAATTCGAAGAATAACACTAATAGCCACATAAAACAACGTAAGATTGATAAATGGAGCCAGTTTTTTGGTAAAGAACATATTGGGTTTATTTTTTTGCAAAATTAATTAATTTGATGAGATAAACAGAAAATCGCGACCGCTTTATTGTCTTAAGTTTCACTTAAGATTGTTTTACTGTGCTAAATAAATCTTATTTTTAAATTACATTTGATTCTGAATTCCTGAAAAAACTTTAAAATAGTTCCTTTTAATCCGAATAAAAAACATAAAAAATGCACATTTTAATAGTAGAAGACGAAATAGGAATCATGCAATTTCTACAACAGGGTTTGGAGGAAGAAGGATACCAAATTTCAACTGCTTTTGACGGTGCAAAAGGTCTTGAATTGTTTCTGGAAAATCATTTTGATTTAATTTTACTCGATTGGATGTTGCCTAAAATGACCGGACTGGAGCTTTGTAAAGAAATACGAAAAAGCAATTCGGCAATTCCTATTTTGTTTTTAACGGCTAAAGACACGGTTCAGGAAACCATTGAAGGGTTGCAATCAGGAGCGAATGATTACATCAAAAAGCCATTTAGTTTTGAAGAATTAGTTGAACGTATTAAGGTGCATTTCAGAAAATCTAAAAATCCGGATCATCTTACACTTGGTTCAGTTACAATTGATCTTCAGAAACATCAGATTTTTACCAATGATAAAGAAGTGATTTTAACCCAACGCGAATTTGAACTATTAAGCTATTTGATTCAAAATAAAGGGAAAGTGTGTACCCGAAATCAAATTATTGAAGATGTTTGGGATATTCATTTTGAATATGATACCGGTGTGATTGATGTTTTTATGAATGCTATTCGTAAAAAATTAAATTTAAAAGTCGAAGAAGATTACATCAAAACCATCAGAGGCGTTGGCTATATCGCAAATGACTAAAAAAATATGCAGAAACTTTCGTTCAAAAACCGAATCGCTTTTCATTACATCATCACGACCGCTTTATTGGTTTTTGTGGTGTTTTTTACCATTTATTCGATTGTAAAGTTCAGTGTTTACAACCATTTGAACAATGATATTTCTAAAGAGGTCGAAAATCATCTGAACGAAATTGCCATTGAAAATAACAATTATCATTTGATTCATTTGAATGAATGGAACGAAAGAGAACATAATACGCTGGATGTAAATCCGGTTTTTATCGAATTTTTGGACAGCAAGAAAAACATCAAAGAAAAATCGCCAAATCTTAAAAAAGAAACATTAGGATTTAATGCGAAAATTGAAAACAACCAATTATTTGATTCAAAATTATTGCAACACAAAATTCGCCAAATTCAGGTTCCTATTTACAGTGACTCTAAAATTATTGGCTATTTATTGGTGGCGATGTCGCTGGAAGATGCTTCGATGGTACTTCAAAATTTATCGCAAACCTTATTAATCGCTTATCCTTTAATTCTCATCCTACTCTTTTTTATAGCACGATTTATTGCCGGGCGCAGCATAAAACCGATTACTGCCATTATTCAAACAGCCGATATTATTACTAAAGATAATTTGAAATCGAGAATTGAATTGCCACAAAAAAAAGACGAATTATTGGTGCTTTCACAAACGATTAACAACTTATTAGACCGGATTGAAAACGCAGTTGAAAAGGAAAGACAATTTACTTCAGATGCTTCCCACGAATTACGTACACCGCTAACGGTAATTAAAGGAACTCTGGAAGTTTTAATCCGAAAACCGCGCACTCAGGAAGAATATCAGGAAAAAATTAATTATTGTGTTGCCGAAGTGAATCGTTTGAATCATTTGGTTGATCAGTTGCTTTTATTGGCTCGTTTTGAAGATCAGCAGCAATTGGTAAAAAAGAAAAAAGTCAGCTTGAATTTACTTATCCCTGAAGTTTTATCCCGTTTTTCAAATAATATACAATCTAAAAATATTAGTATTTCAGCTGATTTTCAGCAGGATTTTAATGTTATTTCCGATCCTTATTTGATTAGTATTATTTTAAATAACTTGATTTCAAATGCTTTAAAGTATTCTGAGAATAACGGCAAGCTAACTATAAGTTTTTCAGAAGAAAACAATAAAGTGAAATGTGCTATTATTGACAACGGAATCGGAATCCCAAAATCGGATTTACAAAAAATATTTCATCAGTTTTACCGATCTAATGCAGGAAAACATCCGGAAATTAAGGGGAACGGTTTAGGATTAGCGATTGTAAAAAAACTATGTTTGCTGCTTGCTGTTGAAATAGAAGTTTCGAGTCAGGAAAATTTTGGAACAAAAATAATCTTAAGCTTCCCTTAAGCAAACTCTAAACTTTGTATTATACTTTTGAACTTTAAAAGAATATAAATGTTAGAAAAAATTATAGCTTTTAGTTTAAAAAACAAACTCATTGTTTTATTATTTACATTGGGGATTTTTGGTTTTGGAATTTATTCGGTATTCCAAATTTCCATCGGAGCCGTTCCTGATGTAACTAATAATCAGGTGCAGGTAATTACTACTTCCCGAAACCTTTCTACGCAGGATATTGAACAATTTATTACGTATCCGGTTGAAATTGAAATGTCTAATTTGCCGGGTGTTAAAGAAATTCGTTCGGTTTCTAAATTTGGACTTTCGGTAGTTACCATCGTTTTTGAGGATAATTTAGGGACGTATTTACCACGACAATTAATTGCCGAAAAAATAAAATCGGCGGCAGAGAAAATTCCTGAAGGTTTTGGAGCTCCTGAAATGGGGCCAATTACAACCGGACTTGGTGAAATTTACCAATACACGCTGGAAGTAAAACCCGAATTTAAAAACAATTATTCTATTACCGATTTGAGAACGCTTCAGGATTGGGTGGTAAAACGCCAACTTTCCGGAATCAAAGGAGTAGTTGAAATTAATACCTGGGGCGGATATTTAAAACAATATGAAGTGGCGGTTTCTCCGGCGCGCTTAAAGGCAATGAATATCACCGTTTCGGAAGTTTTTAAAGCATTGGAAAACAATAACGGAATTGCCGGAGGTGCTTATATCGAAAAAGTCAATCAAAGTTATTTTATCCGTGCAGAAGGAAAAGTAAAAACACTTAAGGATATTAGAAATATTGTAGTAAAAAACAACAACGGACTTCCGGTTTATATTAAAAATGTGGCTGATGTTCGTTTTGGTTATGCTAATCGTTTTGGAGCGATAACCGGAAACGGAGAAGGAGAGAAGGTGTTGGGACAGGTGATGATGCTGAAAGATGCCAACTCCAAACAGGTAATTCAGGATGTAAAAGAACGTATTACCGAAATTCAAAAAACGTTGCCGGAAGGTGTTTATATTAATGGTTTTTTGGAGCGAAGTGAATTAGTTTCCAAAACTACATTTACTGTTGCCGAAAATCTGATTTTAGGCTGCTTAATTGTAGTTTTCGTGGTAGTTTTATTGTTAGGAAACTGGCGTTCCGGACTCGTAGTTGCTTCAGTTATTCCGTTATGTCTGTTATTTGCTATTTCGTTGATGAATGTTTTTGGAATTGATGCTAATTTGATGAGTTTAGGCGCTATCGATTTTGGAATTATTATTGACGGAGCTGTAATTATTGTGGAATTTATAGCTTTTCAAATAGCCCATAAATCAAAACATTTAGCGCAAATTCCAGAAGAAGACCGCCAATTAGAAATTGATCAGATTACTTATAAAAGCGCTTCTAAAATGATGAATTCGGCTGTTTTTGGACAATTGATTATTTTAATTGTTTTTATTCCGATTCTTTCGCTTTCCGGGATTGAAGGAAAAATGTTCAAGCCTATGGCAATGACATTTAGTTTTGCTTTAATAGGAGCAATGCTGTTCTGTTTTTCTTATGTTCCGGTGGTTTCTTCTTTGTTTTTAAAACCAAAAGAAGAAAATCCAAAATCGGTTTCCAATAAGCTCATAGTTAAATTAAATGCATTTTATTTACCTATAATCAAATGGGCTTTGGTGAATACCAAAAAAGTTTTGTATGGTTCTGTTGGTTTATTAGCATTGGCAATTGTTTTATTTACAACGATGGGAGGCGAATTCATTCCTACATTAGACGAAGGTGATTTTGTAATTCAACCGGTTTTAAAAACAGGAACTTCTTTGAGTAAAACTATTGAAACCACGACCAAAATTGAAAAAATACTTCGAAAATTTCCCGAAGTAAAACAGGTTGTCAGTCGTATTGGTGCTGCCGAAGTTCCTACCGACCCAATGAGTATGGAAGAAAGTGATGTGATTGTGAAATTAAAATCGAAATCTGACTGGGTTTCGGCTTCAACTAAAGACGAACTGGCCGATAAAATGAAAGAAGCCATTGAAGCGCAAATTCCAAACATGGAAATTGAATTTACCCAGCCAATTGAAATGCGTTTTAACGAATTGATTTCGGGAACACGTTCGGATGTGGCGGTGAAAGTTTTTGGAGAAAATTTAGATGTTTTGGCTCAAAAAGCCAATGAAATTCAAAAAGCTATTGTGCATGTCGAAGGAGCATCAGATGTTATTATCGAAAAAACCGAAGGTTTACCACAAATGAGCGTTCAATATGATCGCTCGAAAGTAGCGCGTTATGGTTTGAACATCGCCGATTTAAACGAATTGATAGCGCTGGGTTTTGCCGGAAAAACTGTTGGAAATGTTTTTGAAGGTGAAAAACGATTTGATTTGGTTATCCGTCTGAATCAAAATAACCGTCATGACATAGAAGATTTGAAAAATCTCTATGTTACAACACCTTCGGGAGAACAAATACCGATGCAGGAATTGGCTCAAATTGAATACAGCGAAGGTCCTGCTAAAATTTCCAGAGATAATACGCATCGTCGAATTGTGATTGGTATTAATGTCAGAAATCGTGATTTACAAAGTGTAGTAACCGATATTCAAAAGATTGTAAATACTAAAATTAAACTGCCAACGGGTTATTATGTGAAATACGGCGGTCAGTTTGAAAATCTTCAATCGGCTAAAAATCGTTTGTTAATAGCCGTTCCGCTGGCATTATTTTTAATATTTATTCTGCTCTATTTTGCGTTTGGTTCTGTCAAAGAAGCCCTGATGGTGTATTCGGCAATTCCACTTTCTGCTGTTGGAGGGATATTGTTTTTATGGATTCGGGATTTGCCTTTCAGTATTTCGGCGGGAGTTGGATTTATTGCGCTTTTTGGAATAGCAGTGCTTAACGGAATTGTTTTAATCGAACATTTTAAAGAACTTAAACATCAGGGCATGACTAATAAGGACGAATTAATTTTAAAAGGAACTACCGACAGGCTTCGTCCTGTATTGTTAACAGCTGCCGCCGCTGCTTTAGGATTTTTGCCCATGGCAATTTCTTCATCTGCCGGTGCCGAAGTGCAAAGACCATTAGCTACAGTAGTTATCGGAGGTTTGTTTACCGCAACTATTTTAACCATGATTGTTTTACCTGTTTTGTTTAAAATTTTTGACGGTAAAGAATTTAAAAAACCAAAATTCAAACAAAATAATCTGTTGATTTTATTGATTTTTTTATTCAGTTCGTCTTTTGTTTTTTCTCAAAATGCAACTGAAGAATTGAATCAGCTGATTGAAATTGGGATCCAAAACAACAAAGCTTTAAGGGCTTCTCAGCTTCAGGTTGAAAAAATGAAAGACAATATCAACAGTGCTTATACTTTTGATAAAACCGTTATTTATTACAATTATGATCAAAATAATCTGGCATTCAATAATAAACCTCTGAAAGTTTTTGGTGCGCAGCAAAGTTTCTTGTTCCCCACAGTTTACAGTGCTCAAAAGAAATTGAATGTAGCAGAATTTGAACATCAAAAAGCCGTTTTTGAATTAGAAAAAAACAAGCTGATTTTTGAGATTTCCAAGTTGTATTATCAAATAGTGTATTTACAACATCAGGAAGTTTTATATAAAAAACTGGATAGTTTGTACCAAAATTTTTCAAAAGCCAGCAACCGCCGTTTTGAATTGGGGGAAACCAATTATTTGGAAAAAATTACGGCACAATCCAAAGCAAGACAGATTGCGTTGAAACTTTCTCAACTAAGAAATGAGAAAAATGCACAATACGATTTGCTTCAAAGCAGTCTGCAATCTGATGAAAAAAAGCATATTAATTCAACACAAATAGAACCAATAACGATTTCAACGGAAGAATCAGCTAAAATCATTTATAATAATTATTTACAATCTGTTACAGATAATTACAAAAAGCAAATTAGTTTGCAAAAACAAAGTTGGCTACCTGATTTGCACCTGGAATATTTTCGAGGAACAAACAAAGGATTATCGCAATCTTTAAACGGTTTTCAAGTGGGGATTGCTGTGCCAATTTTATTTTTAGGAAATGTATCCAAAGTTAAAGTTGCCCAATTAGAATTGGAAAGTTGGGAAGCACAGCAGCAGAATGAAAATGAGAAAATCAATAGTTTTCTGGAAAGCAAAAAGAATGAATTATTTAAATATCAGGAAGCAATTAATTACTACAATCAGCAAGGAAAAAAACTGGCTGACGAAATCCTGAAAGTAGCTAACATGAGTTACAAACACGGAGAAATTGATTTTTTTCAATACATCCAGAGTCTGGAAAATGCAACTGTGATTGAAATCGAATATCTAGAAAATGTTCTTCACTTTAATCAAACACAATTAAATTATCAATTTTTAAATTTTTAATGACATTATAATGAAAAAATTACTCGCCATATTTATCTTATCCGCTGTTTTTACTTCTTGTAAAGAGCATAAAACCGAAGAAAATGCTGTTGTGGATTCAGATTTGATTTTGGTAACTGATACCCAGTTTCAATCCGTCGGAATGGCTATTGGAAATCCTTCTGAACAAAATTTTGATGAAACCGTGAAAGCTTCCGGAAAAGTTGATGTTCCGCCACAAAATCGTTCTCAAATTACTTCTTTTATTGGTGGTTATGTAAAATCAACTCAACTTTTAGTGGGAGATAAAGTTGTTAAAGGTCAGCCTTTATTAACACTGGAGAATACTGCGTTTTTGGATATTCAAAAAGAATATTTGGAAGTGGCTTCGCAAATAAATTATTTAAAATCCGAATACCTTCGTCAGAAAACTTTATTTGATGAAAAAATTACTTCGCAAAAAAATTACCTCAAAGCCGAAAGTGATTTTCAAAGAGCCAAAGGAATGTATCAGAGTCTGAAAGAAAAACTAAAACTTTTAAACATCAATCCTGTAAAAGCGGAACAGGGAAAATTAACTTCTGTTGTTACTATTTACGCTCCAATTTCGGGTGATATTGTGGTGATGAATGCCCATTTAGGCATGCATATTAATCCTTCGGATGTGATTTTGGAAATTATTCAAACGAATCATTTGCATTTAGAATTGGCTATTTTTGAAAAAGACATTTTAAAAATAAAAAAAGAGCAGGATATTTTATTTACAGTTCCGGAAGCTTCTAAAGAAGTTTTCCATGCTAATGTTCATTTGGTTGGAAAATCGATAGAAGGAAACGACCGAACTATTAATATTCACGCACATTTAGACGACAAAATAAAGCAGCAGTTACTAACCGGAATGTTTGTAGAAGCCAGTATTATTGTCGATTCTAAAAAAGCTTTGGCCATTCCTAGAGAAGCTTTGCTTACTGAAGAAAACAAAAATTTCGTACTTTTAATCAATAAACATCAAAATGGTATCTATACTTTTAAAAAAGTTGCGGTTAGTATTGGATCAACATCTCAGGATTATGTAGAAATAATTCCAGAGAAACAAATTGATGCGCAATCAAAAATACTAACGAAAGGAGTCTATGATGTTGTGAATTAATTTTTTTTAAAGTTATGAATAATTTAAAAAAACTAAAAGCACAGTTACAAACGGAAGTTGATACCGCTTTTCTTTATGAAAATATAGCCGCTATACAAAATGATGCTAATTTGAGTAAAGTTTTAAATGGTTTAGCTGATATTGAAAAAGGACACGCCAGACAAATTCTTCAAAAAGTGAACGCTTTGGATGCAGATTACCAAATGCCACCGGCTTCCTCCAGAGCCAAAATTCAATTAAAAGCCGGAAAATATTTGGGCTATAACAGTATCATTAGCAGCTTGTCTGACACCGAAAGAGAATTTGCTGAAATTGCTATAAGAGATAAAAAAGCCAAAGGCATAAAAACTTCGGGTTTTGAACACAATCATCTAAATATTATTGAAGCGGTTAGTGAAAATGAAGCGCTAAATGTTTCCGGAGTTTTGTTATCCAAATTTGAAAGCCGGCATAAATCGGTGGGCGGAAATGCTTTGCGGGCAGCTGTTTTAGGAGCAAACGATGGCTTAGTTTCCAATATGAGTCTGGTGATGGGTGTTGCCGGAGCAGCAGTTTCTAACGACACTATTTTGCTGACCGGAATTGCAGGATTATTAGCAGGAGCCATTTCGATGGCTTTAGGAGAATGGTTATCGGTACAAAGTTCCAGAGAATTAAATCAACATCAAATTGATTTAGAAATGGAAGAAATGGAAGAATCACCGGAAGACGAAAAAAAAGAACTGGTTTTGTTGTATCAGGCCAAAGGAATGAATCAGGAAGAAGCGCAAAAATTAGCAGAAAAAGCTTTTAAAAATCAAGACACGGCGATGGATGCCATTATTACAGAAGAATTAGGAATTAACAAAGAAGAGTTGGGAGGTTCTGCCTGGGAAGCTGCAATAGCTTCTTTTATTTTGTTTTCCATTGGAGCTATTATTCCGTTGTATCCTTTTATTTTTTTGAATGGTAATCAGGCTGTTTTTCTAAGTTTAGGAAGTTGTGTAATTGGTTTGTTTGGAATAGGAGCAGCCATCACTTTACTAACAGCTAAAAGCATTTGGTTTTCAGGATTCAGACAGGTTTTGTTTGGGTTGGCTGCCGCTGCTGTAACTTACGGAATTGGTTCTTTTATTGGCGTTTCTTTGGCGGGATAATTTCCTTGTAGAATCTTGTCAGGACAAGCATTTTTTTTTATATTTTTATCTCAATAGTGCTAACTAAAAATTTATTATACATGAATGACGCTCATCTTCATTTGTTGGTCAATCACTTTCCAATTATAGGAACTATTTTTGGATTTTTGGTTTTATTAGGTGGTTTGTATTTCAAAAGTACTTCGATTAAAAATACGGCCTTTCTTTTGTTTATCATAGCAACTACTTTTACTGTTTTTAGTATGGTTACCGGAGAAGGTGCCGAAAAAATGGTTGAAGATTTACCTGAAATCGGACATAAAATTATTCATAATCATGAAGAAACAGCAGAGAAATTTGCCGTTTTGATGTATTTATTAGGATGTGCTTCAGTTATAGGGCTTATTAGCAATATTATGCATCATTCCAAAGCACTTTTCTTTGCTTATAGCATTCTTGTTATTGCAATTGTAACCGTAATTGTTTCGGTAAAAGTAGGAACTACGGGAGGAGAAATTCGTCATACCGAAATTCGTAATGATATGATTTCTACCAAAATTAATACCGAAGCTTCTTCTACTATTTTTGATAAAGATTAAATGTCATATTAGTTAAATTAAAAATTTGGTTGTAACTATTTAATCGCTTATATTTGCAGCACAAAATAAAAAAAACATGTTATCAAATCAATTACATCATCATCATTCTTATTATTGCTCTCAGGCGATATGTTAATGGTATGCGTGTAAGTCATCATATTAATAAACCCGTTTGAGTACATCAAACGGGTTTTTCATTGTGTGTTAAGTCCTTTGTACTCAAACACATTCAACAAAACATAAAAAAGTAAAACAATGAGTACGTTAAAAATTGCAATTCAAAAATCAGGCAGATTAAACGAAGACAGTATCCAAATTTTGAAAGATGCCGGAATTTCTATCAACAATGGTATTGATCAGTTAAAAGCAGAAGCTTCTAATTTTCCTTTAGAAGTTTTATACCTGAGAAACTCTGACATTCCTCAGTATCTAATTGACGGAGTAGTAGATATTGCTATTGTAGGAGACAATTTATTGGTTGAAAAAGGAAAAAATATTGAAGTAATTCAAAAATTAGGTTTTTCTAAATGTAAAGTTTCCGTTGCTGTTCCTAAAAATTTTGAATACAATTCGGTAAAAGATTTAGACGGTTTACGAATTGCTACGTCTTATCCCAATACGGTAATTGAGTATTTTAACAAATACGGAATGTCGGTAGATATTCATCAAATTTCCGGTTCCGTAGAAATTGCTCCAAATATTGGACTTGCCGATGCTATTGTGGACATCGTTTCCAGCGGAAGTACCTTGTTTAAAAACAACCTGAAAGAAGTTGAAGTGATTTTGAAAAGTGAGGCTGTTTTGGCTGTTTCACCAAAAGTAAGTCCGGAAACTCAAAAAATAATTGACACCTTAAAATTCCGAATTGACGCAGTTTTAAGAGCCCGAAAATCAAAATATATTTTGATGAATGTACCTAACAATAAAATCGAAGCTGTTAGTAATATTCTTCCGGTTTTACGAAGTGCAACCGTGATGCCATTGGCTCAGGAAGGCTGGAGTAGTGTGCACACAGTAATTGACAAAGATACTTTCTGGGAAGTTATCGATCAGTTAAAAGAAGCCGGCGCCGAAGGAATTTTGGTTTGCCCAATCGAGAAAATGGTACTTTAAAATTTTAAATTCCAATACTGAAATCCCAAATTCCAAATTTCCTAAAGATTAGAATTTGGAATTTTAAAAAATTGGAATTTATTTCAAATAATAAGTGATGAACAAAATATATAATCCAACAGCCGATTCTTGGGCTTCCATTTTAGAAAGACCCACCAAAACGGTTAACGATATTGAAGGAACTGTAAAAGAAATTTTTGCAGCGATTCAAAAAGACGGAGATTTGGCTGTAGCCAAATATACGACGCAATTTGACGGCGTTTCTTTTGAAAATATCGAAGTTACTACTGCTGAAATTGAGGCTGCAATTACTAGTTTACCAGCAGATTTAAAAGACGCTATTGCTTTGGCTAAAGCCAATGTTGAAACTTTTCATAAAGTACAACAAACCACTCGTGTTTCGGTAGAAACGGTTGAAGGCGTGCAATGCTGGCAGGAAAAAAGACCAATTCAAAAAGTAGGTTTGTACATTCCCGGAGGAACGGCTCCGTTGTTTTCTACAGTTTTAATGTTGGCTGTTCCTGCTAAAATTGCGGGATGCAAAGAAATTGTTTTATGCTCGCCTCCGGACAAACAAGGAAACATCAATCCTGCGATTTTATATGCGGCCAATTTATGTGGTGTAACCAAAATTATCAAAGCAGGAGGAATTCAGGCGATTGCCGGAATGACTTTTGGAACAAATTCAATTCCTAAAGTTTATAAAATATTTGGTCCCGGAAATCAATATGTAACGGTGGCTAAACAGTTAGCAACACAATTTGGCGTGGCTATTGATATGCCTGCCGGACCATCCGAGTTATTAGTTGTTGCCGATGATACGGCAGTTCCGGCTTTTGTAGCTTCTGATTTATTATCTCAGGCAGAACACGGAACAGACAGTCAGGTGATTTTAGTTTCTACTTCAAAATCTATGATGGATGCCGTAGAAAACGAAATCCAATCCCAATTAGAAGTTTTACCAAGAAAAGCTATTGCCGAAAAAGCCATTGCTAATTCAAAATTGATTTTTGTTGAAAATGATGAAATTGCTTTGAATTTAATCAATGAATACGGTCCGGAACACTTTATTGTTTGTACGGCTAACAATGATTTTTATGTGGATAATATAGAAAATGCCGGTTCTGTTTTTATCGGTAATTATACACCTGAAAGTGCCGGAGATTATGCTTCGGGAACCAATCATACGTTGCCAACCAATGGTTATGCTAAAAATTATTCCGGGGTAAACTTGGATAGTTTTATGAAATCAATGACTTTCCAAAAAATTTCCGAAAAAGGAATCCAAAACATTGGAAAAGCTATTGAAATTATGGCAGAAGCCGAAGGATTGCAAGCGCATAAAAATGCCGTGACTTTGAGATTGAAAAGTTTAGAATAGAAGAAAGAGACAAGAAGCAAGAAACGAGAATTTTAGGACTAAATAAAAAGTCTTTTCTCTTGCATCTTTTTTCTTTTTTCTGAAAAATAAAGAAACATGAAAAATTTTGATATAAATACGCTTATCCGTGATAATGTAAAGGTTTTAAAACCTTATTCTTCGGCGCGTGATGAGTTTGAAGATTTTGATACTGCCGAAATGGTTTTTTTGGATGCCAATGAAAATCCGTATCAAAATGGAGTAAACCGTTATCCGGATCCGCAACAGGCTAATGTAAAAGTAGCTTTGGGCGAAATCAAAAACCTAAAACCGCAACAAATTCTTTTAGGAAACGGAAGTGATGAAGTTTTGGATTTATTATTCAGAGCTTTTTGTGAGCCAAAAGTGGACAATGTCATTACATTACCGCCTACTTACGGGATGTACGACGTTTTGGCTAACATTAATAACGTTGAAAACAAGGAGATTTTATTAACAGTTGATTTTCAGCCACAAGTGGATCAAATTTTAGCAGCGATTACGCCTACAACCAAATTGATCTTTTTATGTTCGCCAAATAATCCAACCGGAAATTCATTTTCTACCGAAAGCGTTACTACTATATTAGAAAATTTCAATGGTTTTGTAGTAATCGACGAGGCATACATTGACTTTTCGGATAAGGCAAGCTGGCTTGAAAAATTAGATCAATATCCAAATTTGATTATTACTCAAACCCTTTCAAAAGCGTATGGTTTGGCAGGAATTAGATTAGGAATTTGCTATGCTTCAACTGAAGTAATTGCTGTTTTAAACAAAATCAAACCTCCTTATAACGTTAACGAATTGACCCAACAAAGGGCTTTGGAAAGATTAAACGATCAGGAGAAAATCAATAGAGAAATTAGCTCAATATTAACAGAAAGAGATACTTTACTGGATGTTTTAAATCATGTTTCTTTTGTTGAGAAAATCTATCCAACAGAAGCTAATTTCATCCTTATCAAAGTAGATGATGCCAATAAACGTTACGATGAATTAATTGCCAAAGGAATTGTGATTCGCAACAGAACCACGCAGCCACTTTGTGAAAACACATTGCGTTTGACCATTGGAACAGCTGAAGAGAATAAAAAATTGATGGAGGCTTTACAGTCAATTTAAAAACTAATTTCACGAATTAGAACTAATTTTTAAATAAAATTCAAAAGAAACAAAATTTCAGCGATTTATAATTTGTGAAAATCTGTGAAATTTGTGTTTAAAAATAAATAAAATGAAAAAAGTACTTTTTATCGATCGTGACGGAACGATTGTTTTAGAACCGGAAGGATATCAATTAGACAGTTTGGAGAAATTAGAGTTTTTTCCAAAAGCTTTTCAATATTTGGCTAAAATTGCTAACGAATTGGATTATGAATTGGCAATGGTAACTAATCAGGATGGTTTGGGAACAGATTCTTTTCCGGAAGATACTTTTTGGCCTACACAGGATTTTATCTTAAAGGCTTTTCAAAACGAAGGCGTTTTGTTTGACGATATTTTTATCGACCGTTCTTTTCCGGAGGATAATGCACCTACACGCAAGCCTCGTACAGGAATGTTGACTAAATACATCGATAATCCAAATTACGATTTGGCTAATTCTTTTGTATTAGGTGATCGCTTAACTGATGTGGAACTGGCTAAAAATCTTGGTGCAAAAGCCATCTTTTTAAACACTAGCGACGGAGCAGGAAGTTCTGAAATAAGCGCTAAAAGAGAAGAACTGGATGCGGTTATTGCTTTGCAAACTATGGATTGGAAAAAAATCTATGAGTTTTTAAAATTAGAAGCCCGTACCGCTTCCATCACAAGAAAAACACACGAAACCGATATCTATATTAAATTAAATCTGGACGGAACCGGAAAGAGCAACATCGATACGGGAATTGCTTTTTTTGACCATATGTTAGACCAAATTTCGCGTCACGGACAAATGGACCTGGAAATCAAAGTTAAAGGTGATTTGGAAGTTGATGAACATCATACGATTGAAGATACTGCCATTGCTTTAGGAGAAGTTTATGCTAAAGCTTTAGGGAATAAATTAGGTATTGAACGTTACGGTTTCTGTTTGCCAATGGACGATTGTTTAGCACAGGTAGCCATCGATTTTGGAGGCAGAAACTGGTTGATTTGGGAAACCGAATTCAAACGTGAAATGGTAGGTAAAATGCCGACGGAGATGTTTTTCCACTTTTTCAAATCGTTCTCTGACGGAGCGAAAGCCAATATCAACATCAAAGCCGAAGGCGATAACGAACATCACAAAATTGAGGCTATTTTTAAAGCTTTTGCTAAAGCCATAAAAGTAGCCGTAAAACGTGATACCGAAAAAATGATTTTACCTTCAACAAAAGGAATGTTGTAAAATAAAGCTGGAAGCTGGAAAAGGGAAGTTTTAACACTTCTGACTTCTAACTTCTAACTTCTAACTTAGAATAATGAAAATAGTAATTATCAATTACGGAGCAGGAAACATTCAAAGCATTATTTTTGCCATTGAAAGATTAGGTTATAAAGCGATTTTGAGTAATAATCCTGACGAAATAAAAGCAGCAGACAAAGTAATTTTTCCAGGAGTAGGAGAGGCGAGTTACGCCATGAAAATGCTTAAAGAAAGTGGATTAGACACTTTGATTCCAACTTTGAAACAGCCGGTTTTGGGAATTTGTCTGGGAATGCAATTAATGTGTAATTATACCGAAGAAGGCGATACCAAAGGTTTAGGAATTTTTGATGTGGATGTAATCAAATTTTCTCCTAAGGTAAAAGTGCCACAAATGGGATGGAATACGATTTATGATTTGAAATCGGATTTGTTTAAGGATGTAGCGGAAAAAGAATACATGTATTTAGTGCACAGTTTTTATGCGCCGCTATGCAATGAAACCATCGCCACAACTGATTATGAAGTTCCTTATTCATCAGCTTTGGAAAATGAAAATTTCTTTGGAACACAATTCCACCCGGAAAAAAGTGGTGATGTAGGAGAGAAAATTTTAGGAAATTTTCTTGAAACTTTAAAATTTCAATAACAATTTTAAAAAATCAGCGGAATGAGATTGCTTCGTTCCTCGCAATGACAAAATAAATGAGAATAATACCAGCTATAGACATTATTGACGGAAAATGTGTTCGTTTGTCCAAAGGTGATTACAATACGAAAATTGTTTACAACGAAAATCCTCTTGAAGTAGCCAAAGAATTTGAGGCGCACGGAATCGAATATTTGCATTTGGTAGATTTGGACGGAGCCAAATCAAACAAGATTATCAACTATAAAATTTTGGAACAAATTGCAACCCAAACCAAATTAAAAATTGATTTCGGTGGTGGATTAAAAGCCGATTCAGATTTGAAAATTGCTTTTGAAAGTGGTGCGAACCAAATTACAGGAGGAAGTATCGCGGTAAAAAATCGTTCGGTATTTGAAAAATGGATTGCTGAATATGGTTCGGATAAAATTATTTTAGGAGCGGATGCTAATAACGAAAAAATTGCCGTTTCGGGTTGGCTGGAAGAATCCAATGAGGATTTGATTCCGTATATTCAGGATTATCAAAGCAAAGGTATTCAATATGTAATTTGTACCGATATTGCCAAAGACGGCATGTTGCAAGGACCAAGTTTTGATTTGTATGCCAAAATTTTAGAACAGGCTCAAGGTTTAAAATTAATTGCTTCTGGAGGAATTTCTACTTTTGACGAATTACCAAAATTAGCCGAAATTGGTTGTGAAGGAACTATCATCGGGAAAGCGATTTATGAAGGAAGAATTACGTTGAAACAATTGGAAAATTATATTTTAGAAGTTAAAAGTTAGGTGTTAAGCGTATAGCCGGATTAACTCATAACCCATAACTCATAACTGAAAGAAAATGTTAACAAAAAGAATAATCCCTTGTTTGGATATCAAAAACGGAAGAACGGTAAAAGGTGTAAATTTTGTAGATTTACGCGATGCTGGTGATCCCGTGGAATTAGCCAAAATTTATTCGGATGAAGGTGCGGATGAACTGGTATTTTTAGATATTTCGGCAACGGAAGAAAGAAGACGAACTTTAGTTGATTTGGTTCGAAAAGTAGCTGCAACAATTAATATTCCTTTTACAGTTGGAGGAGGAATTTCTGCAGTTTCAGATGTGGAAGTTTTGTTGCAAAATGGAGCCGATAAAGTTTCTATCAATTCTTCGGCGGTAAAAAATCCGCAATTGATTAATGATTTGGCACAAAAATTTGGAAGCCAATGTGTGGTTGTTGCTATCGATGCCAAGCAAATTGACGGCGAATGGATTGTGCATTTAGTAGGTGGTAAAGTACCTACCAAAATTAAATTATTTGATTGGGCGAAAGAAGTGGAGCAAAGAGGCGCCGGAGAAATCTTGTTTACTTCGATGGATCATGACGGTACTAAAAACGGATTTGCTAATGAAGCTTTGGCACATTTATCTACTTTAGTTAATATCCCGATTATTGCTTCGGGCGGAGCGGGAAATATCCAACATTTTGTGGATACTTTTGTAGAAGGAAAGTCTGATGCTGCTTTAGCTGCGAGTGTTTTTCACTTCAAAGAAATTGAAATCAAGGCTTTGAAAAAAGAACTTAAAAATAACAATATAGAAGTCAGAATCTAAAATCTGAATTCTAAAATCTAAAATAAAATGGAAATAGATTTTTCAAGACTGGCCCACGGATTAATTCCTGCCATCATTCAGGATAGCGAAACCAAAAATGTTTTGATGCTGGGCTACATGAACAAAGAAGCTTATCAGAAAACATTAGAAACCGGAAAAGTAACTTTTTTTAGCCGTTCTAAGCAACGTCTTTGGACAAAAGGAGAAGAAAGTGGCAACTTTTTAAATTTGGTGGACATCAAAAACGATTGTGATGAAGATACTTTATTGATTCAGGCACAACCTGCAGGGCCTACTTGTCACACCGGAGCTGACACTTGTTGGCAAACTCCAAACAAGAATAATTATGGTTTTATTTCTGAATTGGAAGAAACTATTCAATCCCGAAAAGAAAATGCCGATTCTGAGAAAAGTTATGTAGCTTCTCTTTTTGCAAAAGGAATCAACAAAATCGCCCAAAAAGTAGGTGAAGAAGCCGTTGAAGTAGTGATTGAGGCTAAAGATAATGATGAAGAATTATTCTTAGGAGAAAGTGCCGATTTATTGTTTCATTATTTGATTTTGTTGCAGGCAAAAGGTTACAAATTAGACGATGTGATTAATGTTTTAAAGAGTCGTCAGAAATAGTATCTATATTTTGTGTTAATTTATCGTTAGAACGAGTCAATTAGAGATTAAATTTCCTCTATTGACTCGTTTTTACTTTTTCAAAAAAAAGCAATCCGTTATATTTACCACAGAAATTAATCATTTAGAGACAAGGACTTATGATTTTTGACAAAACACATTTTTCTGAAGATTTAATCGATACTAAAATAGAAACAGGATTACATATAATACTAACTACCGACGAAGATGATTTTCGCCCGGTGTATATTTCAGGAAATTTTAATGACTGGCGTACTCAGGATAAAGATTTTATGATGGAAAAAATGGGTACAGGATTGTATCATTTTAAATTCACCCATGATTTTAATTATCCCGAAACCCTATTGTATAAATTTACAAAAGGTGATTGGAGTGCCGTAGAAATAGATGAAAACGGAGAACGAACAGAAAATCGTTCGACCAGTCAGCATACCGGAATACAAAAAGAACACGTTTTTCGCTGGAGAAAAAACTGGCTGCCGTTTAAACCAAATTTTTTACCGCAAATTCAGTTGATTTCCGATGAATTTCAAATTCCTCAATTGAATACAACCCGAAAAGTTTGGGCTTTGTTGCCACATGATTACGATACTTCAAACGAAAGTTATCCGGTGATGTATTTGCAGGATGCTCAAAATTTATTCAACGAAAATGCCGAATACGGTAATTGGGAAATTGATAAAAAACTGGCTGTGATGTCCGAATATAAAATTGGGAAAATTATTGTTATTGCTGTCGAACATGCTGAAGAAGACCGTATTAAAGAATACAATGTAGGGAAAACGCTTTTAGGAAAAGGGCAGGGAAAAAAATACATTAAATTCCTGGTTGAAACTCTAAAACCTTATGTGGACAGCAATTTCAGAACCAAAAAAGAACGGGAATTTACCGGAATTGGCGGAAGTTCTATGGGCGCTTTGGTGAGTATTTTTTCAGGATTACGACATCCGGAAGTTTTTGGAAAACTGATGATTTTTTCACCTTCGCTTTGGATTTCTCCAAAAATTAAATTTAGAAATCATGAAGATTTTGGTGATACAAAAATCTATTTGTATGCCGGAGGTGATGAAAGTGAAACCATGATTGATCAGGTGGATGCTTTTAAAAACAAAATGCTGGAAAGCGAATTTGTTGATGATAAAATGAAAATTAATCTCAGTATCAATAAATTAGGGAAACACAACGAAGCGTACTGGAGTGACGAATTTCCCAAAGCAATCGAATGGCTTTTTTTTAACACTAAAGACAACTAGATGAAAACCATCGTAATTAATAGCTTAGAAAATTTCTCAGGAACGGTTTTAATTCCTGTTTTCGAAACCAGTATAAAAAATCTGATTCCGATTAAATTTGGAGAAATCAGTGTGCCTTCTTCCGTTTTTTATGGAAAAAAGGACAGTAGTTATTTAACGGAACAGGATGGAAATTTGTACTTATTCATTGGTTTAGGAAAAACTATTGATTATAAATCGCTGCAAACAATTTTCAGACGAATTGCATTTAAAGAAAAAGACACATTTACTCACGATGTGTCTTTGTTTTTACCGGAAGTTTTTACCGCAGAACAAGTTGAAGCCACTGTTTCAGGTTTGTTTTTAGGAACCTACAATTTAGGACATTATAAAACTAAGGAAGCACATCCGTTTTTAAATCCCGATTTTGAACTTAAGATTCTCTCTTCAAATAATTTTTCTGAATCGATTACAAAAGCTGTAAAAATTGCGAATGCGCAATTGGAAACTTTTGCCTTAGTTGATTTACCTCCCAATAAAATTACTCCTAAATATTTGGCTAATTGGGCTCAGGACAAAGGAAATGAATTGGGGTTTGACGTAAAAATTATTGGATTAGAAGAAGCGATTCAGCAAAATTTAGGGGCTTTTGTAGCTGTTGGAAAAGGTAGCGAAAAAGAACCTCAATTTGTTATTATGAATTATGTGCCTAAAAATGCGGGAAAAAATCTAAAACACGTCGGATTGGTTGGAAAAGGAATCACCTTTGACACCGGAGGATTAAATATCAAAACCGCCGGAATGGTACACATGAAATGTGATATGGCCGGAGGAGCAGCAGTTTTTGGAGCAATGCACTTAATTGCCGATTTGCAATTACCGGTAAAAGTGACCGCTATTGTTCCCTGTGCCGAAAATGCAGTCGATAATCAGGCTTTTTTACCCAGCGATGTAATTTACAGTTATAGCGGAAATTCGATAGAAATAATTGATACCGATGCGGAAGGGCGTTTGGTTTTAGCCGACGGAATTTCTTATTTGATAAAAAATTACAATCCGGAATACCTGATTGATGTAGCGACTCTTACCGGAAGCAGTGTGGCAACTTTTGGCTATGAATGCGCAGCTTTGTTCAGTAATAATGAAACTATTTCCAAATATCTTCAACAAACAGGGGTATCCATTGGCGAACGTTTATGGCCATTGCCTTTATGGGATTGTTATAAAAATGATATTGAAAGCGAAATTGCCGATGTGAAAAATTTTAGCGGAAAACCAGTTGCCGGAGCTATAAGTGCGGCTAAATTTCTGGAATTTTTCACTAAAGAGCATCAGGCCTGGGTACATTTGGATATTGCCGGTGTTGCATTTGTTGATGATGAATTTGCAAAAACAAAACATGCAACTGCGTTTGGTGTCCATTTATTGACTAAATTCATAGAAAAATTATGAATTTATGGAAAACGCTAAAACCTTTGTTTGTATTTCAAATTATTTTAAAGGAGTTGATTTTTTAATTCAATTAAAAAAACTGGGAAACATTGTTTATTTGGTTACCAGTGACAAATTAAGGAGTAAACCCTGGCCACATGAATTTATAGATGAAATTTTCTATATGCCCGGTTCTGATACAGAATGGAATTTGGAGCATTTGCTGCTGGGAATAGAAAATTTAATGAAATCTAATCCGGTGGATGCGATTGTCGCTTTGGACGATTTTGATGTCGAAAAAGCCACTTATCTGAGAGAAAATCTCCGAATTGACGGTATGGGACAAACTACAGGACGTTATTTCCGAGATAAATTAGCCATGCGTATGCAGGCTGAAAATTGCGGAATTGCTATTCCTGTATTTTCTTCCTTATTTCACGATGCCGATATCAATGCTTTTACAGAGAATATTTCTCCACCATGGGTTTTAAAACCCCGTTCGGAAGCTTCGGCTACAGGAATTATTAAGATTTATGATAAGGAAACGCTTTGGGCTCATATCCTTGAAATGGGAGATAACCGTTTTAAATATTTAGTGGAACAATTTAAACCCGGAGCCGTTTATCATTGTGACAGCCTGATTGTAAACCATCAACTGCTCTTTAGTATTACTTCTAAATACTTGGCTACACCTATGGAAATTACTCAGGGTGGAGGCGTTTTTAGAACGGCTAATATCCCTTATGATTCCGAAGATGACATTGAAATAAAAAAGATTAACGAGCAGGTTTTAAAAGGTTTTGGCTTAAAAAACGGAGTGGCGCATACGGAATTTATAAAATGCCATGAAACCGGAGAAATCTATTTTCTGGAAACTTCTTCACGGGTTGGAGGTGCTCATATTACCGAGATGGTCGAAGCAGCTTCAAATATTAATCTTTGGAAAGAATGGGCTAAAATAGAAGATGCCTTGGTTAAAAAGCAAGAATATCATTTGCCTAAAATCAAACAGGAATATGCCGGAATTGTGTTGACTTTATCTAAATACGAACATCCGGATTTAAGTGATTTTTCAGATCCGGAAGTTTGTTTTCGGGTACCTTTAGAATACCACGCCGGTTTAATTGTGAAATCGAAAAAATATGCCAGAGTAGCCGAATTACTGAACGAGTATGCCGATCGTTTAATAGCTGATTATACGGTAGTAGTTGAACAAAATAAGGTGACTAAGTTGCACTGATTATTTGTAAACGTATGAGATTTTTTTGCTATTGCTTATTTGTATTCTTTTTTTCTGCAAAAGGAACACAGGCCCAACAACTTTTAGGTCAAAAAGAAGTTTCGTTTTCGAGACAGGATAGTTTGCGTGGCAGCATTACAAAAGAAAGAGTCTGGTGGGATGTCAAACAATATCATTTAGATGTAAAAGTAAATCCGTTAGACAGCACAATTACAGGTTTTAATAGCATAAAATATCAAGTATTACAGGAATATAATTTGATGCAAATTGATTTACAAAATCCACTTGTGATTGATAAAGTAATTCAGGATAATGTTGAATTAAATTTCAACAGAGATGGAAATGCGTATTTTATCCATTTGCAATCCAATCAAAAAAAAGGAACTAGCAAAGAAATAACGGTTTTTTATCACGGTAAACCAAAAGTTGCTGTAAATCCACCCTGGGATGGAGGAATTAGCTGGAACAAAGACAAAAACGGAAAGCCTTTCATCGCTTCTTCCTGTCAGGGAATTGGTGCCAGTGTTTGGTGGCCTAACAAAGATCATCTGTATGATGAAGTAGAGAAAATGTATATAAATGTTACCGTTCCGGGAGATTTAACCGATATTTCTAACGGACGTTTACTTCGTATTAAAAAACAAAAAGACGGAACCAAAATCTATGAGTGGTATGTTTCCAATCCCATAAACAATTACAATGTGAATATCAATATTGGAGATTATGTTTCTTTTGCTGAAAAATTTAAAGGCGAAAAAGGAATTTTAGACTGTACTTATTATGTTTTGAGAGACAATTTGGCGGAAGCCAAAAAACAATTCAAAGAAGTTCCGAAAATGCTGAAAACTTTCGAATATTGGTTTGGCCCTTATCCTTTTTATGAAGACGGCTATAAATTGGTAGAAGTGCCTTATTTGGGAATGGAGCATCAAAGTTCCGTTACTTATGGGAATGGTTTTAAAAATGGTTATTTGGGCGAAGATTTAAGCGGAACCGGCTGGGGATTAAAATTTGATTTTATCATTATTCATGAATCCGGACACGAATGGTTTGGTAACAGCATTACCAATGGCGACATTGCCGATATGTGGATTCACGAAAGTTTTACCAATTATTCCGAAAGTCTTTTTCTGGAATATTATTATGGTAAAAAAGCGGCTTCAGCTTATATACGCGGACTTCGAAAAAATATTATGAATGACAAACCAATTATTGGAATTTATAATGTAAATCAGGAAGGTTCAACCGATATGTATTACAAAGGGGCAAATATGCTGCATACTTTGCGTCAAATTGTTAATGACGATCAAAAATGGAGAGCGCTTTTAAGAGGTTTAAACAATATTTTTTATCATCAAATTGTAAATACACAACAAATTGAAAATTATATCAGTGAGCAAACAAACTTAGATTTAATCTCGTTTTTCAACCAATATTTAAGAGATACCCGAATTCCGATATTAGAATATTATTTTGAAAAAGAGCAATTATTTTACTGTTGGACAAATTGTGTTGCTGATTTTAATATGCCTGTAAAAATAATAGTAAATGATACAGAAAAATGGCTATATCCACACACAAATTGGAAATACGAAACAAATATTGACAAAAATTCAAAAGTGACTATCAATCCTGATTTTTATGTTAAAGGAATTCATATAAAAAATAAAATAGACTAATTTTATACTGGATTTTAAAAGTTTCAAATATATCTCAGTATGAAATCACCTGTTTATTTTCTTTCCTTTTTTCTAATGTTTTCAGCAATTGATTACGGTCAAAACAATCAGGATGTACTAAAAGATACTCTTGTAAGTTCTGATACTATTCAAATGCCAAAAATTAATTTGGATTCCATTCATTTTAAAGCAACAAATGAAATGCTGGATGAAAATCTTTATTGGGAAATTATTGAAAAATCATTGAAAGAAACAAGTAATCAGGAAGATCAGGAAATTTACCTGACTACTGAATTAGAAAGACTTTCACCAAAAGAAATGATTGGTTTTCGATTAAGAACCGATAAATTATTGTTTGATTCTTATACTTCTAATTTATGGTGTGCCAATTATATCATCAGTAATGGCGGCGCCGATGATGGTTTTGATTATTTCAGATGTTGGTTAATTTCACGCGGAAAAGAGGCTTATTATAAAACTTTGGAAAACCCGGATTATCTGGTAAATTTAGTGGACAACGAGTCAAAAACCTATGATTTTGAAGGCTTTTGGTATGTAGGAAATAATGCTTTTAAAGAAGTGACCGACAAAGAGGCGGAAGCTTATATAGACTATGAAAATTTTAAAACCACTGATGAAAATTATCCTATTTTAGATTTTAACTGGAATGTAGATGAACCTCAAACGATGGAAAAAGTTTGTCCGGTTTTGTTTAAAAAATTCATAAAAAAATAACCTAAAAAAGATAAATAATGAACACATTAGAAAACTTAAAAAGTGAGTTAGATCAGGAGTACAAAACCACAAAAAAGTTTATTGAAAATTTTCCGGAAGGAAAAAATGACTTTAGGCCACATGAAAAAAGTTTTAAAATGATGCCGCTTGCCACGCATATTGTGGAAGTTTTTGCCTGGCCGGCAGTGATTTTAACTACTTCTGAACTAGATTTTGGAAAAAATGAATACAAACCAACTATTCTGAGATCAAAAGAAGAATTGATTAAAAAATTAGATGATGATTATACCGCCGGAAAAACGGCTCTGGAAAAAGCATCTGAAGAAGATTTAGAACCAAGTTGGGCAATTAAAATGAACGGACAAACCTTAAATGAATGGAACAAATATGGTGCAATCCGACATTCTTTGAACCAAATAACGCATCATCGTGCGCAATTAGGCGTTTATTACCGTTTGAACAACATTCCGCTGCCGGGAAGTTACGGGCCTTCTGCCGATGAACAAAAATTCTAGGATATAAACTGGCAAAAGTAATTGTCAATAAATTGTAAAGATTAAATCTCAGAAACAATTTTATTTTTCAAATAAACCAATTGTTCCGCCCACCCAGTCTTTGTCTTTATTGTATTTTACGCCAATCATTTCGCCGCGGCTCAAGCGAACTAAATTGCAAAACGGAGTGGGAGCAGTATCGTCTTTTTTCCAGATATACAGCATTCGCACTTCGGCTTTTACTTTTCCGTCAGGTGACTGAACAATAGGTAAATAATTGACTTTTTTCTGGAGGATGTAAAGTTCTTTATCTATAACAGCTTCAATATCTTCTTTTTTCAAATGAAAAATGACACCGGAACCCGAAAAGGAAAACAATGGTTTCAAAACATAATTTTCCAAATCTTCCGGAATTTCCTTTAATTCACTCAATAAAGTAGTTTCGATAAAATATTTGTCTTTCAGCATTGGTAAAATAAACTTACTGATTCGGAAAAACCAATTAGGATGTCCGGCCCATTCGATTTCTAATTCATCGGAAAAGCTGAAATTCATTTTTAAATCAGAACGTAAGTCGAGTTCGTCAAAAATCACCCGGTTGTAAATACGTTTAATTTGAATTTCTTCTCCGTTTTCGTTTTTATAAAATAATTTTTTCCCTTTTTTAATAACATCGGTAACGCAAACAAAAGGGATTCCGAGATCTCTTTTACAATAATAAAAATCAATTTTGGTGTTTTGTTTTTCCGGTTCTATTTCTAATAAAACAACATTTTCTTTTGGATGATTGTTGCAAAAAACAGTTTCTAAATTTTTCAAAAAATCATCCGCATTGATATTACCCAAAAAAGGCGTTAGTTCTTCTAAAAACGGATATTGTTTTTTGAATTTTTCAAATAAATTAATCTGATAATTAAACAAAGAAGGAAATCCTTGTACTTCAATCAATTTAGGAATAACAGCTCCGTTTTCTTCACAAATTCCGAAATCAATTGCTAAAAAAGTGGTATGATTGTCTTCATTAGGAACAGTTTTATTTAATTCTAATGATTTATTTGTTAATATTTTAAAATCATCTTGTTGAATTAAAGCTATAACATTATCACAGCCTTCTAATAATTGTTTTTTCAATTCATTAGAAATGAAAAATGGTGTTTCTGCCATCCGAAAAGTAGGGGCATAATTAAAATCATCTGCAATATCCTGTTTTAAAGCTTCGTATTTTTCTGTGGTAAATTGCTCGTTGAATAATTTTCTATATTTAGAAATCATACAGTTTTGATTGTTAAAAAAAGGAACACAGATGATACTAATCTAGCAGATTAAAAGAAATTATTAATTTTCATCTGTGTTAATTTCTTTAATCTGTTTAATCAGTGTTCCGATATTATATTAGTATAAAATAATCAATTAGACATGATTTTTTTGGATTTCATCAGGTCAGTAATGGCAGAACGAAGAAAATTAGGAATCAATGTTTCGTTAGTTCGATATATCTTATCATCATCAACTAAGTCTTCGAGCATATTTCTAAATTTTCGTTTGCCTTTCATTTTTCTGATTTTTTCTTTAACCTCTTTATTTCTAAGATGTGAAAGAAAACTAATCGGGTCGGCTTCGGGATGAAATTGTGTTCCCACCAAATGATCCGTAAAGCGTACCGCCATTATGGCTCTTTCGTATTGCACATGATCTCTTATTTTTTCAAGAGAAATGATTTTTGCACCTTTTTTAGCAAAAACACTCAATTTAGGCTGTACCACCTGATAATCTCTGGAATCCACGGCATAAAAAGGATCGGCCAGTCCTTCAAATAAAGGATCTTTAAGTCCGTCTTTAGTTTTATGAATGGTCATTACACCAAATGAAGTATCGTTTCTTTTGGTAATTTCGGCTAAACCAAAGTGTTTGCAGGCCATTTGGAAGGAATGACAAATGAATAAAACATGTTTTTTTATGGGATTTTCATTGTTCCATTTGACAATCGAGTCAATAAATTCAAAGAATTTCAAATCCCAACTTCCGTCTCCTTCCAAGGGATTTCCGGGGCCACCCGTAGCAATATAAATATCAAATTTTTTAATTTCAGGTAATTCGCACTTTCCTCTCACGTCAAAAATTTTGAAAGACACAAAAGGAGTAAATCGATTGAGGATGTCAATAATACAACGCATTCCCTGATTAGGCTCGCCATTGTACATGTCTAATATTGCGACAGTTATGCTTTTCTTTTTCATTGAATTCAATCCTTAAATTATGACTCAAAGATACGCTAATAATTTAATTTATAAGTCTTTAGTGAATTCAGAAGTAATAAAATCAACTACTTTCTTCAAATCATTTGTTTCTTTAAAAACAGCTAATTGCTTATCGGCACCGGTACCGTTTTTCAAAATTTCATGTACATAATTAACATGTTCTCTGCTACCCAATTCATCTACCACATCATCAATAAAACCCAATAATTCTAAAACCAGCAATTTTGTTTCTACTTCTTTTTGCAAACCAAAATCAATCAAATTGCCTTCAATTCCGTATCGGGCGGCTCTGAATTTATTTTCTTTAATCAAAGCTAAACGATAGGTGTTGAATTTTAAATTCTGAGTATTTAAACGATATAATTTAGCAACAATAGCCTGAATTACAGATACGATACACATAGTTTCTTCAACCGTTAGTGCCATATCGCAAATTCGAAATTCAATCGTGTTATAAAAAGGGTGCAGGCGTAAATCCCACCAGATTTTCTTTGGATTATCAATACAATTGGTTTTTACCAGAGTTTCCAAAAAGTTATCATAAGAAGCAACAGAATCAAAGTATTCAGGCAATCCCGTGCGTGGAAATTTATCAAAAACTTTAGTTCTGAAAGATTTATATCCGGTTTGTCTTCCTTCCCAAAAAGGAGAATTAGTTGATAACGCAAAAATATGCGGCAGGAAATAACAAGCCTGATTGATTAATTTCAGACCAATTTCCCGACTTTCAATTCCTACGTGACAATGCATCCCAAAAATTAAATTGGAACGGGCAGCATCCTGCAATTCATTAATAATATTGTGATAGCGAGGATCGTCAGTGATTTCCTGATCCTGCCATTTTGAAAAAGGGTGTGTTCCGGCTCCGCCAACAATGAGTCCTTGTTTGTCGGCGAGTTCGACTATTTTAGTCCTTAAAAATTTTATCTCGCACTCGGCTTCTTTTACATTTTTACAAATATTGGTACCAACTTCCACCACCGACTGGTGCATTTCGGCCTTTACTTGTTCGTTTAATAATATTTTAGCTCCGTCAACAATTTTGGATAAGTGCGAGCGCAAATCTCTGGTTTCCGGATCAATAATTTGGTATTCCTCTTCAATACCCAGTGTAAAAACAGGTAATTTTCTCATTCTCTTTCTTTTCTCAAGTTCCTTATTTGGCTGCAACAGCCTCCTGCATAAAAGTTCCCCAGGTCAGGTTAATTTTTCCCGGTTTTTGTTTTTTGGCCGCTGCGATTGCCATTTTAGCAGCTTCTTCAACTACCCATTCGAAATTTTCTTCTCCAACAGAATTAACATCAGCATCGGGAGCGGGATTTCCAAAATCGATGGCATAAGGAATTCCGTCACGAACTGCAAATTCGACTGTATTAAAATCATAACCCAGGCCTTTACAAAGTCGAATAGTGTAATCTTTAATAGTTGCCAAAAGCTTTTTGTTTACCGGAGGACCGTTGTGAACATAACGCAAATGCGGTTCGTTACGGGGTTCGTATTGCATAATTTTAACCGCCTTACATCCCAGGCAATAGACACGGAAATATTCGGTAAAAACAATTTCTTCCTGAAGCAGCATTACTAATTGTCCGGTTTCTTTGTGTTTTTGCCAAAATTCATCCTTGTTTTCCAGTCGATATACATTCTTCCAGCCACCACCGGCATAGGGTTTCATATAAGCCGGAAATTTTATGTAATCGAAAATTCCTTCCCAGTCTAACGGATATTTTAAATTTCGAAATGAATTCGCATTCGTATCCGTAGGATGTTCCGCAGAAGGAAGAATTACAGTGTTAGGCAACGGAACGCCAAGAGTATCTGCCAGAGCATTATTAAAAAATTTATCATCAGCACTCCACCAAAAAGGATTATTAATCACGTTAGTTCCCGTTAAAGCGGCATTTTTAAGAAAGGCGCGATAAAAAGGTACATCCTGCGAAATCCGGTCGATAATTACGGCATATTCGCCGCCTTTATTTTGAATTACTTTATCTATAGAAACCGCCTCAGCAATAATTCCATCAACGCTTTTTGAATTCACTCTGTCAATAAATGCCTGTGGAAAGGTATCTTCCATTCCAAAAAGAATTCCAATCTTTTTCATGTTTTTTTCTTTAATACTTTATAATCGAAGTTGTTGGTTAATTTGTTTAGCTAAATTTAATTCGGGACAAATAATGCGGAAACATTTCTTTCCACAAAGGCCAGTCGTGTGATTGATTTTGTTTAATATCCAGCCAGTGTTCCATGTTTTTTGTTGCTAAAATTTTACTCATTTTTAAATTGGCGTCCAGACAAATATCCCAATTGGAAGTTCCCAAAGCGATGTCCATATTCCATAATTCATAATCATTGAGTCCGTGTAAATAATCATCCGGACTATGATAAAAAACAGTATCATTATAAAAACCATCCAGATAATTTTTGATAGAAAAAATACCGCTCATACTAAACAAATGACTCACATAACCCGGATGCCTGAAAGCAAAATTAGTCGCATGATAACCACCAAAACTGCAACCCGCCATCACCACCTTTGCTGTTGGAGTATTGAATCGGATTTTTTCAACTACTTCATGACAAATCATTTTGTCATACCAATTGTGATTTTCAATACGGTGTATCGGATGAATATTTTTGTTATAAAAACTATCCTTATCAATACTGTCCGGACAATAAATTTGAATCAGTCCCTGTTCTAAATACCAGCCTGCCGATTCGATTAATCCGCAGTCTTTGTTTTCGTAAAAACTCCCCATAGAAGTAGGAAATAAAACCACCGGATAACCCGCATGTCCAAAAACGAGCATCTCGGTATCTCTGCCCAAATGAGGAGAATACCACTTCAAATAGTTTTCTTTCATAACTTTGCTTTTAACAATTATAAGAAAATAAACGATACTAAATTCATAAATAGAATGTAGTATTTTACTTTTAACAAAAACATAATACTTGCCTTAAAGTTGTTGCAGATAATTCATTTTTGAGCCTCAAAAAATACTTTTTGAAACCAATTATTTAACATTCTGTAAATACCCCAAAAAGGCATCTGTATATTTTTGTAAATAGTAGTCCACAACAGCGTAGTTCTGAAACGGATGGTTAGAAAAGGGGAGGTTAAAACAGTTTTAAAAAGTTTAGAAACTTTGTTTGGTTTTGCTTTTGAAAGTTATTCGACCATACTTTTTTCAAATAGCTGAACTTGATTCTTTAATCTTTCAATAAGCATGTTCATCATTCTTTTGTTCAAACTCGATGAGTTTTTGATATACTTCATATATTCTTCAACGGTAAAAAAAGCAATAATCATCCCTTTTAATGCATTTCGGAATTTGATGTCTTTTTGAATTGCATTTTCGATAGTGGCTAATTTTTTTTCGACACTCAGGAAATAAAAATCACGTTTGTATTTACTGATGTAATTATGAAAAGAAGCGATAAATAAATCATTTTGAAGTTTTAAAATGGGTCGTAGGACTTCATTTTGAAAAATTTCATCTGCTGAAGATTGGTTACTAACACTTCCTATTGCTTCACCTCTAAACTCTCTTAAAAAACGATCTCTTTGGCTCATGACTTATCTTTTTCTTAAATTTAAAAAAAATATTCAACAAGAACGTATTCTTTTAATGTAAGTAATTAACAAAGTTATGAGATTTCATACCAGAAAGTGGGTTAAACCTGAAGACCTGAATCCAAATAGAACCCTATTTGGAGGAAAACTATTGTCATTGATAGACGAAGAGTTAGCTTTGTATTCAATCATTCAATTTGAGAATTCAAAAGTTGTAACTAAATATTTCTCTGAAATAAATTTTACCAGTTCTGCAAAAGAAGGTGATATTGTTGAAACAGGAATTGATGTGGTTCATTTTGGAACTACTTCAATTACCTTAGAATGTGAAGTACGAAATATGATGACAAGAGAAACCATTATTACAATTGACAAAGCAGTAATGGTTAATTTAGGACCTGACGGCAAACCTAAAGCACATGGAAAAACAGAAATAGAATTTGTTAAAAACAGATTATAATAATTGCAACAGATTAAAATGGCAGACAATTAATCTGTTGCAAAATCTATTCAATTAACAATATTTCTTTTCTACATAAAATGTTCCAAAAGGAAGGAGCGAAGCAATTAAAATAATCCCAAAATCTTTTACATTCCAATTTTGTGGTGTTTTTAATAAAAAAGCCAAAATAATATAACCAATAAACAATACTCCGTGTGACATCCCAATTGGAAACAATAAACTATGGTAAAGTTCAAAATTATTAGGCTTTATAAAAAGCATATTGGTAAAAAGTACTAAATAAGATATCCCTTCAAGGATGGCTGTTATTTTAAAAGTTTTAAGCATAAGTGATTTATTTTATAGTCAAAAGTAAGTAATAACATTTGTTTTATGGCTATTAACCACTAAAGTAATTTACATTTGCAATCATAAAATTTTTATAATGAGCAAAAGGGATTTAAAAAAGTATTTAGGCGAATTAGACAAAGACCAACTTCAGGAACAACTGATGGAACTTTATGAAAAATTTGCGGTTGTAAAAGAATATTACGACTTTGTTTTTAATCCAAAAGAAGAAAAACGTTTGCAGGAAGCCAAGCTCAAAATTTCCAACGAATATTTTCCGATGGGAAAAACTAAAAAAGCTAAAATGCGCCGTTCGGTGGCTCAAAAGTTCATCAAACATTTTACAACTCTTGGCGTAGATCCTTTTGTTATTGCTGATATAATGCTCTACAATATTGAAATTGCGCAGACTTTTTCGGCGGAAAACTCCATTAAACAGGAAGCTTTTTATAAAAGTATGCTCAATTCTTTTGATCAAGCGGTACAATTTTTAATAAAAAATGGCATTTTGAGTGAATTTAGAAGCCGTTTGAATGCAATATTTCAGGAAACAATCGAGCAAAAATGGAAAAATAAGAAAGAATTTTTGCAGATTATAGCGCAAATTAACGATTGAGAGCCTTGTAAATCAAATTATTTCAAATTGAGTTAATAATTTAAATTAAATATAACAAGATAACTGTTTTTTAACCGTATTTTTGCAAAAATTCAACAAAAACAAATGTTCGAAAGTACGATAGAAATAGAAAAGGAAGAAAAAAAAGAACTTTATGCTTACCAGCAGGGGGATATCGACGCAATTTTTGAGCGTATTGATAACGGACCTGAAAAACACCATTTATTATACCAACTGCCTACCGGAGGTGGAAAAACCGTAATATTCTCAGAAATAGTTCGCCGTTACCTGTCCAAACACAATAAAAAAGTTGTGGTACTAACTCACCGAATTGAGTTGTGTAAACAAACTTCTAAAATGTTGAAAGGTTTTGGGGTTAAAAATAAAATCATCAATTCTAAAGTTAAAGATTTACCGGATCAGGACGAATTTTCCTGCTTCGTGGCAATGGTCGAAACTTTAAAAAACCGTATTAATGACGAAAAACTGATATTAGACAATATTGGTTTAGTTATTATTGATGAAGCGCACTATAATTCGTTTAGGAAATTATTAAATTCTTTTGCGAATGCTTTTATATTAGGAGTAACGGCAACTCCGTTGAGTTCTAATATAAAATTACCAATGAATCAAAGTTATGACGAATTAATCGTTGGTGACACCATTGGTTCATTAATAGACAAAGGCTTTTTGGCTCGCGCCACTACTTACAGCTATGACGTAGGTTTGACTTCATTAAAAGTGGGAATCAATGGAGATTATACCGTTAAATCTTCGGATGATTTATATACAAACACCCTAATGCAGGAAAAATTACTGCATGCTTATACCGAAAGATCTTTAGGAAAGAAAACCTTAATTTTTAATAATGGGATCAACACTTCGTTGTATGTGTATGATACTTTCAGAGAAGCGGGTTATGAAATTCGTCACTTGGATAACACCAGCAGTAACGAAGAAAGAAAGGAAATTTTACATTGGTTTAAGCATACTAAAGATGCCATTTTGACTTCGGTTGGAATCTTAACAACCGGTTTTGACGAACCAACGGTAGAAACGATTATTTTAAATCGTGCTACAAAATCTTTGACTTTGTATTTCCAAATGATTGGGCGTGGTTCGCGAAAATTACCTCATAAAGACGAATTTACCGTTATCGACTTAGGAAATAATGCTGCTCGTTTTGGTTTGTGGAGCGAGCCGGTGAATTGGCAACACATTTTTAAATCACCTGAATTTTATTTGGAAAATTTACGTGACGATGCCGAAATCGAGATGTATTTTAAATACAGCATGCCACCTGAATTGAGAGCTAAGTTTCCTAATACCGAAGACGTAACTTTTGATGTAGATGAAGAACATAAATTAGCTATCAAACAAAATTTACGTTCTAAAGTGGTTTTGGATAAATCTCTGGATCAACATGCAATCATGTGCGTCTATAACACCGAAACTTTGCAGGAAGCCAAATTATTGTCTAAAGAATTAGACGATGATATTGAATGCCGAATTAAGCGTTATGCCAAATGTTTAAGTCAGTGTAGTAAAAACTACCGTGAATGGCTGGTGGATGATTACAAACAAAAATTGACTTTGTTAATCGGGAAAAAGTATCGTGAAAAGATCATGAACGAACCTGATGAAGACGAAGATTAATCATTAAAAACAAAACAAACTAATGTCCAAAAGATTCTCAGATTTAGGAATTTCAGCCGCTTTACTTCAATCTTTAAACGATTTGAATATTGTGACGCCTACAGCTATTCAGGAACAGGCGATTCCTTTGCTTTTAGCAAATGAAAATGATTTGGTGGGATTGGCTAAAACGGGAACAGGAAAAACAGCTGCTTTTGGATTACCTATTTTGCAACTCATTGATAGTTCTAAACCGGTAATTCAGGCTGTAATTTTAGTTCCAACCAGAGAATTAGGACATCAGGTTTTTAAAAATTTAGAGGCTTTTGCCCAAAAAACACCGGAAATTTCAATAGCTGCTACTTGTGGCGGAATTCCAATTAAACCACAAATCGAAAGATTGAGTCAGCCTACACATATTTTAGTAGCGACTCCGGGGCGTTTAATTGACTTATTGCAACGAAAAGCCTTAAGTTTAAAAGAAACCCAATTTTTAGTACTGGATGAAGCCGACGAAATGGTAAGTGTTTTAAAAGAAAGTTTAGACGAAATTATCGCCGAACTGCCTAAAAAACACCGTACGTATTTATTTTCGGCAACAATGCCCGGTACCATCAAGCAGCTGATTCAAAATTATTTGCATAAAAATGTATTACAAATTAGTGCAGAAACAGAAACCCTGACTAATCCGGGAATTGATCATCAGTACATTGTAGTAGATCCGATTGAAAAACTGGAAGTTTTAATGCATTTTTTGAATTCCAGAGAAGGCGAATGCGGAATTATTTTCTGCAAAACCAAAGCAGCAGTGAACAAACTGGCTAAAAATTTAGCCATTAATCGTTTCTCATCAGGCGCTTTACACGGAAGTTTGACACAGGGAATTCGTGACCGAATTATGGAACAATTTCGTGAAGGACATATCAAAATATTAGTCGCAACCGATTTGGCTGCCAGAGGAATCGACGTCAAAGACATTGCTTATGTGATTCATTATCATTTACCGGATACCTATGAAACTTATGTTCACCGTAGCGGTAGAACGGCAAGGGCAGGAGCCAGAGGATTAGCATTAACTGTTATTCAGCCGGAAGAAGAAATAGAAATTACCGATTTTGAACAGGAATTAGGAATTCAGTTTAGAGCTTTTGCAAAACCGTCAACGGTAAGTATTGAGGATAACAACACCTTGCTTTGGGCAAAACAAATTTTTAAAACCAAGCCCAATCATGAGCTTGATGCCGAGTTAAAAACAAAAATTAAAACGGTCTTTCATCATTTAACCAAAGATGAACTGATTGAAAAAATACTAGCACACCATTTGTTGAATAACAAAAACCAGCCAACAGAAAAACCAGAAAAAAAACAAAAACGAAAGAACTAAAAACAAACAAAACATCTTTTGACAACTAACAAAAGATGTTATTTAAAATTGTAAAAATCATGGAAATCGTAATTATCGGAGGCGGTTTTGCAGGAATGAATCTGGCAAAAGAACTATTGAATCAGGATGGAGTACATGTTACTTTGGTTGATAAAAATAACTACAATTTTTTTCCACCACTTATTTATCAGGTAGCAACTGCCTATTTAGAGCCATCAAGTATCAGTTATCCATTTAGAAAATTTTTCGCAGGAAAAAAGAATCTTCAGTTTCGTTTAGGCGAATTAATCGAAGTGGTTCCTGCCGAAAATAAAGTAATTCTTAGTAATGGCGAATTAAAATACGATCAATTGGTTTTTGCAACAGGAGCAGAGACGAGTTATTTCGGAATGGAAAACGTACGAAAAAATGCGATTCCGATGAAAACCCTGAACGATGCCATCGTAATGCGTAATACGCTTTTGAAAAATCTGGAAAAAGCAGCGATTACCAAAGATATTCGTAAACGTCGAAAATTATTAACGATTGTAGTTGCCGGTGGAGGACCTACAGGAGTAGAAATTTCGGGAATGTTTGCCGAAATGCGTAAAAATATCCTTTTAAAAGAATATCCTGAACTGGAGACTACCGCCAGTAATATTTATCTGGTGGATGGTGCTCCGGCATTGTTAACACCAATGAGCAAGCAGTCCCAGGAAGATACTTATAAAGCTATTACCGATTTAGGTGTGGTAGTAAAATTGAATAATAACGTGGTGGATTATGTAGATGATATGGTTCATTTTGCCAATGGAGAAACCATTCAGACTAAAAACTTAATTTGGGCAGCCGGAGTTACAGCGCGCGAATTTAAAGGGCTTCCTGCTGATTCTTACGGACGTGGAAAACGTTTAAAAACGGATGCCTTTAATAAAATTGAAGGAACGGCTAACATTTTTGCTATTGGCGACACCTGTATTCAGTTTAACGATGAAGCTTTCCCGGGCGGACATCCGCAAGTAGCTCAGGTTGCTATTCAACAAGGAGTCAATTTGGCTAAAAACTTTAAAAATGCTATGCAACAAAAAGCTTTGGTTCCTTTTAAATATATTGATAAAGGATCGATGGCTATCATTGGAAAAGCAAAAGCGGTGGTTGATTTGCCAAAACCAAAAATGCATTTCAAAGGTACATTTGCCTGGATGATTTGGTTATTTATTCACCTTATTTCGTTGATTACATATCGAAATAAAGTAAAAACATTCTACAACTGGATGATTGCTTATTTCGCCAAAGACAATTCTCTGCGAATGATTATCCGTCCGGATAAAAAGATAAAAACAGAAGATATTGTAAAATAATTTTCTGCTAGAATATCAAAACCGATGCAAAATGTATCGGTTTTTTTATGTTTAGTTTTTTGCAATAAGAAATGGATTACTTTGAACAAAGTTGTTATATTTGGAGAAAAAATAAAAGCAAACAGTAAAAACGAGTTCCTTTTTTACGCTTTCAAAATCAAACTAAATGGTCATAAAGAAAAGTACAATCAGAATTAGAAAGATTTTTTTAAGTGTGTTTGTTATCACAAGCTGTTTGCTAATGATTGATTGTTCATCTGTAAAATCAGAGCAGAAAATTTGTAAAAATCCTTAAATCTGTGGCTAAAAAACTTAAATATTAATCAAATAACTTTCTTTGTATATTTTTTGATACACATCTTTACTAAACATATACAATTGAGATGGTTTTTTAGAAACACCAGTTTGTTTTTCATCCAGCGCAATGATGTATTTTTTGGTAATTAATTTTCTTCTGAAATTTCTGTTGTCAATTTCCACGCCCAAGATAGCTTCAAAAGTATCCTGCAATTCTTTGATGGTAAATTTATCCGCCAACAATTCAAAAACAATCGGTTTGTGTAATACTTTTTCTTTCAAATCAGCATAAGCTTCATTGATGATTTTTTGATGATCAAAACCCAGTTCCGGCAATTGATTCACCGGAAACCATTTGGGTTTATAAGGATTGTTTTCCAACTGAAAAGCATCTGTAGGTAACAATACATAATAAGCGATTGTTATGGTTCTTCGGTTGAAATGCTCGTTTTCGGCCCAAATAATATCTTTTTCATTCTTTAATCGGTTGGGGTCGCCAAAAACCTTGAATTGTTTTTTATATAAATGCTCTAAACCGGTCAATTCTTTCAAAACCCGATTAGCCGTATCGTCAATAGTTTCATTTTCAAAAGTGTGAAATCCTCTCAAAACATAATCATTCACCGCAGGAACTTCTGAATCTTCTAGTTTTAAAAATCGTTCAATAAGTAAAACATTTAAGGATTTGCTGTTCTTGTCAAATCCAAAAATAACACAGTCAACAGAGATATTAGGGATTATTTCGGCCTGGATATTTAAAGTGGTACTCATTCGTATCAGATATAAAACAGTTTAGTAATTGTACAAATTTAACGATAAATTTTTAATAACAGCTTTCATATACTTCTTTATTTTTATTAATAAACGTTTTATAAACGCTATAATAATTAACTTAGAATTTCTTTTTATTTAATAATTAAACATAGTATATCTGTAATATATGTTTTATAATATTACAAAATATTAAAAAAATAGGCTATTTTTTTGTTTTATATTAAAATAAAATTATACATTTGAAAAACAATAGTCAAAATGACGTTTAATAAATTTTCATTCTAAAACCGGAAAATAAGCATGGAAAAAATTAGTGAATTAGGTTATCCTTATGTGGTTAAAAACATTTTTTGGATGATGGTTGTATGTAGTATGATGGTGAAAATGAATGCACAAGTGGTGATTACTAATTCTAATTTTTCACTCGGAACTACAGGTCGAATAGGAGTAGGACTTTCGCCAAACGGAGAAGGGAATATGTGGAAACCTTTAAATCTTTCGGGACAGGGGTCTTTAGGAGGTCGTATGGAACAAACCGATTATATCGATTTATTGCCGGCGATTCATTTTACACCTAAAAAAATTGGTAGTGACAGTACTAATGTTACCTTTCAGGTGCGATTAGGGATGTATTCGGCTAACGGACAATTTGTTGGCAATGTTAGCAGTCGCTCTAATAACGGACTGACTTTTATTCTTCCGGAAGCTTATATAGAAGCAACTAATATTCTGGGAAGCAAATGGTCGGCCTGGGCGGGCTCCCGTTTTCGCCGTTATGACGACATTCATATTAGCGATTATTTTTATTTTGACGACCATTCATCACAAGGATTTGGAGTAAAATATAAAAACACCGAGTTGACGATGTTAATGCCTGCATCTGCCGATTCCACCAATGTTTATCCTTATAATTACCAAATTACAGTAGCAGGAGCAACAAACCCGGCTATTCGCCAACGTATGGTTTGGATTGGAGAACAAAGTATTCATTTGCAAAATAAAGCCGTAATTAAACTTTTAGGAGAATTTCATTATGTGTCTAAAAATTCCAGTGAAGCCTCTAAAAATTTTCCTTCTGATAAAGGTTGGGTGGCCGGAATCAAATACAGCAACCCTTTTAAAACAGTTAAACCGGGTTCGTTTAACCAAATTTCTGCCCGTTTCGGTACCGGGATTGCAAATGGTGGAGACAATGGAAACACTTTTACCTGGGCTACTTATGGCGCACCGGATGAAAACGGAAAATACACTAATGCGTATTCGTTTACAGCGGTAGAACATTTTTTGTTGAATTTATCCAACAAATTCAGCATCAATGGTTACGGTGTTTTTACCAAAAGTAAAGGTGGCTCGGCAAGCAGCAATACCGACGAATATTTTAATGGAAACCAACTTTATAATCAAAAAACGGATTTTGTAATGGGCCTTCGTAACTTTTTTTATGTGACCAATTGGTTCCATTTAATTCAGGAAGTGCATTATGCCGTTAGAAAAGACGGTGATAATCCCGAAGCCAGTATGTGGAAATTTTCATTAGTACCTACCATCGCGCCATTAGGGAACAGAGATCCCTGGAGTCGTCCTCACATTCGCTTAGTGGCTACTGTTGCCCGATACAATGATTATGCCCGCGACCATAATTATTCTCCTTTTTTACAAATTAATCAAAAGCGCTGGGGATCTTACATTGGTGTAAAAACCGAATGGTGGCTTTTTTAAAACGTAAACAATTCATTACGTAAAAAATAAACAACAAAACTTAAATCCATTTTTTAATTAAAAGAAACATACAATATGCCTGATTTTGGAACTTCAATTTTATCATTTATACCTTTCTGGACTGCAGAAGGAGGAGCTTTTGCTATCAAAAAAACCGCCGAATATGGTTTTGATATGCTCGAAATCAATTTACCGCACTCTTTAGATTTTGATGCCAAAAATGTTAAAAAGCAATTGGACGAACAGGGAATTCAGGGACGTTGTGGTTTTAATTTACCTAAAGATTGCCACATTCCTTTTTACCCGGAAAAAGCGACCGAAACCATCAAAAAAGCAATTGATAAAGTTGCCGAAATGGATGGTGATTTTTTAGGAGGTGTACTGCATTCGGCAATTGGAACATTTACAGGAAATCCTTGTACAAAAGATGAAAAAATAATTATTGAGCAGGTATTAAGCGAAATAACCAATTATGCTTCTAAACAAAATATCACAATAGCTATTGAACCTATAAACCGCTATGAAAGCTACGTTTATACTTCGGCAGTTGAAGTTTTAGATACTATTGAAAGAATTGGAAATCCAAATTTAGGATTACATCTGGATACTTTTCACATGAATATCGAGGAGAATAATTTTTACAATCCGGTGATTCGTGCCGGTAAAAATTTAAAACACATTCATATTACCGAATCCGACAGAGGAATGATCGGAGAAGGAAACGTGCATTGGGATGATTTTTTCAAAGCTTTAGCCGAAATTAATTATCAGGGATCGTTGGTTTTAGAGAATTTTTCCTCTCAAATTAGTGAATTAATCGGACCAACATCTCTATGGAGACCTTCTAAATATACTTCGGAAGATTTAGCCAAAGGAAGTCTGAAATTTATGAAAGAAATGGTTAGTAAACATTATAAAAACAATTTACACAATACTTTATCACACACAAAATAAGAAACTATGGAGACAAAATTGAAAGCAGTTTGTTTTGGAGAAATCCTTTTTGATGTATTTCTGGAGCATAAAAAAATTGGCGGAGCTCCGCTTAATGTTGCCACCCGACTAAAAGCCCTTGGTGGAGAAGTGGCAATGATTAGCGCAGTAGGTGACGATGCTAATGGTGAAAAATTAGCAACTTATCTAAACAATTTAGGGATTAATACTGATGGAGTTGCCGTAAAAAAGAATTATCCAACGGGAATTGTAAATGTAATTTTGAATGAAAAAGGCAACGCTTCATACGATATTCATTATCCGTCAGCCTGGGATAAAATCGAAAACTCTTCGATAAATACCACTATTGTTGAGAATGCCGATTTTTTAGTTTACGGAAGTTTGTCCTGCAGAGATGCTGTTTCCAAAAATACTTTAGCCGAATTATTGGCTGTGGCCAAATACAAAATTTTCGATATCAATCTGCGTGTGCCACATTATACCAAGAAAAACATTCTGGATTTGTTGTATGCTGCTGATTTTATCAAATTTAATGATGAGGAACTTTACGAAATCTGCGAAGGTTTGGGTTCTGAAATTAAATCATTAGAGCAAAATATCATTTTTATTGCCGAAAAAACCAATACTGATACCGTTTGTGTGACCTTGGGAGCTCATGGTGCTATTTTGTATTACAACAAAAAATTCTACCGCAATTCCGGATTCAAAGTAAATGTGGTTGATACCGTAGGTTCGGGAGATTCCTTTTTAGCGTCCTTAATCACGCAATTGCTTAGCGGAAATAATCCGCAGGATGCCATCAATTTTGCCAGTGCAATCGGAGCAATTGTAGCACAGCACGAAGGAGCAAATCCAGTGATTTCAACTGCGGAAATCAAAGATTTTTTAGATGGTTTTGAACAACAAAAAAGAAATTCTGAAAAACATTTTAACCAATAACCTAAAAACCAACAACATGATGCCACTTGAAAAAACAACCGTCATCGCTGATGAGAATCACGTTCAGGAATTAATTGGGATTAGCCCGCTGGATACCACCGAAAAGAAACATTCTACCGTAAAAAAAATAGCGGTGGTGAGCAAAGAATACGCTTTACAATTTGTTATCATCACGACCTTATTTGCGCTTTGGGGAATAGCCAATGATTTAACCACGCCAATGGTTTCGACCTTTAAAAAAGTAATGCCCGAATTGTCGAATATGCAGGCTTCTTTAGTTCAGTTTGCTTTTTATTTTGGCTATTTTTTTATGGCTTTGCCGGCAGCTTTGTTCATTAGAAAATACAGTTACAAATCCGGAATTATTTTAGGACTTCTTTTGTATGCCACTGGCGCTTTTTTATTTTATCCGGCGGCGCATTATCAAAGTTATACATTTTTCCTTTTTTCGTTATGGATTATCACCTGCGGATTGGCGTTTTTAGAAACGACATCCAATCCGTTGATCCTTTTTTTAGGTCATAAAAAAACAGCCACACAACGATTAAATTTTGCACAGGCATTTAATCCCGTTGGTGCGATTACAGGATTAGTGATGGCGCAGTTTTTAGTAATCAAAGAAATTAAGTCCGATGATTATTCCCCTGAAGCTTTCAAAGCTTTAACATCAACCGAATTAGCCGCTATCAGAGAAAATGACTTAGGAGTTATCAGTATTCCTTACATCGGATTAGGACTTTTTGTTTTGGCAATTTTAATTGTTATTTGTTTCACCAAAATGCCTAAAACACCACACGAAGACAAGATGTCTATTAGTGAATCTTTTAAAAAATTATTTATCAATAAAAATTACAAATACGGTGTTGTTGCCCAGGCTTTTTATGTGGGAGCACAAATTATGTGCTGGACATTTATTTTTCAATATGTCGATAACATCAACAAAACTTTTGGTTTAGAACTCACGGCAACCTATTATAATATTGCGGCAATGCTATTGTTTTTGTTAGGAAGATGGATTGGAACAGCTATTATGAAAAACACAAATCCTTCTAAAATATTGATGGTATTTGGAATCGGAGGTGTCATTTGTGCAGCGGGAGCTATTGTATTACAAGGAATGCCGGGATTAATTTCTCTGATTTGTATCTCTGTTTTTATGTCGATTATGTTCCCAACGATTTACGGAATTGCCTTAAAAGACATGGGTGACGAAGCTAAAATTGGTTCCGCCGGTTTGGTTATGGCCATCGTAGGAGGAGCTTTAATGCCTGTTTTGCAAGGAAGTATTTTAGACTGGGGTGGTTCGGGATTCTCGGATATTAAACTTTTCGGATTTATCCCTGAAGTAAATTTTTCGTTTATTTTACCACTAATTTGCTTAGCTGTAGTAGCCTGGTACGGAAAAACAACTTATAAAACCGCGAAATAAAAAATATTTTTTTTCAATCATAAAACCGGTATAAACATCAGTTTGTATCGGTTTCTTTATTTTTCGAAAAAATTAAAAATCAGCTAAAAAGGGAAGAAGTAAGGAATAATTAAGGTTGCCAAAATCCATAAAATAATATTTAACGGAGTTCCTACAACTAAATAATCTTTGAATCGGTAGTTACCAGGAGTATAAATCATCGTGTTAGTCTGATAACCCATTGGGGTCATAAAGCTCAGTGAAGCAGCAAAAGCGACTGCCATTATAAAAGGGCGCGAATCAATTCCTAATTCAAGTGCGGTTTTGATAGCTATGGGAGTAAGTATTGCTGCTGTTGCATTATTAGACATAAAATTGGTAGAAAGAAAGGTCAAACCGAAAAAAACTGACAAAAGCACCTGAGGACCAAATGTTCCGAGCGTTTTTACTAATCCTGATGCCAATAATGTTGCCGTGCCTGTTTTTTCCAAAGCGGTTCCTAGTGACAAAATTCCGGCCAACATAAATACAACTTTCCAGTTAATGGACTGATAAGCTTCTTCGGTTTTTAAAAATTTCAGCGCAATTAAAACAGCAACTCCTACAGTGGCCGTGAGTACAATAGGAGCAATATGAAGCGCTGCCGAAGCAACAACAGCAGCAACAATTGAAACAATGTAGAGCATTTTTTTTAAATCAAAAGGACGATGATCTGTTTCCGAAATAATTACTAAATCATCACTTTTTTTCAATTCTATCATCTCTTCTTTAAATGCCGTAATAAGCAAAACATCTCCGGCTTTTAATTCAACTTTACTAAAACTATCATAAAGGATTTCATCACGATGCCTAATTGCCAGAACATTGGCTTCTTCAAAACGTTGACGAAAATTGTATTCTTTTACCGTTAGATTTTCCATCTTAGAACCACTCGGAATAAGAGCTTCTACTAAAATAAGATCATCTTTGAGCAAATCTTCATCTTCAATTTTTTTATCCGCTTTCAATTTAATGCCTTCATAGTCCAATAAGCTTTTAAGTTTTTCAATATCACAACTTATTTTAAGCACATCATAAGCCTGTAAAACAAGTCCCGGAAAAGGAACTAATGCTTTTTCGTTTCGAATTACCTGAATAATATTAATATCTATAAGCTTGACTAATGGCGATTTTTTTATTGTACCACCAACAGATTTTGCTTCGGGTAATAAAATAATTTCAGTTACATACTGACTGATTCCGTATTCTTTGGCGAGAGAATTTTCTTCTTTTCGATTAGGAAGTAGCCAACTGCCGAAAAAAGTCATATAAGCGATTCCTACAGCTAAAAAACACAATCCGGCCGGTGCCATTTCAAACATAGCAATAGGCTTAAGACCTTCATTTTGAGCAATACCACTTACCAAAATATTAGTAGAAGTTCCAATGAGCGTACAAATTCCACCAAGCAAAGCCCCGAAAGACAAGGGCATTAATAATTTTGACGGATTAATTCCGGTTTTTTTGGCTACATCAAGCGTTACCGGAAGTAAAATAGCCACAACAGCTGTATCATTCATAAAAGCAGAAAGTGTTCCTGAAATAAGCATAAGACTCACCATAGTTAGCAAATAACTTTTTCTACCAATGAGATTAAGTAAAATAACAACTCTGCTTAATGCACCTGATTTATAAACAGCTGCACTTATGGCAAACATTGCTGTTACGGTGATTGTTGCCGGATTAGTAAACCCCGCAAAACCTTCCTGAGGAGTCAAAATACCGCTAACCATTAATAGAATCATAACAATAACAGACACTGTATCGATACCAAATTTTTCAGTTACGAATAAATACAGCGTCAATACCATGATAACTAAAACAATTATTATTTCTAAGCTCACAATATTTTTTTTAAAATTTCTACTTATAAAAATAAGAAAATAAAGTAGAAATTTCTTTGATATTTGTTGCGATACAATAAAGTTTATGAAACATATATGGATGAAAGAATCAAAAAAAGAGAAAAAGCAACAAAAAAACAGGATTTTCAACCTATTGAAGTTTGAACTATAATTTATAAAAAAACAAATAAAACGTCCAAGAAGTTGTTAACAATTTTAATATTTTTTTGTAGGATATAAAAAAACCCCATATTTCAGGGGTTTATTTTTAGCTTTTTACTTCATTTATTAATTTACCATTAATAAAATACTGTACAATCCTTGTATTTCCTTTTGATTTAAACAACGTCCTTATATAATTTCCATTAAAAAGACGAACAGACCCCGAAATATATGTATCATCTTTTAAAATATAATCATAATTCAACAAATACGTTGAAACCATCTTTACAGAATAAACTTTACAATCAGTCGGTAAAGTATAAACCAAATCAGTATCTAAATATTTTTGCTCGGTCAAATCTGAAACCAAATTAGTTTTAACTTCTTTCGAAACTAAAATATCAGGATAATACTCATTTACTTTTTTAATCAAATCATATTGTTCAAAGCTTATAACTTCGGTTTTTTGAATATAAGCTTTAACTTTTTCCTGAGAAAAACCAAAAGAAGTAACAAACAACAGTAATAGTGTAATTTTTTTCATAATATAAAATTTAGTAGGTTATTGTTTAATAAGATTTTCCAAACATTGTGCCAAATTAAGAAATTACTTTGTCTTTTTCCTAGAGAGAATTAATAATTAACTACATTTTCAAACTTTGGCTTTATTTAAAATTTATATTGTGTTTTTCCTAGAGAGAATTAATAATAAACCTGTTCTTTTAAAATAAACAAACCCCCAATTAATAAGGGGGTTTATCTATTACGTATTTGTCAAAATATTGACGTCCTAAATATTTGCCTGTTTTTCTGTTGTAAATATTCATATAATGATAATCATATCCTATTTTTTTACAATAATTGTGTGTATAAAAAATTGATTTCACAAACTGTAATTCTATAGGATGATAATTTTGCTTATCCTTATGAAAGATAACAACACGATAAGGAGTAGGGGTATTATTAGCCATAATTTAACCCATTAAACCCACAAAGGCAAATCAGAAACAACTTTATAACCTTTTGCAAAAATCATAGTAGCACCCGAAAGCGACCAACCCGAAAATAAAACAGGAAATTCAGGTTCATCATTAGAAAAATACAAAGAGGGATAAGAACCATCACGAGTTTTAAAAACCGACAATTCATTATCTAAAGTTAAATTTCCATTAACCGAAAATCTCATAAAATAACAAGTATTACTATTTACCCCCAAACAATTAGGCTGATCGTTTCCATAAGGAATACCATTTAAAAACATAACATTATGAGGGATAAAAGTAAAAACATTTGCAGGATAAAGCGTTTTCATTAATGACTTCAAATATTTCAAATCATCAGTATCAGCAGCCAAAGGCAAATCAGAAGGACCCGAATCTAATGCAGCACCAAACTTATAATTTTGTACATATTCATTATTATAACTGAATTGTACTACTGTTTGAGATTGTAAAAAAGCATAGGGCGGAATGCTGGACAAATCAACCATATTAGCATTAATAAATCCTAACATATCCGTATTCTCAAGATTGTCAATACCCACGCAAAATCTTTGAATGTTATTTTGATAGATTGCAAAAATGAAAAATTCCTCATCTATACCATCAACAGTAAAACGGGTTGTCGTTCCGTCATCCTCAAAAATTACATTTTTCGCTTTAACAATACCGTGACGATTAACGTACTGTACATAATTGTTTTTTTCTTCTGTATTCATAATTATTTGAATAATGGTAATTTATCTAAATATTTTTTGTCTAAATACTTTTTAACATCGTAGTTTAAATCTCGTCTTGTTAAAACATAATACAACTGTACTATAACTTTTTGTTGACCTGAATTAACAATAGGTAACAAAGCTAAATAAGCTTTTTCATCGTTTTCAGTCCATGAACTAGGATTTGACAACCAAGTCCATATACTAGCTTCTTTATTTAAAACATCTGTTCCAAATGCTACTGCAATATCCCTAGCAATATTATGATAATAAGTATTAGTGGTTATCTTATTAAGTTCCTGTAATTGTGTTACAGGATTTTGTACAGCAGAAGCCAAAACTTTTTCCTGTTCTTCCTGTTTATTAATTAAGTCCTTTGTTCCTGCATCCTGAAAATAACGCATTATGATAGGATAACCAATAACCAAACCTAACAAAACCAACCAATAACGCTCAACAGTAGCCAAAAAACCGCCATTATCAGACGGTTTTTTTGAATTTCTATCGATAGCCATATTTAACTATTTTTTTTTGAAGATTTTCCAAAGTAAACCAACCGCAGCCAATCCACCAACCACTAAAACAATCATTTTGTTGTTCGTGTAAAACTCTTTTAACTTTTCCATTTTTTAATATAATTTGAATTAATAATTTACTTTCTTTTGTTCGATTTCTTTAGACTGTAAGCGACAAAACAGTATAAAAAAAAAGCAATACAGGCACTAAAATAATGTTGAATTTTCGACCTTTTTTAAGGTTAACAACAACCCCGTTAAGTTCTTTTATATCAACTAAATCAAAAGCATCTAAAATGTCAGAATCTAATACTTTTGCAGAATCCGCACCGTTTTCATGCTTTATAATTGCTTTTACTATTGAATAAATCAAATCGAAATCAACTACTTTAAAAACAGCATCGGAAGAAATTCCCGCACCTTTTGCAACAGCATTAATATAAGCTTCTGTATTATTTTCTTTTGGCGGTGCAAACTCAGTAATTAATTTTCGAACCGTGTTTTTTCCTTTTTTTATATCGTTGAAAATATCCAAGATTAAAGCACGAATACCGAATTTCATTTCTTTAAACTGCTCAAATTTCTTATCCGTATTTTGCGATAAAGCTAATTTTCCTTGCCAAGCGATTGAGGTATATATTAAATTCCCTGGGTTGTTGTTCCGAACACCTCTAGCCAAATCGGAACGACCTAAAAAACTACTCATCTTTTACCTCTATTCGTTTTTTAACCGGTGTTTCTTCATTGCCTAAATCAATTTTGTCTAATTCATCGGCAACAAGTTGCAAACCTTTAATAACAGCAGTAAAAACAGCAGCGTATTTTATAATTACTCCTATGATTGAAATAATTCCTTTTAAGTTTTTCATAATCAATTAGTTTTTGAGTTTTTTTCTTTTCTTTTTTCCTTTAGGTATTCGAACCCCTCATGTATAATAAGGGGTAAGAATTTCAATAAAAAACGTAACATGAATTACTGTATAAAAGTTCCTGAATAACCGCCGTTTTTGGCTTTTGGATTCATTACAAAACTCATTTCCTGAACAACTACTTTGCCTGTTCTTTTTTCCATCATACCCCAGTAAAAATTATGCTCTCCTGTTTTGGTATTCGTGAAAGTTACAGCAACAGAACCAAACCAACCCTTTTCAGATTCTTTTGATTTTTGAGTAGTAACGGCACGTATTGAAATCAATTCACGTCCGTTTAGTCTCCAACCAGTAGTTAAGTACTGTTTTTGACCTTTGTTGTTTCCCTTTTCAGGCGTGTAAGTAGTATGCTTTGCGCCTGAATGTTTAACAAAATCCTTTTTTCTTTGACCTGAACCCGAACCATTTTTACGAGCGTAATAATCATTTTTGAACGGTGCAAAGGAATGCTGTGTATTGCCTTGCCAATGTGTTGGCTTTTGCATATTATAATTTGCCATTTTAATGCATTATTTGTTGAATATTAATAATTAACTCACTTAACTTTTTTAAAAGAATTACAATCGTATCTATTAAAAAAATCACTAAATAAATACGATTGTATTTTCTTCTTCTTTTATCTTCGTTTTCCACCTTTTGCAGAACGGAACGCCCAACGGAATGTAAGAAACATAATCAAAGCGAAGATTAAACCGATAACCCAGTAAAGCCACTTTTTGTTATTTTCCCAAAAAGTTTGAACACCTACCTTAGTTAAAAATGAAGTGGCATTTTGAACAGTTTCATTTTGTGATAAAGCTTTAGCCGTACTATCAGCAAACTTTGAACCCTGAGCATTTAAAATACTTTCAATTGGCGCAGGAATTTCAACAGTTTTAACTGGTGGTGGTACATAAACTTGTCCTTTTGCTTCCGCAGCAGCTTTTAAAGCTCGATTTTCCGCAGGTGAATTTGTAGTTGCTACCCTAATAACATCCTTACCAATTGCACCAAATTGCCCCGTAACCGCACGGGTTACATTCTTAAGAGAAATGACCCTCTTAAGTTTAGAGCCTAATTTCTTGAAGAATCCCATTAGTAAATTTCTTTTAATGAACGAACTACAAAATTAACTACTTCACCTTGTGCCTTATTCACTTCAATTTGGTCAACATAAAGATGATTGTCAGGCTCTACCAATGGCAAAGTAACTCTATCGGTTAAACCTTGTAAAATAGCTGTTCCATTTAGAGCCTGAATAGGGTCTAAATCTCTTGAAATAGTTTGTAATTCAAACGGTAAATACTTCACAACCTGTTTTTCACCACCAATCACATAACGATAGTGTATATCGCTAACAGTTGGTGAAACAGTCATAACAGCCAAATCGAATCCCGCAACATCAATTTTTTTAGAAAATTCCTCTGAAGCTATTGTTTTCAATTCAAATTGATAAAGACGATGTGATGTTTTTGGCTCCTCAATACCAAATAAATCATAAGTAACCGCAGCAGCAATTAAATCATCCAATTGAATTTTAATGCTTTCTTTTTCTCCTAACTGGATTCCGCCATCCTCTGCCAATTCACACAAAGCAATAGTTTCGTAAGTGGCATCTGATTGAGTAGCAGCCGAACCGAATGTACTAGCCAAAATAAAATCCTTAAGCAAAATTTTGTTTGCTAGAATGATATTAGAACCATTTGCACGCTCGATGTAAACGCTGATTTTCTCAGTTGTTAAAGCTGAAAGCGACAATCCATCAATAGCTAAAACTAAAGCGCTAATCGACTTTGTAACTGTTAATTCTTGGGAGTTTGTAACCCCTGTAATACTTGCAATTTTCATTTTATTATTTTATTTGTTAAACAATTTTGTTGTACAAAGGTTTATGAAGATTGAAAAAAGGGGTTTACATTTTTTTACATTTCTTTATATTTTTTTACATTTTTTTACATTTTTTTATAGTATTCCATAAATAACTAAATCCTGAATTGTAAGAAATTTCCTTTTCAAATTAAGACAGTCTAAAATGGTTCTATACTCTTTTAAAGCAGTTGGATAAGACACACATAAAATTGTCATTAACTGTTTTTTTGTAACTTTTTGGCTTGTAACATCGTCTTTCATGGCTTATAAAAATAAAAGTTTGTGTTCGTTGAATAAATCAAAATCAAAGACCTGTACAATCTTTTCTTTTAATCGAAATTCATGTAGATAAAAATGTAATTTCGAATTAAACCAATTTATTAACGGCTTATTTGTTGTAAGGTCGATTTCTTCTAAAACCAAATTCATAGCTACTATATAGCTTATATCCTGATTATTTGAATAGTATTCACGAAACAAAGACTTAACAAGCCGTTTTTTAATGGTTGTACTTGACAAAATAGCGCGCTTAACACGCTTAATAATAGGAGGGTAGGACGTTATATTTTTTTGAAGCTGTTCAAAATCAAATAATTCTAAAGCAATTTTTTCTTTATTAATTTGGCTTAATCCTGTATTTTCCCGAATTTCAAAAAAACCTTTATTTGCAATTTTTACTAATTCAATAAGATTTTCCTTTTTGAAAATTCCCCACGTCATTAACTCCGTTGTTGCTTCATCAGCTTTAGAAAATTCCTTTAAATCCCTAAAAAAACGACTGTTTAACTGATATTCAAACCGCCAAACTTCATCATTTTTTAATCCGTTTTGTTGATACCAGTCATTTATATACGGCTTTTCGGTTAATTGTAAAGACAGCGTTTTATTATAACATCTTATAAGTTTTTCACTAGTTCTTTTTCCAATTTGGAAACCATTTAAAACGCTTTTTCCCTTATAAGTTTCATAATAAGAATTAATTGCTTTTGTACGACCTGATATAAGATAAGCACCGCCAACGACATCACTGTATAATTTTCGATAGGTAGCTTTACTATCATTCTTATCCAAACAGACATCCAAGCGATTAACGCTTTTAAATTTGTAGTTTGTTTCATCACAGAACTGTAATAATATTTCTTTTAATTGATTTTCCGGAATTGTATAAAATAGATTATTTTCTAACTGAAATTGTGCTAAATCTTCGCTTATTACTGAGGAATGAGGACAGGATAAAAGCGTACCTAATTTTATATCCTTATAAATAATATCCGCACGATTTTTAAAGGTTCTACTTCCGTATTCATAAGAATGACTTTTAAAATCGCTTTTAGCTTCAAATTCACCAAAAGGAGTGCCTTCCAAATTCATTATTAAGTAATCCATGTTTACCAAAACTTTATCTTTTTGAGTTTTCTTAGATTGTATTTTTAATTGATGTTTTTGCCTGTAGGTTATCATATTTTTATTAAGTTGGGTGAGTAAGTTCCCGTTATACCCAACGGGAACGATTTATTTTAATTCGTACCACAAAAACAAGAATAACTTTTTCGGGCTTGGCGTTGGAGCCGCCCCAAAGTTATTTCCTGTTTTTGGGAGCAAATGAGAATCATAAAACCGCATAAACCATTTTATAAAGTGATATTGTGTACTGTTCTTTACCTAAATATTCGCCATCATTATTGAATTTTATCATTGAATAAATGACATATTTATCATTACGACCAATGCATCTATACCACTTTGAACCGTCACTAAATTTAAATTCTTGACCTTCTTTTAACTGAAAAGCCTTAACTAATTGAAATTTTACTTTTTGAAACATATTTTTTTTTATTTAAACATTGAATAATGATATTTAGGAAGTTCCAAAGCTTTATCATTTTGAAGCCTTACAAGCATTTCCATATTTTTTAAGGAAGCTTTTAACAGTTCCATTTCAGCCACAACCAACTGTTTAATTTTATTATCGTTTCTTTCAATTTCCCCAAAAGTAAAATCTAACTGATGTTTAATTTGGTCGATTGAAACCGTTTCAACTGGATTTTTAATAAACTCATCAAAATCATATTTTAATGATGCATATTGAATTAATAAGGATTCTCTTTTTTGATGCAATTCTTTAATAGTAGCCATGATTTAAGGAATTAAAAGGTTATGTTTTAATAATTTTTGAAGAAATAATTTTGTAGAATCTGTATAAAAAATAAATTCGTGTACATTGCCAGTTTGAGTTACTGTAAATGAATTATTATCACGTTTTACACAAATTCCAGTTTTAGAGCCACGAACACGACAAAAAAATATTTTGTCACTTAAATAAGTTGTTGCACAAAATGGACGGATTTTCTTTAAAAAAGTCTTAGTTTTGAAATCTGTATTACGCATTTTTAACACGTAATCCATTAATAACACATAATTTTCAAGGGTTGAACGGTTTAGAGCCATCTTTTAAACTTTATAGTTAATATCTGACTACAAAAGTGAACTATAATTTATATTATGTAAAATAGAAAATTTAGTAAATTCTTGAAATGCTTCTATGCTCACATTTTGTTAAAATTATTTTAGCCAAATTGCGTTACAAATAATACACACAAAATACTACATAAAACATTTTTGTAAAACAACTATTTTAGACCAAAACAAATTTATTTTAACTCTTTTATTTATTAATTTTACTGCTATATTTTAGAAAAATATCATGAATATAATTACCGGACAAATTGCCGATTTTTTAAAAAATTACGCGCCGTTTAATCAGTTGACCGCTGATGAATTGACTGAAATTGCTAACAATATTCGCGTAGTTAATTTAGAAAAAAAACAAACTTTATTTAAAATCAATGATTCGCTGCATGATAGCTTTTATGTAGTAGCTTCGGGTGTGATTAATATTTCGGTAATTGTCGATGCCGAAGAAAATATTATAGACAAATGCCATGAAGGAAATATTTTTGGTTTACGACCATTTTTTGCCAAAAATAATTATAAAGTAACGGCTAAAGCCCGTGAAGAAAGTTTGGTTTACGCCATTCCAATTGCTGTTTTCAAACCTTTACTCGCGAATAATTCTGAGGTTTTAAACTTTTTATTAGAAAATTTTGCCAGCAATTTACCCGAAGACCGTTCTTCGAAAGGAAATTTAGTTTCGGACGGATTTTATTCTGAAAAACAATCGGAAGTGCAGTTTTTTCAAACTTTAGCTTATAATACGACGCCACTTTTGGCTACTTCAGACAATACGGCTCAGGAAGTTGCCCAATTAATGGCCGAATCCTTAAAAAATAACGTTATTATTTTTGAAAAAAATGGTCCAATCGGAATTGTCACTCATGCCGATTTGGCTTCTAAAATTGCAACCGGCCGCTACCCGATTAATACTCCGGTTAGCAATATTATGTCTTCGCCTGTAGTTACGGTTCTAGAAAATGTTTCTTTGGCAGAAGCTCAATTATTAATGTTAAAAAACAACGTTACTCATCTATGTGTAACCGTTGACGGAACTGATAAATCAACTATTAAGGGCGTAATTTCCGAACACGATTTGATTGCTGCTCAAGCAAGTAACCCTGGTGTTTTAATCAAAGAAATCAAACGTTCCTTATCGCCTAATGAACTGAAAGAAATTCGTCATCGTCTGACAAATTTAATTCAGTCTTCTATTCAAAAAAATATTCCGTTAACGCATATTACCAATATTTCCAGCGAAATTAACTTTGCCATTTTAAAACGTGCTGTCGAATTATCCATTTTAGAATTAGGCTCCCCTCCTGCTCGTTATGTCTGGCTGAGTATTGGGAGTCAGGGACGAAAAGAACAACTTTTACTGACTGATCAGGATAGTATTTTGGTTTTTGAAGATGTTCCTCAAAATAAATATATTGAAGTCAAAGATTATTTCTTAAAATTAGGAAAAAAGACCACTGAGACTCTTGAAAAAATTGGATATGAGCTTTGTCCTTTCGGACACATGGCAAGCAACATGTTGTGGTGTAAATCCCTGAGTGACTGGATCAAACAGTACAATAATTGGATGAATGCTACAAGAGAAAATACGGATAATCTGAGTAGTATTTTCTTTGATTACGAATTAGTTATCGGGGAGCAAAAAATAGAATCGGCTATCAATAATATTGTTTTTGAGAATGCTAACAACAACTCATTATTTTTTGATTTCTTAGGAAATGATGCCTTGCGAAAAAATTCTCCGCTAAGTTTTTTCAAAAAATTCATTGTGGAAGAAGAAGGCGTTAACAAAGACAAATTTGACATTAAAACCCGTGCTTTGATGCCACTTATTGACAGTGCCCGACTATTGATTTTAAGTCACGATATTAAAGGGATAAACAATACTTATACCCGATTCAAACAATTAGCTATTGCTGATCCTAAACACTCGGAAGTTTATTTAAATTGCGCTGAAGCTTATTTGTTTTTAACGAAAATAAGAACTTTAGAAGGATTGAAAAATGAAAATTCGGGGCAATATATTAACTTAGAAGAACTGTCAAAAATTGACAGAGAAAAACTTAAAAATGCCCTGATTCCGATGAAAGAATTAGAAGAATTAATTAAAGACACTTTTCAACTTACCCAATTTTCATAATTTATGCTGGACTGGTTAAAACATATCAATAAAGATCACCCTGAATTTTGGAAAGAATATTTAGCTAAATTTTCAAAAAATTCAAAACGCTATGTTATTCTGGCTACGGAATCCACTGGCGATTCACTCGAAAAAGACGTGATTACTTATATTAGTGCTTTTGCGGTGGAAAATGATGCTATTTCTATCAAAGACAGTTTTGAAACTATTTTGTTGCAATATCGTTTTTTGCATGACAATCATTTGTCTAATGAATACATTATTGAAAGCAGACTTTTAAAATTATCAGAGCCCGAAGCTTTAAAAACTTTTGTAGAATATTTGGGCAACGGAATTATTGTGGGTCACCAAATTGAAAAAGACATGACGATGATTAATGCTACATTAGAGCGACTGGAATGCGGGAAACTGCGTAATGAGGCGTTGGATATTGCTATAATGCACCGAAAACTACATGAAATTCCGGAAGACAAAAATTTTTCACTGGACGAACTTTCCGATTATTACAAAATTCAAAAACCAGAAGGCGAATCCGTAACGGAAAAAGCATATAAAATTGCTCTGCTCTTCTTAAAATTAAAACACAAATTAGGTTTAAAATAATAAAAAGCGGCTTCAAAATTGAAGCCGCTTTTTTGTTTGTATTAGATTTTTCCGTCTTGAATTACTTCAATAATTTCCGGATTTAATAAGGTACTTGTATCTCCGTAATCTGTAAAATTACCTTCAGCAATTTTTCTAAGAATACGTCGCATAATTTTTCCGGAACGGGTTTTTGGCAAACCGGAAACAAATTGAATTTTGTCAATTTTAGCGATTGGCCCCACGTGGTCAGAAATATACTGATTGATTTCGATAAATAAATTTTCTTTATTTCGGACTTCTCCGGTTTCTTTCAAAATCACATATCCATATAAAGCATTTCCTTTCACATCATGAGGGAAACCTACAACAGCACTTTCAGCAACAGCAGGATGCTCGTTGATGGCATCTTCAATAGGAGCAGTTCCTAAATTATGTCCTGAAACAATAATTACATCATCTACTCTACCTGTGATTCGGTAATAACCTACTTCATCGCGTAATGCGCCGTCACCGGTAAAATATTTCCCTGGGTATTGAGAAAAATAAGTGTCTTTATAACGTTGATGATCGTTCCAAATCGTTCTTGCCATTCCCGGCCATGGAAATTTGATACACAAACTACCCACTACCTGATTGCCCTCGATTTCGTTTCTTTTTTCATCCATTAAAACCGCCTGAATTCCCGGTAATGGAAACGTAGCATAAGTAGGTTTTGTAGGTGTAATAAACGCCAATGGCGAAATCATAATTCCTCCGGTTTCCGTTTGCCACCAGGTATCAACCACAGGACATCTTTTACCTCCTACGTGATCGTTAAACCAGTGCCAAGCTTCTTCATTAATTGGTTCTCCTACCGAACCGATTACTTTTAAACTTTTGAAAGGGAATTTTTGAACGTATTCTAATTTTTCTTTTGCCAAGGCTCTGATAGCTGTTGGCGCAGTATAAAACTGACTTACTCTGTGTTTTTCGATTACTTCCCAAAAACGACTGAAATCCGGATAAGAAGGAACACCTTCAAAAATTACCGTAGTCGCTCCATTTAATAAAGGTCCGTAAAGAATATATGAATGTCCGGTAATCCAGCCAATATCTGCAGTACACCAGTGCACATCATTTTCTTCGTAACTAAATACATTTTTAAAAGTATAAGCCGTAAAAACCATATAACCGGCTGTGGTATGTACCATTCCTTTTGGTTTTCCGGTAGAGCCTGAAGTATATAAAATAAATAACGGATCTTCGGCGTCCATAATTTCGGCTACACAGTTATCAGAAGCTTCATCCAATAAAGGTTGCAACCAAATATCTCTGCCTTCTTTCATATTTACGACACTGTTGGTTCTTTTTACTACCATCACCGTACTTACTGATTCACATTGTTCTAAGGCTTCGTCAACAATTTCTTTTAATTCAATTGTTTTATTTCCGCGATAACCACCATCAGAAGTAATTACCATTTTACTTTCACTGTCCTTAATTCTTGTAGCCAAGGCTTTGGATGAAAATCCGGCAAAAACAACCGAATGAATGGCTCCAATTCGGGCACAGGCTAAAATTGATACCGCTAATTCCGGAATCATCGGAAGGTAAATACAAACACGGTCGCCTTTTTTAACGCCTTGTTCGCGTAAAACGTTAGCCATTTTACACACTCTTTGATGTAATTCGTTATAGCTAATGTGTAAAGCTTCTTCTTCCGGATTGTTCGGTTCGAAAATAATAGCAGTTTTCTCCCCTCTTTTATTCAGATGTCTGTCAATACAGTTTTTAGTAATATTTAATTTGGCTCCGGCATACCATTGTACGTCGGCTTCAGCCATATTAAATTCGACTACTTTGTCCCATGGTTGGTACCAGGTAAAGTTTTCTTCGGCTATTTTTCCCCAAAATTTTCTGGGTTCTCTGATTGACTTATTATAGTGTTTAAAGTATTGTTCTAAATTATCAACTTTATAGTAACTCATCCCTTTTTATATTTTTGATAAATATATTAAATCTCCTTCTATTCCGGAAAAAAAATAATTCATTAATCGGTGCAATTTAATCAAAATAACGAAAATCAATCTTAATAAAAATGCAAATTATTGAAAAATGGTCTTCTTTAAGGCTTTTTTGCGAAAACAACAATAAGCAGACAATACTGTGTTTTATGTACTCATTAAGGTAACATTTTCAGTCAGAGGATAATTCGGTACTATTCAAGTTCTTTATTTTTTAAGTGTACTTTTAGCGCTTTTAAAGAATTATTAGCTCATTTGCATCAAAAAAAATAGAATTCATAAAGATTCCCTTCAAATTCGTTGCTTTAGTAGAGAAAAAAGTCTGTTAATGCTTTTTAAGATTTAAAAATGTATTATTTGGAAGTCAAAAATTCATCTTAATCACTTACTTTAAAGCCTGAGCAATCCCTATTAAAATTCCCTCAGGACCACGAATATAGCAAAGTCTGTAAGCATCCTGATACCGGACAACATCATCAACAAGCTGTGCACCATGTTTATAAAGTCTTTCTAAAGTATCCTCTATGTCACTAACGGCAAACATGACACGTAAATAACCTAAGGCATTTACGGGAGCGGTACGATGGTCTTCGACAACTTTTGGAGAAATAAACTGAGACAATTCCAAGCGACTGTTACCATCCGGCGTTACCATCATAGCAATTTCAACAGTTTGATTACCAAGTCCGGTAACACGACCAGCCCACTCACCTTTTATTACGGTTCTTCCTTCCAACTCCAAACCGAGTTCCAGAAAAAAAGGAATTACATTATCCAGCGATTCCACAACAATCCCCACATTGTCCATTCGAAGTAAATTGCTTTTTGTCATTTTTTTTCAATTTAAGTTTAAAATAAATTTATTAAAATTATCTCCGAATACAACTTTATTAACAACAACATGAAACACTGAAAAACAACACATTAAGTTAATCAATTTTACAACTATTTTTGCCGATAAAGCTATTTATTCAATAATAAAGAATAAATTTTTATTAAAAACATGAATAAGGATGTACAAAATCAGTTCATAAAAAGGAATAAAAAAAGGCGAAGTAAAACTACTTCGCCTTTTCTATAATTAACAAAATTGTAATTATACAATTTTTTTCATAGCTGTCATAGACTCTCTTAACCAAGCTCCTACTTCTTCAACCGGGTGGTTACGGATGATGTAGTTTACATCGATTAATTCTTTGTTATCTACTCCGTTGCTTCCGTTATTAAATGGACGCCCTACCAAGTTAGATGGCGTATTTTTAACGTACTCAGCGATTAATGGTTTACAAGCATGATCGAATAAATAACATCCATACTCAGCTGTATCAGAGATTACACGGTTCATTTCGAACAATTTCTTTCTTGCAATTGTGTTAGCAATAAGTGGAGTTTCGTGTAATGACTCGTAATAAGCTGATTCTTCGATAATTCCGGAATCAGTCATTGCTTCGAAAGCTAATTCTACACCAGCTTTAACCATAGCAACCATTAAAGTTCCGTTATCGTAGTACTCTTGCTCAGAAATTTCAACATCTCCAGCCGGAGTTTTTTCGAAATTAGTTTCAGCTGTAGCAGCTCTCCAAGTCAATAAGTTTTTATCATCATTAGCCCAGTCTTCCATCATTGTTTTAGAGAAATGACCAGAGATAATATCATCCATATGTTTTTGGAACAATGGACGCATGATGTCTTTTAATTCTTCAGCAGCGTTGAAAGCAGCAATTTTAGCTGGATTAGACAATCTGTCCATCATGTTAGTAATACCACCGTATTTCAAACCTTCTGTGATAGTTTCCCATCCGTATTGGATTAATTTAGAAGCATATCCAGGCTCAACACCTTCAGCAACCATTTTGTCGAAACATAAGATAGATCCTGTTTGTAATAAACCACAAAGGATAGTTTGCTCTCCCATTAAGTCTGATTTTACTTCAGCTACAAAAGAAGAACGTAAAACTCCTGCTCTGTTTCCTCCAGTTGCTACAGCATACGCTTTAGCCTGATCTAAACCTACTCCGTTTGGATCATTTTCAGGGTGAACAGCGATAAGTGTTGGTACACCAAATCCTCTTTTGTATTCTTCACGTACTTCAGATCCCGGACATTTAGGAGCACACATAATAACTGTTAAGTCTTTACGAATTTGCATTCCTTCTTCTACGATATTAAAACCATGAGAATATGATAAAGTAGCTCCTTGTTTCATTAATGGCATAATTGCAGTAACTACAGCCGTGTGTTGTTTATCCGGAGTAAGGTTACATACTAAATCAGCAGTTGGGATTAATTCTTCATAAGTTCCCACATTGAAACCATTCTCAGTAGCATTTCTGTAAGAAGCTCTTTTTTCAGCAATAGCTTCAGCACGCAAAGCGTAAGAAATATCTAAACCTGAATCTCTCATGTTTAAACCTTGGTTCAAACCTTGAGCACCACAACCTACGATAACTACTTTTTTACCTTTTAAAGCTTCGATCCCGTTAGCAAATTCTGATTGATCCATGAATTCGCAAACGCCTAATTGTTCTAATTGTAATCTAAGTGGTAATGAATTGAAATAATTTGCCATTTTTTAATATTTAATTTATGATTTTAATTCTTCTAATAATAAACTTGTAACTTCCATTTTTTCTTTTGAAACAGAAATTCTTCCCGAACGTACAAACTGCATTATTCCGTAAGGCTTTAACTTAGCATACAATTCTTCAATTTCCGAACGTCTTCCTGCTTTTGATATTACAAAAAAGTCTCTTGAAACCGTAACGATTTCAGAGTTGCTTTCTTTGATAATGTTTTGAATTTGCCTTTCGTCAAATAACAAATTAGAAGCAATTTTAAACAAAGCGTTTTCTAAGAAAATCGTTTCTTCATCTACATGATAAAATGCTTTGATAACTTCAATTTGTTTTTCAATTTGACCTACAATATTGCGTACCCATTTTTCAGTAGTATCTACTACAATTACAAATCTCGAAACGTTTTCTATTTCCGATTCGGATACATTTAAACTCAATATATTGATGTGGCGTTTCAGGAATATCACTGATATTCTGTTTAGTAAGCCCACGTTATTTTCTGTATAAACAGAAATGGTAAATGTTTTATTTTCTTCCATAATATTAACTTAATCGAATGTCAGAAACCGAAGCTCCTGTTGGAATCATTGGGAATACATTGTTTTCTTTCTCAACCATAACTTCAAGGAAATAAGAATCTTTAGAAGCTAACATTTCAGCTATTGCATCGTCTAATTCCTCTCTCTTAGTAACTTTGCGTGACTTGATATAATATCCTTCAGCAATTGCACAGAAATTTGGATTAATCATCACTGTTGAAGCATAACGGTAATCAAAAAACAATTCCTGCCATTGTCTTACCATTCCAAGGAATTCATTATTTAATACTACAATTTTTACCGGAACTTTAGTTTGATGAATCGTTCCTAATTCCTGAATGTTCATTTGGAAACCTCCGTCTCCAATAATAGCAACTACTTCACGATCCGGTCTTCCCATTTTAGCACCAATAGCCGCCGGTAAAGCAAATCCCATGGTTCCTAATCCTCCCGAAGTCACATTACTCTTCGTCTGATTGAATTTTGCATAACGACAGGTAAACATTTGATGCTGACCTACGTCTGAAACCATAATAGCATCTCCATTAGAATGCTTATTAATCATTTCGATAGTTTCTCCCATCGAAATTCCTTTTCCTTCAGACGGAGCCAACTCTTCATTGATTACGGCTTCTAATTCAATATCGTATTTCTTTTTGAATTCATTGTGCCAGTCTTCATGAGAATTCTTTTCAATTAAAGGCAATAAAGCTGTTAATGCTTCTTTTAAATCGGCTAATACAGCTACATCTGTTTTTACATTTTTATCAACTTCAGCCGGATCAATTTCGAAATGAACAATTTTAGCCTGCTTAGCATACGTATTTAGATTACCTGTTACACGGTCATCAAAACGCATTCCTAAAGCGATTAAAACATCGCATTCGTTCGTTAAAATATTAGGACCGTAATTTCCGTGCATTCCTACCATTCCCACATTCAACTCATGATCAGTTGGTAATGCCGATAAACCTAAAATAGTCCAGGCCGCAGGAATTCCTGATTTTTCGATAAAAGCTTTTAATTCTTCTTCAGCCTTACTCAGGATAACTCCCTGACCAAAAACGATCATCGGTTTTTTAGCTTTATTGATAATTTCAGCTGCTTCCTGTACCTTTTCGATTTTTAAAACTGGTTTTGGGTGGTAACTTCTGATATCAGTACATTTTTTATAACTAAAATCTAAAGTATCAAACTGAGCATTTTTAGTAATATCTACTAATACCGGTCCAGGACGTCCTGAACGGGCAATATAAAATGCTTTAGCCATAATTTCAGGAATTTCATGAGCTTCAGTAATTTGATAATTCCATTTGGTTACCGGAGTTGAAATTCCGATAATATCTGTTTCCTGAAAAGCATCAGAACCCAATAAATGCTTTCCTACCTGTCCGGTAATACATACCATTGGTGTAGAGTCAATCTGAGCATCAGCAATACCTGTAACTAAGTTGGTTGCACCCGGTCCTGAAGTCGCGATAGCAACTCCTACTTTTCCGGTAGCTCTGGCAAATCCCTGAGCGGCATGAGCTGCACCTTGTTCGTGACGTACTAATACGTGGTGTAATTGATCTTGAAATTTATATAATTCATCGTAAACTGGCATAATAGCTCCACCTGGATAACCATAAACCAAATCTACTCCTTCGGCTAATAAGCATCTGATAACTGCTTCTGCTCCTGATATTTTCATTCTTTTTTATTTATATTTTTGACATTTTTTAAAACTAAAATTGTCTGTTATTTATCGGTTACGCAACCTTTTGAGGCGCTTGAAACTGATTTTGCATATTTTAATAAAACTCCTTTTGAGGCTTTTAAAGGCGGCTGAACCCAATTGGCTTTCCTTTTTGCAAATTCTTCTTCAGAGATTTTCAAATTAATGGTATTTTTTACCGCATCAATTGTAATCACATCTCCATTTTGAACTAAGGCAATTGCTCCTCCGTCATACGCCTCCGGTGTAACGTGTCCAACCACGAAGCCATGTGAACCTCCGGAAAATCTACCGTCTGTAATCAATGCTACACTGTTTCCTAAACCGGCTCCTATAATTGCTGATGTCGGTTTTAGCATTTCGGGCATTCCCGGACCACCTTTTGGTCCACAATACCGGATGACGACGACATTACCTGGTTTGACCATCCCTTTGGCTATTCCCGGAATTACTTCAAATTCGCTTTCAAAAACTACTGCAGTACCTTCGAAAAATTCGCCTTCTTTACCGCTGATTTTTGCCACACAACCTTCTGAAGCCAGATTTCCGTATAAAACCTGAATATTTCCGGTTGGTTTTAATGCTTTATGAATTTCATAAACTACTTCCTGACCATCTTGCAAATCCGGAACTGATGCTAAATTTTCGGCTAATGTTTTTCCGGTTACTGTTAAACAATCACCATGAAGATAACCTTCTTTTAGCAGATATTTCATCACAGCCGGAACTCCTCCTACTGCGTGTAAATCTTCCATCATGTATTTTCCGCTTGGCTTTAAATCAGCCAAAACCGGTGTTTTATCATTGATAGTCTGAAAATCATCTAAAGTGATTTCAACATCTACCGAATGTGCCATTGCAATTAAGTGCATTACCGCATTAGTAGAACCTCCTAAAACAGCTACAATTGTAATGGCATTTTCAAAAGCCTTACGAGTCATAATGTCTCTTGGCTTAATATCTTTTTCAAGAAGTACTCTGATTGCTTTTCCGGCATCAGCACATTCTTGCCTCTTTTCTTTACTTAATGCAGGATTAGAGGAGCTGTATGGCAAACTCATTCCTAAAGCTTCAATAGCAGAAGCCATCGTATTAGCCGTGTACATTCCGCCACAAGCACCTGCTCCCGGACAGGAATTTTGAATTACTCCTTTAAAATCTTCAGGAGTAATGGTATTATTTAATTTTTTACCTAATGCCTCAAAAGCAGAAACGATATTTAACGATTCTCCTTTCCATTTTCCGGAGTGAATAGTTCCTCCGTAAACCATAATAGCGGGACGATTTACTCTTCCCATTGCCATTACTGCACCAGGCATGTTTTTATCACATCCGGGAATAGCAATCATACTGTCGTACCATTGCGCTCCCATTACGGTTTCAATAGAATCAGCAATTACATCACGGGAAACCAATGAAAAACGCATTCCGTCTGTTCCGTTTGAAATACCATCACTTACTCCGATAGTATTGAATATTAATCCAACTAAATCCGCATCCCAAACCCCTTGTTTTACGTCTTTAGCCAAATCATTCAGGTGCATGTTGCAGGTGTTTCCTTCGTAACCCATGCTTACAATCCCCACCTGAGCTTTTTTTAAATCTTCTTCAGTCAAACCAATTCCGTACAACATTGCTTGTGCTGCAGGCTGTGTTTGATCCTGAGTAATCGTCTTGCTGTATTTATTCAATTCCATCCTGATGTTTTTTATATTTAAAAAATATAATTCAAAAAAAAAACTCCCAATTTATGGGAGTTATATATATTGTTTTCCAATTATATTAATAGCTTCCCTTATGCGTTTGTTGAAACAACAACGACACTAACGACAGAAACTATTACAATTGAATTTTTCATTTTCTTTTTTTGATGTAGCAAAAGTATAAAAACCTTTATATTTAAAAAAATAAAAAATAAAATTTTATTAATTTCTTATCATTAATCTCAATTATTTATCAAAACATACTTTTATACTATCGTTGACTGACCTAAATGTACATTATCATTATTAAAATACATCAAGTCATCTTTATTTAAAATAAAATTAGAAATAAACTCTCCAATTTCATTGGTTCCAAATTTTGAATCCGGATTTAAATCTAAGGTAACAACATTATATTCTATTGCTTTTTCTACCCCTTCATAAATTTTTTTAGCCTCTTCGTTTAAACCAAAATAATCTAACAACATCGCTGCCGATAGTATTGCTGCAAACGGATTCGCTATATTTCTTCCTTTTGCATGCGGATAAGAACCGTGAACCGGCTCAAATAACGCGTTTTTTTCTCCTAATGAAGCAGAGGCTAATACTCCTATTGATCCAGTTATTACACTGGCTTCATCAGATAAAAGATCTCCAAATAAATTGCTGGTTAAAACCACATCAAATTGTTTGGGATTCGAAATTATTTGCTTTGCTGCATTATCAGCCAAAAGATAATCCAAACTCACTTCCGGATAATCGACACTGATTTTAGTAACCACTTTTCGCCACAAACGGGAAGTTTCCAAAACATTAGCCATATCAACTAAGGTTAATTTCTTTCTTCTTTTTTGGGCTGATTGAAAAGCCAAATGCGCAATTCTCGTAATTTCTTCTTCTGTATATTCACATAAATCAGAGGCAATAGTTTCTGATTCATTTAACTTTTTTTCTCCGAAATAAATTCCTGCGGTAAGTTCGCGATAAATTACAAAATCAACCCCTTCCACTATTTCCCTTTTTAAAGGGGAAACATCCAACAATCCTTTAAAAGGCTTTAACGGTCTGATATTCGCATAAAGCCCCAAACCTTTTCTTAATTTAAGTAAACCTTCTTCCGGACGATTTTTTAGTGTTGAATCAGAATCATACTTAGGATCTCCAATTGCACCAAACAAAACCGCATCAGTATTCAAACAAAGATTTAAAGTTTGCTCAGGAAGTGAAGTTCCGGTTTTATCTATAGCAACAGCTCCAATGAGTGCTTCTTCAAAAATAAAATCATGCTCATAAACCACTCCGACCGCATACAATGCTTTCTTAGCCTGCAAGATTACTTCAGGACCTATTCCATCACCCGGCAATACAGCTATTTTTAAGTTCATGAGTTTATTTTATTAAAAAGCTGCAAAAATACAATTTTAAAAAGATTTGTCTTAATTATCGTTTAATCAAATCTCCGTCAATTTTAGAAGCGGCAATAATCAAATGAATATCGTCATCCAAAACCTCTTTTTTCATATCAGCAAATTTCAAAAACTCAATATAAACTACGTCTAACTGTGTTTTTGTTAATTCGTAACCTACTTTTTTAGCTCGATACGCTAAAGCAGCTCTACCGCTTCTTGCTGTTAAAACAATTGAAGATTCATTAACTCCCACATCTGCAGGATCAATAATTTCATAAGTAGCTCTGTTTTTAATCACACCATCCTGATGAATTCCGGAACTGTGTGCAAAAGCATTTGCTCCCACAATAGCCTTATTTGGCTGCACCATCATCCCCATACTTTCAGAAACTAAACGACTCATTTCGTTTAATTGCTTTGTATTAATATCTGTATAAAGATTTAAATCCGGATGTTGTTTAAAAATCATTACCACTTCTTCAAGCGCTGTGTTTCCGGCTCTTTCACCAATACCATTAATTGTACATTCGATTTGTCTGGCTCCGTTTATTGCTCCCGAAATAGAATTGGCTGTAGCCATTCCCAAATCGTTATGACAGTGACAGGAAATAGTAACATTATCAATACCTTTTACATTTTCTTTAAGGTATTTAATTTTTGCACCGTATTCTTCAGGCAAACAATAACCTGTAGTGTCCGGAATATTAAGCACTGTAGCTCCTGACTTGATTACTTCTTCACAAACCTGTGCCAAGAAAGCATTGTCAGTTCTACCAGCATCTTCTGCATAAAACTCTACGTCTTCAACATAAGATTTTGCATGAGCAACAGCCGCTTTAGCGCGCTCAATAATATCTTCTCTGGTGGTATTTAACTTATGTATAATATGAGAATCAGACGTTCCGATACCGGTGTGAATACGTGGTTTTTTAGCAAGTTTTAAAGCTTCAGCAGCAACGTCAATATCTTTTTTAACGGCTCTGGTAAGACCACAAACGGTAGCATTTTTAACAACCTTACTTATTTCAGTAACAGATAAAAAATCTCCGGGACTAGAAATAGGGAAACCTGCTTCAATGATATCAACCCCCATGTTATCTAAGCGTTCTGCAATAACAAGTTTTTGTTTGGTATCTAATTTACATCCTGGGACCTGTTCTCCGTCTCGTAAAGTGGTATCAAAAATTTGGACTTTCTCTCTATTCATATTCATTTATTTAATGTAATTTCACATCTTGATAACAAAAATATATTCTTTACTTTGAACCGAAAATTCATTTTAATTGAATATACTGTTTATAAGTTTGATAAAGACAAACTAATCAATTGATAATCAATTATTTAAATCTACTTATTTTACAATGGCTAACCATCAAAAAGATTTTTTATTCGTTCTGATAAAGTCCTTATCTAAATCTGAAAAGCGCCAATTTAAGATTTTTGCCAGTCGTTTAGAGACCAGTTCGAATACAAAATTTATTGAATTATTTAATATTTTAGACAAATCGGAGAGTTATGACGAAAAGCTTATTTTAAAAAGTGGCGTCATCAAAAAAGTACAATTATCCAATTTAAAATCGTATTTGTACAAACAAATTCTAGTTAGTATCCGACTAAATATTCCCAGCCAGAATATTCGTTACCAACTCAGAGAGCAAATTGATTTTGCTACAATTTTGTACAACAAAGGATTATACAAACAAAGTTTAAAAATTCTTGACAAAACCAAATCACAGGCTATTGAAAATGACGAAAAATTAATGGCTTATGAAATTGTAGAATTTGAAAAACTAATCGAATCCCAATATATCACCCGAAGCATTCAGGGAAGAGCTGACGAATTAGTAATCCAGGCTAAAGAACTGAATTACCAAAATACGATTTCGAGTAAGTTATCCAATTTATCGCTGCAATTGTATGGCATCATGCTTAAAACAGGTTACGTAAAAAGCGATGAGGAATATCAATATATCGACGATTATTTCAATAAACACATTTCAAAACTGGACGAAAATAAGTTTGGTTTCAGAGAAAAATATTGGTTTTATAATGCTAATTTATGGCGTAGTTTTTTAGTTCAGGATTTTTTGTCCAGCTACAAATTTGCCTCAAAATGGGTGACTCTTTTTTATGATAATTCTAATATGATTTACCTGAATCCGGTATTTTTTCTAAAAGGAAACCATTATTTATTGGAGTCTTTATATATGTTAAAGTACCAGACAAAATTCAAAGAATATTTAAACCTGCTTGAAGAAACCATTAAAGATGAACGTTTCCCGATTAACGACAATATTGCCTCATTGTCATTTTTATATGTTTATAATAATAAATTGAATTACCATATAATGCAGGGAACTTTTGCCGAAAGTGAATATTTAATTCCTGAAATCCTAAACAAATTAAAAATACACAATGAGCATTTAGACGAACATCACGAAATGTTGTTTTTCTACAAATTTGCCAGTATTTATTTTGGCAACGAAAAGTACAATGAATCTATTTTCTATTTAGAAAAAATTATTAACAACAAGAATTTAAGTATGCGCGAAGACCTGATGTGTTTTGCCCGCATTTTATGTTTAATTGCGCATTACGAACTTGGGAAAGATTATTACCTGGAAAGTCAGTTAAAAAACACCTACAAGTTTTTAATTAAAATGAACGATTTGCATGAAGTACAAAAAGAAATCATCCGATTTCTGAAAAACTTAAATTCGATTTATCCAACAGACATCAAAAAAGAATTTGTAAAAATGAAAGAGCGTTTTGTGGAATTAGAACAAAACACCTATGAAAAAAGAGCTTTTCTTTATCTCGACATTATTTCCTGGCTGGAAAGCAAAATCAAAAACCGAAAAATTGGCGATATTATTAAAGAAAAAGCGAAACTTAATAACCGATAACAAAACAGGCTGTCATAAAAGGCAGCCTGTTCTTTTTTACAATTCTTTTCTTCCTCTGAGAATATCTTCAAAAGTACAACATTTTACTATCTCCTCCACTCCGTCAATCAACATAGGTAAATGAATAAATTCTACTTCTGATAAATCTTCTTTTAAATAAAACGCTATATCTTCAAAACTAAAAAACCATTCTTTATCGAATTGCACCTTATTTATAGTGGCATCTTTTATCAATAACTTTTCCTTTAAAGGCCTCATAAAACCAATTTCTTATTTTTTCTTCAAAAATAGAACAGCCTTCTCAGATAAACAAATCAGCAACACTTAGGCTTTGAAATTAGGATTCAGTTATTGTTTTAACGGCTATTTAAAATCATTCGCAACTAAGTGGTAACAATAGTAATTATAACAAAAATTTAGCGATTTAAATTATTGCTGTTATATAAATTTAAATACTTTTGCACACTTAACTAATTTAACTAATTAACAATGAAAAAATTATTTTTATTGCTTTCTGCCTCTGCTGTATTATTTTCTTGCAGTAAAGTTGGTAAAGGTGAATACATCATCACAGGAACTGCTAAAGGAATCGAAAACGGAAAAACAATCATCCTTAAAACTCAGGATCCAAGCGGAATGGGAGGATTAATCAATATTGATACTGTAAAAGTTGAAAACGGAAAATTTGAAATTACAGGAAAAGTTACTGAACCTTCTTTCTATATATTACAATTAGAAACAATCCAACAACCTGTTCCTTTCATCCTTGAATCAGGTGAAATCAATATTGAAATTGATAAAGACAGTATTCAAAACTCTAAAATTTCAGGTACTTACAACAATGACGAGTATGTAAAATTTAACGACGAAATGAAAGTAGTTCAAAAGAAATTAATGGATTTCCAAAAGAATAACACTTTAAAAATGAATCAGGCACAACAAACTAAAGATACGGCTACAATCAATAGTTTAATGGCTGAATACCAAAAATTACAACAAGAAGTAGGTGAAAAATCAAAAACTAAATACATTAGTTACTCTGAAACTCATCCAAAATCACTTATCAGTGCTTTAATTATTCAAAGTATGCTTGCAGATCCAAGTGCTGACCTTAAGAAAGCAGAAAAAATCTACAACAGTTTTGACGAAGAATTGAAAAACACAAAACCTGGTAAAGCTATCAAAGAAAGACTTACTGCAGTCAATTCTTCTGTACCGGGAGCTCCTGCTGCTCCTGCTGCACCAGCTGCTAACTGAAGAGCACCTGAATTTTCTGCTCCTAATCCGGAAGGCAAAGTAATCTCTCTTAAACAGAGTTTAGGAAAAGTTACAATTATTGATTTTTGGGCTTCCTGGTGTGGTCCCTGCAGAAGAGAAAACCCTAATGTAGTGGCAATTTATAAAGAATTCCATTCTAAAGGACTTAATATTATAGGTGTATCACTCGATCAGGATGCAAGCAAATGGAAAGAAGCCATTGCTAAAGACAAATTAACATGGAATCAGGTTTCCAACTTAAAAGGCTGGGGAGACCCAATTGCCGCTCAATATAAAGTAGAAGCTATTCCTGCTACTTTCATATTAGATGCTTCCGGAAAAGTGGTTGCAAGAGACTTGAGAGGCGCTGAACTTCGAGCAAAAATCGAAGAACTTTTAGCAAAATAAATCTTTTTTAAGCTTAATAATAAAAAATCTCCCTCGTGGAGATTTTTTTATTTTATTCAAGACCAACACTTTAAAAAAAAGATTGAAAAAACATTGAAATTAACTGCAAAAAATGTTTGCAAACATCAAAAGTGTTCCTATATTTGCAACCGCTAAGCAACAGCAAGGCGCCGCTTTAAAGCATGGGAAGATACTCAAGCGGCCAACGAGGACGGACTGTAAATCCGTTGGGAAACCTTCGCAGGTTCGAATCCTGCTCTTCCCACAAAACGCTTCAAGAAATTGAAGCGTTTTTTTTTGCACTATTCCGGAAATGATTTTTATTTCTAAAATTCCTATTGAAACAATTATTAAATACATTTGTAAACCAAAGAAAAAATCAGTTTCAAATTCTTATCCTAAAATAATTATTTCATGCAAAATATCCCTAGTGTTAATTTACGTGATTTCCTTTCAAATGATCCGGTTCGAAAAGATAAATTTGTTAGTGAAATCGGAAGTGCTTTTGAAGACATTGGTTTTGTAGCCTTAAAAGGGCATTTTTTAGACCAGCAATTAGTAACCGAGTTATATAATGAAATCAAACAGTTTTTTAATTTGCCATTAGAAAACAAAAGAAAATATGAGTTTCCGGAGAACGGCGGACAAAGAGGCTATGTTTCTTTTGGAAAAGAACACGCTAAGGGACGCAAAGAGGGAGATTTAAAAGAGTTTTGGCATTTTGGTCAATATGTAGATCAAAATTCAAAATACGTAACAGAATACCCTGAAAATATCGTCGTAGAAGAATTACCACGTTTTAACACCGTAGGAAAAGAAGCTTATCAAATGCTGGAAAAAACGGGAATCTATGTTTTGAGAGCTTTGGCACTGCATTTAGGTTTAAACGAATTCTATTTTGACAATTATGCTAAAGAAGGAAATTCTATCTTAAGACCGATTCACTACCCTCCTATCACTTCTGAACCGGAAAATGCAATTAGAGCTGCCGCACATGGTGATATCAATTTGATTACGCTTTTGATGGGAGCTCAGGGCAAAGGACTTCAGGTTCAAAACCACAATGGCGATTGGATAGACGCCATTGCCGCCGATGACGAACTGGTTATCAATGTTGGAGACATGCTTTCCCGACATACTAATAACAAATTGAAATCAACCATTCATCAGGTGGTTAATCCGCCAAGAGAATTATGGGGAACATCCCGATATTCAATTCCGTTTTTTATGCATCCTGTGAGCGATATGTCTCTAAATTGTTTAGAAAACTGTATTGATGAAAACAATCCAAAATTATACGAAGATATTACAGCCGGTAATTTTCTATACGAACGTTTGGTTGATTTAGGATTAATCAAAAAATAACACCAATAAATCCCAATATTAAAATTACAAATTCCAATGAGTAACTTTTGGTATTTGGAGTTTAAAAAATTGAATTTTATTTTTAGCATAAAAAATTTATGGATTTACAAGACCAATTAAAAAACTTATTTCCGGATCATATTCCTGGCAACGAACCGGAAGAACCGGAAGAAACTGCACATGAATTATTGGTTCAAAAAGAACCAATGATTTGCAAATTTGAAAAGAGAAAAGGCAAACCGACCACCATTATCGAGGGTTATGAAGGCGATGACGAAGATTTTAAAATTCTGGCTAAAGAAATTAAAACCAAACTAAGCGTGGGCGGAAGTTTCAAAAATGGAGCCATCATTATTCAGGGTGATTATCGTGATAAAATCATGAAAATTTTGCAGGAAAAAGGCTTTAAAACCAAACGTGTTGGCGGTTAATAATTTTAGAATTTAGATTGCAGATTTTAGTTTTTTGCAAAATTAAAATTGTTTTAAAACTTAGAACCTTAGAAACTCAGTATCTCAATAACTTAAAAAATGATAGCAGCATCAGAATTAATTCTCAATCCCGACGGAAGTATTTACCATCTCAATCTTAAACCTGAAAATATTGCTCAGGATATTATTTTTGTGGGCGATCCGGATCGTGTAGAGAAAGTCACTGCTTATTTTGACTCTATCGAATTTAGTACTCAAAAAAGAGAATTTAAAACCCAAACCGGTGTTTATAAAGGCAAAAGAATTAGCGTCATTTCTACCGGAATTGGTCCGGATAATATTGATATTGTTTTGAACGAGTTAGACGCTTTAGTCAATATCGATTTCGAAACCCGAAAACCAAAAGAGATATTAACTTCGTTAAATATTATCCGAATTGGGACTTCGGGTTCGCTGCAACAAAATATTCCCGTGGATAGCTTTGTAATGAGTCAGTTTGCTATTGGTTTAGATAACATGCTTCGTTCCTATCAAATTAATTTAGTTTCAAACACCGAAATCGAAACTGCTTTTATCCAACAAACCAATTGGGATTTGCAAAAAGGAAAACCTTATGTAATCCGTTCCAGTGAAATTTTAGCAAAGAAATTTGATTCAACAGAAATTCACAAAGGATTTACAGCCACAGCAGGCGGTTTTTACGGACCGCAAGGCAGAGTTTTAAGACTCGATATTCAGGATGCCGCTTTGAATCAAAAAATGGATCAGTTCGAATACAAAGGTATTCCAATTACCAATCTCGAAATGGAAACCGCCGCTATCTACGGACTTTCGGCTCTTTTAGGTCATCAGGCTATTTCTTTGAATGCTATTATTGCTAATCGTGCCAATGGGACTTTTAGTAACAAACCTTATGAAACTATAGATAAATTGATTTCTTATACTCTAGACAAAATACTAAGAATTGAATAATTTAAAACGAGTTAAAGCTGTAGGATACAAAAAAAAATTAAAATGATATTAAGAATTGCAAGGCATACTAATAATTTACAACTCATAACAGAATTTTATACTCAAATTCTAGGATTAGAAGTATTAGGAAGTTTTGAAAATCATTGTAATTATAACGGATGCTTTTTAGGAAAATCAAATCTCAACTGGCATTTAGAATTTACAGAATCTGACGAATTAGCAAATCACCATTTTGATGATGATGATTGCATCGTTTTTTATCCAGAGACAACTGACGAATACAACTATTTAATCGCATCAATTAAAAACAACAATATTAACTTTGTTATTCCTAAAAACCCTTACTGGAAGGACAACGGAAAAATGATTCTGGATCCTGATGGTTTTAGAATTGTAATATCACATTTAAGAATAAAAATGAATATAACCATAGAAACCAAGCGTTTAATTCTTAGAGAGTTACTTCCTTCTGATGATGAAGGAATGTTTCGTTTGGATTCAAATCCAAATGTTCATGAATTTCTTGGTAATAAACCTGTTGTTTCAATTGAAGAAAGTCAAAAATATATTGATTTTATCAGAAAACAATATGTAGAAAATGGAATTGGTAGATATGCAGTCATCCTCAAAGAAACAAATGAATTTATAGGTTGGTGTGGGATTAAATTTATTACAGAATTTGAAAATAATCATGTTAATTTTTACGAAATAGGATATAGATTTATAGAGGATTATTGGGGATATGGATTTGGGTATGAATCTGCAAAAGCCTGGCTTGATTATGGTTTTAAAACATTGAAAATTAAAACTATTTATGCTTCAGCACATATTGAAAATATGGGTTCACGTAGGATACTTGAAAAAATTGGTATGCAGCAAAAAAATGAATTTGACTCTGAGGGTATTAAATGCATTTGGTATGAATTAGAAAATAAAGCAATATGAAAACAATAAAAATAGCCGGAGTACCGGAACACTTTAATTTGCCTTGGCATTTGTGTTTGGAAAACAAAGAATTCGAAACGCAAAATATTGATTTACAATGGACCGATATACCGGAAGGAACCGGAAAAATGTGTCAGATGTTGCGTGACGGAGAAACGGATATTGCGGTAATTCTTTCCGAAGGAATTGTTAAGGATATTATGGATGGCAATCTGTCAAAAATTGTTCAGATTTATGTTGATTCGCCTTTGATTTGGGGGATTCATGTGGGCGCTCGATCCAAATTTCAAACCCTTTCCGATTTAGAAAATACCAAAGCAGCTATTTCAAGATTAGGTTCCGGTTCGCAATTAATGGCTTATGTAAATGCTAATAATCAAAATTGGAATACCGAAAAACTGCAATTTGAAATTGTAAATACCATTGACGGAGCTGTAAAAGCACTAACAGAAGAAACAGCCGATTATTTCATGTGGGAACGTTTTATGACCAAACCGCTGGTTGATAATGGAACTTTTAGAAAAATTGCCGACTGCCCTACTCCCTGGCCTTGTTTTGTAATTGCGGTTCGAAACGAAATTTTAGAAAAAGAACCTGAAACTATTCACGCGATTTTGAGCATTATCAATAAAAAAACAGCTTCTTTCAAATCGCTACCGGAAATTGATATTATTTTAGCTAAAAAATACCATCAAAAAACAGTTGATATTCAGGAATGGCTTTCGTTAACCGATTGGTCTCAAAACCAATTATCTGAAGAAATGTTAAACAAAATTCAAAATCAATTACTGGAACTTAAAATTATTGATAAAATAGGTACATTTGATGAAATTGTTAAAACCGTATAGTTTTACCATTTTAAACTCGCATGATAAATTTTAAGCAACTTACTTTTCAAAATATAAAACAAAAACTTCAGGTCAAGAAGCCTTGGGATGATGTGATTATCTTTGTTTTAAACATTTTGATTAGTATTCCGGCGTTTATCATTGCGCATCAAAACTTAATTGAATTTAACTGGCCATTTAATTTAGACCGCTTTTTATTATTCCTTTTTATCATCATTGGCATTCAATTAATACTGCGCTTGCTTAGAACCATCATTATAATTTGTATTGCGGTTTATATTTTGGTTCTTTTGTACGGCACTTTATCCGGGAATTATGGTTTTCAAAGCGTTTTTGAAGATTATGATTCGATGATTTATACCATGTCCGACAATCCTTTTCCGCAGGACATTATCATTTCAAAATTATTACCTTTTCCTAATAAGTCTGAAATTCAAAATGCTATTGAATATCAAAATCCAAAAGTTCGAAATTTTGCGGTAATGGCTGTCAATAAACATTTTAAGGATGTTAAAGGCTATTCGGATTACCGAACTATTATTCAGTGTTTTGCTGTTTTTAAAGAAATTAACAGTCGCTGGAATTATGTGAGCGACCCAAAAGACGGCGATTATATAGCTACCGCCAGCGAATCTTTGCAATTCTTATCCGGCGATTGTGACGACCATTCTATTTTAATGGCAGCCTGCGTTCGCGCCATTGGAGGAACTCCCAGATTAATTCATACTAAAGGACACATTTATCCCGAAATTTTAATCGGAAGTATGAACGACCTGGAAACCGTAAACTTTTTAATTAAAAACAAATTGTTCCCAAAAGAAAGTTACGGCAAACAATTGCATTATCATATTGACGAGCGCAATCAAATATGGCTGAATCTGGATTATACGGCCAAATATCCCGGAGGACCGTTTATGTCGGAAGAAATTCTGGGAGCTTTGACTCTGAATTAAAATTATTTTTCTTTGTGTAATTTGCTCAGAATTTCAAAAGAGCGCAATCGAGCTTCGTGTTCGTAAATCGCACTCGAAACCATTAATTCGTCAATTTGTGCAAACTCAATAAAACGATTCAAATCGTCTTTAATTTTTTCCGGGCCACCTATAAATGTATATTGGGTCATTTGTTGTAAAGCGGCTTCTTCCATTGCATCTCTAAAATCATCTTCTGGTTTTACCGGCGGTTTCAGCTGTTCTCTTTTACCTGTAATTATTCCCCAAAATAAACGCTTAAAAGAAGTCGCTAATTTTTGTGCTTCATAATCGGTATCTCCGGCAATGACATTTACACAGGCAATTACATACGGTTTTTTTGACTTTTCTGAAGGTTTAAAATTATTTCTGTAAATAGTCAGTGCTTTATACAATTGTGCCGGTGCAAAATGACTCGCAAATGCATACGGCAATCCCATTGAAGCCGCCAGATAAGCACTATCAGTACTCGAACCTAAAATCCAAATAGGAATATCCAAACCTTCTCCCGGAATCGCACGCACTCTTCCGTTTTTATTTCCTTCTGAGAAATACAATTGTAATTCTTCCACATTAGCCGGGAATTCCATCGCGGCGTGTTCGTCTCTTTTTAAAGCCGCAGCCGTAAATTGGTCTGTTCCCGGAGCACGACCCAATCCTAAATCAATCCGATTCGGGAAAAGCGTAGCCAAAGTTCCAAATTGTTCCGCCACAACAAGCGGAGCATGATTAGGAAGCATAATTCCTCCTGAACCCACTCTTATAGTTGAAGTTCCTGAAGCAATATGACCAATCAAAACTACCGTAGCACTACTCGCCACGCCTTGCATATTATGATGTTCGGCAAGCCAAAAACGCTCATAGCCCCATTTTTCTGCTTTTTGTGCCAAATCCAAACTGTTTTTAAAAGTATCAGATGGATTTCCGCCATCTCTGACTATTGCTAAATCGAGTACAGAAATTTTAATTTGGGAAAGTTTTTCTGAAGCCATAAAAATCATCTTATTTTGGAAACACAAAAATAAGCATTGTATCCATGCTTTACCCTCAAGGAAATACTAATGCTAAGTTAAATTTGAATTTTGGAATAAAAAAAAACTCCTTAATTGCTTAAGGAGTTTTTGGTGGGCGATACGAACCTGTTTTCGAACCATTTTTTGCAGGATTTGAAGAAAATATCATTTTGACTTTACTTTTATGATTATACTTAGTTATATAACTATTGTTCTTATTATTTTTATAAAATTAATCTGAAAAAAATATTAGAAATAAAGACTAAATAAATTACTTTTGTGCGAAAAATAAGTGTGTTTAAAATTATACAAATGAAAAAAGAAGTTCTAAAATGGATTATTCCATCACTATTCTTTGTAAGCTGTTCATCAGTTGGGCATTTACAAACGGAAGATGTTACTACTAATAATCTACCCAAAACTGATTCAGAAAAAATTCTAGTTTATTCTACAAAACCTAATCAAAATATAAAATTTGATGTATTGGGGCAAGTAATTGCTTGTGCAGATGCAGGTCAGAATACGAAAATCTCTGTTGATTTATTAAAAAAAGAAGCTGCTTTGCTCGGGGCTGATGCGATAATTGATCTTAGATTAGAAATAGGAATGGGAAATTGGTCAAATTCTATTAAAGCATCCGGAACGGCAGTAAAGATAAAATAAACTCCTAAAAAATATTTAGATGAAAAATATACTATCAACATTAGTTTTATTAATAACCCTCAGTAGTTGTTCTATTTCAGCTTATTATGCTCAAGATGAATCTGCAAAATATAATCCTACGACAATAGAAAATATTAAATTATATTCAAATGATATCAATAAAGAGTATACTGTATTAGGGAGTATTGCAGTTGATGCTGCGGGTAGTTCTACATCTGCAGAAAAATTATTAAAGAAAAAAGCTTCTAAAATCGGAGCTGATGCGATTATATATTGCAAGCTGACCAAGCTAAACTCAGTAGCTCAAAGAACAGGTATTTCGGGAGTTGCTGTGAAATATAATTAAGTTTTGAAGATTAATTCGATGTTCTAAAAACTTTTTTTGACTATAAAAAGAGTTTTTTCATATAAAAAAATGGAAAAACCTTTTTAATAAGTAGTTAATTGAATTATAAATTTATTTTTAATACAACCTTGCAAAGTTCGAACCAATAAAATCAACGGGAATAGTACTTAGCGGAAATCATAAAAAATAAAGGAAATTTCAGAACCATAAAAAAACCTCTAAAATCAGTGACTTTAGAGGTTTGTTAAAATTTTGTGGGCGATGAGGGGTTCGAACCCCCGACCCCCTCGGTGTAAACGAGGTGCTCTGAACCAGCTGAGCTAATCGCCCTATTTTAAAAATAAATCTTTCGATTTGTGGGTAATGAGGGGTTCGAACCCCCGACCCCCTCGGTGTAAACGAGGTGCTCTGAACCAGCTGAGCTAATCACCCTTTGCGCTATCATTTCCTGATTGTGAATGCAAAAATACAGCTAGATTTCGTATTTGCAAGCAAAAATGAAAAATAAATTAATAAAAATTTAAACTTATTTTCTTTAACATTCAAAAACAGATGATTAAGCAATATCTTCAACCGCACTTTTTTTTGCAATCACTCTCTGATAATAGTATTTTTGTAATCTAATTTCAAATTAAATGGCAAGATTCAAAGAAAATGATTTACCTAAATCAAAAATTACCGCAACTTCACTCAACAAAGCCAAAATAATTTTCAAATATGCCGGCAATAACAGTTGGAAATTCTATGTAGGACTCCTGTTTTTATTATTGACCAGTGTTACAGCCCTAGCTTTTCCAAAATTCATGGGAATGCTTGTTGATTGTGTCAACAAAAAAGATGCTTCATTAGCCAACCAAATTGCTTTAGGACTTGGATTAGTTTTAATTTTACAATCTGTGTTTTCATTTTTCAGATTGTCATTATTTGTCAATTTTACTGAAAACACCTTGGCAAATGTTCGTTTAGCCTTATATACCAATTTAGTTAAACTCCCAATGACTTTCTTTTCTCAAAAACGAGTTGGAGAACTAAACAGCAGAATCAGTAATGACATTACACAAATTCAGGATACATTAACCACAACGATTGCCGAATTTCTACGTCAGTTTATATTGATCATCGGAAGTTTTGTAATGCTGGCCAGTATCAACATCAAATTGACGGTTATGATGGTTTCTATTGTTCCGTTAGTGGGAGTTGCTGCGGTTCTTTTTGGGCGGTATATTCGAAAATATTCTAAAAAAGTGCAGGATCAGGTTGCCGAAAGCCAAGTAGTTGTTGAAGAAACCATGCAGGGAATTAGCATCGTAAAAGCCTTTGCGAATGAATGGTATGAAATTGCACGTTACAGAACTAAAATCAAAGAAGTCGTTAAAATTGCCATCAAAGGCGGACAATTAAGAGGATATTTTGCTTCATTTATTATCATTTGTTTATTTGGAACAATTGTAGCGGTGGTATGGTACGGCGTACAATTGAGTATTGCAGGCGAAATAACCGTTGGTGAACTTTTTACCTTTATTTTATACTCCAGTTATGTAGGTGCTTCTTCGGGTGGAATTGCCGAACTATATGCTCAGGTTCAAAAAGCGATTGGTGCTACCGAACGTGTTTTTGAATTATTGGATGAAAAACCGGAAAAAATCAATGCGGAAGCGCATATCCCTAACATCGAAAAAATCAAAGGAAATGTTAGCTTTCAAAATGTCGCTTTCAGCTATCCTTCGCGTAAAGAAATCCAGGTTTTAAAAGACGTTAATTTCACGGCCGGTTCCGGACAAAAAATTGCCGTTGTAGGATCTAGTGGTGCCGGAAAATCGACTATTGCTTCCTTGTTGTTACGCTTTTACGATATAGACGAAGGAAACATTCTTATTGATGATAAAAACATTTATGATTACGACTTAGAAAATCTACGTGGGAATATGAGTATTGTTCCTCAGGATGTTATTTTATTTGGCGGAACTATCCGAGAAAATATTGCTTACGGAAAGCCAAACGCCACTGATGAAGAGATTTCTTTAGCAGCAAAACAAGCCAATGCTTTAAACTTTATCGAAAGTTTCCCTGAAAAAATGGATACTATTGTGGGAGAAAGAGGAATCAAACTTTCCGGTGGACAGAGACAACGTATTGCTATTGCCCGTGCTTTATTGAAAAACCCAAGTATTTTAATTTTGGATGAGGCTACTTCTTCTTTAGATAGTGAAAGCGAAAAATTAGTTCAGGAAGCATTGGAGGTTTTAATGGAAGGAAGAACCAGTATTATCATTGCACATCGTCTTTCAACTATTCGTTCCGCTGATCAAATCTTAGTAATTGATAATGGGGTAATTAGCGAACAAGGAACTCACTCAGAATTAATCAATTTAGAAAACGGAATTTATAAAAATCTAAGTAATTTACAGTTTAGTAATTCGTAAAAATAACAAGCACAAAAAAAGGGATGATTTGAAAATCATCCCTTTTTTATTGGTTTCATCAGAAGAATTACCCTCTAATTAATTTTCTGTATTTGATACGTTTTGGAGTTAAATCACCTCCCAAACGTTTCTTTTTATTCTCTTCATATTCTGTAAAACTTCCTTCAAAGAAATATACTTCCGAGTTTCCTTCAAAAGCTAAAATATGCGTACAAATACGATCTAAGAACCATCTGTCGTGAGAGATTACTACAGCACAACCTGCAAAATTTTCCAGACCTTCTTCTAAGGCACGCAAAGTATTTACGTCTAAGTCATTCGTAGGCTCATCCAGTAACAACACGTTTCCTTCTTCTTTCAAAGTCATTGCCAGGTGCAAACGGTTACGTTCCCCACCGGAAAGCATCGAAACTTTTTTGTTTTGGTCACTTCCGCCAAAGTTAAAACGACTTAAATAAGCACGTGAATTTACCTGACGACCTCCCATCATAATTAATTCCTGACCATCGCAAAAGTTTTCCCAAATTGATTTTTCAGGATCAATATTAGAATGCGATTGATCTACATAAGCAATTTTAACGGTATCCCCTACTGTAAACTCTCCGCTGTCTGTTTGTTGTTCACCCATAATCATTCGGAAAATAGTCGATTTACCGGCACCATTTGGTCCAATAACTCCCACGATTCCCGCCTGAGGCAAGGTAAAATTCAAATTGTCATACAATAATTTATCACCAAATGCTTTGGCTACATTCTTAGCTTCAATTACATTAGTTCCTAAACGCGGACCATTAGGAATGTAGATTTCTAATTTCTCATCCAATTGTTTTTGATCTTCGTTTAATAATTTATCGTAGTTTTGTAAACGTGCTTTTTGTTTCGTTTGACGGCCTTTAGCTCCCTGACGTACCCATTCCAACTCACGTTCCAACGTTTTTCTTCTTTTAGAAGCAACTTTTTCTTCCTGCTCTAAACGTTTTGATTTTTGATCCAACCAAGAAGAATAATTTCCTTTCCATGGAATACCCTCTCCTCTATCCAACTCCAAAATCCAACCTGCTACGTTATCCAGGAAATAACGGTCGTGCGTCACAGCAATTACTGTTCCTGCATATTGCGCTAAATGTTGCTCTAACCAAAGTACAGATTCTGCATCCAAGTGGTTGGTAGGCTCATCCAAAAGCAATACATCTGGTTGTTTCAACAACAAACGACATAATGCTACACGACGACGCTCTCCTCCAGAAAGGTTTTTTATTGGAGTGTCACCATCCGGAGTACGCAAAGCATCCATAGCAATTTCTAACTTGGTATCAATTTCCCAAGCTCCCAAAGCATCAATTTTATCTTGTAAAACTGCCTGACGCTCCATGAGTTTATCCATTTTATCCGGATCAGAATAATTTTCTTCCAAACCAAATAAATCATTGATTTTGTTGTACTCGTCTAATACTGCCATAGTTTCGGCAACCCCTTCCTGAACTACTTCTAAAACGGTTTTAGAATCATCCAATTCCGGTTCCTGCTCTAAATAACCTACTGTATAATTGGGAGCAAAAACTACATCTCCCTGATAATTTTTATCAACTCCTGCAATGATTTTTAAAAGTGAAGATTTACCTGAACCATTCAAACCTAAAATACCAATTTTAGCTCCATAGAAGAAACTTAAATAGATATCTTTCAACACTTGCTTGTTGCTGCTTGAGTAAGTCTTACTCACTTTTGACATTGAAAATATTACTTTCTTATCGTCTGACATTTGTATTGTGTTTTTAATTTTAAAAAGAATACAAATATAGGATTATTGCAGAAATAATAAATAAATTGAAAGACATTCGGTTTTAATTTTTTTTATTACTATTTCAACTGATATTCTTTATCTGACAAGGTTTTCATAAAGGTTACCAAAGCTTTCATTTCCTTAGGAGATAACTCTAATTTATCCGAAGGTAAAGTTTGATTTTCTATATTTAAACCTAGACCAACTCCTCCGCCTTTATTATAAAAATCCACGACTTCTTCTAATGTTGTAAAAACACCATTGTGCATATAAGGAGCTGTAACTGCAACATTTCGCAAAGAAGGGGTTTTAAAAGCATTTTTTAACTGAGGCATTTGATATTGAAGATACCTACCTAAATCCGGGCTGATTTTCTTTCCATTTTTATCAGCAGGAGTTCCTATCACTTCCTGTTCTGTTTTTTGAAAATTAGGCGGAACAGTTCCATTAAACAATGGAATAAAATGGCAGGTAGCACATTTGGCTTTACCGGCAAAAAGATTAAATCCTAATTTTTCTTCGACAGTAAAATTATTCGAATCACCACGCATGTAGCTATCAAATTTACTATCAAAGGCATTTAAAGAACGAATATAACTAGCTAAAGCATTTTGAACTTGCCATTCTTCTATTTTCTTTGATTTTGGAAAAGCTTTTTTAAATAACTGCTGATATTTTTTGTCGGTATTTAAAACAACAATTGCTTTAGAAATACTGCCATGCATTTCATCTTTATTCTGAATAACATCTAAACTTTGTTTTTCCAAATCCAATTGTCGCATATCCCAAAATTGAGCGTTTTGCAAAGAAGCATACGTTAGTGTTGGTGTATTTCTGTTTAAAAGATTTCCGCTTAGCGATTGATTTGTTTTCAAGCCATCTGTAAAAGCATTTTCAGGATTATGACAACTCGAACAGCTACGCGTATTACTATTTGAAAGTGAATTTTCATAAAACAATTGCTTCCCTAATTCAGCCTTTGCAGTTGAAAATTGATATTCTTCCGAAGGAATAAAAGCATTTACATTAAAAGCTTTCTTATCAAAAACAGATGTAGCTTCAGGATTAACAACACTATTCCTGTTACTTTTTTCTATTTTATTAATTTTTTGAAAAGCAACTAAGTTTTTACTAATCGGATTAAGAAAGTTTTTAATGAAATAAACCCTGTCAAAAGTCTTAAAATCAGTATTGTTTAAACAAAATTTCTCTGCATTATCAATCAGGTTTGTTATTTCTTTTTCACACTTAACAGATTGCGGATTATCGAAACTCATTTTTGAAAATAATGTTTTCAAAGATGTCAAACTCACAACAGCTTCCGGAACTGACTGAAAAGCAATTGGTGAATCAAAACCAGTGATTCCCAAAGATAAAATTCGATTTACTTCCATTTTTGCAGCGTCCATGATATGTGAATTAGAAACACTAATTGCACCGAAATGTTGCTCAATTTGCTTTAAATTTCCATTTAGAATCTTAATTTTTCGAACTAATTCCTCTTTATTTTCAATTGAATATTTCGGATAAATAAGTTCTTCAATGACCTGAAAGCCATTAGGCGGAAAAAAGGTGTTTTCGGCAACCTCTAATTCGTCTAATGCGGGTCCGTTAATAAAACGAGCCGGATCTGGAGCAAAATATTCTACCGCCCACTCTATTTTTTTATATTCCAAACGAGCCTGATTGAAGGCTAGTTGTATCTTTTTTTCATCATTACTTTGCTCCGCAACTTTCTCAAAATCTATAACTTTTTGATTTAGTTTTTGGATATTCAAAATCAATTCTTCCTGAATTGATAAATCTGTATATTTTTTTTCACATGAGCTAAGCAGCACAATAAATGCTAAGCTTAAAATAAGTAATCTGACGTTTCTCCAATTATTGGTATGCAATTTCATTTTCTTTTTTAGATAAATAAAAACAAAAAAACAACCCTGTAAAAGGGCTGTTTTTATATTCATTAATTTCAAAAATTATCTTTGAACATTTCTAATGATCACAGTCTGACCTCCTTCTTTATTAGTGTTTACTTTACTTCCATCAGCATATTGGAAAGCATCTTTTTGCCAAGTATGAGGGTGGATATTCACTAAAAATGTATTTGAAACACCAATAACATCCGAAATATCTTCCATAGCACCATATTCCCAGCTTCCAAATTTCATCACCCCTGTTTGGTTATAATTTGCATTCCAAATTGCATCCTCACGTTTATGATTCATTGTTAACCAAGGTTTATTTACCTTAGTAGCGATATTATATTGCCAGATATAAGAATCATGTTTTGCAGCAGAATAATAAGAATCTCCGTCTTCCTGGATATAAACATAATTTTCAGTTACACAAAGGTTATCCGGATTGATAATTCCAGTTCCCGGAGTAGAATCTCCCTCAACTACTAATTCTAATTTTCCTTTCAAAGGATCTTTATCATCTAAGTTTAATTTATAAACTCTTCCCCACATCGTATAACCATCTACAGGAGCATTATTCGTAGCTTGTCCTGTTGCTGTAAAATAAATTTCGCGATTATTTTTGGCCGATCCTTTACGGTAATCTACATCTTCAACTCTTGAGAAACGAATAGCACCTAAACTGTTTACTGTAGTGTTAATTTCAGCACCCGTTAAATTTTTAGCATTTGGAATTTCTACAAATGACACATCAAAAGAAGTACCTACTCCCATAGTAGTTTCTACCTGATTTCCATCGTTTCTTTTTAAAGCATATAATTTACCATTGTTTAAATCACCAACTGTATTACTTACATACATAATCACCTGTCCGGCACTAGCATGAGAAGTTCCGTAAGACTGATCTTCACCAATTAATATAACAGTTTTTCCTGCATAAGCATCCTTAGTCAAAGGAACAGCATTTTCCATACTTGCTTTTCCAAGAGCTGGCAAAACTCGGTCTTTTCTGCTTTTATCTGTTGCTAAACCAAGTGGGTCAATACCGTGAACCATACTTTCTTCACCACTTTCTCCAGCAGTTAAAAACAAAGGTCCAAAACCATTAACAGCCGGAGTAGCTAATGTAGCCGAACACAATCTGGTCATTCCACCGATTCCATCAACTATATATTCACCTTTTATTGCTTTTAATGTTTTATCAAAATAAACTCTGGAAACAGATTGTAAAATTTCGTGGTTAGTTATCATTATGTAACCGTCACTATTAGGATCTTTCATAAATCCTGCTCCGTCAGGTTGTGCACCGTAAACAAAACTTGGTGATCCTGATAATACATCAGTACTACTTATCATAGCTGATATTTTTAAATTTTCAAAACCTTCTTTAGCCACAACTAAAGCTGGCTCTACTGAGGCATTGGTAAAATCAATATCTGCATTCGTTTTTTTTGAATCATTTTCATCATTTTGACAACTGATAGCAGCTAAACTTAACAAAGACAAAACCCCTGCTTTTTTTAGGTAATTAAATTTCATAGTTTTTATATTTTTATTTATGACAAAACTATATTCTAAAATCCACGCCTAGGTTAACTGACTTTATTGAAATAATGACTATTAAGTTAAGACAATTCCGTAAAAAAACATCAAAAGTTAATTTAAAGTAAATAATTAAAATCAATATAAATTAAGCCGTAAAACTATCGAATTAAGCTACAAAAAAAAACAGCTGTCACCTTTTTTGGCAACAGCTGTTTCCTTTTTATTTGATATAGTTAAACCCTTCCCTTAAGCGAGCTAAAAACCCAGGCAATTGCAAAAAATCCAATTCCTACCGCAGCAAATCCAATTCCGGAAACATCTCTGTATTTAAAGATACCTAGTGCAATTAAAATTAATCCCATTACAATCATTATAAAGGTAGCCCATCCAAGGATAGTATTCTTATTCATTCCCATTAGTTCTTGTGGTATTTTAATTCGTTTTTAGAACTACAAATATCGATAATTTAAACGGCTAATTAAAAATATGATAAAGCATTTCTTTTAATAAATCTGCATTTGATAAGGCATTTGCTCCTACACCTTTACTTTTTACATCAATTTCCCGCAATGCGGCCACAATCTGACTTACTTTTCGCATAGGATAATTTTTTAAAGCTAAATCATACTCTTTTAAGAAAAAAGGATTTACAGCTAAAACTTTGGCTACATTAGTTGGATTTTTATCCTTTAAACCATGGTATTTTAATAATTGTACAAAGAAACCAAAAACCAAACTTGTGGTTACCACCATAGGATTTTCTTTTGGATTGCTGGCAAAATTCTCGGCAATAGTATAGGCTTTCAGTTGATTACGTTCTCCAATGGCTTTTCGTAATTCAAAAACATTGAAATCCTTAGAAAACCCAATATTTTCTTCAATATCTTTTGGAGTAATGGTGCTGCCTTTCGGCAAAATAATTTGCAGTTTTTCCAATTCGTTATTGATTTTACTCAAATCGGTTCCTAAAAACTCTACTAACATTGCCGAAGCTTTAGGTTCTATCGCATATTTCTTTCCGGACAAAACACGTTTAATCCAATCACCTACCTGATTTTCATATAACTTTTTACTTTCGTAAATCAAGCCGGTTTTAGCAATATTCTTAGTTACTTTTTTTCGTTTATCTAATGTTTTGTATTTGTAACAAAACACCAAAACAGTCGATGTCATCGGATTTTCGGCATAGGATTCTAACTTGTCAATGGTTTTTGTCAAATCCTGAGCTTCCTTTACAATCACCACCTGACGTTCGGCCATCATTGGGTAACGTTTAGCGGTCGAAACAATATCGTCAACCGAAACGTCGCGACCATACATCACCGTTTGATTAAAACCTTTCTCGTCTTCCGACAACACATTTTCTTCAATATATTCCGAAAGCTTATCAATATAATAAGGTTCTTCACCCATTAAAAAATAAATAGGCTTGATATTCCCTGCTTTAATATCATTGACAATTTTTACAACTTCATCCATTATTCTAGTATTCAGTGTTCAGTGGCAGTATTCAGTTTTATGAATTCATTGTTCATTAGCCAAACTAATTTTCAAATTGTCTAATTTTCAAATTATATTTGCTTCATGCAAAAACTCAATTTCCCTTCTTATTCATTTCGTTTCAAAAATAGCGAAAATAAAACGGCAATTTTTGATGAAATCAGGAAAAAATTCATCATTCTTACTCCTGAAGAATGGGTTCGTCAGCATGTGGTTCATTTTTTACTAGAAGAAAAACAATACCCAAAATCCCTCATCAATGTTGAAAAAGTACTTTTGGTCAACGGATTAAGAAAAAGATACGATGTAGTTGTTTTTAATCCTGACGGTTCTATTCATATTTTAGTGGAATGCAAAGCGCCGGAAGTCAAAATTACCCAGAGCACTTTTGACCAGATTGCCCGTTACAACATGACGATGAAATCCAGTTTTTTAATGGTTAGCAACGGATTGAATCATTATTTTTGCCAAATGGATTATGAAAATGAAAGATACCATTTTCAGCCGGAATTACCTGATTATAAACTTATAAAATTATAATACATTTTGAAAAAGATAGCCGTTGTAATCCTTAATTGGAACGGAGTAAAATTATTAGAACAATTTTTGCCTTCTGTCGTTCAATATTCTTCTGAAGCCGATATTTATGTTGCCGATAATGCTTCAACTGATAATTCCATTTCCTTTGTAGAAACACATTTTCCTACTGTAAAAATTGTGAAAAATTCGGGGAATTATGGTTTTGCAAAAGGATATAATGAAGCCTTACAACATATTGATGCCGGGATTTACGCTTTAGTGAATTCGGATATTGAAATAACCGAAAACTGGTTGGCTCCCGTTTTAGAAATGTTTGAAAAGGAAAAACAAACAGCCATTATCCAGCCTAAAATTTTAGATTTCAAAAACAAAGCTTATTTTGAATACGCCGGAGCAGCCGGAGGTTTTATTGATAAATATGGTTTTCCGTATTGTCGCGGACGTATTTTTGAAACGATTGAAAAAGATAACGAACAATACAATGACAGTTGTGAAATCAGTTGGGCGTCAGGTGCCTGCTTTTTTATCCGAAGTAAAGTTTATCATGAATTAAAAGGATTTGATGATGATTTTTTTGCTCATCAGGAAGAAATCGATTTGTGCTGGCGAACCAAAAATGCCGGTTACACCATTAAATACAATCCGAATTCGACTGTTTATCATGTTGGTGGAGCTACCTTACAACAAGGAAATCCTAAAAAAACGTATTTGAATTTTAGAAATTCCTTACTAATGCTTGTTAAAAATTTACCTGAAGAAAATTTATTTTCAACCTTATTTATCCGATTAATTCTCGATGGTGTAGCAGGAATACATTTTCTTTTACAGGGAAAACTAAGTCATTTTACCGCCATTTTAAAAGCTCATTTTTCTTTTTATCGCTTATTTTCAAAAACTTACAAAAAAAGAGGTTTTTTTCAATCAAAAGAATACTATTCTGTTAAAAGTATCGTTGTTAATTACTACATAAACAATGGCAAGGTCTTTGTTAAATAAAATTAACATTAATTTATATTTAATTTTTAAACATTAAAAACTAAATTTGTAAAAACTCTAAAACTATTAAAAATTTATGAAAAAAGTTGTTGTCGCCCTTTCGGTATTGGCTCTTTTGACGTCTTGTGTTTCTAAAAAGAAATACGCTGCTTTAGAAGCTAAAAATAAAGAAACTCAAGATTTATTAAATACTGCTACTATCAAGTTAAATTCATGTTTAGAAGAAAAAGCTGGTCTTGCAGCTCGTGTTGAAGGTTTAAAAGAACACAACCAAACCTTGATTACCACTTCTAAAGAAATGACCATTTTGACCGCAAAAGGAGCTGAAAACATTGAAAAAGCTTTAGAATCTATCAAAGAAAAAGATTTAAAAATCAACAGAATGCAGGATGCACTTAACAAAAAAGACAGCGTTACTCTTGCAGTGGTTACGAGCTTAAAAAGCGTAGTAGGATTGAACGATCCGGATATCGAAATCAATGTTGAAAAAGGAGTGGTTTACATCTCTATTTCTGATAAAATGTTATTTAAAACAGGAAGCTACAATGTAACTGACAGAGCTAAGAGTGTTTTAGCAAAAGTAGCAAAAGTAGTTAATGATAAACCTGATTTTGAATGTATGGTTGAAGGTCATACTGATAACGTTCCTTACATTGGAAACGGAATCTTGCTAGACAACTGGGATTTAAGTGTGAAACGTTCTACTTCTATCATCCGTGTATTGACAAACGAATTAGGTGTTAAACCAGAACAATTAGTTGCTGCAGGTAGAAGTTCTTACGTGCCTTTAGTACCAAATACTTCTGCTGAGAACAGAGCTAAAAACAGAAGAACTCGTATCTTAGTATTACCTAAAATTGACCAATTCTATGATATGGTTGAAAAAGAAATGAAAAAACAAAAATAATCTTTTTAGATTTCAGCATAAAAAACGTCCCATCCCGATAGCTATCGGGATGGGACGTTTTTTTTATACCTTATTCCCGAAATTAATCTCTTAATTTCACTAATCTATTTATTCATTTTTCAAACTCCCAGCTTCTGGCTTCCAACTCCTACAAAATATCCAAATCTCCTTTTCCTTCACGAATTACTTCCGGTTCGTGACCTGATAAATCGATAATAGTGGAAGCCACATTATCACCGTAACCGCCATCGATGACCATATCTACCAAATTCTGCCATTTTTCAAAAATCAATTCCGGATCAGTGGTATATTCTACTACGTCATCTTCATCACGAATAGACATCGTTACAATAGGATTTCCTAATTGACGCACAATTTCCAACGTAATATTATTGTTTGGCACACGAATACCTACAGTCGTTTTCTTTTTAAATTCTCTCGGTAAATTATTATTTCCCGGCAAAATAAAAGTATATGGTCCCGGTAAGGCTCTCTTTAAAATCTTAAAAGTCGAAGTATCAATTTGCTTCACATAATCTGAAAGATTACTCAAGTCGTGACAAATAAAAGAAAATTTGGCTTTTTCCAATTTTACGCCTTTAATTTTTGCAATACGTTCCAATGCCCTTGAATTAGTTATATCACAACCTAAACCATAAACAGTATCCGTTGGATAAATTACCAAACCACCATCTTTTAAAACCTTAACCACTTTAGCAATCGCCGCCTCGGAAGGTTTGTCTTCGTATATTTTAATGAACTCTGCCATTTTATATTTTATTACTTATAACACTATTAAAGTTAAGAAAATCTATGGAATAAATCTATCTGCATTTAATTTTTGCTTTCTGCTACCTGATTAGCCAATCACTTCCAGCTTCGCAAATCGCAGCAAAAGCTTTTTGATTCCTCCTACTTCAAATTTAATTTCCGCTTTTTTATCAGCGCCTACTCCTTCTAAATTCAATACCTGTCCGCGACCAAAACGCTCGTGCATGACGATATTTCCTGCGGTTAATTTATTATCAAACAAATTTGCCGTTCCCGAAGGCGCCTGAGAAGAAACCGGTTTTAATTTTCGAATGGCTGCTTCCGGTTTAGGCTGATTATCCGTAATGTATTTTGGCGGAGTTGAACTCACCGGTTTTGCCAAACGCAATTTAGACTTATCTACATCTCCAAAAATATCTTTGTCAATCATCGGTTTAAAACGATAATTTGTTTCGGCAGGCGTTAAATATTCCAAATATTGTCCGTCAATTTCTTCAATAAAACGAGAAGGTTCGCTATCTGTCAGTTTTCCCCAGCGATAACGTGACTGCGCATAAGTCAAATAAGCCTGATGTTCAGCTCTGGTTAGCGCCACATAAAATAATCGACGTTCTTCCTCCAATTCGGAGCGCGTACTCATACTCATCGCCGAAGGAAACAAATCTTCTTCCATACCTACTACAAAAACATGAGGAAATTCCAGTCCTTTTGCCAGGTGAATCGTCATCAAAGCTACGCGATCTTCATCACTGGTATCTTTATCTAAATCGGTAGCTAAAGCCACATCTTCTAAAAATTCAGCCAACGAACCTCTTGCTCCATCCACTTCTTTTTGTCCTTCGGTAAAGTCTTTGATACCGTTTAACAATTCTTCGATATTTTGAATTCGGGCCATCCCTTCCGGTGTAGCATCTTTTTTCAATTCCTGAACTAATCCGGTTTTTTTTGACACATGATCCGTTAGATAAAAAGCATCATGCGTTTCATTCAAAGCCTGAAAGCTCTGAATCATCGTTACAAAATCCTGCAATTTTTGTCGGGTTCCCGCATTTAATTTCAGATCAATTTTATCAATATGCTGCATCACCTCATAAATAGATCTTTTATAATGATTCGCCGCAACGGTTAATTTCTCAATAGTGGTATCTCCAATTCCACGTGCCGGATAATTAATCACGCGCACCAATGCTTCTTCGTCTTTTGGATTGATTACCAAACGCAAATAACACAACACATCTTTGATTTCTTTTCTTTGATAAAACGACAAACCTCCATAAATACGATACGGAATATCTCTCTTTCGCAAAGCATCTTCCATAGCACGGGATTGCGCATTGGTTCGATACAAAATAGCAAAGTGTCCGTTGTTTAGCTGATGTTGCATTTTTTGTTCAAAAATGGTACTGGCCACAAAGCGGCCTTCTTCAGCATCAGTCAAACTGCGATGTATTTTTATTTTCGGTCCAAAATCATTGGCTGTCCAAACTACTTTGTCTAACTTCGTTTTGTTGTGATCCATCACGGTGTTAGCCGCTTCCACAATGTTTCGGGTCGAACGGTAATTTTGCTCCAAACGGAAGGTTTTTACTCCCTGATAATCTTTTTGGAAATTCAAAATATTGTTGATGTTCGCTCCACGAAAGGCATAAATACTCTGCGCATCATCACCTACTACACAAATATTCTGAAATTTATCCGACAAAGCCCGAACAATCAAATATTGGGAATGATTCGTATCCTGATACTCATCCACCAGAATATATCGAAAACGGTTTTGATATTTGGCCAAAACATCCGGGAAACGAGTCAGTAATTCATTGGTTTTCAACAATAAATCATCAAAATCCATCGCTCCGGATTTAAAACAGCGATCTACATAATTTCGGTAAATTTCGCCCATTCGGGGTCTTTTTGCCATCGCATCGGCTTCCTGCAAATCGGGATCGTTAAAATACGCTTTTACCGTAATCAAACTATTTTTAAAAGTAGAGATTCGTCCCAAAATTTGTTTTGGTTTGTAAATATCTTTATCCAATTGCATTTCTTTGATAATTCCCGAAATAGCACGAAGCGAATCCTGAGAATCATAAATCGTAAAATTTGACGGATAACCTAATTTATCTGCTTCCGAACGCAAAATTTTAGCAAAAATAGAGTGAAAAGTTCCCATCCAAAGATTCTTTGCCTCACTCGCTCCCACAATGTCAGCAATACGATTTTTCATCTCACGAGCCGCTTTATTGGTAAACGTAAGCGATAAAATATTGAATGCATCAATGCCCTGATACATCAAATAAGCAATTCTTATGGTTAACACACGGGTTTTTCCCGAACCGGCTCCGGCAATAATAATCATTGGTCCATCTTTTTGTAATACCGGTTCGCGTTGTGCTTCGTTAAGTTGAGAAATATATTGTTGCATTATCTAAAACTGTTTATGCAAAAATAAGTATTTAAGAATTAATTATAGTAGCAATGATTCATTCTAATTCCCAACAAAAAGCATATTTTTGCTTTCAAAATTTACACCAATGAATTCTACAAACATCATCGAAATACTCGCTTACACTATTCCTTCTATCATTACAGGAGGAGTTGCCTATTTTTTATTTCAGGCTCATTTTAAAGACCAGCAAAAAACAAGACGCTGGCTGATTCAAAGAGACAACCAAAAAATTGCTTTACCGTTGAGATTACAGGCTTACGAGAGAATGGCTTTGTTTATGGAACGTATTAATCCTTCGCAATTGGTAGTGCGAATTAATCCGATTTCTGACAACAAAAATGATTACGAAAATTACATTATTGCGCATATCGAACAGGAATTTGAACACAATATTGCCCAACAAATTTATATTTCCGACCAATGCTGGGCTGTTATTTTAACCGCTAAAAATGCGATTATTCAAATGATTCGCGCCGCTGCAAAAAATAAAAAAGTAAACAATGCCGACGAATTGAGAACTTTTGTAATCAGTGAATTATTAGAAAAAAATGCTCCTAACAATACCGCTTTGGCTTTTATAAAAAATGAAATTGCCGAATTATGGTAAACTGCTTTTCAATTCCAAAGCTTCGCTTTTTTTCTTGGCATACTGAAAACCTTCCTCCCACCATTGCGCCATTTTTACTTTATTAAAAATCAAAGCATTATTAGTTAAATCAATCGGAGTGTAATACATATTCAGTTTTACATTATTATGTGAAGCCGATAAGGTTCCGATAAGAATATCATGCTTTTCAATTTGATCCAATTCTATTTGAAACAAATCAATCAGTAATGAAAAAGGATTTTTTCCTATAGCAACTCTGGGCGTTGATTTTTCTGTTTCTAAAATAACAACATCCACCTCAGTTGCCCCGCGATTAATAGCTTCCTGGATTGGAACCAAGCTGGAAAATCCGCCGTCAGCATAATCTTTTCCTTTGATATTTACAATACTCATAAAAGGAATATAGTTACTCGAAATCCAAATCCAGTCGCAAAATTCGTCATACGTACAGTCTTTAATCGACTTGTATTCTGCCTGATTATTAGTCAGATTCGTTACTGTAACCACCACATCCGTTTCCTGAGCTTTCAATTGATTAAATTCCCCAATTGGTAAATTTTTCTTGATGTACGAACGTAGTTTTTTGCTTTCGCCAAAGGTTCTTTTCCCTTTAAAAAACTGCAACAAAACATTAAAGTGATTGATGCTTACTACATCAACACCATTCTTTTTTTTAACGACAAACGGATTGATATTAAATATTTTACCCATGTTCACATTGGTATAAATACGATGTATTTTGTCAATATTTCCCAGTGCCAAATGAGGAATCAGCAAACTTCCGGTAGAAGTTCCAATAAACAAATCATATTTTACTTTTTTATTTTCCAATAGAAATTGCGCCACGCCGCCCGCAAAAGCGCCTTTGCTTCCTCCTCCGGAAATAACCAATGCCCGCATAAATATTTTAATTTAATAATCGATTCAGTTGAAATTGTTCTTTGTCGCTTAAATTAGGTAAAATTCGAATAAAAGCTGTCCTGTATTCCTGATTTTTCAATAATATTCGAATGTTGTCGCGTCCAAATTTTGAAAATTGCCACATATGATGCGTAGTGGCTTTAACTAAATTAATCAAAACAGTGTCGTTGATAATTTTAAAACCAATGAGTTTTTCCAATGCATTTTGTCGGGTTGTAGCTTCATATTTTTCAGATGAATAATCAATTAATTCGATAATTACAGCCTGTTTATCACAAACGTATTCAGGAGTCATTAAAACCAAAGACAGCCATAAAGTGCGCAAATTGAAATCGTTGAAACCAATCCATTTTTTAGATTTCTCCAAATATTCCAAACGCTGTTTAGGAAAATTGCGCCACAAATATAACAAGACAATTTCCTGAGTTTGATACGAATCATCTTCCAACAAACTTTCGTACTCCATTCTGAATGCTTCCGGAATTTTTGGCAAATTATAAGCAACCGACTGACGAACTTGCAGCTTTTTACTATTTAAAGCTAATTCCAATAATTCTCTTTTTGCTTCAAAACTTTCATTTCTAAGTTGATTAACCACCATCTCTTTTAAAAGATAATGAGCATCCGACATGAGAATCATTTTAAAAAAACCTTGTTTGGTTGCTAAAGATTCAGACTTTCGTTTATCAACTTCGAGCATCAACTTAGTGATTTTATTTTTATAAAGTAACTTATTGATTTTAGTAGTATTAATTATAGTTGATTCGAGCCATTCTTTAGAAAATAAATCCGTATCAAAATTACTTACTTTTCTAACTTCAGCTAAAAAATCTTCGGTAGTTACCGTTTTAAAAGCATATTTTTTCAGATAATTTTTTACCAGTCTTTTGAATTTTCTATCACCAATTTCCTGATGTAACACAAACAAAGCCCAGGCTCCTTTTTGGTAATAAGTCATTGAACTCGCTTTATCACTCAAAATCGGAATGGTGTCCGTTCCTGAAGCATATTTTATTTGCTGAATGGATTCGTACATTTTAGAATAAAAATAATCTTCTCCGTAAATAGATTTTTCAGCTAACAACGCATAATAAGTTGCAAAACCTTCCTGCAACCAATGATGTTTCCCACTGCGAGCCGTAACCAAATCGCCAAACCACTGATGTGCTAATTCATGCGCATCAACATTGGTATAACTTCGATCTACAAAACCAATAGAATCCACCATATAGCGGGTTGCAAATAAAGTTGCGGAAGTATTTTCCATCCCAGCATACAAAAAATCCCGAACCGGAACTTGTTTATAAACTTTCCAAGGATATTTCACTCCAATTTCCTTTTCTAAAAAATCAAAAATCCGTTTTGAATAACGATACGTTGGCTCAAAACGTGACTTATCTTTTGGTTCAAAATATAATTCTAAAGGAATTTTACTTTTGCTTAATAGTTGTTGTTTTTCAAATTTTCCAATAGCCAACATTAACAAATAAGAACTCATTGGGTTTTCCATTTCATAAGTCCATTTAGTGATATTTTCAATATTGCTTTTTTGCTTTAAAACACCATTACTAACTACCTTATAATCTGATTTAAACGAAACTTCAAGATTAAAAATTACTTTTTCATTTACATCATCAAAACTTGGAAACCAATGACTGGTATATTTACCCTGCCCCTGTGTCCAAATTTGCAAATCGGTATCTTTTTCAGAATTCACAAAATACAGCGTTTGTTTTGGTGTTGCTTTGTACTCAAAACTAATTTGGTTTTTACCTTTTCGAAAAGGAAAAACAATCAAAAGCTGTTTTCCGGAATTGATAAACGAAATGTTTTCATGATTCAATTCTACTTTAGAAAACTGCATATTTTGAGCGTCAATTTTCAAAGTATCAATCGGATTTAAAATTGTAAAAGAATAATTTACATTTCCTGAAATCGATTTTTCATCAGTATTTAATTGTAAACGGGCAGCAACAGAAGTAAAATCGATATTTTTAGTTTGCTGGGCAAAAACAAAGGTGGAAAGAAAAAGAAACAGGTATTTCATCAAAAAAATAATTATAGCAGATTTTCAAAGTTACAAAGGTTTCACCAACAAATCGAAGTATTTTTGTATGTTTACCTCATAAAGTTTTAATAAAATCACCTTGAAAAAAGCCCTTTTTAATTGGAGCAGCGGAAAAGATTCTGCTTTAGCCTTATACAAAATACTTCAAAATCCCGATTTTAAAATTGAATACCTGTTAACCAGTGTCAATCATCAATTTCAGCGAATTTCCATGCACGGTGTTCGGGTTGAATTATTAGAACAACAAGCCAAAAGCATCGGAATTCCGTTGGAAATCATGCAAATTCCGGAAATGCCTTCTATGGAAGTTTACGAAAATGTGATGCAGCAAACGTTAGAAAAACTAAAAGAAAAAGGCATTACCCATTCGGTTTTTGGAGATATTTTTCTGGAAGATTTACGCCAATATCGCGAAGATAAATTGGCTACAATTGGATTCGAAGGAGTTTTCCCAATTTGGAAAATCCCAACTAAAGATTTGATACAGGAATTTATTGCTTCAGGTTTTAAAACAATCGTTGTTTGCGTAAACGAGCGTTATTTAGACCAAAGTTTCGTGGGCAGAATCATTGACCAGCAATTTATTGATGATTTACCGGAAAACGTGGATGTATGTGGAGAAAACGGAGAATTTCACACTTTTTGTTTTGACGGACCTATTTTCCAAAAACCAATTGAATTTGAAACCGGCGAAATCGTTTATCGAAAATACGAAAAACCCAAACAAGAATCCTCAAACACCGCCTGCGATTCTGATGATTCAACCGCCTACGATTACGGTTTTTGGTATTGCGATTTGATTCCTAAATAATACAAAAAACCGCAAATTTGCAAATTATTATAAAGTAAACTAATTTGCGAATTTGCGGTAAATTTTATTTACAAGACTTATTAAAAGCTGTATTTTACAATTTCTTAGCGTGTTTTACTTTTTGATTGGTAATAGCAATGGCCAAAACTTCGCTCATTTCTTTTACATAATGAAAAGTAACACCGTTTAAATATTCCGGTTTGATTTCATCTACATCACTTTTATTTTCGTGACATAAAATGATTTCTTTGATATTAGCTCTTTTAGCAGCCAGGATTTTTTCTTTGATTCCGCCTACCGGCAACACTTTTCCTCTCAGCGTAATTTCTCCGGTCATTGCAATGTGTTTCTTTATTCTTTTTTGTGTAAACAAAGAAACCAAAGAAGTCAACATCGCAATTCCGGCACTTGGTCCGTCTTTAGGCGTTGCTCCTTCCGGTACATGTAAATGAATATTATATTTAGTCAATACTTCCGGATTCAAACCTAATTGCTCCGCATTGGCTTTGATATATTCCAAAGCAATCGTTGCCGATTCTTTCATAACATTGCCTAAATTTCCGGTAATACTCATACTTCCTTTTCCCGGCGAAAGCAAAGATTCTATAAACAAAATATCCCCTCCGACACTTGTCCAGGCTAATCCCGTAACTACTCCGGCAACATCATTGTTTTCGTATTTGTCACGCTCCAAACGAGGAACACCAAGTACTTTTACAATATCTTCGTCGGTTACTTTTTTATTGTATTCCTCTTCCATTGCTACAGATTTAGCCGCATTACGAATCACCTGTGCAATTTTGGCTTCTAAACCACGAACACCTGATTCACGGGTATATCCTTCAATAATTTTTTCCAATTGTTTTTTACCAATGGTCAAATCTTTCGAAGTTAACCCATGTTCTTTTAACTGACGCGGAAACAAATGTTGTTTAGCGATTTCAACCTTTTCTTCGATGGTATAACCTGACATTTTGATGATTTCCATTCTATCCCTTAATGCCGGCTGGATAGCGCCCATATTATTTGAAGTAGCGATAAACATCACCTTAGACAAATCATAGCCCAATTCTACAAAATTATCGTAGAAAGCACTATTTTGCTCCGGATCTAAAACCTCTAACAAAGCAGATGAAGGATCTCCGTGATTACTATTCGATAATTTATCGATTTCGTCTAAAACAAAAACCGGATTAGAAGTTCCTGCTTTTTTCAAACTCTGAATAATTCTTCCGGGCATCGCTCCGATATAGGTTTTTCTGTGACCGCGAATTTCTGCTTCATCGCGTAATCCACCCAAAGAAATACGAACATATTCACGACCTAAAGCTTCAGCAACCGAACGTCCGATAGAAGTTTTTCCCACTCCCGGAGGTCCAGTCAAACAAATAATTGGCGATTTCATATCGTTTCTTAACTTCAAAACAGCCAAGTGCTCAATCATTCTTTTCTTTACTTCATCTAATCCAAAATGATCTCTATCCAGAATTTTTTGAGCATTTTTTAAATCAAAATTATCTTTAGAAAATTCATTCCAAGGCAAATCCAACAGCAATTCTAAGTGATTCCTTTGAATGCTGTAATCAGGAGCCTGCGGATTCATGCGACGCATTTTAGTCAGTTCTTTTTCAAAAATCTGCTGCGTTTTTTCGTCCCATTTTTTAGTTTTAGACTTTACTAACATTTCATCCATTTCCTCCTCCTGAGTCGAACCACCTAATTCTTCCTGAATGGTTTTCATCTGTTGGTGCAGGAAATATTCTCTTTGTTGCTGATCTAAATCAAAACGAACTTTAGACTGAATATCGTTTTTAAGTTCCAATTTCTGCAACTCGACATTCATATATTTTAAAGTTTCTAAAGCTCTGTCTTTTAAATTATTGATTGCTAACAAATCTTGCTTTTCTTTAACAGATAAATTCATATTAGAAGTCACAAAATTGATTAGGAAAGACTGACTTTCGATATTTTTTATAGCAAAAGTAGCTTCACTCGGAATATTAGGACTCACCTTAATTATTTGGATTGCTAATTCTTTGATAGAATCCAATATGGCTAAAAATTCAGAATCATCACTTTCAGGTCTGTCTTCTGAAAAATCCTTAATAATAGCTGAAAGATAAGGCTCTTCCGATGTAATCGATTCGATTTCAAAACGCTTTTTCCCTTGCAAAATAACTGTAGTGGTTCCGTCAGGCATTTTAAGCACTCTTAAAATACGTGCAACTGTACCAATAGAATTGATATCCTCTTTAGTAGGATCTTCAATATCTTCATTTTTTTGGGCAACAACACCTATAATTTTACCATCGGCATTCGCATCATCGATTAATTTTATCGACTTATCACGACCCGCAGTAATAGGAATTACAACTCCAGGAAACAACACCATGTTTCGCAAAGGAAGAATCGGTAAAGATTCCGGCAATTGCTCTTTAATCATTTCTTCTTCATCTTCAGGAGTTAATAATGGTATTAATTCCGCTTCTGAATCGAATTCTTGTTGTGACAAATTGTCAAGTGTAAGTATTTTATGTTTTGACATAGTAAAATTTAAGTCTTTTTGTCATTAAATTTATTTACCATTTAATAACAAAGTTAGTATTAACACACTGTTACATTACTGAAAATCAAATAATAATCACTATTAACAGTATTATGCATCCATTATAAAACAATCTTTGTGCCATAAAAACACACCTAAAAAGCAAATTGCCCTGAAAAAGCAAACTACTTTTTAAGGGCAATTCCTAAAAAATTAAATTCTCAATCAATAAGCAACATCAAAACTTCCTTCAGTTATGTTAAATGATGTTGAACCATTAGTTGTAAACGAAAAAGTTCCTTTCACCCTGTCATCTGTAATTGAAACAATTGTAACACTCCCTGAAACGGCTACATGCTCTCCATTATCATCTTCATAAGAAGCCTGAACATCATCGGTTGATCGGTTTGCAGTTATGGAATAGGTTGTTCCGGCTACTAAATCACTTTTTAAAGAAACCGAAATAACATTCATATTAGCATCTTCAGCACCAATGGCAATCCAATCATCAGTATTCACACCCAAAACTTCTGCCATAATATCAGTACTCACAAAATTGGTTCCGCCTACTTTTGCCGAAAAACTATCATTTGTTTCAGCTTCGGTAATATATGGTAAATCGGTAAAAACTCCATTTGTAAATTGAATTGGTGTTCTTGGATTATCATAATCGGACCAATAACCTTTAAACTGAAAGGTCCCTGAAATAGTTTTCTTTTCGGTATCTATTTTTGTAATCGTAATTGAACCTGTGTTTTCATCCGGATTATTATCATTAAGCCCCCAATAACCATACTCAGAATCTGCAGGCACATAAGCCAAAACATTAATATTAGCGGCATAAGTACCTTCTGAAGCCCCTTCAATAATCAAAGAAAAAACTTCTCCATTTGATTTAAAAGCAGCAATTTCAATGAAATTTTCTGAAATAACAACCTCTGTCTCGGCTGCTGTCCAGGTTTTTCCACTAAAATCGGCTTTAAATTCACCGGAAGTATTTTCTCCTGAGCCGGGATCGGATTCTACAGTACCATCAATAGGTTCATAAACGCAGGAAGCAAACAATGTTGCCAGAAACAAAACAAAAATTTGTGGTCTAAATTGGATAGATTTCATAATTGGAGCTTTTTTTGAACTCCAAATATAATTTTTTATTTTATTTTTCCTACTATTTTTTTAGGTACTTTTCTTAACAAAACTACTCCAAGAATGAAGAAAACAGCTAAAAACACAATAGCGAATCTTGGACTTCCTGTTATTTGATCAATAATACCATATACCAGCATTCCAATAACGATTCCTATTTTCTCAGCTACATCATAAAAACTAAAAAAAGAAGCCGTGTCTTCTGTTTCCGGTAAAAATTTAGAATAGGTTGACCTGGACAAAGACTGAATTCCTCCCATCACCAAACCGACCAAAGCGGCCATGATGTAAAAATGTATCGGTAATTTTATAAAATAAGCCGCAATACATAAAACAACCCAAATACTGTTTATAAATAGCAAAACAGGTATATTTCCAAACTTTGCTGAAGCTTTTGAAGTAGTAAAAGCTCCAATAACAGCAATTATCTGAATCAATAAAATACAAATAATCAACCCGACAGTGCTTTGTTCTTTGGATTCCCAACTAATCTCCTGAGAACCAAAATAAGTCGCCACAAGCATTACTGTTTGTACCGCCATACTGTAAACAAAAAAACTGCTTAAATATTTTTTTAGACGTACATTCTCTTCCAATAAAAACCAAACTTTTTTAAGCTCTTTAAATCCGTTAAAAACGATAGATTTGGTCACTTTTTGTTGAGAATCTCTACAGCCTTTTGGCAAATAAAAATAAGTATATTGACTAAATAAAATCCACCAAACACCAACCATCACAAAGGAATAGCGCATTGCTTTCATAGCTGATGGTTCTCCAGCAACATCGGTAATATTGAACAATTCCGGTTTCATTACCATTGCCAAATTTACAAGCAAAAGAATCACACTGCCAATGTAGCCTAAAGAATACCCTTTAGCACTAATCGAGTCCTGTTGTTCTTCAAAAGCAATATCCGGCAAATAGGAATTATAAAAAACCAAACTTCCCCAGAAACCTATTAATCCTAAAAAATAAAAAAGCAAACTTGAATAGATATTTCCTAAATCAAACCAATACAAAGCCATACAGGACAAAGCGCCCATATAGCAGAAAAACTTCATGAAAAACTTTTTGTTTCCCACATAATCAGCGATTCCGGATAAAAGAGGCGATAAAAAAGCTACTTTTAAAAAGGCTAACGCCGTAACAAAACTAATTAAGGCCGAATTTTTCACACTAAAACCCAAGACCGTTATATAATGTCCTGTTTTTGAAAATAAGGCTTCATAAAAAATAGGGAAAATGGCTGATGTAATGACTAACGGATAAACCGAATTAGCCCAATCATAAAATGCCCAGGCGTTCAACAACTTCTTATCTCCTTTTTTTAAGTGACTCATGATTCTGATTTTTTTGACGAATTTATTATTTAAAAATGGTTTTAACTAAAACTTCAAAAAATAATCCCAACAAACATAAAAAAAGCCAATTCAAACGAATTGGCCTATAACTTTTTTCCTGATTATCTTATTTAAAAACTACACCAAACTTAGCTGCAACAGCTTTGGCTTCAGGAACCATTGCTTTTAAATTCGCAATTCGGGTAGCATCTGAAGGGTGTGTACTTAACAACTCAGCCGGCGCCTGACCTCCTGAATTAGCTGACATTCGGGTCCAAAAACTAATTGCTTCTTCCGGATTATATCCTGCAATTGCCATTAATATCAAACCTATTTTATCGGCTTCAGTTTCATGGCTTCTGCTAAAAGGAAGCATACCACCTACATTTGATCCAATTCCATAATATTGTTGCCACATTTGTTGTTTCTCTGCGCTCATATTTCCGGTTGCAGCAGCAACACCCGCAGCACCTAATGTTTGCAACTGTGAAGCACTCATACGTTGCGCTCCATGATTAGCTAATGCGTGCGAAACTTCATGTCCCATTACTGTCGCTAATCCCGCATCGTTTTTAGTAATTGGCAAAATTCCGGAATACACTACAATTTTTCCTCCGGGCATACACCAGGCATTTACTTCCTTACTATCCACTAATTTGTATTCCCATTGGTAATCTTTCAAATAATCATTCTGTCCCAAAGAAGCTAAATAACGCTCAGCAGCAGTTTTGATTTTAATACCAACCGTTTCTACTTTTTTAGCATCGGCTGTACCGGAAATTACTTTGTTTTCCTTCAAAAAAGTTCCATACTGCTGAAAAGAAGAAGGAAACAATTCGTTATTAGAAACAAAATTCAACGTTTTTTTTCCTGTCAACGGGTTTGTTGCACAAGAATAAATCAAACCTAAAGTTGCAATTCCTATAAATACTAAATTATTTTTCATGATAGTTTTATTTTACTAACAAAAGTACGATTATTATCCAATAATATGCAAAACATTAAAATCCTTAGGCACAATTAAATATTGATTTTCTTTAAAACTTTTAGCATCAAAAGTTATTTCTTCGTTGTCAATTTCTATAATTTTAATATCAAAAGGCAAGCCTATAAAGTTGATTTTAAATTTGGTATAGTTGGTATCATATTTCCCTTCTTTGTGCAACTGAATATTGACTTCTTTTTCCTTTCCTGTCATTTGAAAAGACAAAAAGCTAAATCTTCCTTTTTTATAATCATAACCATCCTGTCCATCTTCATAAACCACCGATTTTTCTTTTCCTTCTTTATAATAAACATCTAAAGTCAATTCATCAAACTCTACTTCGCCTACATATTGCTGCACCGGATATTTTGGAATAATCGCACCTGCTTTTACAAAAACAGGAATTTCATCAAATTTAGTATCTACCCACATTTCTTTTCCTCCTTTTACTAAAGTATTATTCCAGTAATTATACCATTGTCCGCGAGGAATATACATTCTTCTTCCCAATGCATTTGGCTCTAAAATTGGACAAACTAAAATTTGATTTCCAAAAATAAATTCGTCATTTCGGTAATGCGTTTGAATATCTTCCTGATCAAAATACACCAATGGTTTTAACATAGGAGTTCCTTCTTCAATATATTGCCAGAACATGGTGTATAAATACGGTAATAATTGGTAACGGAGACTAACAAATTTCCGGGTAATATCAATCACTTCTTCATCAAAAGCCCAAGGTTCCTGATTTCCGTGATCCCCTGACGAATGCGTTCTGCAGAAAGGATGAAAAACACCTAATTGTATCCAACGGGCATACAATTCTCCGGAAGGTTGCTCCGCAAAACCACCAATGTCTGATCCGGTAAATCCCATACCTGAGATTGACATTCTTTGTACTTGAATATTAGCAATCCAAAGATGTTCCCAGCTGGCCACATTATCTCCTGTCCACGATGAAGTATAACGTTGAGCTCCTGAATAAGCCGATCTTGTAATAATAAAAGGTCTTTTTGGATATGCAAAGCGTTTCACACCATGATAAGTCGCTCTTGCCATTTGCGTTCCATAAATGTTATGTGCTTTTCTATGGCTACAAGGATTCCCATCATAATCATGACGAACATCATTTGGGAATGTTTTATTAGGAACTTCCATAACAGCTGGCTCATTCATATCATTCCAAACGCCTTTTACTCCAATATCCGAAATTAATTCTTTAAATAATCCCGCCCACCATTCTCTAACTTCCGGATTTGTAAAATCAGGAAAATTACATTCTCCCGGCCAAACTTTTCCTTTCATGTAAGGACCATCGGCTCTTTTGCAAAAATAATCTTTGGCTAAAGCTTCTTTATAAACCCAATAATCTTTGTCAATTTTTATCCCTGGGTCGATAATCACAATGGTTTTAAAACCATCTTCGGCTAATTCAGAAACCATTCTTTTTGGGTCTGGAAAATATTCTTTGTTCCAGGTAAAACACCTGAACCCTTCCATATAATCAATATCCAGATAGATGGCATCACATGGAATTTGCAATTCTCTAAATTTGGCTGCCACCCCTTTTACATTACTTTCCGGATAATAACTCCACTTACACTGATGGTAACCTAAAGCCCATAATGGCGGTAATTCCGGTTTGCCGGTCAAATCCGTATAGGAAGTTACCACATCCTGCATATTTGGACCGTAGAAAAAATAATAATTCATTTCGCCACCATGAGCCCAAAAACTGGTTACATTTCTTCTTTCATGGCAAAAATCAAAAAAAGATTGAAAGGTATTGTCAAAGAAAATCCCATAAGCCTGTTTGTGATGTAAGCCTATATAAAAAGGAACTACTTTATACAAAGGTTCCTGTTCTTTTTGAAATGCATATTGATCTGTTGCAAAATTTTCAACCCTTTTCCCTTTAAGATTCAATTGAGTGGCTTTATCACCTAATCCGTAAAAACACTCTCCGTCACGGGAAGATTTACTCATTTTTACAATATTTCCTCCAAATTCGTAACATTCTTCCCAGTGAAAACCTAATTCATCTTCCAGAATTACATTTCCTTTTAAATCGTAAATAGAAGCTCTTAAATCAGCTTTTTGAATTTTACATACAATTTTATTGGTCGTAATTTGGTAATAATTCTTCTCTTCAATTACTTCTAAATGGTTATATCCATGAGAATGACTTTTGTCAATGGCATAAGAGAAATCGTTGCTAAAATAACCTTTCGTAGTGAAACGAAAACGAATTAAACTATCTCTTAAAACGGTCAGTTTTAAAATTACATTATTGTCTGTATAAAAATAGACCGAATCGACATCAAGTGTATATGAAACTATTTTTGACGGATATAAATCCCCTTTGTATTCTAATTCAGTATTTGTAATCATCTCTATGCCTTTTGATTAATATTACGCTCTCTCTCAAACTTACGAAAAATCCTTTTTATAAATAAATAATAGCATTTATATTCACGAAAACGTTATAGTTGAGTATTTTTCAAAAAAAAGAAGTATTAACTTCAAAATTAATACTTCTTTACAATTTAAATTATTTATTCATATAAGTCTCTTTTTAAAAAGATTATAAAATTTTAAAAACCGTCACACTTAATGGCGGCACTAACAATTCAACCGAATAATCTCTGCCATCATAAGGAGAAGATTCCACTTTTAATTGGGAAGTATTCAACACATTGCTTCCCTGGTACCTTTCTAAATCGCTATTGAAAATTTCTTTTAATTTTCCTTTTCTTGGAACTCCGATTCTGTAATTTTTGCGAACCATTTGTGTAAAATTACAAACAACTACTAAATCGTTTTTTGGATTATTTCCTTTTCGAATATAAGAAAGTACCGCATTTTGATGATCGGAATAATTAATCCATTCAAAACCTTCATGGCTAAACTGTTTTTCGTATAAAGCAGGTTCCGATTTGTACAAAGCATTCAAATCCTTAATATATTGCTGAACTCCATTGTGTACAGGATATTGCAACAGATGCCAATCTAAACTTTCTTGGAAATTCCACTCAGCCATTTGACCAAATTCACCTCCCATAAACAATAAATTTGTTCCCGGATGTGTAAACATGTAACCATAAAGAAGTCGTAAATTGGCAAATTTTTGCCATTCGTCTCCGGGCATTCTGTCAGCAATGGATTTTTTTCCATAAACCACTTCATCATGAGATAAAGGCAACATAAAATTCTCTGTAAAAGCATACGTCATCGAAAATGTTAAATCATTTTGATGGTACTTTCTATAAACTGTTGCTCTTTGGAAATATTTTAAAGTGTCATGCATCCATCCCATCATCCATTTCATTCCAAAACCTAAACCTCCTGCATCTGTTGGTCTGGAAACCATCGGGAACGAAGTGCTCTCTTCGGCAATTGTCTGAACACCTTCATAATTAACATAAACTACTTCATTGAATTCTTTTAAAAAACTAATGGTTTCTAAATTTTCTCTTCCTCCAAAGATATTTGGTTCCCATTCGCCATCATTTCTTGAATAATCCAAATAAAGCATCGAAGCTACAGCATCTACTCTTAAACCATCAATATGATAATGATGCAACCAAAATAAGGCATTACTAATTAAAAACGAACGAACTTCATTTCTTCCGTAATTAAACACCAAACTTTTCCAATCAGGGTGATAGCCTTTTCTACGATCCGGATGTTCATACAAATGCGAACCATCAAAATAGCCTAATCCGTGAGAATCATCCGGAAAATGTGACGGAACCCAGTCCAGAATAACACCTATACCTGCCTGATGCAATTTATCAACCAAATACATGAATCCCTGAGGATCTCCAAAACGGGAAGTTGGTGCAAAATATCCAACTAATTGATACCCCCATGAAGGATCATAGGGATATTCCATAATAGGCATAAACTCAACATGAGTAAATCCCATCTCTTTAACATAACTTACTAAATCTTCGGCTAAATCATGATAACTCAAAAATTGATTTCCCTCTCCACGCTTCCAAGAACCCAGATGAACTTCGTAAACAGAATACGGCTTATCAAGTGCATTATGTTCTTTACGGGTTTGCATCCATTTAGAATCATCCCATTTATAATCAAGATCCCAAATTACCGAAGCAGTATGCGGCGGTTTTTCACAATAAAAAGCAAACGGATCGGCTTTTTCAGTGATAACACCTTCAATATTAGATAGTATTTTGTATTTGTAATTTGTTCCTTTTTCAATGTTAGGTATAAATCCTTCCCATATTCCTGAAGAATCCCAACGTACATAAAGCTCGTGTTCTCCTTGTGTCCAATAATTAAAATCGCCAACCACAGAAACTGAATGAGCCGTAGGAGCCCAAACAGCAAAATAAACACCCTGAACTCCATTTAATTCTATTAAATGAGCTCCTAACTTTTCATATAATCTAAAATGTTTTCCAGCTTTGAATAAGTTAATATCAAAATCAGTAAAAAGGGAATGCGAAATAACTTTACTCATAGTCGTATTGGTATTATTCTAAATTTTACAAAATAGAATATTGATAAATAAAAACAGTTAATTAACTTATTCAATCTTGAAATTATCCGGTAAAGTCACACCTTTTTTAATAACTACAATTCCTTCTTTTACAGCATACAAATCATTAGTAGTATTTTCTAAATGACTGCCACCGTTGATATAAACATTGTTTCCTATGCGGCAATTTTTATCTACTAAAGCATTATTTATAAAACAACCTTCACCTATTCCAACCAGAATTTTATTGTTTTTAGTATCCTCTTCCATATCTTCAATACTTTGATAGAAATCATTTCCCATCACATAAGTATTTTTAATGACAGTATCTTTTCCTACTCGGGCACGAACTCCAATTACGGAATGAACAATTTCTTTAGCATTAATAATAGAACCTTCCGAAATTAAAGATTTATCAACCATTGCATTTTTAAATTTGGAAGGAGGCAATAATCTTGGTCGGGTATAAATTTTATTCACATCATCAAACAAATTGAATTTAGGAATATCTTCGGTTAAACCAATATTTGCTTCAAAGAAAGAATCAATATTTCCGATATCTGTCCAATATCCTTCATATTGATAACTCAGGATTTTTTGTTTTCCAACTGCCTGAGGAATAATTTCTTTTCCAAAATCTTTGGTATCAGGATTAGCCATTAAATCCACCAAAAGCTTTTTATTAAAAATATAAATACCCATTGAAGCCAGGTAATTTTTTCCTTCAGCTTTCATTTGTTCACTAACATCTGAAACCCAATCCGGCAATAATTCTTTTACTGGTTTTTCAATAAAAGACTCAATACAACTTTCACTGTTTGTTTTCAAAATACCAAATTCAGGTGCGTCCTTAGCATTAACAGGTAAAGTTGCAATTGTAATATCAGCTTGATTTTTGATATGTTCTTCAAGCATATCGTTGAAATCCATCTGATATAATTGATCCCCTGATAAAATTAAGGCATAATCAAAATCATGATTCAAAAAATGAGGCATACATTGTCGTACTGCATCTGCTGTACCCTGAAACCAAGTTGGATTATCAGGTGTTTGTTCAGCAGCTAAAATATCTACAAAAGCCTGGCTAAAAGCACTAAAAACATAGGTATTCTTAATATGTGCATTCAGGGAAGCAGAATTAAATTGTGTCAATACAAACATCCTATAAATGTCCGAATTCATACAATTTGATATAGGAATATCAACTAATCTGTATTTTCCTCCCACTGGTACTGCTGGCTTTGATCTGCTTTCTGTCAATGGATACAATCTTGATCCTTGCCCTCCTCCTAAGATAATAGCAATAACGTTTTTTCTTTTTGCCTTCATATTTTGTTAAGTATTAAGTTGTACATATCTATATATTCCATACTGGCCTTTTCCCAGGAATGGTCAATACTCATTCCCAATTTTCTAATTTTATTTAAATGCTCTTTATCTTCATACAAACTAACCGCTCTTTGAATGGAATAACAAATATCTCCCACGGATGCCTGATCATGACAAATTCCGTTTCCATCATCTCCAAAATCAATTACAGTATCCTGCAATCCTCCTGTTCTCCTCACAATTGGAATAGTTCCGTAACGCAAAGAATACATTTGATTTAATCCACAAGGCTCTACTCTGGAAGGCATTAATAAAAAATCAGCACCGGCATAAATTAAATGCGCCAACTCTTCATTATAACCTATAAAAGTGTTGTAATTCCCTTTATAATCAGCCAACAAACTATTTAGCTGGTTTTCAATTTGCAAACTACCTGAGCCTAAAATCAATATGTTTATATTTTTAAAATTTTCTGAAAGTGCTAAAGCCGAAGCCTGAGGCAACAAATCACCTCCTTTTTCATCCCACAACCTTCCAATGAAACTGAACAAAGGTTTTGTTGGATCCAAATTAAAAAGCGTACAAAGTATCTCTTTATTTTGTTGTTTCCCTTTTTCAAAATTTTGAATAGAATAGTTTTTCTCTAACATTTTATCCTTAGCCGGATCCCAAACCTGAGTATCAATTCCATTCAAAATTCCTTTCGATTTATAACGCACAAGATTAAAAAGCGATTCTAAACCATTTGCTGAATAATTAATTTCATCCAAATAACTAGGAGAAACAGTTGTAACAGCTGCAGCACATTTTACTCCAACAGCCAATGAATTGATACAATGATTCCACTCCAGTATTTTAACATGATTCAAATCAAATTCCGGCAAATAATGCAACTTATCAAAACTAAACTGCCCTTGATATAAACCATTATGAATTGTAATCATAGCAGGTGTACTCAATAACAACTTATGATATTTATGGCAGTATTGCATCATAAACGGAATTAAGCCCGTATGGTGATCATGACAATTAATAACGTCAGGCATAGAAGCTCTTCCAATAATCCAGTCTAAAGTTGCAATTTGAAAACTAACAAAACGTTCAATATCATCTTCATAACCATAAACATTGGCTCTGTCAAAAAGCTCCGGAATTTCCATTAGATATAACTCAAAACCTAATTTATCCGTTTTCTCTTTAAGAACACTAAAAGGAAAATTAAAATTCCCTAATTTAACAGTTCCCCAATGCACACATTCAAAATCATTCTCACTTCTAAATTTGGTCTCATAACAAGGCATTACAACTCTCAATTCATGACCTGCCTTACTCTGATATTTTGGCAATGCCCCAACTACGTCAGCCAATCCTCCAACCTTAGCTACCGGATAACACTCCGCACTAATATGAAATATTTCCATTTATTGATTTTTATTTATTTTGGGTTAAAAAAATGTTTTCAAAAAAAGTTACGTTAATTTACAAACAAATCAACATAAAACCGGAGCTATTCATTGCAAATATTGCCATGAAGTATTTTCTAAATATAGTGAAAAATTAAAACAATTAAAGGAATTTCAAAAAAATATTAGTCTATAAATGACATTTTTTTTAAGCTCTAAACCTACAAAAAGACTGAATTTTTAAAAACGCATTTAAATTAATAATTTGAAAAAAATCCTATATATCCATCATTATTTTTACAGAATTTAATGCTTAAAATTATATAATTATAATTCTAAAAAATATCTGCTTATTAAAAAGCTAACAATTTGATAACAATTTCAGAAGAAAAAAATCTAAAAAAGAATAAATTATTAAATTTGGATATGAATTTATTTAACCAAACAACCGATTGGAAAGAAAATTTGAATCTAATTTTAGAAAAATACAGTAATCAAAAACATCCATTAGCCTACAAAAATTTATACCAATTATTTATAATGGTAATTTTATCAGCTCAGGATTCTGATGAAAATATCAACAAAATTGCTCCAAATTTCTTTTACAAATTCCCAAATATCAAAAGCCTGACAAAAACAGACGAAAATCAGATAACAGCATACATCAACAAAGTAAAACACCACCAAAATAAAGCAATTTGGATAATTAATGCTGCAAAAATCATTAAAGAAGATTCAAAAATCCCTCTCACATTAAAAGATTTACTCAACATAAAAGGCATCGGACGTAAATCTGCCGGTGCTATTTTAAAAGAATTCAACATTCCTTTTGAAGGGATAATGACTGATTTGCATGTGCTTCGGGTTGCTCCAAGAATCGGAATTATTAAATCTACAAAAGATGGTATCAAAGCAGAACAATTGTTAATGCAAGAATTGCCAAGGGAAATATGGAATAATATTGGAATAGCTCTCTCTTTTTTAGGAAGAGAAATTTGCAGACCACTTCCCAAATGCCAGAAATGTCCACTAAACAAAAACTGTCAATATCCTGACAAGCAACTTATCTAATATTCTTCGCCTCAAAAATACATATAAAACAAAAAACCCTATCCGCTTTGGATAGGGTTTTCAAAGAAAGGCGACGACATACTCTCCCACAAAATGCAGTACCATCTGCGCAGGCGGGCTTAACTTCTCTGTTCGGGATGGGAAGAGGTGAGCCCCGCCGCAATAACCACCTTAAGGTTATTAGTCTAAAGTCTAAGGTCTTAAAGTCTAAAGTTTTCACTTTATGACTTTTGACTTTCGTCTTTGAGACTGCTCGCGTCGAGCTAATATCTTAACATACTGAGATAAATAATTCAAATTGTCATCCTGAGCTTGTCGAAGGACGGATTAGAAAGTTTCCCCTC
>NZ_KE384374.1:0-21104 GCF_000425425.1 Flavobacterium daejeonense DSM 17708
TTCTCTAACGTAGGAACTTATCCAATCGAAGTGACATTGGGTGAGAATCCAAACTATACGGTAAACAAAGTAGACGGAACCTTGACTATTACTAAAAAATCATCAACTGTAACACCAAACGATGTAAGTAAGGAATGTAGTGACTCAGACCCTGTGTTTACTGGATTAGTTGAAGGCTTTTTGTCTAGAGACGAAGTCGTTGCAACGTATTTAAGAAGTTCAGAAATGTCAAATGCAATCGTAGCAACATTGGCGCCAGTAAATGTTTTGGATAATTATAATGTAACCTATAATACAGGAGCATACAATGTGATTGATCATACAGCTCCGATACCTACGACAGAGTATCAAAGTGTAATTAACACCACTTGTGCAAATATTCCGGAAGTACCAGCTTTAGAGTTTGTTGACAGATGTTCAGAAGGATCTCCGACAGTTATATATACTGAAGATATTGTTAATAGTACTTCTTCTTCATATTCAATTGTTAGAAAATGGAAAGTAAACGATATAAATAATAATACAGCAGAGTATATTCAAACTGTAAATGTGAGTATTGTTCCTGATGTCGTAACAATTACAGTACCTGATTTTGTAAATAGTGTAAACGGAACTCCTGTAGACTTAAGCACATATTTGCCTCAAGATGCTCCAACAAACGGAACTTGGATAGATGTGAATAATTCGGGGCTTTTAAGTGGTAGCTATATAGATCCGAACAGAGCAACTACAGCTGATTATACCTTTAATTATGTGGTTGAAACAACAAGCTGTCCAATTGTATATGTGGTTAATCTGAAAATAGATGAAAGTTTTGTATTAGGTTGCGGAACTATTCATGTTCATAATGCCTTTACCCCTAATGGAGATGATAAAAATAAAGTTTTCAAAATTGATAATATAGAGGACACTCTTTGCTATCCGGAAAACTCTGTTGAGATATATAACAGATGGGGAGTTTTAGTCTATGAAGTCAAAGATTATAATAACCAGGATAAAGCATTTAAAGGTTTCTCCGAAGGTAGAGTAACTGTTGACAAAGGAGCTGGTTTACCTACAGGTACTTACTTCTATATTTTAAAATATACTGCAGTAGGATTACAAGGAGAACTAATTCCTAAAGCTGAACAAGGGTATTTATACCTAACTCGATAATTAAACTCCAAATTCTAATATACCAGAGGTTGTTTAATCTCTGGGTTTAAAAAATACCCAATGAAAAAAAGAATTCTATTAATAGCTTTAATGTTTACAGCCATGGTAAGTTATGCTCAACAAGATGCACAATTTACACAGTATATGTACAACACTATAAATATAAATCCTGCTTATGCCGGTTCTAGAGGTGCTATGAGTGTATTTGCATTGCATCGTACACAATGGGTTGGAATTAATGGTGCACCTACTACCAATGCAGTTTCTGTTAATACTCCTCTCAATAATAGCAGACTTGGATTAGGGGTTTCCATAGTAAATGATGAAATAGGACCAACAACCGATAATACATTTTCAACGGACTTGTCTTATACAATTCCTACTTCTGAAACTATGAAACTTTCGTTTGGTTTAAAGGTTTCTGCTAATTTATTCAATTTAAATCTTAATAAATTGGATCCTGAAGACGCTGATGATTTTAATTTACAAGGATTTGATAATAAAATTACCCCAAATTTTGGAGCAGGAGTTTATCTTCACTCTGATAAGGGCTATGTGGGATTATCAGTACCAAATTTCATAGAAACTAATCAATACAATGATAACCAACTAAGAGTTAACAAAGAAAAGATAAACTATTATTTAATTGCCGGTTACGTTATGGATTTGAGTTACAATCTTAAATTCAAACCTGCTTTATTAACTAAAATGGTTCAGGGAGCTCCTTTACAAGTAGATGTTTCAGGAAACTTTATGATTAATGATAAATTTACTCTTGGACTTGCTTATCGCTGGAGCGCTTCAGTAAGTGCAATGGCTGGTTTTCAGGTGTCTGATGCACTATACATTGGTTATGGATATGATTTAGAAACTACTCAATTGGATAATTACAATTCAGGGTCTCATGAGATTTTCCTGAGATATGAAATTTTCAGAAAAAATAATAAAATTACAACTCCAAGATTCTTCTAAATACTACTATCATGAAAAAAAATATACTCCTCTACATAGCTATGGTAAGTGTTTTTTCGTTTAACATTTATTCCCAGGACGCTAAGTTGGTTAAAGCCGATAAAAAATATGACAACTATGCTTATATAGATGCCATAAAGACCTATGAAAAAGTTGCCGAAAAAGGATATAAATCAGCTCCTATGTTTCAAAAAATAGGTAATGCTTATTATTTCAACGGTGAATTAGACAAAGCTGCAAAATGGTATGCTGAACTTTTTGAGATGCCAGATACTACAATTGACGCAACTTATTATTACCGCTATGCACAATCCTTACGTGCAATTGGAGAAAATAAAAAAGCTGATCAAATCTTAAAAGAGTTTGATAAAATTTCAAGAAATGATAGCAGAGCGAAACTCTTTAAAGAAAACACAAATTATTTAGATGAAATTAAAGCTAATTCCGGGAGGTACAAAATAGAAAATGCCGGAATTAATTCCAAGTATTCTGATTATGGTGCAAGCATCTACAATAATAAAATTGTTTTTACTTCGGCAAGAGATACAGGAAGTATTGGTCAACGTATTCATACTTGGACTGATCAGCATTTTACTAATTTATATAGTGCTGATTTAGATGAAAACATGACTCCTGCAAATCCTGTAAAGTCATACAGAAAATTAAAATCTAAATTTAACGAAGCAACTCCTGTTTTTACTAAAGATGGTAAAACCGTTTATTTTACCAGAAATAACTATTTGTATGGAAAAAAAGGTAAAAATGAAAATGGTATTACTTTAATAAAAATCTATAAAGCTACTTTAGATGGTGAAAATTGGACTAATATTCAGGAACTTCCTTTTGATAGTAATAATTATAGTACTGCACATCCAACATTGAGCCCAGATGAAAAAACGCTTTATTTTGCATCTGATATGCCTGGTACTCTTGGAATGTCTGATATTTTCAAAATACAAATTAATGAAGATGGTACTTTTGGTACACCTGTAAACCTTGGACCTACAATTAATACTGAAGGAAGAGAAACTTTCCCTTTTATAAGTCAGGAGAACGAATTGTATTTCTCTTCTGATGGACATCCAGGCGTAGGTGGACTTGACATTTTTATGACAAAAATTAACGATGACGGTTCTTTAAATAAAGTTCAAAATGTAGGTATGGAAGCTAATTCACCTAAAGATGATTTTGCTTACTATATTGACAGCGAATCCAGAAAAGGATTCTTATCATCAAACAGAGATGGCGGACAGGGATTTGATGACATCTATATGTTTTTAGAAACTAGAAAGTTAATTTGCGAACAGGAACTTTACGGAGAAATAACAGATTTAGAGTCTAAAATGCCACTCCCTAACGCAAAAGTTACTTTGTTTGATAAAAGAATGAATCTATTAAAAACTGTTACTGCTGATCAAAATGGAGGATATAGTTTTATGGTTGAATGTAGTCAAATGTATACTGTAAGAGCTGAAAAAGAAGATTACAATACCAATGAAAAACAAATAACTATTCCTTATGAAAATGGAAAAACGTATTTACCTATAGCTTTAGAAAAAGACCAATGCAAAGTTACTATTGGTGATGATTTAGGAAAATGCTTTGGTATTAAAAACATCTATTTTGATTTAGATAAATCAAACATCAGAACTGAAGCTGCTCTGGATCTTGAAAAAATATTGGATGTCTTAAATCAATATCCTAATATGAAATTAGATATTCGTTCTCACACTGATAGCCGAGCTTCTTTAAAATATAACGAAGCTTTATCTGATCGAAGAGCCAAATCAACTATCAGCTGGTTAATCAAAAACGGAGTTAGTCCGGATCGTTTAACAGGTAAAGGGTATGGCGAAACGCAATTGGTAAACAGATGTGCGGACGGTGTAAAATGTACCGAAGAAGAACATCAAATGAACCGTAGAAGTGAATTTATAATTACTGCTCTTTAATTAGATATAATACTATTAACTAGAAGACTTACCATTTTGGTCAGCCTTTTTTGGGATAGTGTCATCTAACCATTTCTCAGCTATTTTTTGGATGTGTTTTTTGATTTCTTCTACCTTATTCAAAAGAATTTTTTGCTGCAATTCATTGGTTATAATCCAATTTTTGAATTCCGGAATTTGTTGAAGTGTATGGAGCTTTTTTACCGCTTGATTATAGTTATTTCCAATGGCATGTAATTCGTTCCTGAGTAGTATCATTTCATGTATAAATTCATCAAGAGATTGGTTTCGATAAAAGGTCGTTATGGGTTTTTCCAGCAGTATTTTTCGAGCATATTCACTCAGTTTTCTACAGGTCGTTTTGTGAAACTTTTTTTCAATTTTTTCTAATTCATCAGGCTTCAAACGGATATGAAGCCACTTGTTTCGGTTGTCATTTTGCTCATTCATCATCTATCATTTTAGGCATTTATTCGACTTTTTTAGAAATTTAAAGCTTTCTTTGGCTTGTTTTCAGCACTCTTTTTATTTATCAGTGTCACTGCCCACGAGTTCCGAGTAATAGGGCAGCCAGATTCGTTTGTGATACAAACGGACATCTGGCGGATTGCAGGAACGTGGCAATCTTAGAGCTTTTTAAAAGTCAGACACTAAGATATTATTCATCTTAGACAACTACAATCCTGATTAAATTTTGATTAGGATAGAAAAATCTAGTAGGGAAACCGGAAAACGCAAAATTGAGCAACAAAACTATACTAAACATTAATTTAAAAGAAAAAGGAAAAAAAGAAAGCCGTACTCTCATTGAACATTGACAAAAGAGGTGCTATAAGTCCCGAAGGGTGACAGGCCTTGGCACAAGGCTTGTCATTATGCGCACTTCTTTTGTCAATGTTCAATACCTTAGCTGGATTTTTCTCCTTTGAATTGGAGTCTGAAAACTTTAAAATGATCTTCAATAAATCTAATCAATTTTAAACTCTTCGGAAAGGGTACACTTCTAAAATTCCAATTAAAAATTAAGCATAGAAGAAGTGTACGCTTTCAGACAATATTTTTTTAAATCCACAAAATTCTGAGGATTTATCCGAAGGTTTTTGGGGATGGTCTGACTCTAAAAAAAGCAAGCAAAAATTATTTTTTTACCATCTCAATTAGTGAAATGATATCGCTCAAATTGTTATTTGAAATATATTCCAAGACATAATTTTCAGCTTCCTTTTTTTGCTCTGGTTCGGTTGAAAAAGTGTTTAGATAAAAATCATCATTTTCATCTTCAATATGGATGATTTCAGTGAAACCTTTAGAAATTAAAGTTCCTTTTAATTTTAAAACTTTAAGTTCATTTGCCCTGTCAACTTCTTTCTTTACTCTAAGTTTTATAATCTTATTCATGATGTTATTAGTAGTGTTTTTTCAACAAATAAAAATGCTTTTAACAACAAAGAGACTCTTAAAAAAGAGCCTCTTGTTGGAATTAATATATATGGGAATCTTATTTATTAATTAGTTTTTCAAGCCTAGCCATCATTTCATCTTTCTCTTTTAACATGCGTTCGTATAATGCAATTTTCTCTTCATGCAATCTGATTAATTGGTCAACAGGATTGCTGTTAAAGACTTCAATTTTATTATTGAACATTGCATTATCAGAGAAAGTACAAGAAATTAGATTAACAGCTTGTTCTTCATCAAAGTTTTTAAAAGCTTCCACTGGAATTTTCATAGAACCTGAAATTTGTCTAAGTAGGTTGTCTTCAATCACATCCCTTTGTTCCAACATAGAAATCTTTTTTTGATTCCAGTCTTCACCTAAATCATAAGCTAAAGCTTTCTGTTTGATTCCAAGCATTTCTCTGAAGCGCTTTACATTTCTACCGTGATGAATTTTTTGTTCCATAATAAATTTCAGTTTTCTGATGGCTCAAATATAAAGCCATTTGGATTAAAAGTCCGAATTTCAAAGATAAAAAAATATCCTGTAAAATATCCTATTTGTCAGATATTATATCCGCTTTAGGAATAGATTATCCCTTTTAAACAAATGAACTTAGCAAATGAATACTAAATCATGTTGCTATGAAAAAGAATAAAATATCCTTTGAAACTAATTTTTGGGCAGCCAATGAAATAGAAAATGTGAATGAGGTCATTTCAGCCTTTTTTAACTATGCCCATCTGGATTACTACAAGCAAACATTAACTGAGGTGTTGTTTTACAGTTATAAAAGTAAGGTTTATAAACACGATAATCCCTCTGAACTTTTTATGTTTTATACAATCGCACGTTCCTTTCTCAAAGTTGGTTACTGCATGAATAAGAAAAGCAAAAATTGGAACGTAAAAGAAGCAACTACTTTACAATCCAGACTTCATTTGGCTTCGCTTACCGAAGAAGAATACCGGAATCCTTTAGTAGTTTTTAAAAAAGCTTTTGCTGAAAACACCGTGGAAGAATTTGAAATCTTTCTTTGCGAGGTCATTCATATGTCTTTGTGCTCCGATAAAATGGAATCGGATAGCGATTTGATAACTCCTTACATCTATTGTGTTAAAATGCTCGATGCCTTACAGCTTATTAAAGAAAGAGGATTAGAGAAAATCAAACAGAAAAAAAAACTTTCGGGACAATAAATCTACAAGTCTAATCAATACCTAAAAAGCATTACTATGAAAACTTTCGAAAAACTATCATTTCTAAAACTCGACAATAAGTTTTTAGAAAATATACTGAAACAATTATTGAATCAGTATAGTATCATCCAAATGTTCTTTACCAAGGGACAGGCAGCTACAGTAGCACATTTAATCATTCATGTAGAGAAAAATGCAGATGCTATTGTATTACAGCAACATAAATGGGTTAAAAAAGTAAAAGAACAATTCAATATTGTTGTCTTCTTTATTTATTCTTCAAAATTTCATCATCGCTATTATCTGGCTTGTCCTTTTGTTGAATTGTATTGCAGTCCTTCGGCTATGATTTATCAAAAAGAAAATGCGGATAAGCTGTTGTATATAAAGAGAGATTGGAAAAAATACAAAAAGAAATTTAAGTTGTATCAAGAGCGATTTCACCACGATCATGACCTTTATAGTTCCGAAATCCAAAAATTAATTGAAGAAGGAATTGCTAATTCTGTTTTTACTTCTTATTCCAGACTGATAGAATATCACTTTGACTACTTGGAAGAATTATATATAGGATATAATTCTGATCATCTTAGTTTAGATGAAAGAATTACTAATCTAATCGGTTTTCTTCCTGAACTTCAAAAATATTTTGTAAAAGATAGTCCCAGTAAATATCATTTGCCTCAATTATTTGAAAAAGCCAAAGAAGTATCCGCTGAGAATGAACTTCTTTACGACAATAAAATGTTTGAAGCCATTGAAATTGTGGAACAAAATATCTCTGGTTTAGTTGTAGAAAGATTTGGTGAATTGAAAAAGCAAATCAAAAAAGTAAAGTCAATCAAAGAGCCAACAAAGAATGAAGTTTTGCATAATCTTGAAGAAAAATCCCAAAACCAAATTCCGGAATTGGTGCTTCAAACCATCGTTAAATCATTAGATACCGAAGAGGTTTATTTGTATCATCAAAATACATACGGTGAAAAAATGATCTATTACCTTCTGATAATCGCTAATAATGTCAGTAATGAAAAACTCCATTCCATCAATCAATCCTTAAAAAGTAAATTGGGAGACAGTTCAGAGTTTGTTTTTATTGGTCATAACAGAAGTTGGATTCAAAACAACCTTTATTGCTATCAGAGTTTCTTTGCTGCTATTGTTAAAGATAACAATCGAATTTATTCATCCAGTAATTACCATCCAAATTTCCACTGGGAAGCGCCTCATGAACCTTATCATGCTGATTTGTATTTTTATTACAGACCAGTCAAAGCAGTAGCTTCTCAGATTATCACGATAGCCGATAGCGATGTGCAAAACTATCAAGGAATTGAAAACCTATTTGGATCGTTTTTTCAGTCTTTCTGTAGAACTTTCATTTTTGTAAAAACCTACTACATGCCTAATTATGTTTCCAATGAAACATTATGGAATATGTGTTTGTATGCCGATTCATCCCTTCAAAACTATAATTACCTATTAGCAAATTTTTGGATGGATTTCTTCCCATTTATAGAGAAGCACATGGTAATTCTTCATAAGTTTTCAAAAATTGAAAAACAAGAAGTTTTTCAAATCAAAGAAATTGTGGAGAAACTAAGTGCCGAATTAGATGCGCGGATGTCGTCTGTAAATCGTTAGTAAAAAGTGAAAAGAATTTGGGATTTCCCATACCCATTAAATGAAAAACATAGGTGTAAATAGTCGGATTCTTTTTAGGATACCTGACACCTTTGTATTGTTTTTATTTTCTGGATTACCCATCATAAATCCATTTGTAATTTTTAGAAAACACCGACTTTGGAGAATGTTTTAAGCCCCTGCAAGGGCAAGTTGTTTTGAGGCACGGAATTCATTTCGAGTGCCTCAAAACACAACTTGCTCTGTTCTGTAGAACAGATAATCCGTCCGCCTGTCGGCGAATCCGGATTGAATAAAGCAGGGAAAAAACGGCTTAAGGCCGTTTCGGTTATTGCCCATTATATTGATTGGCTCTTTTATGAATTCATTCGTTTATTTTTTTAATTTAAAATGCTGAAGGGGGCGTATTTGTGTAGCGTATAGATTGCCGGATATCGCCTGTAAATGTCAAGTATTGTTAAAGATATTAAAGTGGCTATATAGCCGCTTTTTTTGTGCTTAGAAGCGTATAGCTATGTAGGTAACAACATAAATACATCATTATTCACTTAGTTACATACTGCTGTGCAGCTGTATGTAAAACAGTAATTATTGACGTAACAAAATATGTACTCGAGAACATATTAATGCAATTGCATAATTAAATAAGTATGTTGGTAGTATTTAAGAGATATACTTACAGATATAAGATTGTATTCAGATGTATAAATAGATCGTTGTGTATTTAGTTACTTAACGCTGTATAGAGCAACAAACACAAAGAGGAACTTAAGTACTTCCATAAATAATTTAAAAAAGTTCAATAACGATTTGATGAAAAAATTACTAAAGTTCCGATTCTTGATGTTGGTATTCAAGCTGATGATATTATGTAGCGGATTCATATAAAATAATGAAGTCTTATGAATGAAACGTAGTATTTTTGGTGTCGTATTTATAAAGAAAAACTTTTACTTTTTTACAAACTCGGCATAATAGTAATTTGCTTTTTCCGTATTTCCTAATTGTTGATGCGCCATAGTTAAAAATTTTAATGCATTTTTTTCATTTGGATTTAATTCATAAGCTTTTTCAAAAGCAGTAATAGCATCCTTAAGATTTCCTGACGCCGCTAAGGAATTACCATAATTCATCCATAATTCAACAGAACTCTTATTCTTTTTTATTCCTTCTTTAAATACTGTAATAGCTTTGGTATATTCTTTTTTACTAAATAAGGCCGATCCATAATAATTGTATGTGTTCTCCAATATGTAATTATTTCTTATCAATTCTTTATAAATAGTAATGGCTTCGTCTAAATTATTGTTTCTGAAATAAGCATCGGCTAAATTAGCTTGCAGGGAATAATCATTTTTTGTTAATGCCAAAGCTTTTTTTGTAGTTTCTATAGATTTTTCATAGTCCCTCATTCGATAATAACAAACGCCTAAATTGGTTAGAGATCCTTTATCTTTTGGATCAATTGCTAAGGCCTTTTTATAAGCATCAATAACTGAAGGTAATTGTTGTTGTTGAAGTTCAACTTCTGATGATAATTGATTGAAAAGCACAGTGGCATAATTGAAATTTACTCTTGCGCTATTAGGTGCATTTGATAAGTCTTCTGTGAACAGAATAGCATTTGATTTCCAGGCTTTATTTCTATTGTAAGTTTTTAATGAAAACATTAGAAAAACAAAACATAAAAAGTAAGCTGATGGCTGATAAAAAGATTCGAGTTCTATATTCTTAGACAAATGAAATAGTATAAAAACTACAAAAATAATAATTCCTAAAACTGGAGTGTAAAGTAAGCGATCGCCCATTGTTGTTCCAATAAGAATAACAATGTTAGTTGCTAGAAAAATTGTAATTAAAAAAAACAGTATGCCAAAACTGATTAAACGATTTTTATTTCTGAAAAAATAAGCCAAACCAATAAGTAATCCAATAAGCAATAAACTTACTATAAAAGAAAATGAACCCAGCGTAACACAAGGTATTTGATTAAAAGAATAATCATAACTCATATTGTAAGGGTAAAAAGATTTCAATATGTATCGGGCTAATAAGGTAAATCCCGTAGCTATTTTAGTCATTACATCATCGCAACCAAATAAAGAATTATCCAAATACGAATACTGAATTCTTTTGAATGGAGAGCTTAAAATAATATAACGATGTAATAGTAGCCATAATATACTAATAGAAATAATTGGAGTTATTTTGAAGAATAAAATACTTCTTTCCTTTTTGTATTTTAACCAAAATAAAAATACAAGTATGGGTAAAAATAAAATTCCAGCTTCTTTGGACAGTAAACAAAAAAGGAAAGACGCGATTCCAAGAACCTGAAAAATTCTTTTCTCTTTGATTAAAAGAAAATAAATACTTAAAGTGAAAAATAGCAAGCAAAATATTTCGTCCCGACTCTTGATATTGGCGACTACTTCCGTATGAATAGGATGAACCGCAAACAGTAAAACGATAAAAAAAGTAATCCAAACAGTGTATTCCTTTAAATAATAATACAAGACTTTGAATAATAAAATAATACTTAAAGCATAGTACAATACATTAAAAAAATGATGAATAAAAGGGTTGTTTGGAGATAATTGCCATTCGATGGCAAATGCTACCAATGACATTGGTCGGTATAATCCCGCATTCGAATCCCAGTATCCCTGCCAGTAAAGTGTAGAAAACAATTCGGGAATTCCAGCTAAGCCTTTTTGTACCAACCTATTCTGCTCAATTACAGCAATATCATCTAAAACAAATCCATGGTTCAAAGTATTAGCGTACAGTAAAAATGAGATAATGGCTAAAAACCAAGTCATTTTTTGTAAAATAAGTTCTTTGTTCAAAGTATCTTTTTGATTTATATCTGAAATTTTCATGTTTTTTTTACTCATACTACTATAACTATTCGGTTTATTTTTTTACTGTATTTATTTGAAAAGTTATTTGGCCTTAAAAAGTCCGTATTTAAGGATGCAATAAATTGCTTGAAAACCGTCTTTCCAACTAATTTTTTTACCGTCAGCATAGGTTCTTCCATAGTAGGAAATTCCAACTTCATAGATTCTTATATTAGGAAACCGAACCATTTTAGCAGTAACTTCCGGTTCAAAACCAAACCTTTTCTCTTTCAAAGAAATGTTTTTAATAATCGAAGAAGTAAACATTTTATAACAAGTTTCCATATCGGTCAAATTTAGGTTCGTGACCATATTGGATAAAAATGTCAAGAACTTATTCCCTATAGTATGCCAAAAAAATAAAATGCGGTGCGGTTTGCTTCCCATGAATCTTGATCCATAAACTACATCGGCATAACCATCTAAAATGGGTTTCAATAAGAGATTGTATTCTTCAGGGTCATATTCTAAATCAGCATCCTGAATGATTATAAAATCTCCTGTTGCATTAGCAATCCCCATTTGAATTGAAGCTCCTTTTCCTTTATTGTTATCAGTTTTAAAATATTTTATAGAAAGTTCAGAATGCAGAGCTATAAAATTTCGAATTAATTTTTCTGATGAATCAGTAGAACAATCATTAATAATTATAATTTCTTTAATGGTATTTTCAGCTAAATTAACAGTCTCGACTTTTGACAAAAGTTGGATTATTGTTTTCTCCTCATTGTAACAAGGAATTATGATGGAGAGTTTTTTCATATAAAAAAATAAAATAGTTTAGTAAAAGTACTTAATAACTCATGTCACTCAAAATTCAAATCTGAATTCAATATTTGTAGTAATTTCAGATGAGATAATGTTTAAATCAGATCATAGTTAAAGAATAAAGCAAATCTTATGAATAGAATTTACGGATTAAAGTAGCCACTAGGGCACCAATTAGAAGGAAATTTTTTTTTAAAAAAAATCTCGAAAAAGAACTAAATCCATTCCGTACTTTCGGTATAATTTTCTGGAAAATAAGTTAAATATTGGACAAATCTCGGAGTCTTTCCGTAATTTGGAGTGGCACAATGAGGTAAAGCTTGATGCCAAATAATGAAATCACCTGCATTGCCAATTATGGGCTTGGAAACTAGTGTTTTTAAAGCAAATTCTCTTGGATTTTCATTTGAAGGAATTGTACTCATCCAATTGGCTATTTGATTATGAAAATTAGGCACGCAATTAAAAGCACCTTCATTTTCATTACAATCTGAAAGATATAATAAGCCTTGCAATCGAAAAGGAATAGGCTGTTTTAGGCTAACATCCCAATGTAAATTACTTCCTAAAAAATTATATTCATTAGTAACAGGAGGATTAAAACTTACTTTATCTATCGTTTTATAGATTTTAGTGGTTTTATATAATTGTTCATAAGCTTTTTGAATCTTTATTGACGCTCTGTTCTTCTCTAATGTAGGATGATTATAAAAATTAACCATTAATCCACTTTGTTTTTCATGGTGTTTGTACCAGGAACTACTGTCATTTATATCTTTTTTTAAAAAATCTAAAATTGCTTTTTGGGTCGCTATGCAATCTTCAATTGGAATAGCATTTTTTATAACAACATAGCCGTTAGATTCCCAAAAAGCTAAGTCTTTTTCCGAAAGGACGTTTTCAATATGAATTGATTTTAAAACCTCTTTCTTTTTACTTTCGACCCAATCTATAAAAATTAATAAAGATGGTTTCTCCTGATAAAGATACTGCAGGGTTTCTTCCATGCTAATACCCAATTGGTACAAATACCCTGTTTCAGTATTCCAGTCAGATTGTTCTTCTGTTTTAGAATTGGTGCTTAAAATTCGATTCCAAAAATTTTCTAACAAATCTAATTTCATTTTATACGATATTTTGGGGTAAATTAGTTAATAAAAATTACTAATCACAAAATTATTATTTATAATTGCAAGGGACTAATATAATATTTTTCTTAAAAAATTACATTTTAATTTTATTAATTCATTTTCGAAATTAAAATAAAAAGTATGTTTGTTTTTCTTTTGAAATTTAATCACGCTATTTAGAAGATGAAGAAACCTATTTATATTCTTGGTACAGGACTTTCGCATAACGGATCTGCTGTTTTGTTGAAAGATGGTAAAATATGTGTTGCAATAGAAAAAGAGCGTTTAAGCAGAATTAAACACGATGGAGGCAATGATACACTGGCTATTCAATATTGCTTAGAAGCCGAGGGGATTGATATGAGTGCAATAAGTTTAGTTGTTCAGTGCGCTAATTTTGATATCCCTGATCCTAAACAATTTCATGGAAAAAGGATTTTTTCCGATGCAAATAGTCCCAAAATTGTTACCATTTCACATCATTTAGCACACGCTTATAGTACTGTAGGAACTTCTCCATTTTCAGAATGTGCAGTAATGATTATTGATGGATGTGGAAGTCCTTTAAGTCAGCATTTGGAATTACATCCTGAAGAGCAGTTAACAATTCGTCCGGAATTCATAGCTGAAAATAAGATGATGTGTGAAAAAGATAGCTTTTATCATTTTCAGAATAATACATTAACTCCGCTATTTAAGGATTTTAGTGAAATGGACGAAATAAACAATGCTGTTTTAGCAATGGCAACTACAAAGCATTCTATAGGAGGATTTTATGCGGCTATTAGTAAATATGTTTTTGGTGACTTAGAGGATGTTGGTAAATTGATGGGATTAGCTCCTTTTGGTAAATCAAATTGTTTTGATTGTGAAGCCTTTGAGTTTAGGTCGGAATGTTTATTTGTAAAAGAAGATTGGAAAGAAAACTTTGTTAATCCTTCAAAAGGCTATGAATATTTTTTACAACATTTTTCTTATTATGCAAATGTTGCCAGATGGGCTCAGGAACAGGTTGAAAAAGCAGTTTTAAGTTGTTTGAATTTTCGAATGGAGCGTTTTCCACACGAAAATTTAAGCTATTCAGGAGGCGTTGCTCTCAATGCAGTTGCAAATGCAAAACTGGAAGATTCATTGGTTGCTAAGAATATTTTTTTTGAACCTGCGGCGGGCGATAATGGTTTGGCTTTAGGATGTGCTTTTTATGGATGGATAAGTCATTTTGGCAAAGAAAAATTGCAGCATGATGGCAGTACCTGTTTTGGGAAGCAGTATTCTCAGGAAGAAATTGATACTGTAGTGAAGAAAGAAATCAATGAAGATTTTAATAAGCAATTTGGTTTAAATGATGAAGAGCTGCTTGCGTATTGTGCGGCAAAATTAAATGAGGGGAAAACAATTGGCTGGTTTCAGTCAGGTTCAGAGTTTGGTCCAAGGTCACTTGGAAGAAGAAGTATACTTGCACATCCGGGTGTTGAAAATATGAAAAACCATATCAATAGAAATATAAAGTTCAGGGAAGATTTTCGTCCTTTTGCTCCGGCAGTACTAAAAGATAAGGTTAAGGATTATTTTGAAAAAGGGCGAAATAGTCCCTACATGATTTTGATAGATAAAACACGTCCTGAATATTTACAAAAGCTAAGAAATGTAACTCATTGTGATGGTACAGCCAGAGTACAAACGGTTGATGCGTCTTGGAATTCTAAATTTGCCCGATTAATTGAAGCCTTTTATAAGCAAAGTGGGATTGCAGTATTGCTGAATACCAGTTTTAATAAAAAAGGGATGCCTATGGTGGAATCGCCATTGCATGCTGTTGAATTGTTTAAGGAAACAGCTCTTGATATTTTAGTTATGGAAAATACAATTATAGAGAAGAGATAGAATAATTTAGTTTTTTTTCAAATTATCAATTAATTCTTTAGCCACAGGGGAATTCATTTTTTCTAATTCGGCAATAATCAGTTTTTTTTGATCTTCATGAATAATGGGAGTTGGTTTTTTAAATGCCTCTACAGGTGCTTCTTTAAAAAAAAGAGCATCGGTCCATTCATTTCTAATTCCATCAATAACCAGATGAATGCGATCAGTGTCTCCTCCGTTTTTTACAGAATGCAAAAAATTAGTGTTTAAATACCAGCATTCTCCTTCATTCATAATTATTCGTTGACCATCCAGAATAAATTCAACGTCCGAATTAGTTATTATTGGTATGTGTAACCGAAACTCACCATCTTCATAACCTAAGCAATAATCGGTATGTGGTTTTATTTCTGCTCCAGCCCCAAGATTTAATAATCTAACAGTGGTTTTTTCGAACAAAAAATTATCCAGAATTTCTTTTAAATAATCGCAAGATCTCAGAGCATCAGTTGGAATGAACTCTTCTGTGTTGTTTGAAAAAGCATTAATATTGCTGGACTTTCCTCCTTTGGACATTAAGGCTATAGAAGTCCATTTTCCTGAGTAATCATTGGTGTTGTAGTGGTCTGTCCATTTTTGATTTAGAATTCTGAGGGTGTCTGTTACTAATTTTTCTTTATCGAAGACAATAGGGAATTTTATTGAGCGTACTAATCTATCCATAACCTAATCTCTTAACCATTTTTGCATTACAGGAAAAGCTTCTTTCCCTTTTGAAGCAGCATTTTTAGTGCTCAAACTTAAACCTGCCCATTCTAAAAATGGCAAACCAATATAATTTTTATTAGTAAAATTGTAAATAAACCATTCCGAATTTCCTTTATAGCCATCAGGATGAAATACAAAAGAAGGTTCAAGATTTAGGTGGGTTAATGCAGCATAGGACCAGAGAATGGCTGCTATCTCTTCGCCTTGCGTAGGCCATACTTCAGGGAGCATGTCTGTGCCAATACTTTTTCTGGTTTCGCTATCTGTAACCGCTAAATGACTAGCTTCATGAAGTAAATCTCCTGGATATTTTAGTTGGTCAAAATCTACATAGATACAATTTGGTCCCAAAGCAAGTCCCGGTAAAAAAGTTGTTGAATCTAATTTTTTTTCAATTACGTTAAGTGCTATTTCTTCTAAAAAAATCAATATACGTTCTGTTTCTAAAGATTTTTTTACAGTAGGCATGATTGGTGTTAAATTATGATTAATTGATTATTAGTTCTTTAGAGAAATATATTATGTTTTTGATAAATACAAGTTATATCGTAGGCAATATATTATAAAATTTAATATATTTACTTTTTTTAACAGAAAATTATTTCAAATAACCTTTAAAATTAAAAATTATGTCAACAGAACCATTTATTGGTGAGGTGAAGTTATTAGCTTTCGATTTTGCACCGAAATCTTACATGCTATGTGCAGGTCAAATTTTGTCTATTGCAAGTAATTCAGCTCTTTTTGCACTACTTGGAACAACTTACGGTGGAAACGGACAAACTACATTTGCGCTTCCTGATTTAAGAGGACGTATGCCTATCGGGCAGGGTACAGGACCTGCTCTTCCTTCTCATTCAATGGGTGAGATGGCAGGAACTACATCTGTAACTTTATTGAGCTCTAATCTTCCTGCCCATATTCATACAATGAATAATGTATCGGTAAAAATTAAGGCTAGTAATGCAAACGCCGATGAAAGTGCTCCTCAAGATGGCTTTCCAGGATTGGCTGCTACAAATATTTATACATCAGCTGCGCAGCCGGGAGTATACACTGGTGGTACACAAGTTACAGGAACTACAGATATTACGGGAAGTAATATTCCTTTCAGTATTATGAATCCGTATTTGGTAATGAATTATTCGATTGCTATTTATGGTATCTTTCCAAGTCGTAATTAATTAGATAAATCATTAACTAAATAAATTAAAATATTATGTCTACAGAACCATTTATCGGTGAGGTAAAAACATTCGGGTTTTATTTCTCACCAATAGGTTATGATTACTGTAAAGGGCAAATGTATTCGATTTCTCAATATACAGCCTTGTTTTCATTAATCGGTACAACTTATGGAGGAGATGGTGTTCAAACATTCCAACTTCCGGATCTTCAGGGGCGTATTCCTGTCGGACAAGGACAAGGTCCTGGCTTACCAGATTATTCAATGGGTGAAAATGGAGGATCTGTATCTGTAAGCTTGACAACATCAAATATGCCTGCCCACGTTCATACATTGAACTCGATGCACGTTCAAATAAAAGCTAGTAATGCAAATGCTGACGAAAGTGCGGCAGCAAACGGTTTTCCGGGATTAGCTTCATCCAATGTTTATACATCAATGCCTGATGCAAATGTATTTACCGGAGGAACTGAAATATCCGGTAGCACGGATTTATCAGGAGCAGGCTATCCGTTCTCTAATGTAAATCCATACTTGGTCCTTAATTACTGCATTGCAATTGAAGGAATTTTTCCAAGTAGAAATTAATTAAATTATTAAGAGGGAATTTTCAAACCTGAAATTCCCTTTTTTATTATTAAGTAGCTATATGCAAACAATAGGAATTTTATTACCCCGATCAACTTATTACCAAACCATTGGATTCGATCTTTATGAAGGATTGCGATCAGGGCTAAAACATTTAGAAAAAAATGATATTAAAATTGTTACAGAAAATATAGGTTTTGGAGCAGATAAGCAACAATGTTATCGTAGTGCAGAAAAACTTTTATTAGAAGAAAATGCAGATGTAGTAATTGCATATATAGGACATCGGATGGCACAGTTACTCCGACCACTTTTTTTGGCAGCAAATAGAATGTTGATTGTCTTAGATGCCGGTGCCAGTTTACCTCAGGAATGGCCAAGTTGTCCTAATATTTTTTATCATTCGCTACATAATTCATTAGGGGCTTTATTGGCAGCAAAACAAGCGGTTAATGATGGGTATACCTCTGCAGGAATGGTAACCGGTTATTATGATGGCGGTTATTTACATACCTATAGTATTTCTCAAGGATTTGAAGATTATGGTGGGAAAATTGCTTTTAATCATGCCACAGGATATAAAGAAGAAGATTTTACAATGGAACCTTTAAAAAATCATTTGGAGCAATTTCCTAATGCGGCTTTGTTAAGTTTGTTTAGCGGGGATTTTGTACAATGGTATTTTGAAGGTATCAAAAATGTATTGCAGGAGAAAAATATATCGGTTTATTTATCTCCTTTTGGATTTGAGGAAATGATGCTGACTGATGCAGAATATCCGGGAGTGCATATAAAAGGCATTGCAGCATGGTCAAATAAAATTGAGTCTGATGAAAATAAAATTTTTATTGAAGTATTAAACGAAACTGGCAGAATACCTAATTTATTTTCATTGTTAAGTTGGGAAAGTGCTTTCATATCCTTAAAAATTATAGAACTGACAAAGGAATGTAAGAACAATGTAACACAAATAGCTTCGGGCTTGCATTCTTTTACTTTTGAAAGTCCCAGAGGAACAATCTGTTTTGACAAAAAAACTAATAATTCAATTTCGCCTTTATATAATGCAATAATAATTGAAAGTAGTGAAGGTAAATGTGAACTAGAATTAAGAAATAAGATTGATAATGTTTTAGAACATTTTGAAGAATTAACGGCTCAGGAATTAAATAACGTAACATCTGCCTGGTATAATAGTTATGCCTGTATTTAATATGGAAACACAAAAAAAAATAATGGTGTTATGTGGTGGTAAATTTGCGTTTCCAACCTTGCAGTTACTAGCTTATGAAAAATTTATTTGTGCTATTGGAATTGGAAAAGCTGATGAAACAATTGTAGACGCACTAGAAAGAGAGTCTGAAGACAATCATTTTGGATTTAAATCTTTTCCGAGTTCCAAAAGTATAGCTGAAATGAGAGTATGGGTTGAAAGTATTCAACCCGACTACATTTTTTGTATTTCGTTTCCGTTCTTACTACCTGAGAGTGTTTTGACATACGGAGAAAATAGATTTATCAATTTCCATCCGGGATCTTTACCACAATATCGGGGATCAATGCCCATTTTTGAAGTGTTGAAAAATAAGGAAACTGAAACGGCAATTTGTGCGCATTTTATGAGTTCAAAATTTGATAAAGGGAATATCATATTTAATGATCCGGTAGTAATTGATGAAGGAGATACTTATGGAAAACTAACCGTTAAGTTAAGCCAGCGTATGGCTCAGGTAGCTTTGAATATGGCTAACATGCTGCAATTTGCTAACAGTATTCCCAATCATCCTCAGGATGAAACACTTGCCTGTTACTATGAAAAACCTGAGTTATCAGATACGTATATTAATTGGAAAAGAATGTCAGCAGAGGAAATTATTGCGTTAATTAATGCTTGTAATCCCTGGAATACAGGGGCTGATGCTACTTTATTAGGAGAACAGCTTAAAATAATTTCAGCGCAGGTATTAAACGAAATGCATCATTGTCAACCCGGGACTTTAGTTTCTATTACAGAAACCTTGAATATAGCCTGTGGAGATAATAAACAAATAGCTGTTAAAATACTCAGTTGTGATGAAGGCATTATGACTGCTGATCAATTTATGGAAGTTAAAAAAATGGAATTAAAAATAAATTATTAATAAATTAAATATGTAAGTATGAAAAAAAACTTTACTTTAATTTTTACTATGTTGCTCTGTCTCTTTTGGTCGAAAGGAGAGTCACAAACACAATTTTGGAGTGATACTTTTGAAGATTCGGGAGCACCTAGTAGTGGGACAAGAACGCCTTCATATAATCAAGGAGGGCCGTCTGTACCGTATGCTTATTACTTTTTAAGAACAGATGGTAGTGATATTGCTCTACAAACACCATTCGCTCCAGAAACAGCTACCTCTTATCAGAACGTACAGGGAAGTAAATTTTGGGCAGGAGAAGATACTGATAAAGTTGGAACAGGGGTCAATAATGCTGCAGATAAAATACAAAACATCACTTGGTCAGGGATAAATATTAGTGGAAAAACAGGGCTTACGTTTAAGGGATTATTTGCTTGTAATAATTCTATAGATTGGCAAAATTATGATTTTGGGACGACTTATGATTTTATGGAGGTAGAGTATCGCGTAGATGGGGGGGCTTGGATACTCGCAGGAGGGCTATATCCTGATGCATCAAATACTATATATGGAAGGTTTCGGGAGGATACTAACGGTGATAAAATAGGTGATGGTTCTGTTTTATTATCTCGAACTTTTCAGGAATTCGGTTGGAGTATTTCAGGAACAGGGACAACTTTAGATTTACGTTTTAAGGTTAGTGCGGATGCTAGTCTAACTCAAGAATTTGCTATTGATAACTTCCGTTTATTTGAAGCTCCATCCTGTACAAATCCTACTGTAAGTTCTAATCCACCTAATAGAGCAATCTGTAATGGCAATAATACCACTTTCAGTATTACTGCAACCGGAGCTACAGCTTATCAGTGGCAAGTAAATACCGGTTCCGGTTTTACTGATATTACTAATGGAGGTGTTTACTCTAATGCGACAACTAATACTTTGAATATTACCGGGGCTACAGCTGGTATGAATGGCTATTTATATCGTTGCGTGGCTAAGGATGGTTCTTGTAGTACTACTTCGAGTTCAGGAACTTTAAGTGTATCTTCCATTTCTACAGCTTCCGGGGCTCAAAGTAATGTTTCTTGCTTCGGAGGATCCAATGGAGCTGCGGCAGTAACTCCTTCAGGAGGGATTTCTCCTTATACTTATAGTTGGTCACCTTCAGGAGGAACAGGTTCTATTGCAACGGGGCTTTCTGCTGGAACTTATACTGTCACAATAACTGATAATATAGGTTGTACTGCTACACGTAATTATACGATTACTCAGCCAACAGCATTAGCAGCAAGTGCTGCTTCTCAAACAAATGTTGCCTGTAATGGTGGTGCAACAGGAGCTGCTTCTGTTAGTGTGAGCGGAGGAACTTCTGGATACTCATATAACTGGACACCGGGTAACCCAACGGGAGATGG
>NZ_KE384374.1:22929-163328 GCF_000425425.1 Flavobacterium daejeonense DSM 17708
TCGGCTACAGTTTCAGTATCAGGAGGAACTTCTGGATACACTTACTCTTGGTCACCATCAGGAGGTACAGCTGCTACAGCCACTGGATTAGCTGCAGGAACTTATACTGTAACTGTAACTGATGCTAACGCATGTCAAACTACTCAAAGTTTTACAATAACTCAGCCAACAGCACTGGTTGCAACGGCAGCTTCACAAACGAATGTTTCCTGTAATGGAGGTTCTAATGGTTCGGCTACAGTTTCAGTATCAGGAGGAACTTCTGGATACACTTTCTCTTGGTCACCATCAGGAGGTACAGCTGCTACGGCTACAGGTTTGTCAGCAGGAACATACACAGTAACTGTAACAGATGCTAATTCATGTCAAACTACGCAGATGTTTACTATTACCGAACCAACAGCTATCGGTTTTACAACTACTACTTTGTCAGGATATGATTACAATACTTCTTATAGTCAAACAATTGCTTCAACTGGTGGGACAGGTCCTAAAACTTATGCCGTTACTGCTGGTGATTTGCCTTCAGGTTTTACCCTTTCATCGAGTGGACAGATAACAGGTGCTTCTACTCAGGTAGCAGATAGTAATTTTACGGTTACAGTTACGGATGCCAACGCTTGTACAGCAACCCATAGTTATACATTAAAATTAAATCAAATACCAATTACAGTAACTGCGGATGCTTCTCAAACGAAAGTTTATGGCGCTTCAGATCCAGTTTTTACTTATACTGTAACGCCTACTTTATTATCAGGTGATTCATTTACAGGGGGATTAACAAGAGTTACAGGTGAAAATATTGGTTCTTATGAAATCACTCAAGGTACTCTTTCTGCAGGTGATAAATATTTGATTACTTATGTTTCAAAAGATTTTGTTATTACAGCAAAACCAATTACAGTTACAGCTGATGCGGCTCAAACTAAAGTTTACGGAACAGTTGACCCGGCGTTTACTTACAGTGTTTCACCAAGTTTGGTAAGTGGAGATTCCTTTACAGGAACTTTAACAAGAGTTGCAGGAGAGAACATTGGAGCTTATGCAATCAATCAGGGAAGTTTAAGTGCAGGAAGTAATTATGATATTACCTATGTTTCAAAAGATTTTACTATTACAGCAAAATCGATAACCGTTACAGCTGACGTTTCTCAAACTAAAGTATACGGAACAGTTGATCCAACGTTTACTTACAGCGTTTCACCTGCTTTAGTAAGTGGTGACACTTTCACAGGAACGCTGACAAGAGATGCCGGAGAAAACATCGGAAACTATGCGATAACACAAGGTACTTTGAGTGCAGGAAATAATTATGATATTATCTATGTTTCAAAAGATTTTATTATTACTGCAAAACCGATAACTATTACAGCTGATGTTTCTCAAACTAAAGTTTATGGAACAGTTGATCCAACGTTTACTTATACGGTTTCACCAGGTTTAGTAAGTGGAGACTCGTTTACTGGTACTTTATCAAGAGTATCCGGAGAGGATGTAGGTATTTATGTTATTACTCAAGGAAGTCTGACTGCAGGAAGTAATTATGATATTACTTATAATTCTAAAGATTTTACAATTACAGCAAAACCGATAATCGTTACAGCTGATGTTTCCCAAACTAAAGTTTATGGAACAGTTGATCCAACGTTTACTTACAGTGTTTCACCTGCTTTAGTAAGTGGAGATTCTTTTACAGGTGCTTTATCAAGAGTATCTGGAGAGAATGTAGGTCTTTATGCGATTACTCAGGGAACTTTAACAGCAGGGGGCAATTATACGATAAGTTTTGTTTCGAAAGATTTTAGCATTACAAAAGCAAATCAGACAATTAGTTGGAATCAAATATTAGATTTAGGTTGTGAGACAGGTTCTTCAGTGGTTTTAACGGCTGAGACAAGTAGTGGTTTGCCTATAAATTATACCTCTTCAAATACTAATATCGCAACGATTTCTGATGGAGAACTATCGGTACATGATTATGGTTTTACAACTATTACAGCTTCTCAAGAAGGAAATAATAATTATTTTCCGGCTTCATCCGTTACTTTGACAGTTGTAAATAGACAGCCTAATCTTATTAGAAAACAATTCGAGAACGTTATTTTCTTTGATAATAGTTCTCAACAGTTTGCTTCTTATACCTGGTATAAAGATGGAGCTTTGGTTTCTGGACAAACATTACAGTATTATAAAGAGAACGGAACGTTGAACGGAATCTATTACGCTAAAGCTACTAGATTGGATGGTATGGTAGTTACTACTTGTCCTTTGGTTTTATCTTCTACAGTAGAGGATGAGTATATTAAAATTGCACCAAATCCTGTGAAACCAAATGCTTCTTATGAACTGTTAACAAATGTGTCTTCCGCAAGATTGCAAAATGCACATGTTGAAGTTTATAGTGTAGGAGGTATATTAATGCAGGATAAAATGACAAATGAGAATGTAGTAACATTAACTGCACCATTAGTTGAAGGAATATATGTTGTGAAGATGACCCTTTCAAACGGTAAAATTTTCACTAAAAATTTATTAGTTAGAAATTAAATAATTGGAATACATCATCCTCATGGTAAGAGTGAGGATGGTTATTCTGATATCTAAAAGAATAAGTATGAAATTTAATTTGAAAAATACAATAGGAACGTTGGCATTATTGCTTTCTCAGGCAATTACAGCTCAGTTTTATATTGGAGCGCAATCAGGAATAGGAAATATTCAAAGTGATGTCTCAGTTGCAGAGGAAGGTAATAGATTGGGAGCTGCTTTAAAAGCAGGGTATATTTACTCATTGACAGATCATATCGGGATTGGTTCAGGAGTAGAAATTTCTCAGTACCGACAAATAGTTACATTAAATAACCCAATGACAGTTTTAAAGAGTTACGAGGTAGATGAATCAACTTCAGCCTTTGAATATAATATGAGTGCTACTAATTATAAGGAGAAGCAAACACTTCATGCTCTACAGATTCCACTTTTTCTACAATATAAAACCAATATCAATAAAGGTATAGATTTTAATTTTAGAGCAGGAGCAAAATATTTTTTACCTCTAAAGTACAAGATTGAAGCCAAAGCCAGCAAGATAAACGGTACAGCTTATTATCCTGATGTGAATTTATACATTGATGATTTACCAGAATATGGTTTTGGTAGTCAAACCAATTATAGTGCTTCTGGAGAATATGATACGAAAGGAATAATTATGAGTATGTTCGAATTAGGATTTACTTTTGATATGGGACCAAAGAACTCTTTGTATGCTGCGATGTTTTTAGAGAATGGACATGGTTCAATTTTAGATCAAAATGCAGATAAATCGTTTGTTGGATATAATCCATCATCTGTTTCAGACCGTAAAGCAAATGGATTGTACAGTACTGATAAAGATGCTAAATTACGCCCTGTAGCTTTTGGGGTGACTTTGGGGTGGAATTTTAAATAAATATAGTTTAATCGTATAAATAGTAAAGGCCTTGAGAAATCAGGCCTTTTACTTTTTACATAGGTCGCAACCATTAGTTGTTTATTTTTAATCCTACATTAAGTGAAATTAACTAAAGTCTAGCTAAAGATCATAATGGTTTCGAGTTTGCTATGCGAGGTAGTTTCGAAGTTGAGTAAGCATACTAAAAAAAATATAAAGGGAGTTTTTAAATTAAATTTTCAAAGGCTTTATCTAATTCTTTGGTATTAAAATCTTCTAAGTAAGTTTCAGTTGTTTTGATAGATTGATGTCCTAAGGCTTGTTTAATCATAACGGTATTGATCGCTTTTTTTTAAAGATAGGGTTGCAAAAGTGTGTCTGGCGGTATAAAAAGTTACTTTGTTTTTAATTCCACATTCGAGAGTAATAATATTAAGGAGTTTGTCATAATACTTTAAAACACTTTTTTTTCGATCTCTCAATTCTTCTTTGATGTAAAGTTTTTCATCTTTTTCTAATATAGGAAAAATGTAATCGGTATCAAATGGATGATAAATTTTGAAGTAGTTTTAGTGACCTATTTCAGATAAAATAGCATTTATCTTTTGATGAAGTTTGGCTTTGTTTTCTTTACCGACTTTTTCCAAATAAAACTGTATTTGTGAGCATTACTTCAATCTTAGTACCATCGATAAATTGTTTTCAAGACTAATCAAATCCAAATCGACCATCATCTCTACAAGCTGACTAAAGAGTTTTTCAATATTACCTTTTAATTTTTGTCCTCTAAAATCAGGCTGTAATCCTCCTGAAAGCCACATGAAGTAAATGTTTTCCTTTACCGATTTGGTTATTTTTCGGCAAGAATAAGTATTGTTCAAATAACCATAAAATAGTATTTTAATTAGCATTTTGGGGTATTAACTCGATGTTCCGCTGCTTTTGTATTGTGAAATTATATCGGGAATATCTAATTTTTCAGCTACAGAATCAATTAATCTCGCTGAATGATTTCAGGTATCAAAGTAGTTAAATCTAAAGGGAAAAGTGTTTGCTGATGAACAGAATGAGATTTGAGAATGGTTTGCATTGTCAGTATTTATAATACTTAAAAATACAAAATCAAAATCTTGTTGAAAAAAACTGCCCGAAAATTACTTTTCGGACAGCTTCATCTAAAAATTTGATGAATCAAAAAAATTTGAGTTTAAAATCTAGGAAAATATATTAAAGGGTTTGAGTAAATTCGTTTAAATTAACTGTGTGTTAAAAAAAAATCATATCATTAAATAAATTTTTAGATATTGGTTTTGTAGCATATAGTGCTACATTTTCATCTAATTTGGCACGGGAAATATCGCTATTGTCTATAGAAGACGAAACCATTACTATTTTACAGTTTTGAGTTTTGTTTTTAAAAAGTAGTTTGTAATTTTCTAAAAATTCAAAACCATCCATTACAGGCATATAAATATCAAGAAAAATAATTTCCGGCATTAAATGGCTGTTTTCTTGGTTTTCTACCATGTATTTTAGTGCTTTTTCGGCAGAGGTGTACTGTAAAATATTTTCACAAAAATTATTTTTAGTCAACAATTTTGAAAATATAAAAAGTGCAACATTTACTTTGTAAAGGAATGAAAGTTTAGTTACTTGAAATTAGAAAATAAGAAGTTTAAAAGAGATTAAAATAGCTTATTTTCTTTTATTTTAGCAAATAAGTAGATTTAAATCTGCTTATTTTGCTATATTTGTTCAAATAAGAATAAATATGAAAAATTCAAGGCTTATTCCAGAAGATAAGATTATCGAACGACTGCAATATGAAAATCCTTGGTGGATTACTAAAGAAATTCCCGAGATTTATAAGGACATGTCAAAACGTTTGTATTTTGATTTGTTCTTCCCTTTTGTTCAAGAAACTGATATTCGCAGAGCAGTTGTATTAATGGGGCCACGGAGGGTAGGGAAAACAGTGATGATGTTTCATACTATTGAGAAGCTTATAGAAGAAGGGGTAAATCCACAGCGTGTTTTTTTTGTTGGAATAGATAATCCAATTTATGTACAACTCAGTTTGCAAGATATATTGGATTTATGCGTAGCATCTTTACAGTTGTCAGATTTGAAAGGGTGTTACATCTTTTTTGATGAAATTCAATATTTAAAAGATTGGGAGCGTCATTTAAAAGTCTTAGTCGATACATATCCTGAAACTAAATTTGTTGTTTCCGGTTCGGCTGCTGCGGCTTTGAAGTGGCATAGTACAGAAAGTGGAGCAGGAAGATTTACTGATTTTATGTTACCACCACTTACGTTTCAGGAATTTATACATTTAAAGAATAAAGGGCATTTAATTCAAAATGGACATATTAAATATGGTAATAAAGAAATTCCATATTGTTTGCCACTTAATATAGATGAATTGAATAATGAATTCTTGCAATATCTGAATTTTGGAGGGTATCCTGAGGTGGTCTTGTCTGAAAGAATTCAAAAGGATATGGGGAGGTATGTTAAAAATGATATTGTTGATAAAGTGTTATTACGTGATTTGCCAAGCCTATACGGGATAAAAGATGTTCAGGAACTTAATCGCTTTTTTACTTATATAGCTTATAATACAGGTAATGAGTTTTCTTATGAAGCAATGTCAAAAGATAGCGGTATTCAGAAAGATACTTTGAAAAAATATTTGGAATATCTCGAAGCAGCTTTTTTAATAAAGGTTTTGAATAAAGTTGATATTAATGCTAAAAGGATGAAGCGGGTAACGAACTTCAAGGTGTATTTAACGAATCCGTCATTAAGAACAGCGTTGTTTTCTCCTATAAAAGGTACTGATGATGAAATGGGTAATATGGTAGAGACCGCTATTTTATCTCAATGGATGCATCGTGAAAATTTAGATTTAACCTATGCTCGATGGAAAGATGGAGAGGTAGATTTAGTTTTGGTAGATGATAAAAAGTTTAAACCAGTTTGGGGCGTTGAGATTAAGTGGAGTAATCGATATTTTGAAAAACCACAGGAATTATCAAGTTTAATTCAATTTTGTAAAAGTAACGATTTTTCTAGTTCATTAGTTACATCGATTGATAAACTGGGGGCTAAAGAAGTGGGAGGATTGTTGTTAACTTTTTTACCAGCTTCAGTTTATGCTTATAATATTGGTGATAATACATTGAAGATGAAAACTACAAGTTATTAATTTACAGGAATCTCTGAAACTTAACTTCAAAGGGTTTTGTCTTTTTTTAATAAACAAAAGGGAAATAAAAAAAACACGAGATTTGGTTATAATCTCGTGTTTTTAATTCCAAAATAATTTGGTTTTTAGATTGCTTTTAAAAATTAAAAAATGATTTAAAGTAAATTCTCAAAAGCAGTATCTAACTCTTTAGTATTGAAATCTTCTAGATAAGTTTCTGTAGTTTTAATGGACTGATGTCCTAGTGCTTGTTTAATCATGACGGTATTGATGCCTTTTTTTAAAGATAGGGTTGCAAAAGTGTGTCTGGCGGTATAAAAAGTTACTTTGTTTTTAATTCCACATTCGAGAGCAATAATATTAAGGAGTTTGCCATAATAATTTAAAACACTTTTTTTTCGATCTCTCAATTCTTCTTTGGTGTAAAGTTTTTCATCTTTTTCTAATATAGGAAAAATGTAATCGGTATCAAATGGGCGATAAACTTTAAAGTAGTTTAGAATAGTTTTCATATGATGATTGTCAGGAATTTTTACATTTAACTTTATTCCGGTTTTATTTCTAACGTAAGAAAAACTGCTTAAATCAACTTCTCCCCATTTTAACTCAGCTAGGTCAGTGAAATTAATACCTCGGCAATAAAAACTGAATAAGTAAGTATATAAAGCTTTAGCTCCTTCTTTGTTTTTAGATATGTCATAGTCTAATAATAATTGTAAATCCTCTTTAGTTAAAGCTTTCTTTACTTTGCTTGATTTCAATTTAGATATTACATAATCTTTAAAAGGATAAAATTCACTAGATACAATTTTAGATTTTATTGCTGAGTTGTAAATTGCTCTAATATTTCGCATATATACACCAATACCACCATTGTTACAGCCATGAGCTCGTAAGTAGGATTCAAAAGCTGTTAGAAAATCGTAATTGATTTTTGTGAAATCATAAGTTGAAATCGTTGGTCTAAATCTTGAAAGTGCTGAGATAGTATCACGATAGGAACTGCTGGAGCTTATTTTTCCAGATTCTTTTAATTGAAGTTTTCTTTCTTCAAAATAAGCAATAAAGTTTAGTTTTTTTACCTCTTCAGGTCTAAATAAAGAGTCGAATGATTCCAGAGAAAAGTTGTGATTTTCCTCAATCATTACGTCTAATATTTTGGAGGCGTCTTGTTTTATCGAATTTAATATTCGGTTACATTGCAAATAATTTCGGAATTTAGTTGTAAATTCACTTGCTTTGTCATTCCAAAATTTTGGTAACACATTGTAAGGGGTTTTGTAGAATTTAGACTTTCTATCAATTGTTATTCTTAAATTGACAGGAAATGTGCCATCGTTAAGCATTGTCTTTTTTAGGATGATTTTTACACTAGCTTTCATTTTTAATATTTTTAAAAGTACAACATACGTACAACAAATGAGTGCATATTGTGAAACCGGATGAAACAAAAATATTTTTTAAAAATGATAAACAGCTGTAAAACAGTGATTTTGAAGCTAAATGCAATTAAATGCAAAAGTTAAAAGTCTATCTCATAATCAGGTGGTCCCTGGTTCGAGCCCAGGTGGGACCACTAGTTAAAATTAAGCCTTCACAGCAATGTGAGGGCTTTTTTGTTTTCTTTCGGCGATTATTTCTTGCTTTCAATTCGTTTTGTTTAATGGCAAATTCAAGTCAAATGGTGATAATGAGTGTTTTGTCTTCGTGTTTAAGTCTTTTTGATTTGTGAAAATAGTAAAGTAATCATGAAAACGAGCTTTCGCAGAAAGAATTTTTTGAGGGCTATTCTATCCTTGTATTGTTTTTAGAACACCGATTAAAGAAATTCAAAAAAGCTTATAAAAGCTATGAGAATCTGTGTAATCTGTGGTAAAAAAATATTTTAGTATGTTTTACGGACAGCCGTATAAAAATTTATGTCTGATTTTAAAGAGGAGATGTCGTTACTATAATTGTTAAAAATTACTAAAATCAATCAGTTTGTCGGTGAAAAATTCGTTTAGACGGGAATAGTTTTTGTTGTTGTTTATATGTTCTAGTTTTATCCTTTATCATGTAAGTCTTGGTTTAAGTAAGGCTGTTTAGGCTGTTTCGAGCAATTGATTTTGGTGTAACTAAATTATGAAAATTTCCCATAAAATATTGTTTTTTTTAATGACATTCGTGTTTGGGATTGTGAATGTCTTTGCTGATACTACAGAGCCTCCATCTCCAACACCCGGCTCTACAACTATGTCTTTAAGTGGTCCTGTAACTCCTCCGGGTTTGCCAATTGACACGGAGATTGTAGTGATGATGTTTATAGCTTTGTTGTTTGGTTTGTTTAAAATTTATATTTCTATGTCAAAAAAGAAACGCCCGGTTTAATCGGGTGTTTCTTTTTGTTTTAAATTTTGTTTGTATATAATTTAGAAACATATTTCCCGATTACATCAAATTCCAGATTGATTTTAGAGCCTGCTACGAAATTTTTAAAATTAGTATGTTCGTGAGTGTAAGGGATGATGGCTACACTAAACTGGTTTTTTTGAGAGTTTACAACGGTTAAGCTAACGCCGTTTACAGTAATAGATCCTTTTTCGATGGTTAGGTTGTTTAATTTATCATCGTATTCAAAGGTGTAAAGCCAGCTTCCGTTGGTTTCTTCAATCGAAATGCAAGTTCCTGTTTGATCTACGTGTCCCTGAACAATATGTCCGTCTAAGCGGTCGCCTAGTTTCATGGCTCTTTCCAGATTGACGAAGTCGCCTTTTTGCCATTCGCCTAAATTGGTTTTTTGAATGGTTTCGTCAATGGCAGTTACGGTGTAGGTGGAATCTTTTATAGCTACTACGGTTAAACAGATGCCATTGTGGGCTACACTTTGGTCAATTTTAAGTTCATTTGTAATGCTGGAGTCTATTGTAACGTGGATGTTGTCTTTTTCGTGTTTTATTTCCTGGATAGTTCCGAGGGTTTCTATGATTCCTGTAAACATTCTTGTTTTATTTTACTAAATTTGCTTTCAAAATTAGCAATAAAACGTGTGGATATGATTAAAAAAGCAGAAAATATTATCGTAGGAATTTCGATAGGGGATTTAAATGGTATTGGGAGCGAGGTAGTTCTGAAAACATTTGAAGATACCCGAATGTTGGAGCTTTGTACGCCGGTTATTTTTGCTAATGTGAAAATTTTGTCTTTTATAAAACGAAATTTAGAGTTGACTGTTGCGCTTCATGGTATTGATAAACTGGATCAGGTGGTACCAGGAAAGCTGAATGTTTTGAATGTTTGGAAAGAAGGAGTTGATTTGAATTTGGGTGTAAATGATGATAAGGTAGGTGAGTATGCTATAAAATCTTTTGTGGCAGCTACCAAGGCTTTGAAGGAGGATTTGGTAGATGTTTTGGTTACGGCACCTATAAATAAATACAATATTCAATCGGAAGATTTTAAGTTTCCGGGGCATACCGATTATTTAGATCAGGAGTTAAGAGGTGATGCGTTGATGTTTATGGTTCAGGACAATCTGAGGGTGGGTTTGTTGACCGATCATGTGCCAATTAACGAAGTGGCTTCCCGATTGACAGAAGATTTGATTGTAAAAAAAATAAATACGGTCAAGCAGTCTTTGATTAAGGATTTTAGTATCAATAATCCAAAAATTGCTGTTTTAGGTTTGAATCCGCATTGTGGGGATGGTGGGGTTATTGGAAAAGAAGAGGAAGAATTGATTCGTCCGGTGTTGAAAAAAATGTTTGATCAGGGGACGATGGTTTTTGGTCCTTTTGCTGCAGATGGTTTTTTTGGTAGTAGTCATTATGAGAAATTCGATGCTGTAATTGCGACTTATCATGATCAGGGATTGGTGCCGTTTAAGACCTTGTCTTTTGGTAAAGGAGTTAATTTTACAGCGGGATTGAGTAAGGTAAGGACTTCGCCGGATCATGGAACGGCTTATGATATTGCCGGAAAAGGAATAGCAGATTTTAATTCTTTTAAAGAAGCGGTTTATTTGGCTGTAGATGTTTATCGCTCAAGGATTCAGCATGAGGAGATGGTTAAAAATCCGCTAAAAGTTAAGGAAAAATAAATGTAAATAAAAAAAGATTAATAAGTTATTGGATTTACAATAATTTTATATCTTTGCACTCCCTTTCCGAAGCTTCGGATTTGGGCAAAATTTTGTTGAAATGGACAAGACTAAAGAATTTTTAATTCCTTTTGTAGGGTTAAAGCTAGGAAAACATCATTTTGAGTATCAGGTAGATAATGCGTTCTTTGGGATCTTTGAGTATGACGAATTTCAAAATTCGGATGTCAAAGTGTCGGTAGTTTTAGAGAAAAAAAGCAATATGCTTGAGTTGAGTTTTAAGCACAAAGGGACGGTTAATGTGCCTTGCGACTTAACGGGTGAAGATTTTGATTTGCCAATTAAAGGTAAAATGAAGTTGATTGTTCGTTTTGGAGAAGTGTTTAATGATGATAATGAAGAGTTGCTTATTTTGCCTTTTGGAGAATTTGAAATAAATATTGCACAGTATATTTATGAGATGATTGTTCTTTCGGTTCCTCAAAAACGAATTCATCCAGGAGTTAAAGACGGAAGTTTAAAAACGGATGCTTTGGATAAGCTGAATGAATTACAGGTCAAAGAAGTAGAGAAAAAAGAGAATAAAGAAGAGAATATAGACCCGCGTTGGGACAAATTAAAGCAACTATTAACGGATAAATAATATAGTAAAATGGCACATCCTAAGAGAAAAACTTCGAAAACAAGAAGAGATAAGAGAAGAACACATTACAAAGCTACTGTAGCTCAAATCGCTACTTGCCCTGTTACAGGTGAAGCTCACTTGTACCACAGAGCTTACTGGCATGAAGGAAAAATGTATTACAGAGGACAAGTGGTTATTGACAAGTCAGAAGCTACTTTTGCTTAATATGTTTTTATAGATACTACGAGAACTCTCACACTTTGTGAGAGTTTTTTGTTGTTTGTTATTTTCGTTAAATAAGAAGTTTTAAGACAAAGGGTTTTAGATTTTTTTTGTATTTTTAACCCCTTTTTTAAACGTTTTCTTTTGTGTAAAAACAGAAGAGGAAATATCCGAATAAAATGAATAAAATTACAGCCGCAATTACTGCTGTTGGAGCTTATGTTCCAGATTTTGTGCTTACTAATCAGGTTCTTGAAACTATGGTTGACACAAACGATGAGTGGATTATATCACGAACAGGAATAAAAGAAAGAAGAATTTTAAAAGATGCTGACAAAGGAACTTCTTTTTTAGCAATAAAAGCAGCTGAAGATTTAATTGCCAAAGCGAATCTTAATCCTTTGGAAATTGATTTGGTTTTAATGGCAACGGCAACACCGGATATGCAGGTTTCTGCAACGGGAGCTTATGTTGCGACTCAAATAGGAGCCACTAATGCTTTTGCATACGATTTGCAAGCGGCATGTTCCAGCTTTTTATACGGAATGTCAACTGCAGCCGCCTATATTCAATCAGGAAGATATAAAAAAGTATTATTAATTGGTGCTGATAAAATGTCTTCAATCGTAGATTATACTGACAGAACAACCTGTATTATTTTTGGTGATGGAGGCGGAGCAGTATTATTTGAACCTAATTATGAAGGTTTAGGTTTGCAGGATGAATATTTAAGAAGCGATGGTATTGGTCGTGATTTCTTAAAAATAGACGCCGGAGGTTCTCTTCACCCGCCAACAATTCAAACAGTTGAAGAAAAAAGACACAGTATCAGACAGGATGGGAAAACGGTTTTTAAATATGCTGTAACCAATATGGCTGATGCCAGTGAACAAATTTTGAAAAGAAACAATCTTACTAACGAAGATGTTGCTTATTTGGTTCCACATCAGGCTAATAAGCGTATTATTGATGCTACTGCAAGCCGAATGAACTTAGAGGAATCTAAAGTTTTGATGAATATCGAGCGATATGGAAATACGACATCGGCTACCCTTCCTCTGGTTTTAAATGATTTCGAACATTTGTTTAAAAAAGGAGATACTATTATTTTTGCCGCATTTGGAGGTGGATTCACTTGGGGATCTATTTATCTGAAATGGGCGTATAACAAACAATAAATTAAAACTAAAATTACAAATATTATGGATTTAAAAGAAATTCAGAACCTGATCAAATTTGTATCTAATTCTGGTGTTGCTGAGGTAAAGCTGGAAATGGATGATGTGAAAATTACTATCAGAACGGTATTAGAAAGTAGTACTCCAGAACCAGCTTATGTACAACAATTACCAGCAGCTCCTGTTCAACAAATTGTAGCTACACCAGCAGCTCCTGCACCAGCAGCAGCAACTGCGGCTCCTGCAGCGGCAGTTGATGATACATCAAAATATATCACTATTAAGTCTCCAATGATTGGTACTTTCTATAGAAAACCATCTCCGGATAAACCAATGTTTGTTGAAGTAGGAAGTTCTATTGCTAAAGGTGATGTACTTTGTGTTGTTGAGGCAATGAAATTATTTAACGAAATCGAATCTGAAGTTTCAGGAAAAATCGTTAAAATTTTAGTTGATGATATGTCTCCGGTAGAATTTGATCAACCATTATTCTTAGTAGATCCATCATAGTTTTTAAAAATTCCAATAGACAAATCACAAAATCCAATTATTTGGAATTTGGAGATTGGAATTTGTAATTTTTAATATAAATAAGATGTTTAAAAAAATATTAGTTGCAAATAGAGGAGAGATTGCACTACGTGTAATCAGGACATGCAAAGAAATGGGAATTAAAACAGTTGCCGTTTATTCTACTGCCGATGCAGAAAGTTTGCATGTGAAGTTTGCTGACGAAGCGGTTTGTATCGGACCTGCGCCAAGCAACCTGTCCTATTTGAAAATGTCAAATATTATTGCTGCGGCCGAAATTACAAATGCCGATGCAATACATCCCGGATATGGTTTCCTTTCTGAAAATTCTAAGTTTTCTAAAATCTGTCAGGAACACGGAATTAAATTCATTGGAGCTGCTCCTGAAATGATTGACAGAATGGGAGATAAAGCTTCTGCAAAATCTACAATGATTGAAGCCGGAGTTCCTTGTGTTCCAGGTTCTGAAGGAATTTTAGAATCTTATGAACAAGCACAAAAAGTGGCTAAAGAAATAGGGTATCCTGTTATGATGAAAGCTACTGCCGGTGGTGGTGGAAAAGGAATGCGTGCCATCTGGAAAGAAGAAGATCTTCATAAAGCATGGGAAAGCGCCCGTCAGGAAGCTGCTGCTGCATTTGGAAATGACGGAATGTACATGGAAAAATTGATCGAAGAGCCACGTCATATCGAAATTCAGGTAGTAGGAGATGCTTACGGAAAAGCCTGTCACCTTTCTGAAAGAGATTGTTCTGTACAAAGACGTCACCAAAAATTAACGGAAGAAACTCCTTCTCCATTTATGACTGACGATTTACGTCAAAGAATGGGAGAGGCAGCCGTAAAAGCAGCCGAATATATTAAATATGAAGGTGCCGGAACAGTTGAGTTCTTAGTTGATAAACACCGTAATTTCTACTTCATGGAGATGAATACCCGTATCCAGGTAGAACATCCAATTACGGAACAGGTTATTGATTACGATTTGATTCGTGAGCAAATTATGGTAGCTGCCGGAATTCCAATTTCTGGTAAAAATTATTTACCGCAATTACACGCTATCGAATGTCGTATCAATGCTGAAGATCCATATAATGATTTTAGACCTTCACCAGGAAAAATTACTACCTTACACATGCCGGGTGGACACGGAGTGCGTTTAGATACTCACGTATATTCAGGTTATACGATTCCGCCAAATTACGATTCGATGATTGCAAAGTTAATTACTACCGCGCAATCCCGTGAAGAAGCTATTTCTAAAATGAGAAGAGCTTTAGATGAATTTGTAATCGAAGGTATCAAAACTACTATTCCTTTCCATAGACAATTAATGGATGATCCTCGTTATATCGCGGGAGATTATACTACTGCCTTCATGGAAACTTTCAAAATGAATGAACCGGAATAAGTTTAATTTGTTGAAAAATCCAAAGCCGTACAGTTGATGTGCGGCTTTTTTTATGTGCAAAAGTGTGTAAAAAAGAAACAGTTTTTTTCTGTTTTACACAGTGGTACACAAAGTGTGAAATTATGATTTGTTCTTAATATACTGAAAATCAATAGTTTTTAATTTTGTTCCTTCCTCAAAAAATGCTGGTATAATAATTTCATTGTCCAAAGTGTAAAACATTAATAACACTTTAAATTATACACATTATGAAAAAATTATTTTTATCAGCCGCTATCGTATTAGGTTCTTTAACAACAATGAATGCTCAGGAACAAAAAGAAAATGCAACTCCTGCAGCGGAAACTAAAGTAACAGAACAAGTAACAGAAGCAACGTCAGCTTATACCGAAATTAAGGCAGAAGAACTTCCGGCAGCTGTTACTGAGGCCTTAAAAAAAGCTTTTCCAACTGCAATTTTAAATAAAGCTTCGGTTAATGATAAAAAAGAATATCAACTGGAGGTAAAAGTTGGTGATAAAGAAGGTGCTTTATATGCAGATGAAACAGGAAAATGGATCCAAAAATAATTAAAAACGAATAGAACAGATTTTAAAAATAATATATTAAAACAATACACATCATGAAAAAATTAATTTTAACAGCAGCAATCGTATTAGGAGGTTTATCAACAATAAATGCTCAAATGCAAGATCAAAATACAGCTCCAACAGAACAAAAAGCTCCGGCAACAGAAGAATTTACAGAAATTAAAGCAGAGGATTTGCCGTCAAAAGTAACCGAAGCATTAAAGAAATCTTATCCGGATGCCGTATTGTCTAAGGCTTATATCAACGAAAAAAAGGAATACAAACTAGAAATTACAGTTAAAGACCAATTGGCTACTGTTTATACAGATGTTGATGGGAACTGGATACAAAAATAAGCATCGCGAATTAGCTTATTGTTTTTGAAGGAGGTTGTTCGAAAGAGCAGCCTTCTTTTTTGCATAATTTTATGAAAATACAATAATATTAGCCTTAATTTAGCACAAAAAGTGTCTGTCTAATGTTGAAGATTTTAATTATTGAAGATGATGTTTCGTTTGGTAAACTGTTAGAAAAATTTCTAATCAAAAATAATTTTGAGGTTAGAACTACTTTTTCAGCAAGCGAAGCCCGATTAGCAATTCAAAATGAAGCATTCAATTTAGTTTTAACAGATTTGCGACTGCCAGATGCTGATGGAATTGATTTATTAGCTGAGTTTAAAGCAATTTTTCCGCAACTTCCCGTGATTTTGATGACCGGTTATTCGGAGGTAAGTACGGCTGTGAAAGCTATTAAAAACGGCGCTTCCGATTATATTTCGAAACCTTTTAACCCCGACGAAGTTTTAGCAGTTATTACCAATGCTCTTGCAAGTGAAACTTCGGTCAAAGAGACGCCAAAAACAGCTCCTAAAAACACAAAAAAAGTTATTACTACCGAATATGTTCAGGGAATTTCGGCTGCTTCTAAAAAATTATCGGAACATATCAAACTGGTGAGTCCAACGGATATGTCAGTTTTAATAATTGGCGAAAGCGGAACCGGAAAAGAGATAATCGCTCAAAGTATTCACCGTCAAAGTCTTCGAAAAGAACATAATTTCATCGCTGTAGATTGTGGTGCTATTCCAAAAGAATTGGCCGCCAGCGAGTTTTTCGGGCATTTAAAAGGTTCCTTTACAGGCGCTATTTCCGATAAGATTGGTTATTTTGAAGCGGCTAACGGAGGTACACTTTTTCTGGATGAAATTGGAAATTTGTCTTATGAAAATCAAATTCAATTGTTGCGCGCCTTGCAGGAGCGAAAAATAAAAGCGGTGGGTAGCAATAAAGAAATTGAGGTTGATATTCGAATTATTGCAGCTACCAATGAGGATTTGCGCGAAGCGGTTAAAAACGGCGATTTCAGGGAAGATTTGTATCACCGGATTAATGAATTTTCCATTCATTCGCCTTCGCTGGTTGAACGGGAAGAAGATTTAATTCTCTTTGCCGATTTTTTTCTGGAAAAAGCCAATCAGCAGTTGAATAAAGAGGTAATAGGTTTTTCAAAAGAAGTCGTCAATATTTTTCAAAACTATCCCTGGCCCGGAAATTTAAGGGAATTGCAAAACTGTGTTAAGCGGGCAACACTGCTCACTCCGGGTGATTTTATAGAAAGCACGGTTTTACCTGTGGAATTTTTTCAGCAAAATGAAACCAAAAACACTTCTTTTTCTTTATCGGAAAACGAGAAAGAAGCAATTGAAAATGCTTTGGTAAAAACCAAAAATAATAAATCTGAAGCCGCAAAATTGCTTAAAATTACCCGAAAAACATTGTACAATAAACTCAAACTGTACAATATTCACTAAATGACTTTTGCTAATTCAGTAAGGAGTTGGTTGGTTTTGGTTTTTAAATTAGAGAATTGAGTAACTAATTCGGTTGCATCGCATTCTTTTGATTCCAATTGGTCTAAAATTGCTGTAATTTCGATCGCTTCAATTTGTTTGAACATAGGATTCATTTTGTGCGCGAGTTGTTTTGTTTTTTGGTAATCCAGCGTTTGAACAGCATTTTCAAGTAGCACAAGATTGGAATTGGTTGAAGCGATGAAAGATTCAACGACGTTTTTGACAGCCTCAGAATCATTTTTTAGAAATAATTTTAAAGAATTCAAAGTGAAGCTGTTCTCAGAATTTTTAAGGGTATTATTTTGAACAGGAAGCGTTTTTTCTTCAAAAATAGCATCAATGGTTTGTAACAGTATATTAGGGCTAAATGGTTTTTTGAGTAGGGTTGCAAATCCTGTTTTAGTGTAAATTTCCTCATCCAAATCAGTTCTTCCGGTTACGGCAATCAATGGTTGATTGACGTAAATTTCCATTTTTTGTAATTCTTCGATGAATTGAAAACCATCTTTTTCCGGCATCTGAATATCGGTAATCAGGAGATCAAAATTTTCAAATGCCAGCTTTTGCAGTGCCTGATCAGCATTTGAAAAACAAAGAACCTGATGATATTCCTTTAAAACTTCGTAGCTTAATTGTAGCAAATGAGCATCATCATCGAGAACAACAATCGTTTTGTTTTGTGAATTCGGGATGTAAACCGATGGTTTATTTTCCTCGGTTTTAGTTTCGGTATCAAATGTAACAGCTAAACTGATTTCGAAACAACTTCCTTTTTTTGAACTGTTTTTCAGGTATAATTCGCCGCCTAAAAGCGTCATTATTTTTTTAGAAATAGCCAGTCCTAAGCCTGTACCGCCATAATTTTTTTCAATGTTTTCATTGGCTTGGGCAAATTCTTCAAAAACTAAATCCTGACTTTCTTTTTCAATTCCTATCCCGGAGTCTTCAACGCTTATCAACGCTTGGTTTTTGTCAAAATTAAGAGCTGCATGTATTTTTATGAACCCTTCCGGAGTGAATTTATAAGCGTTTCCAATGATGTTGATTAAAACCTGTTTTAAACGAAAAACATCACCAATGATTGGATTTTCGAGTTCTTTGTCTATTAAAATTTCCAAGTCGATATTTTTTTGCGGGTAAACCGACTGAATATTTTTAGCGACTTCGTTGATAGTTTCAGCCAGGGAAAAAGGTTTTTTGTCTAAATTGATTTTTCCGGCTTCAATTTGCGAAAAATCCAACAAATCCTGTACTAACCTGGCGATGAATTCCGATGAACTTTTAATGTTGTTTGTGTAGTAATTTTGCTTACTGTTTAAGGTTGAATTGCCTAATAATTCGGCGTAACCGGTTATGGTGCTTAATGGCGTTTTTAAGTCATGGCTAACGGTGGAAATGAGTTGTTCTCTGTTTTTAAGTAAGTTTTGTGTTTTAAAATTGGCTATTTCCAGTTGTTTTTTATACCGCTGGGTTTTTGAAAAATCACTGGCAATTAATATTGAAAAAAAGAGGGTGAGTAATAAACCTAAAATGGCCGCATAGGTTATGATTTGGTTGATTTTTTTTAATGATTTTTCTTTTTCAGTGTTGTTTTTAGTTGATGAAGTCAGGATTTCCTGTTCTATAACACGGAGTACTTTTCTGAGTTGGTCCGAGATTAAAAGTTCATTTGTAAGCAATTTGCTTTCCTGAATGTTTAAGGATTCTTTTTTCTTTTCGGTTTCCAGTTTTACTTTGCTAAGCAATCGTTTTGAAGCGGCTAAAATAGAATCGGTTTCTTTTTTGGTTAGCGTATTGCTGTTGTCGTCGGGAATATTCTGGTTGAGATAGTCAATGTAGTTTTGCAGTACTTTGCGCTGGTAACTGCTAAGTTTTTCGGGGTTTTTGGTAAAATCTTCGAGTTTTAATTTGCTAAGTGAAAATTCTAATTGGGTGAGTTCTTTAATGGCTTCGTTTACCGAAGCTTCATCAGAAGTTTTGTTTTTAATAGCTTTGAGTTGTTTAATGTTTTGCGTTTTTTCGGTAAGCAAAATCATCACACTATCCAGTAATTTAATTTGATATTCGCTGGAAAGTATTTGTTTTAAAGAACCAATTCTGTTTTGCAAAGAATTCGTTTCCTGGATGTAGTTTTTATAATCGGTTTCCGAATTGGATTGAATGGTTTTTCGGGCTAAATTTTCGGTTTTATACACATTCGAAAAGAGTTGGCTTACTTTTAAAACCTTATTTTTTTCAAAAGCTATTTTGTTTTCTATTTTCGAATAGTCTTGATTTTCTTTGTATAAAACCCAGCCTACACTTGCTACAAGTGAAACAAGAATGATGTAGCTGATGAAAACTTTTAAAGGAATATTACTGTTTTTATTTCCCATTTTTATTGTTTGATAGTTTTAAAGTGTTTCTTTCAGCCATTTGTAAAATTCTTTTTGCCAAATTTGTGCATTTTGAGGATTAAGAACCCAGTGGTTTTCTTCCGGGAAATAGAGAAAACGACTTTTAATGCCACGCAATTGTGCTGCCTGAAAAGCTTCCTGAGCCTGCCCAATAGGTACACGGTAATCTTTTCCTCCCTGAATAATTAAAATAGGCTTGTTCCAGTTGGTTATTAAATTTATCGGATTGAATTTATTGTAGGTTTTTTGTGCAAGCCTATTTTCTGTTTCCCAATACGCACCGCCAAAATCCCAGTTGCTGAAAAATATTTCTTCGGTAGTGCCATACATACTTTGGGTGTTGAAAACCCCGTCATGTGCAATAAACGTTTTGAATCTGTTTTTGTGAATTCCAGCCAAATAAAATACAGAATAACCACCGTAACTGGCTCCGACACAACCCAAACGGTTTTTGTCAACATAGCTTTCCATAGCCACAGCATCAATTGCCGAAAGATAATCGTCTATTACTTGTCCGCCCCAGTCTTTGCTAATCTGTTCGTTCCATTCTACTCCGTGTCCGGGCATTCCGCGACGGTTTGGGGCAACAACAATATAATCATTGGCGGCCATTAATTGAAAATTCCATCTAAAAGAATAAAACTGACTCAACGCACTTTGTGGTCCGCCCTGACAATATAAAAGTGTTGGGTATTTTTTGGAAGTATCAAAATTAGGCGGAAAAATGACCCAAACCAGCATTTTCTTGCCATCGGTAGTGTTTACATACCGTTTTTCGGTTTTGCTGAAGGCTAATTTTTTATAGATTTTAGTGTTGATATTGGTGATTTGTATCCAATTTTTTTCAGCTAAATCATAAGAGAAAATTTCAGAAGCATGATTGATATCTTCTCTGCAAACAATAATTTGAGTGTTATGAAAACCAAGGATTTTTGTGATATCAAAATCCCCGTCCGTGATTTGAGTGGGTTGTGGATTATTTAATGCAACTTCAAATAATTGTTTGGTGCCATCAATGGGAGCAATGAAATAAATTTTCAGGCTGTCTTCACTCCATAAAAAGCTATCTACTGTGCCGTCCCAATGTTCAGTTAAGTTGGTTTTGATTCCATTGTTAAGAATGATAATATCATTTTTGTCGGCTTCATAACCGTCGCGTTGCATTTGTAACCAGGCTAATATTCCGGAATTTGAAAATTGAGGAACTGTATCATAACCTTTATTTTCATCAGTAAGATTTATGGTTTGCTTCGTTTCAAGATTGTATTGATAAATGTTTGTGTTGGTAGAAACAGCATATTCGGTTCCTGTCTTTTTTTTACATACATACAAAATGCTTTTGCTGTCCGGTGACCAAATATAATCTTCGTCTCCGCCAAAAGGTTTTTGCGGACATTCAAAAAGTTCGTTTGGCATAATGTCGGTTTTAGGAGCATCATCGCGGTTTTTGCTATAAAAAACATGGTTAAATTTCCCTTCGTGCCAGCTGTCCCAATGTCTGTAATTTAAGGAATCGTAAATTTGAGCTTCTGATTTTTCCAGTTCCGGATAAAAATCTTTCCCTAAAATATTTTGGAGTTTTACTTCCTGATGCGAAAGCAGGTATTTGCCATCAGGCGATATATTCTTGTTTTTTAAAATAGTATTTGGGTCTTCAATTTCGGTTGGATTTCCTCCGTTAACCGGAATAAAATAATGTTTCGTGTTTTGTTTGTTTTCTTCTATTGAAGGTGTGTTGACTTTATAAACAATATATTTTTTGTCTTTGGAAAATCCTAAAACGCTTAGTCTTCCCAGTTGCCATAATAATTCGGCAGTCATTTTATCAGCAGTCATTGATCTTTATTTAGAAATATAAAAATAGCTAATTTAAAATTGCCGGATATAAGTAGATTGTACTTTAAGTTTTTTTTAAATGAATTAGAAATAAGGTTAAATCTATTGGAAGAATCTTTAAAAAAAGTAATTTTACTCCCTGTAAAAATCGCCGTTTTTTAAGGGTGGATTTTTATTTCTAAAAGAATTATGTAAGTTTAAAGAAATTAAAAATCCGGTTTTGAATAATGGCAACAAAAATAAATCCTAAAACAAAAACTAAAAAAGCTTCCCGAAATTTTATGGCAACATTGAGAGTATTTTTCATTAAAATGATTTTGTGGTTTGTTGGTCTTTCACTGTTTTTGGTGGTTTTTTTTAAGTTTGTTCCGGTGCCGTTTACACCTTTGATGCTTATCAGAGCCATAGAAAATAAAGTTGCCGGAAAGCCGGTTTATTTCAGTCACGACTGGGAACCACTGGAAAATATTTCAGTTAATTTGCAAAAAGCAGTTATTGCCAGTGAAGACGGATTGTTTTTACAACACAATGGTTTTGATTTTAAAGCCATGCAAAAAGCCTATAAAAACAACGAAAGAGGTCGAAGAATAAAAGGCGGAAGTACCATTTCGCAACAAACCGCCAAGAATGTTTTTCTGTGGCAGGGGAGAAGTTATTTAAGAAAAGGTCTTGAAGCTTATTTTACGGTTTTAATAGAATTAATTTGGGGCAAAGAACGTATCATGGAAGTATATTTAAATAGCATCGAAATGGGCGATGGCGTTTACGGAGCACAGGCGGCAGCCGAACATTGGTACCGAAAAGATGCCACTAATTTAACCCGAAGACAAGCCGCCGGAATAGCCGCCATTTTGCCTAATCCCCGAAAATATACCGCAACGAGTTCGTCGTCTTACATCAACAGACGGAAAGACAAAATTATGCGTGTGATGAATACTGTTGGTAAAATTGAATATTAGATGCGAATCAAAACAGTATTATTACTCTGTTTGTTTTTGCTTTCGGTTCGTATATCGGGTCAGAACAACAGTGTCGAAATAGGAGTTATTACTGATAATGATTTGTACACTTCCACTAAAAATGATCAATATTATACGAATGGTTTAGAAGTTTTCTATCGGTATTTGGCTAAAAAAAGCAAACCAAATGTTCTCAAGAAAATTAATGAAATCCGTTTAGGACAATACATGTACAGTCCGCGGACTATATATGTCGATGAGGAAGATATGTTTGACCGCCCTTTTGCGGGTTATCTTTTCGGAGAATTTGGGAATACTAATTTTTATTCGAATCAAACGGTTTTTAAAAAATATTTACAGCTAGGATTTGTAGGGCCTTATTCTTTTGCTGACAAAGTACAATCCGGAACGCATCGGTTGTTTCATTATACTGCTTTTGAGCAATGGGATTACCAAATTCAAAACACTTTTGGGATTCAAACGTATTTTATGATTTCCCGTCCTGTCTGGAAAAAAATTAAAAGCGAAAGAGTCGATTTTCAATGGTTGTCGGAAGCTAAATTAGGCACCATTTTTACTTCATTAACCACCGGATTTGTAACCCGAATTGGGCTGAAAAAATTAATGCCACTTTCGGAGTCCAACTTTCATGGTGCTTCAATAAGTGCCGATACGATTCAGCAGGCGAGGGAATTTTATTTTTACATGGCGTCTTTTTTAAATTATCAAATTTATGATGCTACGATTCAGGGCAGCATGTTTAATGATAATAGTCCGGTAACTTTTGATTTGATTCCGCTGCGGTTCAATGCCGAAGCCGGATTTCGCTATCGAAAAAACAATTGGAATTTATTCTATGCCTTTGTTTACCGGGGCAAAGAATTAAAATTTTACCGAACGATAGGCTACTTTTACGGTTCCATCCGCCTCTCTTATATTTTTAGATGAAAATTGAAAATATTTCAGGAATACGAGCGAATTATTTTTTAACTCTTTTGATTTCGTTATGCAATTTTTTTGCTGAAAAGTATTTTTTAAGTGTTCTAAAAAAGTTTTTATTGCCGAATATTTAATAAATTAGTTCTACCTTAACCTAACCAAAAAAACCACAACAATGAATAAAATTTGGACTTTATTCCTTATTATTTGTTTTCCTGTACTACTGTATTCTCAAGATGAAATGAATTCATTATTAGATGAATTAGACGCGACTTTGGATAAAAGCGAATTTTATCATAATAAGAAAGAAGCCGAAATGAATAAATTGAGCAGTTTACTGAAATTAACGTCTTCAAATACCCAGAAATACGAGATATATCAAAAATTGTATAATGAATATCGTGCTTATCAATCAGATTCGGCTTTAAATTATGCCCGACGAAGTTTGAAAGTGGCTAATACTTTAAAGGATTTAAACAAAATTAATACGGCAAAATTAAATTTGGCATCCATTATGGGAACTTTGGGAATGTATAAGGAAGCTACGGATATTTTGAATAAAGTAGATATCAATCCCACGCCCGAAATTAAAAGTTTTTATTACGGAGTACATAGTTCTATTTATTTGTATATGTCGGAATATGCGGCTTCCAATCAGGAGAAGAATAGTTATGTGCAGTTGACGCAGCAGTTTCGGGATTCTGTTTTTAAGTATGATCCTGCAAATTCGAAATCCTATGTTATCACGCAAGCGAATAAATTTTTTGAAAAAGGGCAATACGATGAGACGCTTCGAATGCTACAGGATTATTTTCCGAAAATGAGTAATAATGATCCTGATAAAGCGGTGGTTGCTTATATTATTTCGGAAACTTACCAACGGAAAAAAGATTTTGAACAGGAGAAAAAATGGTTAATTAAATCGGCCATTTCCGATTTACAGCTGGAGAAAAAGGAATACATTTCCTTGCGTTCTTTGGCTTTTATCATGTACAAAGAAGGCGATATCGATCGCGCTTACAAATATATTAAGCGTTCGCTGGAAGATGCGCTTTTTTGTAATGCGCGTTTGAGAACTTATGAAATTTCGAGAATGATGCCTATCATTAATGATGCTTATCAAAAACAAAATGATACTAACAGGCATCAGTTGATTGTCTTTTTGGTGAGCGCCAGTATTCTGTCGTTGTTTTTACTGGTGGTTTTGATTTTGTTGTTCAAACAAATGAAAAAATTATCTAAAGCTAAAAAGGAAATCAGTTTGGCCAACAGTCAATTTATTGAATTGAATAAAGAGTTGAACAGCTTTAACGAAAAATTGAATGAAACCAATACCACACTTAAAGAAGCCAATTTGGTAAAAGAAATTTACATTGGAAGATATATGGATCAATGTTCGGTTTACATCAGTAAATTAGACGAATACCGACGCAAACTGAACGTTATTGTGTCCAGTGGGAAAACCGCTGAATTGGTCAAAGCCGTAAAATCCAAGGAGTTTATCGAAGTCGAGTTGAAAGAGTTCTACCATAATTTTGATAAAACCTTTTTATTGCTTTTTCCTAATTTCATTGAAGAATTCAACAGTTTATTGACCGATAACGAAGACATTAAATTAAAACCGGGCGAGTTAATGAATACCGAATTGCGAATTTTTGCCCTGATTCGTTTAGGAATATCCGATAGCGTTAAAATTGCCGAATTTTTGCGTTATTCCTTATCGACTATTTATAATTACAGGACCAAACTGAGGAATAAAGCATTAGGGCCAAGAGATGAGTTTGAAGCAAATGTAATGCGAATAGGAACAAATAAATAGAAAATTGTTCTTTCAAGATAGCTGCCTTTTGACTCTTTTTTTGGGGTTAAAAGGCCTTTTTTATGCTACTAAACTACTACTTTTTTTGATTTAAAATATTGTTTAAATGATTGTAAATCAATAAATTATTATTTTTAATTACGATTTGTAACTACCAAATTATATTAGTCAAAATAGGTGCAGCAAAATCGTTTTAAATTTGGTTAACCAAAGAAGTTAAAGCAAATTATTAATTTTATTAAAGCAACCAAATGAAACATTTCTTTTTATTAACCTGGCTCTGTTTGACATCGAATGCCTTGTTAGCACAGCAGCTAAAATCGCCCAACCAACAATTGCAAATGGAGTTTTCTTTGCAAAAAGACGGAACTCCCGGCTACAGTTTAAAATTCAAAGACAAAGTAGTTATTAAGCCAAGCAAATTGGGGTTGGAACTAAAAGACGACACAAAATCTTTATTGAATGATTTTGTGATTGCAGACACAAAGACGACTAGTTTTGATGAAATCTGGAAACCGGTTTGGGGAGAAGTAGCCAGTATTCGCAATCATTATAACGAATTGGCAGTTACACTAAACCAAAAAGGAACCGACAGACAAATGGTAATTCGTTTTCGTTTGTTTGACGAAGGTTTAGGTTTTCGCTATGAATTCCCTCTACAAAAGAACCTGACTTATTTTGTTATTAAGGAAGAGAGAAGTCAATTTGCCATGAATGGGGATCATACTGCTTTTTGGATTCCGGGAGATTATGATACTCAGGAGTACGATTACACGACTTCAAAATTATCCGAAATCAGAGGTTTAACAGAAAAAGCCATGACGGCTAATGTTTCTCAGCAATCTTTTTCGCCTACGGGAGTTCAAACGGCTTTGATGATGAAAACGGCTGACGGATTGTACATCAATTTGCACGAAGCGGCTTTGATTAATTATTCCTGTATGCACCTGAATCTGGATGATAAAAACATGGTTTTCGAATCCTGGTTAACTCCGGATGCTAAAGGAGATAAAGGTTATATGCAGGCATCTTGCCAGTCGCCTTGGAGAACGATTATGGTGAGTGATGATGCCCGAGAAATTTTGGCTTCCAAAATGACTTTGAACTTAAATGATCCTTGTAAAATTGGCGATACTTCCTGGATAAAACCGGTGAAATATGTTGGTGTTTGGTGGGAAATGATTACCGGAAAAAGCACCTGGGCTTATACCGATGAATACCCAACGGTGCAATTAGGGGTAACCGATTTTGCTAAAGCGAAACCAAATGGAAAACACGGTGCCAATACGGCTAATGTGAAAAAATATATTGATTTTGCTGCCGCAAATGGATTCGATGCTGTATTGGTAGAAGGCTGGAATGAAGGTTGGGAAGACTGGTTTGGGCATTCTAAAGATTATGTTTTTGATTTTGTGACACCTTATCCGGATTTTGATGTAAAAGGAATTCATGAATATGCAAAATCTAAAGGAATCAAAATGATTATGCATCATGAAACTTCCGGTTCTACCCGTAATTATGAGCGTCATATGGATAAAGCCTATCAGTTTATGAAAGACAACGGTTATGATGCGGTAAAAAGTGGTTATGTAGGACCAATTTTGCCAAGAGGAGAAAACCATTACGACCAATGGATTGTAAATCACTACCAATATGCTATTGAAAAAGCTGCCGATTATAAAATTATGGTCAATGCACACGAAGCGATTCGTCCAACTGGAATTTGCAGAACCTATCCGAATTTGATTGGAAATGAATCGGCGAGAGGAACCGAGTATCAGGCTTTTGGCGGTTCAAAACCAAATCACGTTACCATTTTACCATTTACCCGATTAATTGGCGGGCCAATGGATTATACGCCGGGAATTTTTGAAATGGATATCAGTAAAATCAATCCGGAAAATACTTCGCATTTAAACAGTACTTTGGCGAATCAATTAGCCTTATATCTAACTATGTACAGCCCACTACAAATGGCTGCCGACTTGCCGGAAAATTACGAGCGCTTTGCGGATGCTTTCCAATTCATCAAAGATGTTGCGGTTGACTGGAGCGACAGTAAATATTTAGAAGCCGAACCGGGACAATATATTACTGTAGCCCGAAAAGCCAAGGGAACAAACAATTGGTTTATTGGAAATGTAAATGGCGAAACGTCTCGTGTATCTTCCATCAATTTTGATTTCCTTGAAAAAGGGAAAAAATATGAGGCCACTATTTATGCCGATGCTAAAGATGCACATTACAAAACTAATCCTCAGGCTTATACCATTCGTAAAATGAATGTGACTAACAAAACCAAGTTGAGTCAGTTTTCTGCGCCGGGAGGTGGTTATGCCATCAGTGTGATTGAAAAGAAATAATCGTTTTTTCGTTTTATAAAATTTTAGAGAGCTGTCTGAAAGGATTCTTTTCGGACGGTTGTTCTAAAAACGCATCCAAAAAACAAATAGCAGTCATTTTGTTTTCCTTAAAAAATAAATAATGCGTATTTATTCGTAATTTTAATTAGTAAATCAATAAAAAACAGTCTGAATTTTAAAGAATATTAAACGAAGGTCAAAGGTCTTTAAATTTTAAAAACAGTATAAATGAAGACTTTTTTACTACACAACTACTACTTTTTTTATTAGATAGAAAATCAACAAACCCTTATTTTATAGTGTTTTACATGTCTTTTAGAAGCTGAATTAACTACATTTTAACAGCTGAAAAAATAGTCCGTTCGGAAACGATATAATTTTACAATATCGAAATCGGAGAAGTATTAGGATGTAAATAATATCGAACGGATTTCTAAAAAAAACTAACATTTATTAACAACCAAAAAAACCAAATTATGGTACAAATGAAAAAAAGTATGTTTTACATTTTGCTTTTATGTAACATACTGTTTATTATGCCAAGTGTAGTTGCACAAACTACCGCAAAAAAAATTAGCGGCCTTGTCGTGGATCAAAAAGGAGAACCCCTAATTGGAGCAAGTGTCCTGATTAAAGGAACAAATATAGGAACTATTACCGATGTTAACGGAGAATTTGCCTTACCACTATCCGGCAAATCAGCAACGGTACAGGTTTCGTTTATTGGATATAGTGCAAAAGAAGTAGTTGCCGGAGAACAAAAACTTCGTGTAGTACTTATAGAAGATTCTAATGAGTTGAAAGAAGTGGTGGTTCAGGTAGGTTATGGAACCGTAAAGAAAAAAGATGCCACAGGTTCTGTATCACAAATTTCGGCTAAAGAATTCAACAAAGGACAAAACGTAACACCTGAAAGCTTAATTAGTGGGCGTATTTCCGGAGTAAATGTAACCGGAGGAGGAGCTCCGGGAGCAAAAGCGGATATCCGTATTCGTGGAGGTTCATCCTTAAATGCATCGAATGATCCATTGATTATTTTAGATGGTTTGCCTTTGAGCAATGCCGTTCCATCAGGATCAACCAGTATTTTATCGACTATAGATCCTAATGACATCGAATCGTTTACGGTTTTGAAAGATGCTTCGGCAGCAGCGATTTATGGTTCCCGTGCAGCTAATGGGGTTATTGTAATTACCACTAAAAAAGGAAGCAAAGGCGGTGTAAAAGTGAATTTCAGTTCTCAGGTAGGAGTGAATACTATTGCTAACACTGTGGATGTATTAAGTGCTGATCAATTTCGTGCTGTGGTTAATGAAAAAGGTTCTGATGCTCAAAAAGCTTTGTTGGGAACGGCTAATACCAATTGGCAGAACGAAATTTTCCATACTGCTTTAACTACGAACAATAATATTTCGATTAGCGGTTCTTTGTTTAACAAATTGCCAATTCGTTTATCGGTAGGGAATGTGAACAACCCGGGAATTCTTAAAAATACCAGTTTTGAAAGAACAACTACATCTCTGGCTTTGAATCCGGTTTTGTTTGACAATCATTTAAAAATTGATATTAGCGCAAATTTATCTTTCGCTAAAAACAGATTTCAGGATGAAGATGCAGTAATTGGAAGTGCAATTGGTTTTGATCCAACGCAGTCTGTTTACGCTGCAGGTTCCCGTTACGGAGGTTATTTTGAATGGTTAGAATCAAACGGCAACTTACCTTTATTGCCGGCCAGAAACCCTGTTGCCCGATTGAATCAGGATGAAAGAAGAGCCACTTCTACCAGAAAATGGGGAAATATCCGTTTGGATTATAAATTGCATTTCTTTGAAGATTTACACTTTATCACTGAGGCAGGGATAGATCGTTTTGACAGTGATGGATATACCAGAGTAAGTACCCAAAGTGCTTTAGGGTATCAGCCTAATCCTTATACATCAGGGAACTGGGTGAATTTAGGGAATTATTCTACTTATACTGATGCGCTTCAAAATAAAAACCTGAACAGTTATTTTAATTATACTAAGGAATTTGGAAAAATTAAAGTAGATGCCACAGCCGGTTATAACTACCAATTGTTCCAAAAAGAAAAATACGAATCGGGAGAAACGACACAGCCTAATCCAAATGAGGATGTTACTACCGATCCGGATATTAACTTACAGTCTTATTTTGGACGTTTGAATCTAGGATATGACAGTCGTTATTTGCTGACTGTAAATTACAGAAGAGACGGAACTTCCCGTTTTTCTAAAGCTAACCGTTGGGGGAATTTTGCCGGAGCGGCTTTTGCCTGGAATCTGGCTGAAGAAGCTTTCTTAAAAGACAGCGAAACTATTTCGACTTTAAAGTTACGTTTAGGATACGGAACAACAGGACAACAGGATATTTCAGCTTCTTATGATTATTTAACCCGTGTTACTTTAGGTTCGATTAATACTCAATATATTTTTGGAAATACGATTTATTCGAGTGCCAGACCGGAAGGCTACAATCAGGATATTAAATGGGAAGAGTTAACAGAGAAAAACATCGGTTTGGATTATGGCTTTTTGAATAACCGAATTTCAGGTTCGATTAACTATTTTGATAAAAAATCAACTGATTTATTAGCTGATGTTTTGGTTCCTGATGGAGCTAATTTAAGAAACCAGGGATTCTTTAATATAGGTAGTGTGAGAACCAAAGGGATTGAGTTCAGTATTCAGTCGGATGTTGTGAAAAACGATAATTTAACCTGGAATGTTGCATTTAATACCACTTATATCGACCAAAAAATTACCGATTTAGGTAGAACTGTAGAAGGATTTACAGGGTATGCCGTAGGAGATATTAAAGGTGGAAGTGGTAATAAAATCCAAATCAATTCGGTTGGTTATGCACCTAATTCATTCTTCGTTTATGAACAATTGTATGATGCCAATAAAAAACCAATTCCAGGTGCTTATGTGGATAGAAACGATGATGGCAAAATTGATGATGCCGATCGTTACCGATTTCACAAAGCAGCGCCGGATTATACTTTCGGATTGTTTTCAAGTTTGAACTACAAAAAATTTGACTTTGTAATGAACTGGAGAGCAAGTACAGGAAATTACATTTTTGATAACGTAAGTTCGGACAAAGGTTATTTAATGGCAGGATTACGCCGAGATACAGATTTGGCTAATATCAGTTCGGATTATTTGAATACCGGTTTTGTTTTTGAAGATAACGGAACGCAACGTTACCTGTCTAATTACTTTGTAAAAGATGCTTCTTTCATCAAATTAGACAATGTTACTCTGGGCTATACGATGGATAAAGCCTTGTTGAAAGTAGTTAATTTAAGATTTTCGGCAGGTGTTCAAAATGTGTTTACCATTACAAAATACAATGGTTTAGATCCTGAAAAATTCAACGGAATTGACGGGAATATTTATCCTCGTGCCAGAACGTATTTGTTTGGTATCAATGCAAGTTTCTAATAGCGAATTAACAATCAAAAAATTAAACAAAATGAAAATTTCATTCAAATATATATCCATTTTCTTCCTGATTATTTTAGGAATGAATATGACATTAGTATCGTGTACGAGCGATTTAGATGTGACTCCAAAAGACGATGACGAATTCCTTTCTGATAGCTTTTTTCAGGATCCGGATTCTTATAAACAGGTTTTAGCCAAATTATATGCCGGTTTGTATGTTGGAGGAAATGATGGTGATGGTAAAGCAGATATTGCCGGAATTGGAGGTGATTTCAGCAGTTATTTGCGCTTACTTTTTGTATGTCAGGAATTTACCACTGATGAAGCCGTTATTGCCTGGGCCGATGGTACTTTGCCAACATTAAATACACAAACCTGGTCGCCAAACAACGAATTTTTATACGGAACTTTCTCCAGAGCTTTCTATGAAATTAGTTTGGCCAATGAATTTTTGAGACAAACAACAGATGAAAAATTAACAGCTCGTGGGGTAGATACCGGCTTGAAAACGGATATCGCTTATTTTAGAGCAGAAGCCCGTTTTTTAAGAGCTTTTTCTTATGCTAATCTAATGGATTTGTTTGGTAATGTACCTATTACGACCGAAAATGATCCTGTTGGATTTTTCTATCCGGAACAAAAAACCAGAGCCGAAGTTTTTGCTTATGTAGAAAGCGAACTGAAAGATTTGGATGCGGGTTTAGTAGCTTCAAAAGCAAATGAATACGGCCGAATTGATAAAACGGCGGCTAAATTTTTATTGGCAAAAATTTATTTAAATGCTAAAGTCTATATCGGAACTGAAAAATATAATGAGGCTGCTGCTTTGTGTACGGATATTATCAATAATTCCGGATATACTTTTGCTAATGTGCCTTACCGTTATTTATTCTCTGCGGATAATAACAGAAACGGAGCACAATCGGAATTTATTTTCCCAATTGTCAGTGACGGAAATGCGATTAGAGCGACCGGTGGAGGTATGAGTTTTATTTTACATGCTTCTATAGGAGGAAGTATGGATGCTGCTCAATACGGTATGAATGGAGGCTGGCAGGGAATCAGAACCCGTAGAGAGTTTGTGGCTAATTTTGGTAATCCAACAAGTTCATTTGATTTTTATCAAACAAAGAATAAAAATTTATCAAACAATACAGGTATTTTGGTTAATAAAGATGGCCAAACATTTGATTCAAACGACAGAAATGAAACGCAAACAGGGTATAATGCAAATAATACTTACGTATTTAATTTTGTAACAGGTAAAATTACTTTAAATGGTGTTGAAGTTGCAGCTCCGACGGCATTTAATAATGCTCCAGTATCTTTAGGAACACAGCAAATTTGGGGAGATAAAAGATTATCTGCATATACTCCAGGTCAAACATTGGATATTGCTAATATAGGAACATTTACGAATGGTTATGCAGTGACTAAATTTACTAATCTAAATTCTGATGGATCTGCGGCACAACGTAATGATATTCCGGATACTGATTTCCCAGTGTTCCGTTTGTCTGATGCAATGTTAATGTATGCTGAATGTGCGGTAAGAGGTGCTTCAGGTACTGATATGACTACTGCTGTTGGTTATGTTAACATGTTAAGAAACCGTGCTCAGGCATCTACGATTAGTTCAGTCAATATGAATCTTAATTTTATTCTGGATGAAAGAGGGCGTGAATTATTTTGGGAATGCCACAGAAGAACCGATTTAATTCGTTTCGGAAAATTTTCAGGAGCAGATAAAATCTGGCAATGGAAAGGGGGAACTGAAGATGGTTCGGCAACAGCATCATTTAGAGATTTGATGCCGATTCCTGCCAAAACGATTCAGGCAAACCCAACTTTAGAGCAAAATACCGGATACTAACTAATCACTTCAATTAAAGATGAAAAATTTATATAAAATAGTAATCGCATTGGTAAGCGTTTTGTTTTTATCATGCAACGCCGATGCGGTAGATAACAGACCGGTTCTTGAGAATTTAAGTATTCCGGTATTGCCAGCTTCTTTAACAGCTAAAACCTATGTGTTAACGGAAGAAAATGCTACGAAAGCTGCGGATAATTTTGTTTGGTCCGCTGCTGAATATTCTCAGGATGTAGTAGTAACTTATACTCTGATGATGGATGTAAAAGGAGGAGATTTTTCTTCTCCAAAAGTTTTGGCTACCACTGCTGATGTGACCGAAGCTTCGGTTTTAGTTAAAACTTTGAATCAGGCTGCGATAGATTTAGGCGCAGAACCTGGAACGGCTTCTGATTTTGATATAAAAGTAAAAAGCAGTGTTTCCGGAGGGGTGGTTGTCGTTTCAGAAAATAAAGCAACTATCACTGTTACAGCTTATTCCGGTTTGGTACCTTATCCTTATACCGATTGGTATTTAGTAGGTGATGCCACGGCTGCCAACTGGGATAATAATAATGGAAATCAACCGCTCTTTAGAAGTGGGTCTGATGTTAACTTGTACAAGTTTACAGGTTATTTTTATGCGGGTTATTTCAAAGTGATTTCCAAACTAGGAAGTTGGGCGCCCATGTATGGTGGTTCAGGAGGAAGTTTAATTTACAGAGCAACCGAATCTGATGGCGATCCGGCAAATATAAATATTCCAACTGCGGGTTATTATACTTTTACGATGAATGTGCAAAATCTAAGCTATACTTTAGTTCCATTTGATGCTTCTGCTGCAACTGTTTATCCAACTATTGGGTTAATTGGTTCTTCAAGAACTGGTAATGACGATGGTTGGGGAGAAGATACTGATATGACGCAATCGGCATTTAATCCTCATTATTGGGCACTTACAATTAGCCTGTTTGATGGTAAAGCGAAGTTTAGAGCCAATAATTCCTGGGATGTAAACTGGGGTGGTGATACTGCTTTTTCTGCATTTCCTGCTAATGGAACCAGTGGAGGAGATATTCCTGTGGCCAAATCAAAATACAAAGTATTCTTCAATGATTTAGACGGAAGTTACTTGATGATTCCTAATCAGGAATAACGAATTGAAATAATGATGAAGGCTATCTCCGGATAGCCTTTTTTTTACTAAACAAATTAAGATGAAAAAATACCTACTCTTCTTTTTTTGCTTTTTTTCAATGGTGGTTTTGGGTCAGCAACAAATAGTAACTTATACTGTAAGTCCGGCTACTTTTGAAGAAACAGCAGCAATTACTATTACCATAAACGGAAATAGTATCAACGAATTGACCTGGGGGATTAGCGGAAACGCGCTCTATATGTGGGCTTGGGCTTTTGCACTTGACGATACCACTGCCAAAGGAACTCCCGATAACGGAAGCTGGGATGCTTCGTCCGAAGCAAGCAGGTTTACCTATAATGCCGCAACAGATACTTATACCAAAACGATTACTCCCGCTACTTATTACAATGCTACCGGCTTAGGAAAAATAGGCTTTTTAGTCAAAGCCAAAAATGGAACCGGCGATAAAAAATCACAGGATATTTTAGTTGAGGTGGGCGGTTTTCAATTGACATTAACTGCACCGCTGGAAAATAGTACAACTATAATTTCTTCGGGTGCTGATTTTACTATTTCAGCAAGCAATTCAGGTGGAAACGCTAGTTATGTTTTGAAAGCCAATGGTTCAACTATTAATTCCAATTCTGGTACTGCAACTTATTCTTATACGCATTCGGCAATTTCTACAAATCAAAATTACGAATTGCAGGTTACACAAGGAGCTGCCATAATTACCAAAAAGTTTAATGTGGTGGTAAATCCAAATACCATTTCAGAAGCAATGCCAGCAGGATTAGAGGATGGTATCAATTATAATCCAACTGATGCCACTAAGGCTACGTTAGTTTTGGATGCTCCGGGGAAAGATTTTGTGTATATCGCTGGAAGTTTCAACAATTGGCAGCCAAATTCGACTTATGCCATGAAAAAAGATCCTGCATCGGGTAAATTTTGGTTGGAAATTGCAGGTTTAACTTCTGAAACCAATTATACTTACCAATATTGGGTTGTCGATCAAACACCTTTAGCAAATTCGCCAACAATGGTCAAGATTGCCGATCCTTATTCCACTTTGGTACTTTCTCCTTATGATGATTCATGGATTCCGGCAACAACTTATCCTAATTTACCGGCTTATCCTGCCGGACAAAATTTTGAAGTAACGGTCTTAAAAACAGGACAAACTCCATACAATTGGCAGGTGACCAATTTTTCCAAACCAGAAAAAGAAAAATTAGTCGTTTATGAAGTTTTGGTACGCGATTTTGATGCGTATCGCAATTTTCAGGATTTGATTAATCGAATGGATTATTTCAAGAAATTGAAAATAAATGCTATTCAGTTAATGCCGGTGATGGAGTTTGAAGGCAATGAAAGCTGGGGTTACAATACTTCGTTTCATTTGGCTTTGGATAAATTTTATGGGACTTCGGATAAGTTCAAAGAGTTGATTGATTTGTGTCATCAAAACGGAATTGCCGTCATTCTGGATGTGGCGCTCAACCATGCTTTTGGCAGAAATCCAATGGTTCGTATGTGGATGAACGATCCCGACGGAGATGGTTTTGGTTCGCCAACAACAGAGAATCCCTATTTTAATGCAGTGGCTAAACACAGTTACAATGTAGGGGAAGATTTTAATCATCAGCAAGCCCGAACCCAATATTATGTGAAAAGAGTCATCAAACAATGGATTCAGGAATATAATATCGACGGATTTCGTTGGGATTTGACCAAAGGCTTTACGCAAAACTGTACCGCTGCTGATGAAAGTTGTACTAATGGGTATCAGCAGGATCGTGTGGATGTATTGAAATCCTATGCCGATTATTCCTGGAGTTTAGACGCAACGCATTATTCGATTTTTGAACATCTGGGAACAGATGCAGAAGAACAGCAATGGGCTAATTATCGCATTGCCGAGTCGCCAAGCAAGGGCATTATGTTGTGGGGAAAAATGACCAATGAATACAACGAACTTTCAATGGGTTATACAGCCAATATTGCCAGAATGAACAGTGCCAACCGAGGTTTTACCAAAAACAGATTGATGGGCTATGCCGAAAGTCATGACGAAGAACGCCTGATGTATAAAAACCTGCAATACGGAAATTCAGCTAATGTGGCTCATAATGTGAAAAATTTAAATACGGCTTTATCAAGAATGTCGGCAATTGGAGCAGTTTCCTTATTAGTGCCGGGGCCTAAGATGATTTGGCATTTTGGAGAATTAGGTTTCGAGAATTCCATTTTTACCTGTGATAACGGAACTGTGAACACGGATTCTGATACGACTTCCGGAGATTGTAAACTGGCCACAAAACCACAACCGCAATGGGCTAATAATTGGTTAGTCAATGACAATCGCTATAAAATTTATTCCGATTGGGCGAGAATGATAAAACTTAAAACCGAAGAAGCTGTTTTTTCCGGAACAGTTACCATGGAAAACAGTAGTTCTTTGACTAAGAATATTAAAATTACCGATGCTGCATTGCCGGCTAATAGCCTAAAAGATGTGATAATTTTGGCCAATTTTGATGTAACCACGCAAAACGTAGCAACAGGGTTTCCTTATCCTGGTGAATGGTACAATTTGATGGATAATTCGGTGTGGAATGTGTCCAATGTCAATGATCCGATTGCTATTCCGGCGGGACAATTTCGAATTTACGGTAATAAACCTGCATTTACTACCGATGTGCCTTTTGCTTTGCCTTCTGATAATTTTACTATCGAATCCAAATCTGAAACCTGCGCCAATAAGAAAAATGGACAAATCGGTATTACTGCTCTTCAATCATATGATTATGTAGCCAAAATCAATAATATCAATTATAATTTTGTGAACAATAGTTTGACGGTTTCTGATTTAGCACCCGGAACTTACCCGGTTTGTATTACTATTCCCGGCAAAATTTTCGAACAATGTTTTTCCATTACAATCGGTTCAGGTGGGACTTTAGTTGGAAAATCTACGCTTACTTCGAATAAAATAGCAGTTGAAATTGCCGAAGGAACAGCACCTTATCAGGTTGCTTTGAATGGAATAACTCAATTTGAGACCAATTCCACTTCTTTTTCAGTTGATGTTCAAAAAGGCGATATATTGGAAGTAAAATCGGCTGTGCCTTGCGAGGGAATTTATACGCAAAATATTTCTGCAAATAGTGATACGGTGCTGGCTTATCCAAATCCGGTTCAGGATGTAATGACGCTTTTGGTTCCAACTTCCAAAAATGAAGTTCATATTGCTTTGTACACGGCAAACGGGCAATTAATTTCTAAAGAAATTTATACGGTTGTGGATCAAAAAGTGAAATTGTCTTTGGGAAAATTAGCCTCAGCTGTTTATTTCGCAAAAATTGATTTAGAAAATCCGGTTAGTTTAACGATTATAAAACAATAAAGATGAGAAAGATTGTTGCTTTATTTTTAATAATATCATTTTTGATTTCCTGTGGTGGCGGTGATTCGTCATCCGAATCGGAAACTGTAAATACGGCGCCCACAGCTCCTTCGTTGGTAACACCTGCCAATAACACTTTGTGTATCAATAATGCGGTGAGCTTGGAATGGAATCCTGCCACGGATGCCGAGAATAATCCGATTACGTATCAAATTCAAATTGCTACCGATAATCAGTTTGCACAAATTGTAAAAACAGCCGAAGGTACTGCCAGTTACCAAAGTTTTACCCTCAATAAAGGGATGGCCTATTATTGGAGGGTAAAAGCTACCGACAGTAAAAATGCTCCCAGTACTTATTCTAATACCTTTAGTTTTTATACCGAAGGTGATGCGGTGGCCAATCACGCGCCTTTTTTACCTCAAATTGTCCAACCCGAAATCAATTCGCTTATCAGTGCAACGAGCGTTACCTTAAAATGGTTGGCTTCAGATGTAGATGCTAGTGATGTGCTTACTTATGATATCTATTGCGGAATGGCGACTGTACCAATGACCAAAGTAGGAAGTAATTTGACCGTGACTTCTTTGCAAATTAATGATTTACAGTTTGCTACAAATTATTATTGGAAAGTGGTGGTTAAGGATAATAAGGGCGGAGAAACAATCGGGCAAATTTGGAATTTTAAGACGAATTAATATGATGGATTTATTTATAAAAAGTAAAAAACTATTGAAGATTAGCCTTTTTATGGTGTGTTTTCTTTCGATAAAATGTTGGTCACAAATCCAAAAAACCGAACCTCCTTTTTGGTATGCCGGGATGAAAAATCCAGAAGTGCAAATTTTATTTTATGGAAAAAATATCGCCGAAAATGAAGTTTCGGTTTCGAATGGAATTCCAATAAAAGCGGTTCAGAAAACCGAAAATCCCAATTATCTTTTTGTAACTATTGATACTAAAAATGCAGTTCCGCAGGAATTGTTGTTTTCTTTTTCGAAAAATAAAAAAGTGACTTTTGTTAAGAAATATGCGTTGAAACAGCGAAGAGCTAATTCGGCTTTACGCCAAAGTTACGATGCTTCGGATATGATTTATTTGCTCATGCCGGATCGATTTGCTAATGGAAATCCGAAAAATGACAATGAAAAATCAGTTACTGAAAAAGCTAACAGAAACAATCCGTCCGGCAGGCATGGTGGCGATATCACAGGCATTATTCAAAATTTGGATTACATTCAGGAATTGGGAGCAACGGCACTTTGGGCTACGCCGCTTTGTGAGGATAATGATGCGCAGGGTTCGTATCATGGTTACGCTCAATCCGATGTGTACCGCATTGATCCTCGATATGGAAGGAACGAAGATTATCTGAAATTGTCATCGGCTTTGCATCAAAGAAAGATGAAACTCATCATGGATTATGTGACCAATCACTGGGGAATGGAACATTGGATAATCAAAGATTTGCCTGCTTATGACTGGATTCATCAGTTTCCGGGTTATGCGCAAACCAATTACCGCATGACAACTCAATTTGATATCAATGCTTCTAAAATAGATGCAAAATTGTGTGCAGACGGCTGGTTTGTGCAGTCCATGCCTGATTTGAATCAATCGAATCCTTTGGTGTTGAATTATTTGATTCAAAATGCGATTTGGTGGATTGAATATGCCGATTTGGATGGATTTCGTGTAGATACCTATTCTTATAATGATAAAAAAGGAATTGCCAAATGGACCAAAGCCATCACCGATGAATACCCGAATTTTAATATTGTGGGCGAAGTTTGGATGCCGGATCAGGCGCAAATGGCTTATTGGCAAAAGGATAGCAAAGTTGGAGCGATGCAAAATTTTAATTCTCATTTACCAAGTGTAATGGATTTTACGCTGATGGATGCTTTGGCAGTGGCTTTTAATGAAAATCAATCCGATTGGGACAAAGGACTAATGAAGGTTTATAACAATTTTACCAATGATTTTTTGTATCCAAATACGAATAATTTGCTGACTTTTGTTGAAAATCATGACACCAATCGCTTTAACGAAATTTATCAAAAGGATTTCAAAAAATACCAAATGGCAATGAGTATTTTGGCAACGGTTCGTGGCATTCCGCAATTGTATTATGGCTCTGAAATTGGCATGGCAGGAAACAAAACTCAGGGTGACGGTGCCATCCGATTGGATTTTCCGGGTGGTTGGGAAGGTGACAGCAACAATGCTTTTTCTAAAATTGGAAGAACTGGTGAGCAACAGCAATTTTTTGAATTTACTTCCCAATTATTTCAATGGCGAAAAACCAATGAAGCCGTACATTTTGGAAAAATGACGCATTATGTTCCGGAAAACAATGTCTATGTTTACTTTAGATTTACCGATGCTAAAACAGTAATGGTGGTGGTGAATAATAGTTTGGCTTCTAGCAAAATAAATCCAAAACGTTTTCAGGAGAATATTAAGAATTTCAAAATTGGGAAAGATGTTTTGACCGGAAAGCAATTCGAATTAAGCGGCCTTTTTGAGATAGAGGGACAATCGGCTTTAATTTTAGAACTACAATAATAATGATAAAAAGTTCGACCGGAAGTTAGTACTATTTTGATTTTTAGTTGAAATAATTAGAGATATATGAGTTAATAATTGGAGTTTGTTCGTAAATTAGCTTTAGCTATTATCGCAATTATTAATTTAAAATATACTATTATGAGAATTCTAAGTTGGATTTGTTTTTTATTCGTTTGCATTGGTTTTGGAAGTTGTAAACAAGATCCGGAAAAAAAAGCGGAGAAGGAAGCTAAATTAAAACCTGATGTGGTGGTAAGTACGGCATGCTATATGGCGTTATACGAAAATGACACTATCAATCTAAAAATAAATACCTTAGAAAGCGGGGAAGTGTCCGGAGATATGGTTATGAAGATTGACAAAATGCCGAATAAAATTGGAGAAATTTTCGGTGATTTTCATGGCGACACTTTATTGGTTAGCTACACTTTTATAGATGCAGGAAATGACAAAGTAACTTATAAAAATCCGTTGGCTTTCTTAAAAAAAGAAGGTCAGTTGATTCTTGGTAACGGAAAAATGGAGACGACAATGGGAGCTACTTATTTTGTGAAAGGAGAACCTATAGATTTTGAAAATGTAAAATATAAATTTTCAACAGTTGACTGTCCTGAAAAATAAGTGCATGGTTTTATAAAAAAATGAAAGGCTGTAAACTAACATTTACAGCCTTTTTTTTGTCAATAAGTCTTTATGTATATCGATTCTTTAGTTTTTATTTTCAATTAAATATTCAATATATTTTCTGCTTTTCTTTTTTTTTGATTTCTATCTCTCTTTGATAAGCTTCACTTCTTGATTCAAAGCTTTCGAAATATTTTAATTCCCAGTCTTTAGCTTTTTTTTTGTAAATGTACTTCGGCTATTTAAATGGTCAGCTAATTGTTCCTGAATATTTTGACAGGAACCAATGTAGTATTTGTTTAAAGTTTTAGAGAAAATAATGTATGTGTAAAACATAGCTCTAAAATTAAAAAAAAACTCAAGCCAATTGACTTGAGTTTTTATTGGTGGAGAATACCGGATTCGAACCGGTCGCCTCTACGCTGCCAGCGTAGCGCTCTAGCCAAATGAGCTAATCCCCCGTGTTTTTCATTGGTCGTCTTCCCGATTGCTATCGGGACGCTCTGGCCAAATGAGCTAATCTCCCGTATGGATTGGATTTCCAAATGCGAGGCAAATATAGTATTTTATCTTATTCAAAAAACAACTTTTGAAAAAACTATTGTTTTTATCGAATATTTTTAACTTTACCTAAAAACTATTCAAAATGAATACGCAGGAAACTAAAGGTTCTTTACTTACTATTATCGAAAATAAAATTGCTACGGTTGAGTTTGGACATCCGGCGAGTAACTCTTTTCCAAGATCCTTGTTGGATTCATTAACAGCGGAAATCAATTCTTTAAGTGTTAATGACGCTGTGGTTATAATTATTTTGAAAAGTAAAGGCACGGCTGCTTTTTGTGCCGGTGCTTCTTTTGACGAACTTCTGGCTGTTTCAAATGAGCAGGAAGGAATGGAATTTTTCTCCGGTTTTGCGCATTTAATCAATGCGATGCGTCAATGTTCCAAGCTGATTATTGGTCGTGTTCACGGAAAAGCTGTTGGAGGAGGAATAGGTATTGTTGCGGCCTGTGATTATGTTTTTGCGACAGATAATGCTGCGGTTAAATTATCGGAATTAGCGATAGGAATCGGTCCTTTTGTGATTGAGCCTGCTGTTAGCAGAAAAATGGGTACAACCGCTATGACCGAAATGACTTTAAATACACACCAATGGAAATCGGCAGCATGGGCGCAGGAAAAAGGATTGTATGCCGAAGTTTTTGAAAATTCCGAATTATTGGATGCGGCTATTGCCGATTTTGCTTCCAAATTAGCTTCTTATAATCCCGAGGCTTTATTCGAAATGAAGAAAGTGATTTGGGAAGGAACTGAAAATTGGGAATCACTATTATTAGAAAGAGCAGCAATTACGGGACAATTGGTTTTGTCTGATTTTACTAAAAAAGCTCTGGAACAGTTTAAGAAATAAAAAAGGAAATTCTAATATTCCAAATTCCAATAAAAAACTCAAAACTATTGGAATTTGGAATTTTTCTTTATTTGGAATTTATTATTTAAACAGTTATTAATTCGTAAATTTGCAACCTAAAATTCAAATCGATGAGTAAAATCAGAATTACCAAACAATTTAGTTTCGAAACGGGTCATGCTTTGTACGGCTATGATGGAAAATGTAAAAATGTGCATGGTCATAGTTATAAATTGTCCGTAACAGTTATTGGAAAACCGATAAAGAATCGTAATGATGTAAAATTCGGAATGGTAATCGATTTTGGCGATTTGAAAAAAATCGTAAAAGAAGAAGTGGTAGATCAGTTTGATCATGCAACAGTTTTTAACGAAACAACACCTCATGTTGAATTGGCAGCAGAATTAAAAAATCGCGGACACCACGTTATTTTGGTAGATTACCAGCCTACGAGCGAGAATATGGTTATTGATTTTGCCCAAAGAATTAGCGGCAGATTACCTGAAGGAATCGAATTGTTTTCGTTGAAATTACAGGAAACCGATTCTTCTTTTGCCGAATGGTTTGCCAGTGATAATCTCTAAAAGTTATAAGTTAAGAGTTAGATGTTGAATAGAATTTTTAATGTATAAACTCATAACTCACAACCCATAACTCAGAACTTCTTCTATGAAAAAAGTATATTTTGCTTCCGATCAGCATTTTGGAGCGCCAACAGCCGAATTGAGTTTCCCCAGAGAACAAAAATTTGTGGCCTGGCTTGACGAAGTGAAACAAGATGCTGAGGCAATTTTTCTTTTGGGTGATTTATTCGATTTTTGGTTTGAATACAAAACGGTTGTGCCTAAAGGTTTTGTGCGTGTTTTAGGTAAATTGGCCGAAATTCGAGACAGCGGAATTCCGATTTATTTCTTCGTTGGGAATCACGATTTATGGATGGATGATTATTTTGAACAAGAATTAAATATTCCTGTTTTTCGCGATAATCAGGAGTTTACGTTTAACGGAAAGACTTTTTTAATTGGTCACGGAGACGGAAAAGGTCCGGGAGATAAAGGTTACAAACGCATGAAAAAAGTGTTTACGAATCCTTTTTCGAAATGGCTTTTCAGATGGTTGCATCCGGATATTGGTGTCCGTTTGGCGCAATATCTTTCAGTGAAAAATAAGTTGATTTCCGGAGAATCGGATGTGAAATTTCTAGGAGAAGACAAAGAATGGCTGATTTTGTATGCCAAACGAAAATTAGAAACCAGGCATTATAACTATCTGGTTTTTGGTCACCGTCATTTGCCGATGATTCATTCTGTGGGTGAAAATGCCGATTATGTTAATCTTGGCGATTGGATTTCGTATTTTACCTATGGTGTTTTTGATGGAGAAAATTTTGTAATTAAAACTTTCGAAAACTAGTTTTTTCCTTCCCCGTATAAATAGATTTCCAAATCAATTTTGAACAAAGTTCCGTAAACCAAATCTTTTATATCTCGTAATTCGTTCATAGTAACTGATAAATCGAGGGGAAACAAAGGTGTTTTTAATAAAAACTTACAGTTAGAATTTTTCAGTTCACAGGCTGCACAACAACTGTTTTTAGCAATACTTTCGTCAATTAAATAATTAAAATCCTTAAGTTCGGCGTAGGAAAAAAACAAACCGATTTCCTTAAAGATTAGTTGAATTCGGCCGGGAATAATTCCTTCTTCTTTTTCCCAATAAAACGCAATTCCTGTGCTGTTAAGATATATTTGATGTATTTGTTCCATGATTTTTTAAGTATGAAACAAATATAATTATTATTTAAATTTATTCTAAATAAAAATAATAAAAAAATAAATCCTGATTTAGTTAAGACGTTTTTTAATAATTTCAATCATAGCTTCTAAATCGGTAACATTGGTGTCGATGGCAATACTGTTGTTCCCATAAGGCTCATATTTTTCAGGAACTGTTACCGAAAATAATCCCACAACAGGAATTTGCGAAGCGCAGGCAAGATGCATAATTCCGCTGTCGGCACCAATGAAAACTTCGGTGTTGGCTATAAAAGCTGCAATTTCTCTAACGTCTTTACTGTAAAAAGAAGGTGCTTTGAAGTTAATTTGCGAAACATTTTCCACAGGCAAAACTTCCACAATATTGTATTCCGGAAAACAGTGTACTAATTTTTCATAAAAAACATCCCACCATTCCGTGCAGTAGCATTTGGCAGCAGTAGCAAAAGTAAAAATGGCGATGGTTTTTTTATCATTTGGAACAATCTGATTCAGAATTTTTTTAGCATCCTGAATTTCCTGTTCGGTGAGTTTGATGTTAATAGTTGGGATTTCTTTTTGCTGATTTGGGAAACCAAGTTGGTTTAAATAATGGCGAAATTCAAAAATTGGATATTTGGCCATGTGTTTGTAATCAGGATGATTAGCAACAATTTCCAGGTTGAGTTCGCCAAAAAATTTAAAATCAGCATTTGCCAATTGAGTTGACATACGTCCTGAAGAAGAACCACCATCGATGTTGATGACTAAATCGTATTTTTTTTGTTTGATTTTAAACCAAATTTTAATGTATTTGAGGAGTTCTTTAAATGGTTTTCTTGGCAAAACAATAAAGTTTTCAACCGAAGGATAATTTTTAAAAACGACAGAACCTAAGCCTCCTTTTGTAAAAATATCAATTTTACAATCCGGGAAAGTATGGTTGATTTCCTGAACTAAAGGCGTGATAAGAAGCAAATTACCCAAACGGTGGTTAGGACGGCAGATTAACACGTTTTTAAGTTCTATTTTAGAATCAGGATTTTGTCCCAGTTTTGTTGTTCCAATATTCTTTGTTAAGCTGCGCGTAATTTTTCTTCTTACTGCATTAATTTTTGTTTTGAAGCTCATGTTTTTCGTTTAAAAAGCTATTAAAGTAGTTTAAACGAAAAACACTTAGATTAAATTATTGTTAAGAATGTATTTTTTTAACAATAATTAGTCTTTTTTAGGAAATTTCTATTGCTATTTTTTAATTTTTCTTCTCGTGTTCTTCAATATCTTTTGTTAAATCCAGTTTTCTAAAAGAAGGCGAAATAATTCCTGTGGTTAAAACCACTAAAAGCGTCATACTTCCTCCAAAAACTACTGCGGTAACAGTTCCCATTAATCGGGCGGTCAAGCCGCTTTCAAAAGCGCCTAACTCATTGGAAGAACCTACGAACATAGAATTTACCGAAGAAACTCTTCCGCGCATATTATCCGGAGTTTTGATTTGCAAAATAGTTTGACGAATGACCACGGAAATTCCGTCAAAAACACCACTAAAGAATAAGGCTAAAAGGGAAACCCAAAACAAGGTAGAAAGTCCAAAAATAATGATACAAACACCAAATCCAAAAATGGCGGTCAGCAATTTCATTCCTGCATTTTTACTTAAAGGGACATAAGCAGTAACAAGCATGGTTAAAAAAGCGCCCACTGCCGGAGCGGCTCTCAGGAAACCAAATCCTTCCGGACCTACTTTAAGAATATCCTGAGCAAAAATAGGTAATAAAGCAACAGCTCCGCCAAAAAGAACGGCAACCATATCGAGGGTAATCGCTCCTAAAACCGTTTTATTGTTAAAGACAAATTTGATTCCTTCGGCTAAACTTTGCATTACCGGTTCGCCAATTTTAGGATTTAAAATTGGTTTTTCACTAATTTGGGATAAAGCCAATAATGCCATCACCGAACAGGCAAAAACCAAACATAAAGACCAATGCACTCCCATAAGTGTAATTGAAAAACCGGCTACGGCGGGTCCTACTACTGAACCAATTTGCCAAACCGTACTGCTCCAGGTTGCGGCATTCGGATATACTTTTTTAGGAACAATTAAGGAAAGAAGGGAAAAAATAGTAGGACCTAAAAAAGCTCTGACTAATCCACCTAAAAATACCAGAAAATAGATGAGGTATAATATAATTTGATTCGAAATTCCTCCTACAACAGCCGGCCAGGTTAAAAGAAACAGTCCAAAACTGATTATTGAGAAAGCAAAAATACATTTCATCAGCAAGCCTTTTTTCTCTTTTTGATCTACAATATGTCCGGCAAATAAGGCTAGTGAAACCGCAGGAATTACTTCCATTAATCCGATGATTCCCAGTGAAAGCGCATCTTTAGTAATGCTGTACACTTCCCATTCAATGACGATAAACTGCATGGACCAGGCAAAAACCATCGCAAAACGAAGGAATAAAAAGGTGTTGAATTCTTTGTAACGCAAGGCTGCGTAAGGGTCTTTTTTATCTATTTTTTTTGAAGTCATTATTGAATACTTTTTAATCGTAATTGAATGGAAGTTTTACCGTTCCATTCGTTTTCATCAATGCAATAAGCTGCCTGAAATGGTTTTTGATTGGTGGTCAAATCAATTTTATTTCCTAAACCAAAACCAATAGCTGCAATTCCTTCGGATTGATTTTGTTTCACGAAAAGTTTTAAATGTTCCTCTTCAGCTCCGAGTTTTTTGGCATAACCGGTATCAATAACATTTTTTGTCACAAAAACAGGTGTCATATTCATAGGGCCAAAAGGTTCGAATTGTTTTAAAATACGGCAAAGTTTAGGTGTGATATCCGAAAAATTAATTTCGGCATCAACCTCCACTTCTGGAATGAGCTGCTCCGGATGAATGGTTTTTTGAACCTGTAATTCAAAAGCTTCTTTAAAAGCAGCATAGTTTTCTTCTTTTAAAGTCATTCCGGCAGCATACATGTGTCCGCCAAATTGCTCCAAATGTTCCGAACAGGCTTCCAGTGCATTATAAACATCAAATCCTTTAACCGAACGGGCAGAAGCCGCATATTTATCACCACTTTTGGTAAAAACCAGCGTCGGGCGATAATAGGTTTCAATTAATCGGGAAGCTACAATCCCGATAACACCTTTGTGCCAGTCTTCCTGATAAACAACTGTAGTGTATCTATTTTGCTCCTGATTTTTTTCAATTTGTTCGAAAGCTTCTTTAGTGATTTGTTTGTCTAAATCTTTACGGGCGGCATTGTATTGTTCGATTTCAGAAGCAAACTGTTGCGCTTGTTCGAAGTTAAATTCACTGAGTAATTTCACTGCCTGATTTCCGTGTTTGATGCGTCCGGCGGCATTAATTCGCGGAGCAATGATAAAAACCACATCGGTAATGTCTAATTTTTGCTTTTTGATTTGGTGTACCAAAGCTTTAATTCCCGGTCTGGGATTGTTGTTGATGACCTGCAAACCAAAATACGCCAATACCCGGTTTTCTCCGGTTATCGGGACAATATCGGCGGCAATGGCGGTAGCAACCAAATCGAGATAAGGCACTAAATCTTCGATCGTCTGATTTCTGTTTGCACCTATCGCCTGAATGAGTTTAAAACCAATTCCGCAGCCGCACAATTCATCATAAGGATAATTACAATCGATTCTTTTAGGATCAAGAACTGCAGCTGCTTCTGGCAAAGAATCTCCCGGGCGGTGGTGGTCGCAAATAATAAAATCAATGTTTCGTTCTTTGGCGTAGGCCACATGATCAATCGATTTGATACCGCAATCCAGCGCAATGATTAATGAAAATTCGTTATCATCAGCAAAGTCAATCCCTTTGAAAGAAACGCCATAACCTTCGGTATAGCGATCCGGAATGTAAGTGGCTACATTGGGATAAAAACTGCTTAAATAAGAAGCAACCAAAGAAACTGCAGTAGTTCCGTCAACATCATAATCGCCAAAAATAAGAATGCGTTCGTCGTTTTCGATAGCTTTTTCAATTCGGGCAATGGCTTTGTCCATGTCTTTCATCAGATAAGGATCATGCAAATGCTCTAAAGAAGGGCGAAAAAAGTTTTTGGCCTGTTCGAAAGTTTCAATGCCGCGCTGCACTAATAATTGGGCTACAAATTCTTCTACATTTAAGACCTGCGCCAAGTGTTTGATTTTGTCTTCCGAAGGTTTGGGTTTCAGTGTCCAGCGCATTTTTTTCGATTTTTGAATGTTGATTAACGATTTTTGATTTTAGATCTGAAATCAGTCCCGATAGTTATCGGGACGTTAACCTTCAATCTTAAATAATTTATTTCAATTCTAAAGCAGTTCCTTCAAACTGAATGCCGCTCCAACCGTGAACCATAAAGTTTCGGATGTTTTGGTGATTGGTTCCTTCGGGCTCACCTAAAACTTCGTCACGATAAAAAGAGCCAAAACAGGCTAAGGTTTCGTCCTGAGATAAGTTTTGTAATTGGGCAAAAGCAAATAATTTGCAGGAACCTGAGTTGGTCCCGGCCGCGTTATGTGTATTTCCATTTTGAAAAGCGGTTGGAGTAAAATCGTAATTCGCTTCGATTACTTCAATGGTTTCCGGAAAAGTAATGGCTTCAGGTGTTTGTTTTAATTTTTCTAAGAAAGTTTGGATATTCATGGGTTGTATTTAATTTTTTGCCACAGATTAGAAAGATTTTAAGGATTTTGTACTTTGTTAATCTTTGTAATAGGTGACTTAATTTTAGTCTTTGAAATTTTATTTACTGCCAGAAATTGAAAATTTTTTAATCTGTGTTAATCCTTTAAATCTGTGGCTTGATTTCTATTCTTCGTCTTTTTGAAATTTATTTTTCTTTGCTTCTTTTACAATCGTTTTTCCGGCAACGATAACTACAATTTCGCCTCTTGGAGCTGTGTTTTCAAAGTGCGCCAAAATTTCTTTGACTGTTCCTCTTCGGTTTTCTTCGTGCATTTTAGAAAGCTCCCGCGAAACGCATATTTGTCGGTCTTCGCCAAAATAAGTCGCAAATTCGCTCAGTGTTTTTACTAATTTATGTGGCGAAACATACAAAATCATCGTTCTGACTTCTTCTGCCAATTCTAAATATCGGGTTTGACGTCCTTTTTTTTCAGGTAAAAAACCTTCGAAAACAAATTTGTCATTTGGTAAACCACTATTTACTAGTGCAGGAACAAAGGCAGTTGCTCCCGGGAGGCATTCCACTGTAATTCTGTTTTCAACACAGGCACGGGTGAGTAAAAAACCGGGATCGGAAATCGCTGGAGTTCCCGCATCCGAAATCAGTGCAATGTTTTCACCTGCTTTCAGTCGGGCAATCACATTTTCGGTGGTTTTGTGCTCGTTGTGCATGTGGTGACTGTGCATGTGCGTGCTTATCTCAAAATGTTTCAGGAGTTTTCCGCTGGTACGCGTGTCCTCGGCCAGAATCAAATCGACTTCTTTTAGAATCCGGATGGCTCTAAAAGTCATGTCTTCGAGGTTGCCTATGGGTGTGGGAACGATGTATAATTTAGACATAAATTAGTTCTTCTTCAGTTGTTTTAAAGGAATTTTTTTTCGATAATTTCCATAAAACGTTCTTCATATTCTTCTTTTCCTTCCCAGTTGTTGTAATCGGGTTTAACCATGTCGTCTATGAAACTTTTGGTTTCATAAAAATTATCAAAAGTAATTATTTGATTCATTACACGAATGTAATCTTCGTTGCTGTTGCCAAAAAGATGTTTAACAAAAGCCAGACGGTCGTTCAGGTCAATTTCAATTCCTTTCGAAAATTTATCGTTTAGCGAAAGAGATTTAGGATTTGCTTTTTCAGAAGTTTCCACGGCTTTTTCTACAGGAGTTTCTATGGCTTCCGGAGCTTCAAAAACAATATTATTAGTTGTGGCAGGAGTCGGAATTTCATCTACTTTAACAAATTCAGGCTCGTTGTAATCCAAACCTAATAAGTCTTCAAACGAAATTTGTAAAGGTTCCGATTTTTTAAGTTCTTCAGCTTCCGGCTCAGATGCTAATTCGAAAGCTGCTTTGAAAGCCGGAATTTCCACTTTTTCATTATCAGTTTCTTCCTCTTCCTCTTCTTCAATTTCGATTTCCGGTTCCTGTTCGTGGAATTCAGTTTCGTTTTCTTCTAAGATTTCTTCTTCGTCAGAAACTAAGTCTTCTTCCTCTTCTTCTGTTTCTTCAGCAACAATAGTTTCTACCTCAATTGTATTATTTTCAGAAATGGCAACAGCTTCTTTTTCTTCTTCAACTATTTCTGTTGTTGCTGCAACAGTTTCTTCGGTTTTAGTTTCCGGATAAATAGTGCTTTCAGTCATTTCAATAACTGTTTCAACCGGTAAAGCAGCTTCTTTGTCATAGAAACCTTCTACTTCCTTTTCAATCTCGCTATAGCTGCCAATGGTAGGTTTGGTATCCGCGTAATTTTCTTCTATAAATTTTAAAACAGACAGTTTTTCGTATAGTTTTTGGGTTTCCAAATACAATTGATTCACGTCAGATTTATCTTTAAGCTGTAAAATTCTGTGTGCGATGCTAATTAAATCGGCTTCTAATCTTTTTTTCATATCTGTAATTTATTTTTAGAGGTCAAATGATGTTCTCACCGTTTGTTTAGACCGGCAATTTTACAATGGTTTAGTTTTGGCGAATGTTTTTTATTATTTAGTGAAAGAATTAGGAACTGCTTTTAATTAAGTGTTCTAAAACCTTCAAATTGCTAAAAATTTTCTACTTTTGAGAAAGTGTAAAAGTATAAAATCTTAAGTCGATTTTAAGTTTACAAAGTAATAAAAACTATTCATTTTTTAAGTTAGAAAAAATATAAAATGTTTCTCGAAAATACAGTAAATCATAAAGAGCAATTTGGTTGGATTGAAGTTATTTGCGGTTCCATGTTTTCGGGAAAAACAGAAGAGCTGATTCGCAGGTTGAAAAGAGCACAATTTGCCAGACAAAAAGTAGAAATTTTCAAACCTGAAGTTGATACCCGTTACCATCAGGATATGGTAGTTTCGCACGATGCGAATGAAATTCGTTCCACGCCGGTGCCTGCGGCGGCTAATATCGCCATTTTAGCGCAGGGTTGTGATGTGGTAGGAATTGACGAAGCGCAATTTTTTGATGATGAAATTGTAAGGGTTTGTAATGATTTGGCTAATCAGGGTGTTCGTGTGATTGTTGCGGGACTGGATATGGATTTTAAAGGAAATCCTTTTGGCCCCATGCCGGCATTGATGGCAACGGCCGAATATGTAACGAAAGTTCATGCGGTATGTACCCGAACCGGAAATCTGGCGAATTACAGTTTTAGAAAAACAGCCAATGATAAATTGGTTTTATTAGGTGAAACCGAAGAATATGAACCGCTAAGTCGCGCGGCTTATTTTGAAGCCATGCAAAAAAGTCAGGAAGAATAAGGCTAGAGTTAAAATTCTGTAATATATTAATAAAATCATGTAAGGAATTCAGGCGGTCTTTTAGAGTATCTTTGTAGAGTAATAATTTTAAACACGATAAGTCATGAAATATATTGTTTATGTAATTTTAGCTTCTTTGATGATTGTTTCCTGTAAAAAAGCCGAAAAAGCAGGAATGATGGATGATAGTCAGGCCAGTATCGACTCGATGAAACAGGCGAGTATTGATTCGATGAAAATGGAAATGGTTAAGCAAAAAGCCATCGATTCGATGAAAATAGAAATGGCAAAACAGGAAGCTGCTAAGGGAAAAGAGGTAACGGTGATTAATAATACCACACCTCAGACTACAACTGAGAAAAAGAAATGGAGTAGTACGGCTAAAGGTGCAGTAATTGGTGCCGGAGTAGGAGCTGCTACAGGTGCTATTATCAGTAAGAAGAAAGGAGAAGGTGCTATTATTGGTGGTCTGGCCGGAGCGGGTGTTGGCGCCGGAACCGGAGCAATCATTGATAGTAAGAAAGAATAAAAATGGTTGGTTTGTTTTATAAAAAGAAAGGCTGTTTCAAATAACGAAACAGCCTTTTTTGTTTTGTAAAAAGGGAAGGTTTTAAATTTTTTTGCGCATTCGGGCAACCGGAATATCCAATTGTTCGCGGTATTTGGCCACCGTTCTTCGGGCAATTGGATAGCCTTTATCTTTAAGCATTTCGGCCAGTTGGTCATCCGGAAGGGGTTTTTTCTTGTCTTCTTCTTCGATGATATTTTGCAATATTTTTTTGATTTCCAAAGTCGAAACATCTTCTCCCTGATCGTTTTTCATCGCTTCTGAGAAAAATTCCTTAATCAGTTTGGTGCCATAAGGTGTTTCCACATATTTGCTGTTGGCCACACGGGAAACCGTCGAAATATCCAAACCTACAATATCGGCAATGTCTTTTAGAATCATTGGTTTTAGTTTGGTTTCGTCACCATCTAAGAAATATTCTTCCTGATAATGCATGATGGCATTCATGGTTACAAACAGGGTTTCCTGACGTTGTTTGATAGCATCAATAAACCATTTGGCTGAGTCTAATTTTTGCTTGATAAACTGAACCGCTTCTTTTTGTGCCCCCGATTTGTCGCGGGAATCTTTATACGTTTGCAGCATTTCCTGATAATCCTTAGAAACGTGCAAAGAAGGAGCGTTTCGTCCGTTTAGGGTCAATTCGAGTTCGTTATCAATAATTCGAATGGCAAAATCAGGTACTACATTTTCGGTTACTTTATTGTTTCCGGTAAAACCACCACCCGGTTTCGGGTTTAGTTTTTCGATTTCGTAGATGGCTTTTTTAAGCTGGTCATTCGAAATATTGTATTTTTGAATCAGTTTGTCGTAATGTTTTTTGGTAAAAGCATCAAACTGATTTTCGATGATATCAGCGGCCAAATCAACCGAATCGGTAGGTGTTTTGTGTTTTAGTTGAAGCAAAAGACATTCCTGTAAATCTCTGGCACCTACACCTGATGGCTCTAATTGATGGATTACCTGCAACATACGTTCTACCATGAATTCATCGGTATAAATACCCTGGGTGAAAGCCATATCGTCCACAATATCCGGAATACTACGACGGATGTAGCCCATATCATCAATGCTTCCTACCAGAAATTCGGCAATTTCTCTTTCGTGATCGTCTAAGATAAAAGTATTCAACTGATTAATTAAATCCTGATGAAAACTAATCGGAGCGGCTATAGGCGATTCGCGTAATTCATCATCGTCGCTGTAATTGTTAGTTTGCGTTTTGTAATCCGGAGTATCGTCGTCGCTTAAATATTCGTCGATATTGATATCATCGGCTTCAATACGATCAGAATCATCGTAGTCGTCGTATTCATCATTATTGTCAAATTCGTCTTTGTCGTAATCCTCTTCCTCTTTTCCGGATTCTAATGCCGGATTTTCATTCATTTCTTCTAAAAGACGTTGTTCAAAGGCTTGCGTAGGCAATTGAATTAACTTCATCAGCTGAATTTGCTGCGGAGATAATTTTTGGGTTAATTTTAAATTTAAGAATTGCTTTAGCATTTGGGTTTATTTGTTTATTTGGTTATCTGTTTATTCGTACATAATTGTTTTTAGACAAATAAACGATTAACCGATTAAACATTATTTTTAAAATTCTGCATTCATCGGGGTTCTTGGAAACGGAATTACGTCACGAATGTTAGTCATTCCGGTTACAAATAATACCAGTCTTTCAAACCCGAGTCCGAAACCGGAGTGAACCGCACTACCAAATCTTCGGGTGTCCAGATACCACCATAATTCTTCTTCGTGAATGCCCAGTGTTTTCATTTTTTCGACTAAAACATCAAAACGTTCCTCCCTTTGCGAACCGCCAACGATTTCTCCAATTCCCGGGAAAAGGATATCCATGGCGCGAACGGTTTTTCCGTCTTCGTTTAAACGCATGTAAAACGCTTTTATTTTGGCCGGATAATCAAACAGAATTACAGGACATTTAAAATGTTTTTCTACCAAATAACGTTCGTGTTCGCTTTGTAAGTCGGCGCCCCATTCGTCAATGCTATATTGGAATTTTTTCTTTTTGTTAGGTGTCGAATCTCTTAAAATATCGATAGCTTCGGTATAAGAAACACGTTTGAAATTGTTTTCTAAAACAAAATTCAATTTTTCCAGCAAAGTCATTTCGCTTCTTTCTGCCTGCGGTTTTGATTTTTCTTCTTCCAACAAACGGGATTCCAGAAATTTTAAATCTTCCGGACATTTGTCCATCGCATATTTAATCACATATTGAATAAAATCTTCTGCCAAATCCATATTGGCATCCAAATCATTAAAAGCTACTTCCGGCTCTATCATCCAAAATTCAGCCAAATGGCGGGAAGTATTGGAGTTTTCGGCTCTAAATGTTGGCCCAAAAGTATAAATCTGTCCCAAAGCCATTGCAAAAGTTTCTCCTTCTAATTGGCCTGAAACTGTTAGGTTAGTATGTTTTCCAAAGAAATCTTTTTTGTAATCAATGTTTCCTTCTTCATTTTTTGGCAAATTGTCTAGTGGCAACGAAGTCACCTGAAACATTTCGCCGGCACCTTCCGCATCGGCTCCGGTGATAATTGGCGTATTGACATAAACGAATCCCTTTTGTTGGAAATAACTATGCACCGCAAATGACAATATCGAACGCACGCGCATAATCGCCCCAAAAGTATTGGTTCTGACACGCAAATGCGCATTTTCTCGTAAAAATTCCAGAGAATGTTTTTTAGGTTGCATCGGGAATTTCTCAGGATCAGAATCTCCAAGAATTTCTAATTTCGAAACCTGAATTTCATATTTCTGACCTGCACCTTTGCTTTCTGCCAAAGTTCCCGTTACAGAAACCGCAGCACCGGTAGTAATTCTTTTTAAGGTTTCTTCAGGCGTATTTTCAAAATCTACCACACATTGAATGTTATTGATGGTCGAACCGTCATTCAAAGCAATAAACTGATTGTTTCTAAATGTTCTTACCCATCCTTTAGCGTTTACTTCCTGCAGTGTAACCGAGCTGTTCAATAAGTCTTTAACTTTTGTGTGTCTCATTTTGGGTAGCGTTGATTTAAAATAGTCTCACGTTCTACATGCAAATATAAATCTTTTGAAGTTATTTTTTAGGAGCTATTTTCCCGCTATTCATTTCAATCTTTTCTTTTTAAAGAAAAAAAGAAAAGGATTTTCATTGCTATCGGGGCTAGGGAACAGTGGAATTAGGTTTTTACAAAGTTGTTTTATTTCACAAAGATTTAAAATGTTGATTTATATGTCGTTCCCTATTATTTCCCCCGAAATAAATTTCGGGGCTACAAAATGTCTCGCTCCTACGGAGCTATAAACATAACGTTCCTACGGAACTTTTCTGTGTAAATAGGGTATTAGGAATTCAATTTGTTTTTAGATAAGGTATCAAAGAGCCGTAGGCTCGGTATATTTTGTAGGTATGGATTTTAATCCATCCACAATTGAAGGTAATTTGTTGGAGTGCCGTAGGTACGTAATCTAATATTTAAAGTTAATTAGGTTTGAAAATTTTGCATTGAAAACGCTATGATTTGTCTATATAATTAAAGAAGGTACTCGATTCGATGAAATCGATTAGCTGTTAGGTAGTGAAATCATAGCGTTTTCAATGCAAAATTTTCTAAAATGGTTAGAAGATATTGTTTGTAAGATTATTTTGTTAATTTTATGAATGTTTTTAAATGAAATAAGTAAATGAAAAAAATGAAAACTTTCTTTATTGTATTGGTTCTTTTTGCTTTTCAATTTGATCATAGTCAAAATTTAAATGGTTATGAATTTCAATTGGAGCAAAAGCCCAAGTCTCAATTAATTTTAGATAGAGATTATTTTTTACTTGGAACTTTATCAGACTATCTGGGAAGAGAGAAGACGTATAGGAATGATGATTTTGTTGATAATTATTACAAAGGTGAATATTTATTGATGAAATTTATTGTCGAAATGTACAGTGATGAAGCCCCTAATTTTGTAGTTGAAAAAAATCAATATCCATATAATAGCGTGGAAGATATACTAAGATCAAAAAAAATAGCCGAAAGAATAAACTCTTTTTATAACTATAAATTTGATGGGGCTTTTAAGTATTTTATAGATACTAAAGATAAAGAATGGAGGAAAAAACATGATGATTATTATAAAAGTAAAGAGCCAAAAGATACTGTTTATCAAGGTACAATGAAGGATGGTTTATTTAAAACTGATACACAAAAAATTTCGTTCATTGTTGGAGCCTATTCACGTTATGGAGTGCCAAATCAAACCAGATGTTGTATGAGGATGTTTAATTCTCTCAGTAAATTTGATTATTGTATATCTGTTTTAAAACAATTACAATGTGAGAATGTAGAAAAGGAAATTATAGAAAATATTCCAACTAATCAACTAATTTATTTCAAACCCAGTCGAGAATTAAAAGAGTATCTTGACGAATACAGTTTTTTAAGTGTAAGATAGAGAAATTTAAAAAACTATTTGAATATAAAACCCCGTCTCATTCCTAAAAACGAGACGGGATTTAGCATTTTAACTATTCTTCTCTAATTCCAGAATCAAATTAGCAATCAATGCTGTCCATCCGGTTTGGTGTGATGCGCCGAGACCTTTTCCGGTATCGCCGTCAAAAAACTCATAGAAAAAATGTTCATTTCTAAAATGCGGGTCTTTGGCAAAATGCATTTCGTGGTCATCGGAATGGTATTGAAATTTACCATTTTCGTTTCTTTCAAACAGTTTGATTAAACGTTTAGTCAATTCGTTAGCAATTTCTTTTAAATTCAGTTTATTTCCGGAACCCGTTGGGAATTCATAGATATATGTTGGTCCGTAAAAAGTATAATATTTACGAAGCGATTGGATAATCATATAATTCAACGGCATCCAGATAGGACCACGCCAGTTCGAATTTCCGCCAAACATATTCGAACGGCTTTCTCCCGGTTCGTACTGAATTTGGTGACGTCCATGATGTTCAAAAACAAAAGGATGGTCTTTGTGGAATTTAGACAGGGAACGAATTCCGTAATCAGATAAAAATTCATTTTCATCCAGCAGGCGTTTGAGTAAGTGTTCTAATCTAAAACCACGCATTATAGAGAATAGAAAATTCCCATCCGGATTGGCTTTTTCCAAATTCGAAATTAAGGAAGCCAAATCAGGACGGGTTCTGATAATTTCGTTAGCTCTTTTTCTAAAATCCTGCAATTGATCGAACAAATCTTTGTGCATGATTTCGACAGCAAACATCGGGATAACACCCACCAGAGAGCGTACTTTTAAACGTTCCGTTTTTCCATTGGACATTTCGACAACATCATAATAGAAATTGTCTTCGTCATCCCAAAGTGAAATATCTTTTTTCCCGATGTGATGCATCGCCCAGGCAATATTCAAAAAGTGTCTGAAAAATTTAGCCGAAACCTCTTCGTAAATTTTATTCGTTTTAGCCAGTTCCAGCGACATGCGCAACATGTTTAATGAAAACATGGCCATCCAGCTGGTAGCATCGGCCTGTTGCATTTTTTTAATTCCTTCGGGCATGTGGTTGCGGTCAAAAACCCCAATGTTATCCAAGCCCAGGAACCCTCCTTCAAATAAGTCGGTTCCACTGGTGTCTTTTTGATTTACCCACCAGGTAAAATTGATAAGGAGTTTTTGGAATGCTTTTTCTAAAAATGTTGTATCGGCTTTGCCAGTACGAATTTTATCTTTTTCATAAACCGTCCAAACTGCCCAGGAATGTACAGGCGGATTTACATCGCTAAAATTCCATTCGTAAGCCGGAATTTGTCCGTTAGGATGCATGTAGCTTTCCTGTAAAACGAGCAGTAATTGCTGCTTGGCAAAATAAGGGTCAATTTCTACAAAGGAAGCCATGTGAAAAGCCAAGTCCCAGGCGGCATACCAAGGGTATTCCCATTTGTCGGGCATCGAAATAACGTGACGATTGGTAAGATGTTGCCAGGAATAATTTCGCATGTTAGAACGATGAGGCGGTTCTTCTTTAGGACTGCCAAAGAGCCATTTGAAAACATCGTTATAATAAAACTGCTTAGTCCATAACAAACCTGAAAAAGCACTTTTGGCAATGGCTCTTTGGGCTTCAGGGATTTTTTCGGTGATAATGTCATTGTAAAAGGCTTCGCATTCTGTTTTCCGTTGGTCAAAAATAGATTCAAAATCTCCCCAGGGATTGTCTAATGGTAGATGACTTAAGCGAATTCGGATGCTTTTTTCTTCGCTGGCTTTTAATTCTAATTCATGCCAGATAGCGACTTTAGTTCCAAATTTCTCCGGATTTACAGTTGGTTCTCCTTTGATAACATGATTGTTGATACCGTCTTTAACGTATTGATATTCGTTAGCGAAATTGTAAATGCGCTCGTTATTGGTTTCGTTTTCACAAAATAATTGTTTGCCATCTTCATGGTATAAATAGTAATCTTCAATACGACTGCTTTTAGAAAGTACTGCATTTTCAGAAACCGATTCCATATTCGGTCTCGGGTGACGGTCGTTGTGTTTCCAGAAATTGCGAAACCAGTAATGCGGCAGCACATGAATGGTTGCTGTTTCCGTTCCTCTGTTAACCACAGTGATTTTCATCAAAAGATCTTCTACATCTGCTTTGGCATATTCGATAAAACAATCAAAATAAGCATTGTTATCAAAGCTGTTGCTGTCCAAAATCTCAAATTCCGGTTCTTCACGGCTTCGTTGGTTTTTTTGAACCAAATCCGTGTAAGGGAATTCGTTTTGTGGGTATTTATAGAGGTATTTATTGTAAGTGTGCGTAGGCGTCGAAACCTGATGAAAATAGAGTTCTTTTACATCTTCACCATGATTTCCCTGATTGTTGGTTAAACCAAAAAGACGTTCTTTAATAATCGGGTCTTTTCCATTCCAAAAAGCAGCTGCCAGACATACAATTTCTCTGGAATCACAAAAACCGGCAATGCCTTCTTCTCCCCATCGGAATGCATTACTACGCGCCTTGTCGTGGTCTATGAATTCCCAGGCTTCACCGTGTTCACTGTAATCTTCGCGAACCGTTCCCCATTGTCTTTCGGCTAAGTAAGGTCCCCATTTTTTCCAATTTCTATAATTGTTTGCAACAGCAAGTCTTTCTTTTTCTGAAGTGGTATGCGTCATAATTGTGTGGTATTTTTTTAAAGCCAGCTTTTGTTTTTAAGATGGTCATTAGTAAAAATAAGACTTTTTTCTGCAATTGTTTCAGCGCAAATGAAGTATTGTTTAATTGTTGGTATTAGAAAGTTTCTTTTTCTGTTTCGAAAAAAAAGAAGACATTTTTTTGATAAAGCACTAGATTTTAACTAAAAAAAATCCCGCTTTTAAGTTAAAACGGGACTCCTGATCGTGTTGTGAGAAAACTATTTCTCTTTAATAAAATGCATATCCATTTGCGGAAACGGAATGTTGAGGTTGTAATTAGCAAATTGCGTATAAACTTTTTCATTCATGTCAAAGAAAACATCCCAGTAATCCGGACCATCGACCCAAACTCTTACGGTAAAATTTACCGAACTATCTGCAAGTGCAGATAATCCAACGAAAGGAGTCGGATCTTTTAAGATTCTTTCGTCCTGAGCGATAAAATCATTAATCGCTCTTTTGAAATTTTCAAGATCATCTCCATAGGCAATTCCAAAAGTCCAATCGACTCTTCTTGTAGGTTCGGCGGAATAGTTGATTAAAGCACCTGTTGAAAGTGGTCCATTAGGAATGATAACCAGCTTTTTATCGGCTGTGTTCAGCATGGTCGAAAAAATACTAATTTCCTTAACAGTACCAGTGAATCCCTGAGCTTCGATAAAATCGCCAATTTTAAATGGTTTCAGGATTAAGATGATAACACCTCCGGCAAAATTTTGTAAAGTTCCTGAAAGAGCCATGCCTACAGCCAAACCGGCAGCTCCCAGAATCGCTACAAAGGAGGTCATTTGGATTCCAATCATTCCCATTACTGTTACGAAAACTAAAGCTTTCAGGGCAATGTTAGTCAAGCTTTTTAAGAACGGAACTAATGATTGGTCTATTTTAGATTTTTCTAAGGATTTGCCAACGGCTTTGGTCGTGATTTTAGTCAACCATAAACCGATTATTAAAACTATTATTCCTCCTACTAATTTAGGAGCATATTCAAACCCAAAGTCAATTGCTTTATCAAGGTATTTATTCGCAAGCGTTACTTGTTCTTCAATAATCATTTTTTTGTTTTTTTATTCTATTTTATTTGTCTTCTAATTCGTCTAAATGATCCAAAACGTCAATTTTGGGTTCAATAAATTCCTGTTCGTTAGCCAATGATTTGTTTAATGTTAAAACCAAACAAGGTAATAACATCAAATTAGAAAGCATTCCAAAAGCAAGAGTAATGGCGATTAATCCTCCAAGAGCTACAGTTCCACCAAAATCGGATAACATGAAAACCGAGAATCCGGCAAATAATACTACCGAAGTATAAAACATACTGATTCCCGATTCTTTAATCGTGGCAAATACCGATTTTTTAATCTTCCAGTTGTTGTGTGTAAGTTCCTGACGATATTGTGCCAAAAAGTGAATGGTATCATCAACTGATAAACCAAATGCAATACTGAATACTAATATTGTAGATGGTTTTAAAGGAATGCCAAAATAACCCATTAAACCAGCTGTAATAGCAAGTGGAAGTAAATTAGGAATCAAAGAAACAACTACCATTTTGAACGAACGGAACATGAAAACCATTAACATGGATATAAGGAAAATGGCAAATAAAATCGAACTAACTAAGTTGTCCAATAAATATTTGGTTCCTTTTTCAAAAACCAGCGCTTTTCCGGTCATGGTTACTTTGTAACGCTCTTTTGGGAAAATAGTATTGATTTTTGACCAAAGTTTGTCTTCAATTTTAGCCATATTTCCGGTGCCGATGTCTTTCATGAAAGTCGTAATTCGGGCAACCTGTCCGGTACTGTCCACATAACTTTTCATGATATTTTCCTTGCTGTCTTTGGTTCCGTTTTTGGCATAACTTAAAATAAAAGCCTGTTCCTGAGAAGTTGGCAATTCGTAATAGTCCGGATTTCCGTTGTAGTACGCCTGTTTCGAATATTTAACCAAATTAAGAATCGAAACCGGTTTAGACAATTCCGGAATTTCTTCGATGGTTTTTTGTAATTCGTCCATTTTTCTCATGGTCGAAAGTTTCATAACTCCCTTTTTGCGTTGGGTGTCAATGGTGATTTCAAGCGGCATCACGCCGTTGAATTCTTTTTCGAAGAAAAGAATATCATTGAAAAAGCCTGTTTTCTTAGGCATGTCTTCAATTAAACTTCCTGAAGTCTGGATTTTTAAAGCACCAATACAACTAATCAGGAATAGAAAAATAGCAACTGCATACACATAGCGGCGGTTGTATTTTACTGTTTTTTCTATCCAGGAAATAAATTTCTTAGTATAATCTCGACTCAAATGTTCCAAGTGTCGGTCTTTAGGAACGGCCTGATAGCTGTAATAAATAGGAATTACAATCAAACACAAAAAGAATAAAGCAATGATGCTTAACGAAGAAACGATACCAAATTCTTTTAACAATTCACTATTGGTAATGATAAAAGTAGCAAAACCGGCGGCTGTAGTTAAATTGGTCATCAAAGTAGCAGTTCCTACTTTGGTAATTACCCTTTGCAATGCTCTGGCTTTGTTTCCGTGAGCGCGGTATTCCTGCTGGTATTTATTGGTCAGGAAAATACAGTTTGGAATTCCGATTACAATAACTAATGACGGAACAATGGCTGTAAGAACGGTGATTTCGTAATGGAATAATCCCAGTAATCCAAAAGTCCACATCACGCCAATAACTACAATAATCATCGAAATTAAAGTAGCGCGGAACGAACGGAAAAAGAAAAAGAAAATAAAGGAGGTGATAAATAGCGAAGCTCCAATAAAAAGACTGATTTCGTCGGTGATGCTTTTCGCATTTAAAGTTCGAATGTAAGGCATTCCCGAAACCCGAAGATCGATACCGGTTTCTTTTTCAAAAGCTTCAATTTTCGGGATAAAATCATTTAGGATAAAATCCTTTCTCGCTGCGGTGTTTACAATTTTTTTATCCATGTAAATGGCCGAGCGAATGGTACCTTTGTTGTTAAAAAGCAAACCTTCGTAAAAAGGCATTTTTTCGAATAAATCTTTTTTAATGCTGTCCAGATACGCCTGATTGTTTGTCTGACTCTGATCTACAAAAGGAGCTAATTCGAAACTTTCAATAGCTTCGTTTTTTTTCAGTTTCTTCAAATCACTTACTGAAATAACCAAATCGATTTCTTGCTGTGATTTAAGATCGGTCATCAGTTTGTTCCAGGCAGCAAAAACTTTCGGGGTAAAAAACACATCGTCTTTGATACCAACAACCATAAGGTTTCCTTCTTCGCCAAATTCTTTCAGGAAAGCGTTGTATTCTTTGTTAACGATGTTGTCGTCCGGAAGTAAGTTGGCTTCGGTAAATGAAAACCGAATATTTTTCCATTGTAATCCCAGAAAAATGGTGAACAGAAGAATAAGTCCCAGTATTGCTATTTTGTTTTTAAGTACAATTCGGGCCACAAACTCCCAAAATCCCACTTTTAATTTCTTTTTCATAAGGGTTTTAAAATGGCTGCAAATGTAATGAAAACCAAAGTAAAGGCGTAATTTATTTGTAAATTTTAAATGAATTTTAGGTTTTTGGAGCGCTTGTTTTTCTTGATTTATAATTAATTTTCGGCTTGTAATTTCAATCAAAGAATTTAGCATCTTTGTGTGAAGTTTGAATCAATAATTTTGTGGGTTATGGTTTTGAAAAAATATAAAAATTCGCTTTTTTATTTTGGGGTTACGGGAGGTTTTTCGGCTTTGATTTATTGGATCATCGGACAGGGAAAATTGCTTCAGTTGAAAAAAGTACCAATCGGAGTTAAAGCGTCTAATAATTCTTTTAACGATTTTGTCAATTCGATGCTGCATAACTTTCAGGATCCGCTGGCTATTTTGCTGGCTCAGATTGTAATGATTATCCTTACTGCCCGAATTTTCGGTTGGTTTTTTAAGAAAATTGGGCAACCCACTGTTATTGGTGAAATCATCGCCGGAATTGTTCTTGGACCTTCTTTGGTAGGAATGTATTTTCCGGAATTTTCAGCGGCTTTGTTTCCGGAAGCCTCTTTGGGGAATTTGAAGTTTCTAAGTCAGATTGGGTTAATCCTTTTCATGTTTGTTATCGGAATGGAATTGGATGTAAAAGTCCTGAAAAATAAGGCTAGTGAAGCTATTGTTATTAGTCACGCCAGTATTGTGATTCCGTTTGCTATGGGAATCGGTTTGTCTTATTTTGTGTATAATCAATTTGCGCCGGAAGGAGTAGAGTTTCTTTCTTTTAGTCTCTTCATGGGAATCGCGATGAGTATTACGGCTTTTCCGGTTTTGGCCCGAATTGTTCAGGAGCGCGGGATTCATAAAACCCGATTGGGAGCTATCGTAATTACCTGTGCCGCTGCCGATGATATTACCGCCTGGTGCTTGCTGGCAGTGGTAATTGCTATTGTTAAAGCCGGTGATTTTGTAGGTTCGTTGTATGTTATTTCGTTGGCATTTATTTATGTTTTAGCCATGCTTTATGTGGTCAAACCTTTCCTGAAACGAATAGGTGATTTGTATGCCGAAAAAGAAAATATCGGAAAACCGGTTATGGCGCTTTTTTTATTACTGCTTATTCTTTCTTCTTACGCTACTGAAGTAATCGGGATTCATGCGTTGTTTGGTGGTTTTATGATGGGAGCCATCATGCCGGATATTGCTAAATTCAGAATGATTTTTATCGAAAAAGTCGAAGATGTATCGGTGATTTTGCTTTTACCGTTGTTTTTTGTTTTTACAGGTTTGCATACGCAGGTGGGCTTGATTAATGATCCGTATTTGTGGAAAGTTACGGCGGCAATTATTGGGGTTGCAGTGATGGGGAAATTTTTAGGAAGTGCGCTTGCGGCTAAATTTGTCGGGCAAAATTGGCATGAAAGTTTCACTATCGGTGCTTTGATGAATACCCGCGGTTTGATGGAACTGATTGTTTTGAACATTGGTTTGGAACTAAAAGTGTTAACTCCTGAAGTTTTTACCATGATGGTCATTATGGCATTGGTCACGACGTTTATGACAGGGCCGGCATTGAACGTACTGGATTTTATCTTTAAAAATAAAAGAGAAGAAGAAAGCGTTGAAGTAATTGACGAGAGTAAATACCGTATTTTGATTTCTTTTGGGAACAATGAAAAAGGGAAATCTTTGTTGCGTTTGGCCAATGGTTTGACCAAAAAACAAAAAAAGACTTCGGTTATTACAGCGATGCATTTGTCTCAGAGTGATGAACTGCATTCGTTTAATTTGGAAGAAATTGAAAGAGAAACTTTCGAACCTGTTTTTGACGAATCAGATCAGTTGGGAGTGAAATTGCTTTCTATTTTTAAAGTGACCAGCGATATTGAAGCCGAAATTGCCGATGTGGCTAATAACGGCGATTATGATTTGCTTTTGGTTGGTTTAGGAAAATCTATTTTCGAAGGAAGTTTGCTGGGTAAAGTAATCGGATTTACCACGCGAATCATCAATCCGGATCGATTGATTGATAAATTCAAAGGAAAAGAAGGCTTGTTCGAAAATTCGCCTTTTGATGAAAGAACAAGACAAATTGTGGCTAAAACCAAAACGCCTTTGGGGATTTTAATTGATAATGATTTTGAACAAATGGATCATGTTTTTGTGCCTATTTTAAAATCAGACGATGCGGTTTTGATGGATTATGTTCAAAAAATGATTTACAATAATAATTCAAAAATTCATCTGGTGGACAGCAATGGTTTTGTGAAAAATAATTTTGTGATTCAAAGCACTGTGGTGACTTTGTTGCAAAAATATCCTAATAATATCAGTGTTATCAGCGATAAAGAAATGAATACTTCTTTTATCAAACAACAGGATTTGATGCTGATTAGTTTAGAAAGCTGGAAAAGTGTGATGGATACGGCTGCCGACTGGCTGGTGGATATTCCTTCTGTTTTAATTATTAAATCATAAATATGAGTTGGATTTTATTGGTAATTGGCGGTTTGTTTGAAGTTGCTTTTGCCTCCTGTTTAGGAAAAGCAAAGGAAACTACCGGAATGGAATCGGCTTACTGGATGATTGGTTTTTTGTTGAGTTTAACAGCAAGTATGTTTTTGTTGTACAAAGCCACACAGGAATTACCCATTGGGACGGCTTATGCGGTTTGGACCGGAATTGGAGCTGTAGGAACTGTTTTAGTTGGGATTTTTGTATTTAAAGAACCGGCAACTTTCTGGCGATTGTTTTTCATCAGTACGCTTATTGCTTCCATCATCGGGCTCAAATTTGTGTCGAGTCACTAAAAACCTAAATTCAAAACATAACTGAGTTTGATCGCTAAATTATCTTCAAATCGCGGAAGTTGGTTAGGGCCGTAACGGAAAAAAGTAGTGAGTCCTAATCCGTTGAAAATCTGATTTAATTCAATTCCCGATTCAAAGAAACCATTGTGTAAGGTTTTAAAATTAAGCCCGACATGTTGTTCCGGATGGTCTAAATTTCCCCATGCCATTCGGGAAACTAAAACCAGCGAAGGTTTAATTTTTTTGAACAAAGTCACACGGTTAAAAGCGTGTTTGAATTGGAACAAAGCATATTTGTTAGAGAAAAATTCGTTAAAAAACATGGTTTCAAAACTGTTTTTCCCACCAAAAGTAATTCGCTGAATAACGGTTTCTTTTGTAATGTTATTCGGCGAGGTGTTGTATAAATGCGTTAGCGGAATATCGCCTAAAGCATAACCTGCCTGAAATAATAAGGCGGTTTTTTGTCCGTTTAAATATTTCTTTTCGTATTCGGTTTTAAAATCAAATTTGCTGAAATTAAAATCATTCTCCCATAATTTTCCAAGCGATTGTGTGAACTGAAAGGTGAATTTAGGAAAGCGTTTTTCTATTTCGATTCTGCCGGTCGGGGTTTGCATAAAATCACTCAGCGGACTCCATTGCAGCGACAACATGGCTGTGGTCATAGTGTAAGCCGTGTAGCGTTTTTCATTATACAAAAAGGCATAATTGAATTTTGGAGTAATATCGGCGTGATTGAGTTCCAGAATACTTTCGGTTTTGGGAATTTTTCGGGTTTCAAAATAGCTTTTCCAACTCACATAATTGTAAAAAGTGCTGATGTTTATCGGGCGCGGATCGTAAATTTTGAAAGGTTTTTTTTCAATCGAAAACCAGGTGCTGGCAATTTCCCGAACATCATCGGTGTAGGCAATTCCCATCCATGAATTGTCTTTCTGATCTATTTTTGCGGCAGCGCCCAGACTTCCTTTAAAAATGCCATCTTTGGTTCCGTAAGCATAATAGCCTTCAATTCGGAAGTTTTTAGAAAGACGTTCGTTAGTGACACCGCCTAATCCTAAGCGGAATCCTTCGTGATTGTTGTAGCTGAATATTTTTCGTAAATCCAAATCAAAGAAAGCAATCGGAAAATAGCCGTTGATGATTTTTTTTCCAAATTGCACGCGATGGGCAATTTTTCTTCTAACCGAAATGCTGTCGAGTTCGCTATAGGTTTTTTGACTGCGAATATCCATGGCATCTTTTCGGTAGTTTTCCCAAAAAGATTCTTCTTTGTTCAGTGCATTTTTCTCTATTTCTACAGCAAAATAAGAATTAGGAATGGAGACAGTAATGTTTCTTTTAATATCAAAATTATAGGTTTCGGATTGTAGATAGATGTAATCCGAAGGTTGTTTTTTTCGGGGTTTAAGATTGTTTTCTACATCACCGTCAAATTGAATGGTTCCGCCAAAAATACGAATGTCATCGTCATTTTTTCCTTTAATAATCCGGAAGCTTTTGTGAGTAGGAAACCAAAGATTTTCTTCCGGGAAATATTCAAATTCATGGCTTCCGCTAATATCGAGTAAGCCGCGGATGCGCATAATCGCTTTGGTAACAGCATAACTGTGTTGGTCAATGTATAAAATACCTTCGAGTCCTTTGGCTTTGCTTTTCTTTTTGTTTTTGAAATATATCATAAAAGAATTTCTGCCCGAAATAGCAATGGTGTCCAGAAGTTTGTAATCGTAATCCCGAAAAGAATTTTCGGTAATCGGACTGTTGTATTTGGTTTCGAAAAGTTCGTATTTCGAATCGTAAATGGAAAAAGACTGCAGGTTGAACGATAAGATTTCATAAAGCGGCTGCTTAAGTCCCGCCATTTTAGTTCCTAAAACGGTTTCTTTGAGTTTGTTGTCGCCAAATTGAAATTGGGATACTTTTTCTGTTTGAAATAAATGGCGTTTGCTGACCGTTTTTTTGAATTTATAATTGGTAGAATCCAGTTTTATATAAACGCCATTCCGGGTTCTTTTGACAATGGCAGAGTCAATTTTTCCGGAAATCGAATCGGGATTAGCTGAGACGATGAGTTTGTTATAGCTTTTAAATTCAAAGCTTTGCAGTTTTTTTTCGGGATTATTTTGGTCTTTGAGTGCGATGGTTTTTTGAATAATGGCCAGCGCCGTATTTTTATTTTGAATTTTTACTTCTTTCAGTTCGGCTGTCAGAGGAGTCAAAAAAACGCTGTAAAAAGCAGTCCCGTTTTGATAGTCGGTTTTTTTTATTTGGTAACCCAAATAAGAAACATAAAAAGACGAAAATGTTGTTTTGGAATCAAAGTTAATGCTGAATTTTCCATCTACATCGCTAATGCTACTGCCGGAATTGGTTGTGATGGTGGCAAAAGGCAGCGGTTTGCCGGAGTGGGAATCTTTTACAATTCCATTGATTTGGAATTGCGCCTGAAGCGAAAGGGTAAAAAGGAAAAATAATAAAAAATGCTTCATGGCTGCTTTTTGAATCAAAACGAAAGGAAACGCTTTTTTGGTATGGCAAAAGTAAGAATAAAAAATCCGTCCAGATAAAATAAAAATAATCAGGACGGATATTAAAATGTGTTTTTCGAAAGTTACACTTTCATAATTTCGGCTTCTTTAGCAGCAAGAAGCTCGTCTATTTTCTTGATGTAAGTGTTCGTTAGATTTTGAACATCTTCTTCGGCACTTTTACAAATGTCTTCCGAAGTTCCGTCTTTTTCCAGTTTTTTGATGTCGTTGTTAGCATCTTTTCTGGCGTTTCGGATACCAATTTTGGCATCTTCAGCTTCCGCTTTGGCTTGTTTAGCCAATTCGCGGCGACGGTCTTCTGTCAAAGGCGGTACGCTAATGATAATGACATCTCCATTGTTCATTGGGTTAAAACCAAGATTAGCAATCATAATGGCTTTTTCAATGGTTTGCAACATATTTTTTTCAAAAGGCTGCAAAGTAATCGTGCGCGCATCCGGAACGCTGATTTTAGCTACCTGATTCAACGGTGTTGAAGATCCGTAGTAATCTACAAATACACTCCCAAGCATAGCAGGAGAGGCTTTTCCGGCACGGATATTTAGAAATTCTTTTTCTAAGTGACCAATAGAACCTTCCATAGATTCCTGTGCGCTATCTAATATAAATTCAATTTCTTCAGTCATTGTTTTAGATTTTTAGATTTCAGATTTTAGATTTCAGATTTTCTGCTGTCTGAAAGCTGCTGTCTGCAAATTAAATATTAACTACTGTTCCAATGTTTTCACCATCGCAGATTTTTTCCAGATTTCCGCTTTGGTTCATGTCAAAAATAAGAATAGGTAATTTGTTTTCCTGACTTAATGTAAAAGCGGTCGTGTCCATTACATTCAGTCCTTTTTTGATTACATCATCAAATGAAATATAGTCAAATTTTACGGCAGCAGCATTTTTTTCAGGGTCAGAGTCATAAACCCCGTCTACTCTTGTTCCTTTTAAAATTACGTCGGCATTAATTTCAATTCCGCGTAAAACAGCAGCGGTATCGGTAGTAAAATATGGGTTTCCGGTTCCTGCACCAAAGATTACGATTCTTCCTTTTTCAAGGTGACGGTCGGCTCTTCTTTTGATATAAGGTTCGGCTACGGCTTCCATTTTCAAGGCTGTTTGCAAACGGGTTTTCATGCCTTTTTCTTCTAAAGCGCCCTGTAAAGCCATTCCGTTAATTACGGTAGCGAGCATTCCCATGTAATCGCCCTGCACTCTGTCCATTCCGTTGCTCGCTCCTGCAACGCCTCTAAAGATGTTTCCTCCACCTATTACGATGGCAATTTCTACTCCTTTGTCGTGTACTTTTTTGATTTCTTCAGCATATTCAGCTAATCTTGCTGGATCGATTCCGTATTGACGTTCTCCCATTAAAGCTTCTCCGCTTAATTTTAGAAGAATTCTTTTGTATTTCATGTTTTTGTTGCGTTGATTGGTGCAAATATAGGGATATTCTTTTTTTCTGAAATAGGACGCCTTAAATTTTATATAATTTGTTCTCGTAGCTGTATTTGGCTGCCTGATAGCCTAAATTAAAGATCGAATCCATTTTGGTTTTATTGGTTTCAAAGGTACTGTAAACACTCAGTTCTTTTGGTTGAATCATCCAGTCACATTGATTGAATTTTGAGATATTTGAATATTCGGAGAGAATATCAAAAGCTCTTGTGGTAACTGCTCTGATGGAATTCAAATCTTTAGCTTCGATAGTATTGATAGGGCTTACATAAACCCCAATAACGGTGGCGCAGTGCTCACGGAGTAAATCGGTAGGGAAGTGGTTTAAAATTCCGCCGTCACTGTAATGATTGCCATTAATTTCATAAGGCGAAATAATGCCGGGAAAGGAAGAGGACGAAATCAGTGCATCGACAATTTTAGTTTCGGGTTCGAAAATTTTCAGTTTGCCTTCAATCATGTCAGTTGCGGTAATTTGTGTCGGAATTTCCAAATCAGAAAGAGTCGCATCCTTAAAAACTGTCTGAAAATATTCTTTGAATGCCTCAGAATCGATCAAGCCGGCTTTGGTAAAAGTAATGTGTTTCCAATGAAATAAATAAATAGATTTGAAGAAATCGAGGATTTCTTCGGGTGTTTTCCCCCAGGCATACATAGCGCCCACAATTGATCCGGCGCTGGTTCCGGCAATTTGGGTAGGACGAATGCCCTGTTCTTCCAGAAATTTAATAGCCCCCGCATGGGCTAAACCTTTTGTGCCACCACCCGAAAGCGCCAACCCAATTGATTTTGAATATAAGTTCATTTGATTGGTAATTTTTATAAAAGTACACTTTTTTGGATTTTATATAAGTGAAAAAATATAGTTTTCTTATTTATTGTAGAGTTTGTTTCTTTTAATCGGAACATCTATTATAGAATCATTTTTAACTTCAATTACACCTTCATATTGTTCGATTTCATCATAAGGAGGTCTATTGTTTAGTTTTACATTCCAATAATTATTTTTATTTCTGAAAAGAATAAGGTGAAAATGTTTATCGGTAATTTTGATAGAATCTTTAACACAATAGATTTCATTAGGATTATTAATCATAGGTTCTTTAGCGTTGTCAATCAGTGTGAGAAATTTATATTGCAGTGAAACGCATAAATTCCCCGATGAATTAATTTTCGCTTTTACGAATAATTTATTTAGCTTTCTAATCCTAAGCTTTCTTCAAAAAGCCTGATGTCAATGGCATTTTTGACATCGTAATCGCCAATTTTAGTACGACGCAATGCTGTTAAGTGTGAGCCTGAATGTAGGGCTTTGCCAAAATCGTAAGCAAGCGAACGAATGTAAGTTCCTTTGCTGCATACTACTCTAAAATCGATTTCAGGAAGTGCAATTCGGGTGATTTCAAATTCGTGGATGGTTGTTTTTCTGCTTGCTATTTCAATTTCTTCACCGGCACGAGCATGTTCGTACAGGCGTTTTCCGTCTTTTTTAATAGCTGAAAAAATAGGTGGTTTTTGGTCAATTTCGCCTAAAAACTGCTTCACGGTTTCGTGAATTAAAGCCTCATCAATATGTGCGGTTGGGAAAGTTGCGTCGATTTCAGTTTCTAAATCATACGATGGCGTGGTGGCTCCTATGTAGAAAGTTCCGGTATATTCTTTGGTCTGCCCCTGCAATTCCTGAATTTTTTTGGTAAACTTTCCGGTGCAAATTAACAATAGTCCGGTCGCCAAAGGATCCAAAGTTCCGGCATGACCAATTTTGAATTTTTTAGGCAATCCTACTTTGTTAATCAGCAGGTATTTTAATTTATTCACCGCCTGAAACGAGCTCCACTGCAAAGGTTTGTCAATCAATAAAACCTGCCCTTCTAAATACTCTTCTTTTGTCATTAGATAACGGTCAGCGGGTGAATGAAATAATGAATGAGCAACAGGATTAATCCGGCTGCTATGCGGTAATAACCAAAAATTTTGAAGCCTTTTTTACTTAAAAATCCAATGAAAGATTTGATGGCTAACATAGCTACGATGAAAGCAACAATGTTTCCTATGAATAAGATATTAATTTGGTCTTCGGTTAATACATAACCTTCCTTGTAATAGTCGTAGCATTTTTTTACAGTGGCGCCTAACATTGTTGGGACAGCCAGAAAAAAAGAAAATTCGGCAGCAGCCGTTCGGGAAAGTTTTTGAGACATTCCGCCTACGATAGAAGCACCGCTTCGGGAAACTCCCGGAATCATTGCTAAACATTGGAAAAAACCAATTTTTAAAGCTCTGCTGTAAGTGATTTCAGTGTCTTCTGAATTGTTGAACCAGTCGTCTACTTTGAGCAGAATGATTCCGCCAATTAATAACGAAATGGCAACCGTTACAGGATTTTCTAATAAGGCATCGATTTTTTTGCTGAAAAGCAAACCAAAAACGACTGCCGGCATAAACGCAGCCAGTAATTTGAAATAAAAATCCAAAGACTGAAAAAAGCGTTTGAAATACAATACCAAAACCGAAAGGATAGCCCCTAGCTGAATGACGATTGTGAAAAGTTTAGTGAATTCTTCGTGCTCAATTCCGTAAAAAGAAGAAGCAATAATCATGTGTCCCGTAGAAGAAACCGGAAGAAATTCGGTGATTCCTTCGATTATAGCCAGAACAATAGCTTGTAATGTGTTCATTTTGGAGTAATCAGTTTTCGGTTTTCAGTTTTCAGTTGTTTTGCTGTTTTTTCTGCAAACTGCAACTGATTACTGTAAACTACTTATTGTTTTTTTTGAAAATAGAATAAATGGTGATTCCGAAACCAATTAAAACGGTTGTAGGCGCTAATCGGATTCTTCTAAAGTCAAAAATAGCATCGCTGTACACTTTTGGATTATCACTTCCACCACCTGACATAAGTATAAATCCAAGTGCAATAACCCCGATTCCGATTAATAGAATTTTATAGTTTACTTTATCGAATAAGAATTCCTGTTTGTTGTTTTCCATTTTATTGCGAGGAACGAAGCAATCTCATTCCAGTTTTTTTAAGTTATTATTTTTTAATGCAGTACTGATCACTAAGAACTGACCACTGATTACTAATACAAATCGTCTGTTCTTAAATTCAGGAAACGTTGGGTAGCAAAATGAGTGCTTAACCAGGTGATTAAAGCTCCAAATCCAAAAACGCCGGCAAAAATCAGGATGATATATACTTTATCTTCCAGAATTCCCAATTCCGGAAAATTAGTTTGAATGTAGGATAAAAGTCCAATTAAGGCTAAAATAGCCAAAGCCGCTCCCAGCATTCCTAATTTTACACTTCGCATGACAAATGGTTTTCGGATAAACGATTTGGTTGCGCCTACCATTTGCATGGTTTTGATGATAAATCGGTTGGAATAAATGGACAAACGCAACGAACTGTTAATTAGTAAAACGGCAATAAAAGTTAAAAATCCGCTCACGATTAAAATCCACATGCTGACTTTTTTGATGTTGTCGTTAACCATGTTTACCAATTGTTTGTCGTACACAATATCCGAAATCATTGGGTTATTCGTGCGTAACTGACGTTCAATTTTAGCCACAGAGTCTTTTTCTACATAAGCGGCTTTGATGTGAATGTCAAAAGAGTTTTGTAAAGGATTTTCGCCCAGGAAAGTCAGGAAATCCTCTCCGATAATATCAGTATGTTGTTTTGCAGCCTCTTCTTTGCTTACATATACAATGCTTTTAGCGTAAGCTGCTTTTTTTAATTCGGTACCAAAACCTTTTAAAATAGTATCATTGGCTTCGTTTTTAAAGAAAACCGTCATGGCGATTTTTTCCTTAAAATTGTCAGCTAATCTTTTAGAATTGACAATAAAAAGACCTAAGATTCCGAGTAAAAATAAAACCAGAGAAATACTCAGAACTACCGAAAAATAAGAGGAAATTAACCTGCGTTTTTGAAACTTATCAAATGAAGAACTCATAGTTTACTTTAATTATGGGGTAAAAATAATAAACAATTTCTTTATATGAAGTTAATAACGTTCAAAGTTTCAATTTTCGTGTTATAAATCCCGACTTTTAGGAACAGAATCTATTTTTGTAAGAATAGGGTTGAAAGCTTTGGAAGCAATCAGCACTTTATTACCAATGTTTAAATCCTGAATTTCTTCGTCCATCGCAATGATTTTGACAATGTTGTTTCCAATTAAAACGACTACGATGTTGATGAAATTTTCTTTTTCAATTTTGAGAATTTCGCCCACAAACTGAAATTTTCCACTTACTATCCGACTCGAAAAAACTTCGTCCGGACGACCATTTTTGCTGATAATACCGTTTTCAAGAACAATTACTTTGTCGGACATTTTATAAATTTCGGCAATATCATGACTGACAAGAATTGTGGTGAGCTGGTATTTTCTATGTGCCTGAAGAATATAATCCTGCAATTTTACACGCATTTCCTGATCCACTGCCGATAAGGGTTCATCAAGCAATAAAATTTTGGGACGACGAACTAAGGCTCTGGCCAGAGCGACTCTTTGTTTTTGTCCGCCGGAGAGCTGTGCCGGTTTTTGATGTTGCAATTGCTGCAATTCCATTAATGCTAATAATTCCTCGATAATGGATTTGTCCTGTCCTTTTTCAAGAGCATAATTTAGATTTTCGCGAACGCTCATATTTGGGAATAAAGCATAATCCTGAAAAACATAAGCTATGTTGCGTTTTTGCGGAGAAAGTTGGATTTTTTTATCGGTATCCAGCCAGTTTTCGTTATTTACTGTAATGATACCTTTATCAGCCTGAGTCAATCCCGAAAGCATGCGCAACGTAGTTGTTTTCCCCGAACCCGACGCGCCATACAAAGTCACAAAATTATTTTCCCTGATTTCAAAATCAAGGTTCAAAAGCATTTCTCCTGTTGCTGATTGGAGTTTTTTCTGAATTTGAATGACAATCATTGTAAAGGAGATGTTTTAGAAAAACGATGGTTAATGGTATAAACGCATAAAAGCACAATAAACGCAAAAGCAAATAAAATTCCGGCATACACATTGGCATTGTGATAATTCATCGCCTGCACTTCGTCATAAATAGCAATGGAAACGACTTTAGTTTCTGACGGAATACTGCCGCCTACCATTAAAACCACGCCAAATTCGCCAATAGTATGTGCAAAAGTCAGTACAATTCCGGTAAGTATGCTTTTTTTTATATTTGGGATTAAAACTTTAAAAAGGGTTTCGGTTTTGCTTTTTCCTAATAAAAAAGAAGCTTCCATCAAGGACGGAGAAAGCAATTTGAGTCCGTTTTGAATGGGATGTACCATAAAAGGCAGGCTATACAAAACCGAGGCAACCACTAATCCGGAAAATGTAAAAACCAGTCGGAGGTCAAAATATTGGTCGAGAAATTTCCCAAAAGTATTTTCGGGACTAAAAGCCAGTAATAAGTAAAATCCTAGAACTGAAGGAGGCAAGACAAGCGGCAAACTCACCACAGCTTCCGGTATTACTTTTAACTTCCATTTGCTGAAAGCTAACCAATAAGCCAACGGTAAGCCAAGGCACAACAAAATCAGCGTGGTGCAAAAGGCCAGTTGTAAGGTGAGATATATGGGTTGCAAATCAATCATGAGCGGCTAAACTTATTTCGTTGGTTTTTATCATCGCAATCACCGAATCATTTTCCTGAATGGCAAGTTGGTCAAAAGCATTTCGGGTAATGACCGAAGTAATTTTGCTGTCCTGAAATTGCAGGATGATTTTGCAAAGCAAATTGCCTTTTTCAAAAGAAATTACGCTGCAATCCAGTTTGTTCTGAAGGCTGATTATTCCTGAAAAATCTTTAGCCAGAACTACTTCGGTTTCTTTGAAAATAATAGTTGCGGGATTATCGATTTTAAGGTATTCTGAATGTTCGGCAGTGTCAATTACAATGGAAGTTATCGGGCAATTTTGAACCCATATTTTAACTAAAGACAAACTGCCTTCGGTTTTAATTTCGGATATTTTGCCTTTTAAAATGTTCATTTAAAAAATTATTTTTGAGAATAACCAAAATAATTCAAAATCGCTTTGGCTTTTGCTGACGAAATATACTCATAAAATCGCTTTGCTGCTGCATTTTCTTTACCGTGTTTTAGAATAACGCAGCCTTGTTGCAGTGCTGCGTGGCTTTTTTGCGGAATGATATAATATTTTCCGCCTTCTTTTTTCATTGCCGGCGACAACACATCTGATAAGGCAAGAATGCCAATATCGGCTGCGCCAAATGCGGTGAATTGTGCTGCCTGAGCAATATTTTCGCCGTAAACCAACTTTGGTTTTAGTTTATCGTATAGTTTGTAATATTTCATGCTTTCCACCGCTTTGGTGCCGTAAGGCGCGGTTTTAGGGTTGGCAATGGCAATTTTTTTGATTTTGGAGTCTAAAAGTGCATTTATTTTTTGAATACGCGGGTCTGTTTTTTTACTCCAAATGGCAATGTTTCCAATGGCATACATTTTCACTTTTGAAATAGCAAAATGCGTTTCTTTCAATTTTGTTGGGTAATTCATGTCGGCGGAGAAAAAAACATCAAAAGGGGCACCGTTAGCAATTTGTTCGTAGAATTTACCCGAGGAGCCATAGGAAATTTGAATGTTATCGGCCGGATTTTCCTGTTGGTAAATTTTTGCAATCGAATCCATCGCCGATTTTAAGTTGGCAGCAACTACCACAGTCGCTTTGTTTTGTCCCCAAAAAGCAAAACTGTTCAACAACAATAAAAGTAAAAAGACGTTTGAGTTTTTCATGGGCTGTTATTTTTTAAAACGAAACAATTCCGGTTTGAAAGTAATCATCAGATAACTCCAAATCGGGGTTAACGCACTGTTTCCGTCTTTGAGTGTTTCCATGCTTTTTTCGGCAGCCATATAGGAAAATCCAAAATCAATCATCGTAAAGCCATTGCATTTGTAATGCAACGACAAATCGTTTTCAAAACCTAAATACGAATTGATGTTTTGATTCAAATCGTTATTAACTTTATTGGCTAAGTAAAACAAATGAAAATCGGAACGCAGACTTATTTTTTGGTTTACATCATAAGTGAAAAATAAATAAGGATTAACCAATCCGCCATTTTTTACATCAGTTGGAAAAGAAGTAAAATAATCCATGTTTCCCATAAATTTCCAGGCTACACCGTAAAGTGGTACAAAGGATTTGGAAATTTCGCTTGTTTTATTGGTATTGTCGCCACTCATGATTTCTGCTCCAAAACGTGTCGTTAATTGGTTAGTTTTCAATTGGATTTCCGGTTGGAAATAATAAGCCGAAATCCGGTTTCCGCTTTGCAATTGACCGAATTGATAATAACCGCTCAGGGTTAGGTGTAAATTTCCTTTTTCAAAATCCAGTCGTCCGCCCGAAGTTGCACGTGTGTACAGGGTGTTGCTGTTGATTTTGCTTTGATAACTGTCGGCAGCATTGATTGTTGTCAGACTGAAATTTTCATTCAGCTTCGCTTTTAGATAATGAATATTTAAGAGTTTATAATTGCTAAATGTTGTTGGAGAAAAATCAGTCTCAAAAATACGCTCGGAAGTTTGATTAAAAGAAGTGAAAAATTCCGAATGAATTTTAGCATTGTCGTAAATCAAATTGATTCCATCGTGAGCTCTCGCTGCCTGACTCCAGTTGGCCGCTGAGAAAATTCTGCCATTATCTAATTCTACTTTTTGACGACCTAATTTTACGGAGAAATTTTTCAAAATACCTGCTTCTGCAAAAGCTTCAAAAACATTCAAAGAACCCGAAGTGGAAGTTTGTCCGTATTGTCCCCAAACCCGAATGTCCTGAATGGAAGTGTGAAATTGGAACTGATTCTGGCTGTAATCAACATTCAAACGGCTGCGTTGCGAAGTAAAAAAAGCCGCTTTACTGTCGTCGGTTCTGAGTTGTTTGTAACCGTTTCGGTATTCTGTTCTGGGTCTGAATTCCAAACCAATGGCAAATTCTTTGTTTTCCGGAGTTGTTTTTTGGGAATTGGTCATCAGAGTTTCTAACGAATCAGCTTCTTTTTGCGTAATCAGTTTCTTTTGCAATAACAGATGTGTCAACGTCTTGGTGTCCTGAGCCATTATTTTTTCGAACGACAACAAAGAAAGTAAACAAAAAAATATCAGGGTTTGTTTCATGAAAAATCTTAGGATGAAGTTGTTATTTCTCTTGCAAAAATAAGTATTATTACTTAGTAAATAGTTCTTGCTTGTTTTATTTTTTGTTTTCTGAAAATAACTTTGGTGCAATCTACAATAAACGTAAATTTGCCAACTGAAAATCAACAGATAAAATCTTATAAACTTTGCAACTTTGCAACTTTGAAACTTTATAATGAAATACAATCCGAACGAAATCGAAGCCAAATGGCAACAATACTGGGCTGACAATAAAACTTTTGCAGCCAAAAATGATTCAGACAAACCGAAACATTATGTTTTAGATATGTTTCCTTATCCTTCGGGAGCAGGACTGCATGTAGGACATCCGCTGGGTTACATTGCTTCGGATGTGTATTCGCGTTTTAAGCGTCATCAGGGGTATAATGTGTTGCACCCAATGGGTTACGATAGTTTTGGATTGCCGGCTGAGCAATATGCCATTCAAACGGGGCAACGTCCGGAAGATACCACCCGTGTGAATATTGACGGAGGTGTGGATAAAGAAGGAAATCTAATTGCGGGTTATCGTAAACAATTGGATAAAATTGGATTTTCATTTGATTGGGACAGAGAAGTGCGTACTTCCAACCCAAATTATTACAAGCATACCCAATGGATTTTTATTCAGTTATTTAATTCCTGGTACAATAAAGATTCAGACAAGGCGGAAGATATTTCGACTTTGATTGCTCTTTTTGAAAAAGAAGGTAATTCAAAAGTTAATGCAGTTTGTGATGATAACATCCAAGCTTTTTCAGCTGATGAGTGGAACGCTTTCGCAAAAGATACTCAGGAGAAAATTTTACTACAATATAGATTAACCTATTTAGCAGAAACCGAAGTCAACTGGTGTCCGGGATTAGGAACGGTTTTGGCAAATGACGAAATCGTAAACGGAGTTTCGGAACGTGGTGGATTTCCGGTAGTTCGTAAAAAAATGACCCAATGGAGCATGCGTATTTCAGCTTATGCGGAACGTTTACTGCAAGGTTTGGAAACCATTGACTGGAGTGAGTCGATTAAAGAATCACAAAGAAACTGGATTGGAAAATCAGTTGGTGCTATGGTGACTTTTAAGTTAAAAAATCATGAGGAAGTAATTGATGTTTTTACAACCCGTCCAGATACCATTTTCGGAGTTACTTTTATGACTTTGGCACCGGAACACGAATTAGTTGCTCAAATTACAAGTCCGGGACAAAAAGCAGCGGTTGAGGCTTATATCGAAAAAACAGCCAAGCGTTCCGAAAGAGAGCGTATGGCCGATGTAAAAACGATTTCGGGAGTATTTACAGGAGCTTATGCGGAGCATCCGTTTACCAAAGAAGCGATTCCGGTTTGGATTGGCGATTATGTGTTGGCAGGTTACGGAACAGGAGCTGTAATGGCGGTGCCTTGTGGGGATGAAAGAGATTATGCCTTTGCTAATTTCTTTAAAGGTCATCCCGAGGCTTCGGGAGGAATGCCACCGATAAAGAACATTGTTGACAAAGATATTTCCGAAGGCGCTTTTGGCGCCAAAGAAGGATTCCAATTGGTAAATTCCGATTTCTTGAACGGCATGGGTTACAAAGACGGAACTCAAAAAGTGATTGCCGAATTGGAAAAAATAGGACAGGGTTACGGAAAAGTAAATTACCGTTTGCGTGATGCGGTTTTCTCCCGTCAGCGTTATTGGGGTGAGCCTTTCCCGGTATATTATGTGAATGGTTTGCCGCAGATGATTGAAGCGCAACACTTGCCAATTATTTTACCGGAAGTAGAGAAATATTTACCAACCGAAGACGGTTTGCCTCCATTAGGAAATGCGGCTGTTTGGGCTTGGGACACTGAAAAGTTGTCGGTTGTTGGTTGTGAGTTGATAGATCATGTGACTGTTTTTCCATTAGAATTGAATACGATGCCGGGTTGGGCAGGAAGTTCATGGTATTGGATGCGTTATATGGACGCTAAAAATGATACTGAATTTGCCAGCCAAGAAGCATTGAAATACTGGGAATCTGTAGATTTATACATTGGTGGTAGCGAGCATGCCACCGGACACTTGTTGTATTCCCGTTTTTGGAATAAATTCTTAAAAGACAAAGGTTTTGCGCCAACAGAAGAACCATTCAAAAAACTGATCAATCAGGGAATGATTTTGGGGACGAGTGCTTTGGTTTACAGAATTGAAGGAGCTAATACTTTTATTTCTAAAAATAAAATCAACGGGGAAAATGTTCAGCCAATTCATGCAGACGTGAATTTTGTAAATGCTTCTGATGAATTGGATATTGAAAAGTTTAAAGCCTGGAGAGAAGATTATGCGGATGCCGAATTTATTTTAGACGAAAACGGAAAATACATTGTAGGTCGCGAAGTAGAAAAAATGTCTAAATCGAAATACAATGTCGTAACTCCGGATGCTATTTGCGCTGAATATGGTGCTGATACTTTGCGTTTGTACGAAATGTTCTTAGGGCCGTTAGAGCAGGCGAAGCCATGGAATACGGCTGGTATTTCGGGAGTTTTTGGATTCCTGAAAAAACTTTGGCGTTTGTATTTTGATGATAATGGTTTGGTTGTAAATAACGACGAACCAACCAAAGACAATTTAAAATCGTTGCATAAAACCATCAAGAAAGTAACGGAAGATATCGATAATTTCTCGTTCAATACTTCGGTTTCTCAATTTATGATTTGTGTGAACGAATTATCGGCTCAAAAGTGTAATTCGAGAGCTATTTTAGAACCTCTGGCAATTGTAATTTCGCCTTATGCACCTCACATCGCCGAAGAATTATGGAGTGCTTTAGGAAATGAAGGTTCAATAGCTACTGTTGCTTTCCCTAAATGTGAGGAAAAATATTTAGTCGAATCTGAAAAAGAATATCCGGTTTCTTTCAATGGGAAAATGCGTTTTACAATTACCTTGCCTTTGGATTTAACTAAGGAACAAATTGAGGAAATCGTGATGAAAGACGAAAGAACTCAAAAACAATTAGACGGCAGAACACCTAATAAAGTGATTATCGTTCCGGGGAAAATCATCAATTTGGTTGGCTAACCGAATAAATTCCAATCCCGATAGCTGTCGGGATTAAATTCCAAATTCCAATTATCACACTGAGCTTCTCGAAGTGTTATTGGAATTTGGAATTTTTGTTTTGATATTTCTTATTGCTATTTAATGAATTTTTAACAGCTGTCAAAATGGCATTTTTGTAAATTGGTTTAGAATTTGCGGATTGTATTTAAAATTTGAAACTAAAATATAAAAAGATATGGGAAGTGGTTATTTAATTCTGGCCGGGGTAATTATGCTGTTCAGCTGGTTAGTAAGTTCAAGATTAAAGAGCAAGTTTGAGCATTATTCGCAGTTGCATTTACAAAATAATATGAGTGGTGCTGAAATTGCTACTAAAATGCTTCACGACAATGGCATTTATGATGTAAAAGTGATTTCGACTCCGGGACAATTAACGGATCATTATAATCCGGCTGATAAAACAGTAAATCTGAGTGAAGCGGTGTATAATCAGCGTAATGCGGCTGCGGCTGCGGTGGCGGCTCACGAATGTGGTCATGCCGTACAACATGCCCGCGGTTATGAGTGGCTGACGATGCGTTCTAAATTAGTACCTTTTGTTAATGTGGCTTCGTCTTATATGCAATGGGTTTTACTGGCTGGTATTTTGATGTTAAAAACCTTTCCGGGATTATTGCTTATAGGAATTATTTTGTTTGCTGCAACTACGTTGTTTTCCATTATTACGTTGCCAGTAGAATATGATGCCAGTAATCGCGCTTTGGCCTGGTTGAAAACTAAAAATATGTTGAATCCTGCCGAATATGCCGGAGCAGAAGATTCTTTGAAATGGGCGGCCAGAACTTATGTGGTGGCTGCTTTAGGGTCTATTGCTACGCTGTTGTATTATCTTTCTGTTTATTTAGGAGGAAGTAGGAGAAACTAATAAGTTCAATATCAATTTCAATGATGGAATTGAGAGAGAAATAAATTCAAAAAAAAAATAAAATTCCAAATTCCAATTGTCACACTTAGCTTCTCGAAGTGTTATTGGAATTTGGAATTTTTTTATTGAATATTTTTGGCTGTTATTCCGGCATATTTTGTTTTTGCCAGTTCACTAAAACAGCTACCTGATCTTCTGTTAAGGCTGGTTTTTTGTTTACCGGAGGCATAAATTTACGATTGTCCTGAGGTAAAGTTATTCTTTCCAGTATAGCACCAATGTGTGTTTTTAGCTGTTCGTAATTTTTAAATGGTTCTTTTTTTTCCTTGTGGCGGCATGTGGCAAGGTGTACAGCTGTTAGCGATGATAGGTTTTACATCGTTAGTGTAAGTAATTTTTTTAGCATCAACATAGTCTTTGTTTTTTTTGGCCGAACTACAATTGCTAAGTACAACTGCTAATGGAAGCATCAATGCAATAATTTTGAATTTCTTCATAAATTTAATATTAAAGTTGGTTTTGTTTTTAAGACCTTAAAAAAGGATTTGGGTTTAATTTGATTTTAAAATTAATTTGGATAGCTGGAATAAAAAAAGCCGCGAAACTCGCGGCTTAAATATATGTAAAAGGAAGCTGTTATTTAGCTTTATTCACTTCGTTAATGTATTTTTCCAAAGCCATTGTCATCGATGGGGTTCCCGGAGCAGGCGCCATGATGTCCACTCTTAAACCGTGATCCAGAGCTTCTTTTTGGGTTGTTGGTCCAAAAACAGCAATTCGGGTGTTGTTTTGTTTGAAATCAGGGAAGTTTTTGTATAACGATTTGATTCCGGTTGGACTAAAGAAAGCCAAAACATCATAGTAAACATCGGCTAAATCAGATAAGTCACTCATTACTGTTCTGTAAAAAGTAGCCTGAGTCCAATCCACTTTTAAGTTGTTTAAGGTTTGCGGTGCGTCTGCATTTAATTGGTCGGAAGCCGGTAATAAGAATTTCTCGTCTTTGTATTTTTTAATCAAAGGCGCCATGTCGGCAAAATCTTTTGCACCAACATATATTTTACGTTTTCTGTACACCACATATTTTTGTAAATAGAAGGCAATAGCTTCTGACTGACAAAAATATTTTAAGCCTTCCGGAACTTTAAAACGCATTTCTTCGGCAACCCTGAAAAAATGATCCACAGCATTTCTACTGGTTAAAATAATAGCAGAAAAATTGTTGAGATCAATTTTTTGAAGTCTAATTTCTTTCGCACTAACGCCTTCTATGTGAATAAAAGGGCGGAAATCAATTTTGATTTTGTGTTTTTGTTGGAGTTCAAAGTAAGGTGAGTTCTCTACTTTAGGCTCTGGTTGCGATACCAAAATTGTTTTCACTTTCATATTTTAACATTTACTAAGCGCTCCCTTTTATAAACAAATAATACATGAAAAAATAGGGAGCTATTTCGAGAGTGCAAAGATACAAAATAAAATAAAACAACTTGCTGAATATTACATTTTGATATTTTTTTATCGAAAGTGCATAAGTCAGTATGCTAAGTCCCAGAATTATTGCAATGATGGTAATTGGAATGTGTTGGGAAACAGTGTTGTGGTAAAATAAAATGATATTAATCGGTAAAATTATAATCCCGATATAGGTTCTGTAAGTTATTTTTTGGAGGTTAAATTGCTCCATAAATTCCTCAATGTTGAAGGTGGTGGCAATTATTTTTTCGACTAAAAATTTTGATAAAATAAAAAAGATCAAAAAAGTGATAATTTGGATGTAGAGTAACCAGTCGGTTTTGGAGGCGTAGCCAAATATATTTAGCGAAATTTGAATAAAAAAAGCGAATGAGATGACCTGTACAAAGAATAAAGAAATCGTAAAGCTGCTTTTGAGCTGGCTGCTGTCGCGATAGACTTTGGAATATTTATCAGAGAAAATTAAATTGATAAAATCGCCAAAACGGTTTTCGTTAAATGATTTTGTAATGGCAATGATAGCAAAGGCTAAAATGAACAAAGCAGTCGCCCAGTCTTTGTTTTCGGTAATTCTCGGATGTAGGAGATATTCAGTCATAGTGGAGCAAAATTAGTAAAATTTTGAATCAATATTTTTATTATAGTATTATTATGATTCAAATGCCATAAAAAGGTTATTTTTGCGGTGAAATTTCCAGAAATATGAATAATTGCATAGTTATAATTCCAACCTATAACGAAATTGAAAATGTAGAAAGTATCATCAGAGCGGTGCTTTCGCAGCACAAACAGTTTCACGTGCTTATAGTGGATGATAATTCTCCTGATCACACGGCTGATAAGGTTCGGTTATTGCAAACCGAATTTGAAGGGCGTTTATTTTTGGAAAACCGAAAAGAAAAATCGGGTTTAGGAACGGCTTATGTGCATGGTTTTAAATGGGCTTTGGCTCATAATTACGAATTTATTTTCGAAATGGATGCCGATTTTTCACACAATCCGAATGATTTAGAGAAATTGTACAATGCTTGTCATTTTGGTGACGCTGATTTGGCTATCGGTTCGCGTTATGTAACGGGAGTGAATGTGGTGAACTGGCCGTTAAATCGGGTGTTGCTTTCTTATTTTGCTTCGGTTTATGTGCGAATGATTACCGGAATGCAAATTCATGATGCCACCGCCGGATTTGTGTGTTACAAACGCGAAGTTTTGGAAAAAATAAATCTCGACAAAATTAAGTTTGTGGGTTATGCGTTCCAGATTGAAATGAAATACCGTACTTTCAGTAATAATTTTAAAATTACCGAAGTGCCTATTATTTTTACTGACCGAACCAAAGGTCAGTCTAAAATGAGCAATTCGATTATTGTGGAAGCGGTTTTTGGAGTGGTTGCACTTCGATTAAAAAAATTAGTAAACAGATTATAATAAAATAACAATGAACAGGGTTTTAATTAAGAATGCCAAAATAGTAAATGAAGGAGTAATTTTTGAAGGCGATGTTTTAATTGAGAATGACTTAATTGTTGAAATTTCAGAAAGCATAAGTGCCAAAACCTCAGATTGTAAAATTATTGATGCCGAAGGGAATTTTTTAATTCCGGGCGCTATCGATGATCAGGTGCATTTTAGAGAGCCGGGTTTAACGCATAAAGGCGATATCGAATCGGAATCCAGAGCAGCAGTTGCGGGTGGAATTACTTCGTATATCGAACAGCCTAATACGGTTCCGAATGCGGTTACTCAGGAAATTTTAGAAGAAAAGTACCAAATTGCTGCCGAGAAATCCTATGCGAATTATTCGTTTATGATGGGGGCTACCAATGATAATTTGGAAGAGGTTTTAAAAACCAATCCGAAGAATGTAGCGGGAATTAAAATATTTTTAGGTTCTTCTACCGGAAATATGTTGGTGGATAATCAGGCTACTTTGGAAAAAATATTCTCAAGTACGCCGATGTTAATTGCTGTTCACTGTGAAGATGAAGCGACTATTAAAGCCAATTCAGAAAAATATAAAGCAGAATATGGTGAGGATGTTCCGGTAACCGTGCATCATTTGATAAGAAGTGAGGAAGCTTGTTATTTGTCCTCTTCTAAAGCAATTGAACTGGCTAAAAAAACAGGAGCAAGATTGCATATTTTTCATCTTTCAACTGCCAAAGAAATGGATTTGTTTACCAATAAAATTCCATTGGAAGAAAAGAAAATTACCGCTGAGGTTTGCGTGCATCATTTGTGGTTTACCAATGATGATTATGCAACTAAAGGGAATTTTATCAAATGGAATCCGGCGGTGAAAACGGCTAAAGACAGAGATGCTTTATGGAAAGCTTTGAATGATGACCGTATCGATGTGATTGCTACCGATCACGCGCCACATACTTTGGAAGAGAAAAAACAATCGTATTTAAAAGCGCCTTCGGGAGGACCATTGGTTCAACACGCTGTGGTAGCTATGTTTGAAGCCTATCATCAGGGAAAAATTACGGTGGAGAAAATTGTGGAGAAAATGTGCCACAATCCGGCTAAGATTTTCAAGATTGAAAAACGCGGATTTATCAAAGAAGGGTATTATGCCGATTTGGTAATTGTAAATGCCGGTTTGCCTTGGGGTGTAAAAAAAGAAAATATTTTTGCTAAATGCGGATGGTCTCCGTTTGAAGGTTATACCTTTAAATCCAGAATTACGCATACTTTTGTAAATGGTCAGTTAGTGTACAATGCTTTTAAAGCAAAAGATATTCGTGCTGGAAAAAGACTTTTATTTGACAGATAATCCATGAAAAAAACGGTTTTACTTTTAGTAACAATATTGTTGTTTTTTGGCTGCAAGGACGAAGCAGTTAAAAAACCTGAGCGCCTTATTGATAAAGATGTTATGGAAAATATCATTTATGATTTGGCAATTATTGATGCTATAAAATATAGTGAACCGGCTACGACTGAAAAATATAAAGTCAATCCAAAAGAGTTTGTTTTTAGAAAATACAAGGTAGATAGTGCTCAATTTGCGCAAAGCAATATTTATTATGCTTCTGATTTTGAAGGCTACAAAACAATGTATGATAGCGTGATCAAGCGTGTGGATCGAAAGAAAATATTTTTGGATTCTTTGGTAAAAAAAGAAGTGAAGAAAGATTCTTTGCTTCAGTTGAAAAAGAAGCGTTTGGATTCTATCAGCAATGCTAAAAAAGTAGCTAAGGCTAAGAAAGATTCTTTGCAAAAAGTAAAGAAAAAAGATTCGTTGCTTTTGTTAAAAAAGAAAACCACCGCAGCGAAGAAAAATTTGCTACAACAAAAGAAATCTTTGGTTATTAAAAACGGAAACGTTGTTAATTAACGGGCTGGAAATTTTCTTTGATGTATTGATGCACATCAGTAAAAGAAGTTTGTAAAGCTGTTTTGATTTTTTGATTCGAAAATTCTTTGGTATTGCTGGCGGCAATCAGAGTGTCTTTGGAAAAATTGTTTGTTTTTCGGAAAAAGAAACTGCTTAACCAATGGAAAAATAAATTGACTTTTAACATATAAGGCTTGGCTTCAATGTCAGGCCTTTTTACTTTTAGCGTGTCGGCAATGGTGTTAAAAATGTCTTTGAAAACGATGTTTTGACCAATAAGAATAAAACGTTCGTTGCAAATGGAACTTTCCATGAGAGTAATCATTATTCGCACCACATCGTTTACGGCAACAAAAGCCGTTTTGCCATTGGTGTAAAATCGTAAACCATTGGCGATTTTTTGAAACAGTTGCCCGCTGCCCTGATCTTCAAATCCCGGTCCGATAATGACTCCCGGATTTACAATAATTACTTTTAAGCCTTCCTGTTGTCCGCGCCAAATTTCCATTTCGGCTCCGTATTTAGAAATAGCATAATCGTTATGGTATTTTTCCGGATTCCATTCGCTTTCTTCCGTAATAATGGTTTCGTTAGCTGCTAAGTCGCCTAAAGCCGCTGTTGAACTTACATAACAAAGTTTGTTAATTCCTTTAGCCAGACAAAAATTAACCACATTAGCCGTGCCTTCGATGTTGTTTTTTCGAAGTTTATTTTCGTCTTTTGGATCAAATGAAATTAAGGCGGCGCAGTGGTATACTTGGGTGATATTTACAAAAGCATGCTCTAAAGAAGGAATGTCGAGAATATCGCCCTGAACCCATTCGATAGCATCAAATAAGGAAGCTTTATGATAATGTTGAAACAGTGATTTGGTTTTTTGAATGCCTTTTTCATTTCGGTAAATAGCACGGACTTTTGCTCCATTTTCTATCAAATGAAGTAATAAATGTGCGCCTACTAAGCCTGTTCCTCCGGTAACTAAAATCATTTTGTAAATGTAATGAAATCAACTTCAATTTCAATAGCAATGACAATAGCAAAAAATAAATTCCAATTTAAAAAATTCCAAATTCCAATGACCGTATCATATTTTAATATTTTCCTTAAACATTGATATTGATTTTTGTCATTGATATTGATATTGTTATCTTTGCGCGCACGAAGCCTGAATGGCCGAATTGACGAAAGTAAATTGAATAAAAAGATGAAAAATTTTATTGAAGAAGTAACATGGAGAGGCATGCTTCACGATGTTATGCCAGGTACCGAAGAGCACCTGATGGAACAAATGCGTGTGGCTTATGTGGGGATTGACCCAACTGCCGATTCCTTACATATAGGACATTTAGTAGGAGTGATGTTGTTGAAACATTTTCAAATAGCGGGACACAAACCTTTAGCTTTGGTTGGAGGAGCCACCGGAATGATTGGTGATCCGTCCGGAAAATCAAACGAAAGAAATTTATTGGACGAAGCGACTTTGCGTCACAATCAGGAAGCAATTAAGGAGCAATTAGGTCGTTTCTTAGATTTTACTTCTGATACACCCAATGCGGCTGAATTAGTAAATAACTACGACTGGATGAAAAACTTCTCCTTCTTGGATTTTATTCGTGATGTGGGAAAACATATTACGGTAAATTACATGATGGCTAAGGATTCGGTTAAGAAACGTTTGTCTTCTGAATCAGCCGAAGGAATGTCTTTTACGGAGTTTACTTATCAATTGGTTCAGGGGTATGACTTTTTGCATTTGTATAAAGACAAAAAATGTACGTTACAAATGGGTGGTAGCGACCAATGGGGAAATATCACTACGGGAACCGAATTAGTTCGTAGAATTGAAGCAGGAAAGGCGTATGCTTTGACTTGTCCTTTAATCACTAAGGCTGACGGAACTAAATTTGGTAAATCCGAAGGAGGAAATATCTGGCTGGATGCAGCGAGAACTTCGCCTTACAAATTTTACCAATATTGGTTAAATACATCTGATATTGATGCTGAAAAATACATCAAGATTTTTACTTTTTTATCAAAAGAGGAAATCGAAGATTTGACTGAAAAACACAGAGAAGCTCCGCATTTGCGTTTGTTGCAGAAAAAATTAGCTGAAGAAATTACCGTGATGGTTCACTCGACTGAAGAATTGGAAAATGCAATTAAGGCATCTAATATTTTGTTTGGAAATTCTACTGCAGAAGATTTGAAACAATTAAACGAAAAGACTTTCTTAGAAGTTTTTGACGGAGTTCCGCAAGCAGAAATTGCTAAATCTGAAATTGAAGCCGGTGTTGATATTGTGACTGTTTTGAATGAAAAAACAGGATTTATGAAATCGAATGGTGAGGCAAGACGTGCTTTGACAGCCAATTCGATTTCGGTAAACAGAGAAAAAGTAAAAGAAGATTTTGTGCTTTCAGACAATGATTTAATCAATAACCAATTTGTGTTGTTGCAAAGCGGAAAGAAAAATTATTTTGTGGTAAGAGTGGTTTAGGTGTATAATTGTTTAACCGATTAAACAAATCAACGGTTACACATTTTAAACGACCATCAAATTACAACCCCGGATATCCGAATTATCAAAACGTCCCAATACCTCGAAAGAGTTGTTGGGATATTTTTTGCCTAAATCCTGCGTGGCAATAAAGGAACAGGAGTTGATATTAGCCAAATCAATCACGTTAATTCCACCTGTTTTTCCTTGTAAAACATAAGAAAGTGCATCTTCAGTATCGCGGATAAGAATGTTCATCCATGCCGGGCACTCAAAAATTCCGTCACCCAGGGAATAAGCCTGCGAAAGTAGTTCGGTCATACCGTATTCTGAATGAATGGCTGCAACGCCAAATCCGGTACAAAGTTGTTGGTGAAGCTCTTCGCGAATCATTTCTTTGCGTTTGCCTTTCATTCCTCCGGTTTCCATGATAATGGTGTTTTGGAGCTGGAATTTTTGTTTTTCAATTAAGTCGAGTAACGCATAAGTAACGCCAATCAGGATTACATTTTGTCCGGATTCGTCAAGTTCGATTAATTTTTTAATCAAATCATCGTGATTGTGCAGATAAAAACCACTTTCGGGATGATTGGAGAGTTTTATGAGATCTTCGACCATATAAATTAAGGAAGAACCTTCTCTTTCTAAATAGGAAGGAAGCAGGGCTAAAACCACATAGTTTTCGATGTTGCCATAAAACTCCGAAAAGCCTTTTTGGTAACTTTCCTCATAAAGACTTACATCGGTCACTAAGTGTTTGCTGGTAATCATTCCGGTAGTTCCGCTGCTGGTAAAAGTTGTCTGAACCGGATGAGTATTCGAAACTACATTATGGCTTTTGAAAAATTGGATAGGTAAAAACGGAATTTGTTGGAGTGATTTTACCTTTTGAACATCGGTTTTTAAAAAGTTGCAAAATTCCTGATATACTAAGTTGTTCTCATATTGATAACGGAATACTTTTAAAGCTATTTTTTCAAACTGCTTTTGACTTGAAATAGTAAAGATGTCAGTAGTTGTAATCAAGAAGTTTTTTTTGCAAAGGTATAAATTAAAAGCTGTTTATCTTGTCATAAAAAAAGCTTCAATTTTTAAGTTGAAGCTTTTAGTTTATAGTTTTACAAATTATCGTATGATGAGTTTGCGTGTGGCTGTAGCGTTGTCTTCGTTTATCTTGATAATGTAAACACCTGGAAAAAGGTTAGACACGTTCAGTTGTTCTCTGGAACTGAGTCGGGTTTGAAGTACTTGTTTTCCCAGAAGGTCAAAAATGATAATTTCTTTGTCACCATCATTTTTGGTTGAAATGGTTACTTTACCAGTATTAACAGGATTTGGGTACAAATTCAAACCCTCAATTACAGAGGGGGCATTTGGGTTTTGCAACTGCTTGCTTTCCTGAGCTTTGATGCTTAGGGAACAGAAAAAAACCATTAAAAGAATACTATACAAGTAGTTTTTTTTCATTAGCCTGATTTTGATTAGTAAATATACGAAAAAATCAAATAGTATGCCAAAAAAAATGCCTTCCTAATTTTAGGAAAGCATTTTTTATTAAGATGAAATATCTCTTAGTTGTTGAAGTAGTTTGTCCAAGCAAATACTGAAGTTGTAGCACCGGTTTGATTGGTAACATAAGCACCAATAGTGTTGTTAGCTGTTACAAAGTTAATTCCGTTAACTTTGAAATCTCCGGCTGCAATTCTGGCAGCAATTCCGGTACCAGCATTAATTTTAGCAAAATCAGCAGGCATATCACTATGAACATATAAGTTTGTGTAAGTTTGGATACCACCACCTTCTTTGAAGTTAATTGCTTTTTCAGAAGCTGTAAATTTAGCATCAGCACCTTTGTAGATTGAGATATTGTTAATTTTAGCGTTGGTCATTGGTTCTTTGATGTCGTTAGCTGCATTGTTAGAACCTTCAACTCCAGCAGCAGTAACTCCGGAAATATAAACATTTGAAAGGGTTCCTTGATAGCCATCAGCAAAATCCAATGAGTCATCATAAGAATTTATAATCAATAAGTTTGAAGCATTTACAGCACCTCCAAAAAATTCGATACCATCATCACCGCTTTCAAGTGCAAAGATGTTGTTAACTACTGTTCCACTACCTACTCCAAAGAATGAAACTCCATTATATTCTTTAGATGAGTCGAATTTTGAACCAGTATAAGCAATTTTTAAATAAGTAATAGATCCGGAATTGTCAGCGTTATTGTTACCTCCGTAAAGTAGGTTTCCTACTTCAGATGATCCGTTATCTCCGGTATTTACTTTGGCATCACCGCAAATGATTAATCCACCCCAATCCGATTGAGCAGGAGAAGCTTTACCAGAGGTCATCACAACTGGTTTAGTAGAGGTACCATTGATATAGATTTTTGCACCTCTTTCAACAGCAACATAAATTGTTTTTGCTTTTTCTGAATCGGCAGTTGGGTCAGATTGGATAGTTGTTCCGGCAGGGATAATTAAAGTAGCTCCTGATTTTACTACTAAGCCACCAGTTAAGGTATAAGTTTCATTTGCATCTAATGTTACAGTTCCTTCTGTAATATTACCTTTTAAGTCATCTACAACTACTTCAAATGAGCTTGATGAATCTGGAGTAGAATCATTACTACAGCTTGTAAAAGTTATACTTGCAATTGTTAAGATTGCTAAAATTGATTTTTTCATTTTTTTTTAATTTTTGTTTTGTTGTTTATTATTAACACCGCAAAGTAAAGCAGTGATTGTTTTTCTTTAGTTAAGCAAGTATTACATTGTTGTTAAGTATTCCTATTGTTTTTTTAGTTTTAATAACATTGAATTTACATTGTTTGAAATGTTATAAATAAAAAGAGGCAGTCCGTTTATAATGACTGCCTCTTGGGTTTTGAAAGTTAGGATCTTAGAATTTATAGTTTAGTGATAAACTTAAATTAGAACCAATTTTGTAGGAACTTGCAAGAACATCAGTTGTTTTAATAAGAGGAGCTTTGCTTTGTTCACTAACTCTTCTGTAAGCTGGGTTTAAGATGTTTTTGTAAGCCAATCCAATTTTTAAATTTTTAGTCAAATTAGATTTTACAATAAAATCTAATCGGTTAATAGCTTTGTCCACAAGGTTTCCTCTGTCTTGTGTTCCAATTACAGCCAATTTATCGGATACATAGGCGTAGGTTAAAGTAGCTGTAATGTCTCTGTCTTCTTTGAATTCTTTTGTGAAAGATAAATCAGCATTGGCCAAAAAATCAGAAGCACCTGAAAGTTTGGAGTTTTTAAAGGTAAAGTTGGCACCAAATCCATTTTCAGTTACTACTTTAGTATTGCTTAAATCCTGATCCTGATACATATAAGAACCATTAAAACCAAAAGCTAATTTGTCTTTTAAATCATTATGTTCTATTTCAAAAATGTTTTTTCTGAACTCTACTTCAATTCCGGCTACCACTGCTTTGTCTCCGGTATTGGCATAGGTGATGTTTCCGGAAGAGGAGTTGGTGTACATTTCGTTGATAGGGTTTTGGATTAGTTTTCCAAAAGCAGTTACCGAAACTAATTCGTCATTGCTTGGGAATAACTCCCAGCTCAAGTCGGCATTGTAATTTGTGGAAGCATATAATTTGTTATTACCTTCATAACTTTGACCAACTTCCTGGAAAAGAATTTTTACTTTTTCTTTAAATTGTGGTAAGGTGTAAGTGTTACTTGCCGCAAATTTTAAGTTTTGTTTATCGTTCAATTTATATTTTGCAATTACACTCGGTAGAAATTTTACCGGAGCATAAGTTCTGCCTGTTCCATCCGGAGCATCTAAACTTACGTAAAATACATATTGCTCAATTTGTTCAAATCTACCTCCAAGGATAACCGATAATCTGTCGGTGAAATCATATTTGATATTTCCAAAAACAGCATGAATGTTTAAATGACCATTGTAATATTGTGCAAGTTTACTGGAACTGTCTCCATCCGATAAATCGAAGTAATTACTACTTAAGTATAAGTCCGTGTTGTTAAAACCTTCGATAGGAAAAATGGTTTTGTTTGTTTGTGGAAAAAATGAATATTGTTGCGAATTGAAATCTACATTTTTCATTTTTCCGGAATAACCTAAGGTTGCTTTTCCTTTATAGTTGTCTTCTTTTTTAGCAAAATTATAACTAGCGGAAAGGTTAGCAGAAAATTCGTTTTCAGTTAGTGTTTGAAAATACCTGTGGTTGTCAATACTGGCGTTTTTAAAGAAAGTGTAATTTGTTGATCCGTCTGAAGTAGGTACAAAAGTATTTTGCATACGATCCGGAATCGTGTTGTCAAGCATGCTGTATCCAATGGCCCAATTCGTATTCCATCGGTCATTAAGTTTGTGTTTGCCCAATAATTGGTTTACAATTAATTGTGTTTTGTCAAAAGTTCCACGTTTGATAAAACCAACAGGATCATTTCCGGGAAACTCAATGTATTTACCATCATATTCGCTATAATCCTGTGATGTTGAGTTTAAAAACAAGGTAGTGAATAAGAGGGAGTTATTTGGGTTAATTTTGTAATTAGCGCTACCCATTACCGTAGTATTGGTGTTGTATTTATATGATTTTCTGTAAAAATCACTATTAGCTAAGCCTTGGGCTGTAATACTTGTTCTATAAACCCCTTCATTATATTTATTGTCATTGTCAAAGGAAGCGGTAATAAAGGTTCCGATACTTCCATTTTCGCCTACATTAAATTTTTTACCTCCTGATAAAGAAAAATTGTTGTTTAGTGTATATTTTCTTTCTTGTCTATCCCAACTTGTGGAGTAATTATAAGGTAATAAAGGGTTGTTAGGGGCATTGATTTTGTTAAAGCCTAAATAAGACGGACCGTCCTGTAAATAAAAATGATTTAATTTTAAAACATTAGTGTTTCCTCCAAGAGCTAATCCTAATTCTACAAAAGGATTGCCGCTCATCTTTTTGGATACAATGTCAACATTGGCACCTGAAAAATCAGCATAATTTTGGGATTCAAAAGTTTTGCTAATTCCAATAGATTCAACTATGTCAGTAGAGAATATATCTAAAAGGATATTTTTATTAGAAGGATTATTAGAAGGTAATGGTAAGCCGTTTAAGGTTGTAACATTGTAACGGTCACCTAAACCTCTAACGAATACGCTTCCTGAGCCTTCCTGTTTGGTAATACCGCTAACTTTAGTTACTGCCGAAGCAACATCGCTCACTCCTTTTCTGGATAATTCCTGAGCTCCGATGGCTTGTTTAATCTCAACAGCTTCTTTTTGTTCGAGTAATAAAGCTGTTTCTTTTTGTCTGTTTACCGTTGCAGTAACTACTACATCTTTAAGAGCATAAGCGCCTGAAGACAAGGCCTGATTCATTTCAATTTTAGCGCCGGCAGTTACTTTTACCGAAACTTCTTTAGGTTCGTATCCTACAAATGAGAATTGTACCACATAGTTTCCGGGAGCAATACTAATACTGTATTTCCCATCTATATCTGTAGTTGCATTTACTTTAGTTCCTTTTACATTCACATTGGCAAAGGGTAAAGTTTCGTTGTTGGAATCTTTGTCTGTTATTACCCCTGAAATAGTACCTTTGGTTTGCGCAAAGCTTAGCGTAGTAATAAAAAGTGTTAGAATAAATAATCTAAGTTTCATGTTTTCTTTAAATTTTCTGCAAAGAAATGGTAGCTTTGTAAAGTTGATGTTAATCAGTTGTTACGATTATGTTGGTAAAATATTACCAAATTGTTATCTTTTTAAATTACGGTTAACAGGAGTTTTATGCTGTTTTTTTATTGTTACATTTACAACGCAAAAGAAAATTTGCTAGATTATGAAAAAGAAAAACACGAAGATTTTACTGGTAGATGACGAACCAGATATTTTAGAAATTGTAGGTTATAATTTGACTCAGGAAGGCTACCAAATTGTTACAGCCTCTAATGGAAAAGAAGCGATAGCTAAGGCTAAAAAAGAATTGCCTAATCTAATTATAATGGATGTCATGATGCCTGAAATGGACGGAATGGAAGCCTGTGAAAACATCCGGGCCATTCCTGAACTGAGTGATGTAATCATTACTTTTCTAACAGCAAGAAGTGAAGATTATTCTCAGGTGGCCGGGTTTGATGCCGGAGCCGATGATTATATTACGAAACCAATTAAGCCAAAGTTATTAGTAAGTAAAGTAAAAGCTTTATTAAGAAGATTAAAAGAAGAAGGTGCTCAGGACAGCGAAACGCTAAATGTAGGCGGAATCGAAATTAATCGGGAAGAATATAAGATCATCAAAGACGATGTAGAGATTGCTTTGCCTCGCAAAGAATTCGAATTGTTTTATCTTTTGGCTTCTAAACCAGGTAAGGTTTTTAAAAGAGATGAAATCTTAGATAAGGTTTGGGGGAACGAAGTGGTAGTAGGCGGAAGAACGATTGATGTCCACATTAGAAAACTACGCGAGAAAATTGGTGATGACCTTTTTAAAACGATAAAAGGGGTAGGTTACAAATTTGAAGTATAATTGTTATTATCTTTGAAGTAACCTGATATAATTATTCAATGAAAATAAGTTTTAAAAAAACCTATAAGTTTGCCATAAAATCGGCATTTTACATCAGTCTTTTTTCTACTGCTTTTGTTCTCGGTTTGGCAATGATAATTTTTAAAGTTGATCCTAAAAGTCTCTGGGTTTTTGGGATCATTTTTGTTTTTGCTATTTACCTCTTTTCTTTTTTGGTGTTGCAATATCGGGTAGAACGTTTTATTTACCGAAGGGTGAAAAAAATCTACGACGATGTTTCTTTGTTAGAATCCAGCACATTGATTAATCAGCCCATAACTACCGACATGGAAACTTTGACCCGAGAGGTTAAAAAGTTTGCTACCGATAAAAAACTGGAAATAGAAATGCTACAGGTTCGTGAGGAATACCGAAGAGAGTTTCTGGGAAATATTTCACATGAATTAAAAACACCTCTTTTTACCGTTCAGGGTTATATCTCTACGTTATTAGACGGAGCGATGGATGACAAAACCATTCGAAAAAAATATTTAAAACGAGCCGATAAAGGTGTCGAGCGTCTTATATATATAGTAGAAGATTTGGATATGATTACCAAATTAGAATCGGGAGATTTAAATTTGGAGATTACCGAATTTGATATTGTCGAATTGATTCGCAATGTTTTTGACTTATTGGAAATGAAAGCCGATAAGAAAAAAATATCGCTAGCTTTCGAAAACGAATACATTCGTCCCAATTTTGTCAGAGCTGATAAAGATAGAATTCAGCAGGTAATTGAAAATTTAATTGTCAATTCTATTAAGTACGGAAAAAAAGGAGGTGTCACCGAAGTGGCTGTGGTGAATTTGACTAAAGAAAAGGTTTTGGTTCGCATCAGTGATGACGGTGAAGGAATTGAACAACAAAATATCCCGAGATTGTTTGAGCGGTTTTATCGCGTGAACAAAAGTGGTTCCCGTGCCGAAGGAGGTTCCGGTTTGGGGCTGGCAATTGTGAAACACATCATCGAAGCGCATAAAGAAAAAATTTATGTAGAGAGTGAATTCGGTATTGGTTCAGAGTTTTCTTTTACGGTTGAAAAGGCAGGAGTAAAAGAAGAAAAAAAGGAGCCTAAAAAAATAATAGACGAAGAGGAGGAAGAAGATGATGATGAATAATTGAGTCTGTTTTTTGTCTTAATAAATAAGGGTGTAGTTCATTAGAACTGCGCCCTTATTTTTTTGCTTTTTACTCAAAATTTAAGCCAGATTGTTGCTTTTGGGAAGAATAAAAAATAGCATTTTTTCAATGTTAATAAATTGTTAAGCAATAAAACAACTTGTTAGGTCTTATGAATACTGGGTTTTGTTGTTTTTAAATCTCGTTTTTCTGACATTGTTATTTGTCTAATGTGAACAAATCTTTACGTTGTGGTGTCTTAAAGGTAACTCAGGCTTAATATTTAAAAGAAAGTTTAATATTAGGTTTGCATTAAAATAATACAATATTGATTCTAAGTTAAAATGAAAAAGAAATTATTTGTTATACTGTTGATGTGTTCAATGGTGACTTTAGCTCAAGAAGGAAAAAAAACTTCAGAAGGCTATAATGTTAATAAAAAGAAATTAGGTTTTACAGCGGCCGACAGCCTATTTCAGGTAAATATTGGTTTTAGAATTCAAAGTCGTGCCGGATTTGAAAAAACAGAAGGAGAAACCGGTTTTTATGAAGGTGAAGTAAGAAGAATGCGTTTGAAATTGGACGGTTTTGTTTATAATCCAAAATTTGGATATAAAATAGAATTAGGTTTTGCGGCTAGGGATATGGTAACCTTAGACAATAAAAATGGAAATGTAATTCTGGATGCAGTATTCTTTTACCATCCTACTAAAAACTGGACTATTGCTTTTGGACAAACAAAATTACCTGGAAATAATCAACGTGTGATTTCTTCGGGAGCTCTGGAATTTACGGATCGAAGTATTAATAACTCCAGATTTAATATCGATCGTGACTTTGGGCTTTTTGTAGATTATAGTCATGAAAATCCATCTAAGTTTGCTTACTCATTCAAAGGAGCTTTGACTAAAGGAGAAGGAAGAAACTGGGTTAAAACGGAAGATGACGGAATTGCTTTAACTGCAAAAGCTGAATTGTTTCCTTTAGGTTCATTTACAAAACACGGTTCGAATTTCGAAGCTGATTTAGAAAGAGAAAAATCAGTAAAATGGATGGTTTCGGGAGCTTTTTCTCAAAATAATCACGCTTTAAGAAAACAAGGGCAATTAGGAAGTGAGTTGTACGAAGCAAGAACTATTAAATCGTTGTTTTTTGATACGATGTTAAAATACAATGGCTGGTCGCTTATCGGAGCTTATATGTCGGCTATGTGCGATGATCCAACTACAGTAAATCCTTTGGATATTACTAAAATACAAACAGTTTTTACAGGTCACGGAGTGGATACGCAGTTAAGCTATGTTTTTCCGTCCAATTACCAAATCGCAGCCCGATATTCTATTCAAAAAGCAGCTAGTGAAATTCAGGCTACTAATCCTGATGCTGATGAGTATGCTTTAGGTTTGTCGAAATATATTTTAGGTCACAAATTAAAAGTGCAAACCGAGGTTTCTTATAGAAATGACAAATACATTTCAGGAGACAATATAGGAACCTGGTATGTACGTGGTCAGGTGGAAATTGGATTGTAATTTATTAATACACTAACAATTAGATAATATTAACTTAACATTGAAGCGAAGTATCTAGTGTACTTTTGTATCAAAATTAAAACAAAGAAAATGAAAAAGTCAAATTTAAAATTATACGCATTTTTAGCTGTAATCATGATGGTTGGATTGTCTTTTACAGCGTTGAAAAAAATCACTGTAAAGGGGTCTGATACGATGGTAATTTTGTCTCAAAAATGGGCAGAAGTATATATGGCAAAACATCCGGGAACTGTGATTCAGGTTACCGGAGGAGGTTCAGGTGTTGGTTTAGCAGCTTTGTTGAATGGTTCTACAGAAATTGCTAATGCAAGTCGTCCTATTAAACCGGCTGAGGTTCAAAAATTGAAAGCAAAATATAAAACAGCAGGAATTGAAATTCCATGTGCTAAAGATGGATTGTCTGTTTTCTTAAACAAAAACAACAAAGTTTCTGAGTTAACAATTCAGCAATTAGGAGATATTTATTCCGGAAAAATTACTAACTGGAAACAAGTAGGTGGGGATGATGCTAAAATCCGTTTGTACGGAAGAGAAAGCAGCTCTGGTACTTTTGAGTTTTTCAGAGAGCATGTAGTAAAAGGAGATTTTGTTGCTAACGTTCAAACTTTGCCTGGAACTGCTGCAATTGTTAATGCAGTAGCTAAAGATAAATACAGTGTAGGTTACGGTGGTGCTGCTTATGCAGAAGGAGTAAAAGATTGTAAAGTAAAGAAAGATGCTAAAAGCAAAGGAGTGTTGCCAACTGCTGCTACCATTAAAAACAAAACTTATCCGATTTCAAGATACTTGTTTATGTATTTGAAATCAAGACCTACAGGAGAAACTAAAGCTTTTATTGACTGGATTTTAAGCCCGGAAGGACAAAAATTAGTTGTTGAAACTGGATATTTCCCGGTAAAATAATACAAAATAAATGAAGACAGTCCTTTATCACTACAACTGATAAAGGATTTGTCGTATTTTATAAATTCTAAATTTTTAAAATGAGTTCTCCAATTTCGAGTAAACAAAATTTTACCAGGGAGGGTCTGAAAAAACAATTCCGACTTTCCGAATTTTTGGCTGAGAAAATAATTTCTTCGGTTGCATTTTTGTCGATAGCTATCATCTTTTTGATTTTTATTTTTGTTTTTAAAGAGTCTTTGCCAATTTTTAGTTTAGGAAAAGAATCAGTAAAAGTTGAAATGCAGCAATCTGCTTCTGTCTCAGGAGACCAACCCGAATCTTACGGTGGTGTTGAAACGGAAGATTTACAACCAGAGTCTTATGGTGGTTTGGAAACAGAAGATTTACAACCTGAATCTTACGGTGGTGTTGAAAAGGAAGATTTACAACCAGAGTCTTACGGTGGCGTAGAGAAAGAGGATTTACAACCGGAAACTTATGGAGATGTTCAGGCAGAACCATTAGTGGAAAATAATGATTCGGCAGAAGGTACAGCTAAGGAGGAAAAATCAAACTCAATTTGGGATACTTTATTAACTCCGGATTGGGTTCCGGTTTCCGAAAACCCGAGATTTGGTTTGTTAAGTTTACTTATCGGAACGCTGAAAGTAACCATTATTTCGATGCTTATTGCAGGACCAATTGCTATTTTGGCAGCGCTTTATACTTCTTGTTTTGCTTCTAAACGAACTAAGGAAATCATTAAACCAATTATAGAAATGTTAGCTGCTTTTCCATCAGTTGTTATTGGTTTCTTTGCTTTGATGGTAATGGCTACTTTCTTTCAGGACATTTTTGGGTATGATTCCCGATTAAATGCTTTTGTAGGTGGTGTTGCGATGGCTTTAGCGGCGATTCCAATTATTTATACAATTTCTGAAGATGCGCTTTCTTCTATTCCAAAAACCTATACTGAAGCAAGTTTAGCATTAGGAGCTAATAAATGGCAAACGGCCTTTTATGTGGTATTGCCTGCGGCGACTCCCGGGATTTTTGCCGCTTTGTTATTAGGAGTAGGAAGGGTTTTTGGAGAAACCATGATTGCTTTGATGGCAACCGGAAATGCAGCTTTGATGTCGGCAAATCCATTTGAAAGTGTGCGAACCTTTGCGGCAACAATCGGAGCAGAAATGGCTGAGACCGTTTTTGGTGAAACACATTACAGCGTGTTGTTTTTTATAGGATCTCTATTATTCATTTTTTCTTTTGGATTAAATGCGTTGGCCGAATTTTATGTAAAGGGTAAATTAATTAAGAAATTTCAAGGGAAATAAAACATGGAAACAACAACTACAGAAATGAATAGTTCTTTGCTTTCAACTCAAAATAAGTCTTCAGATTTAAAAGGAAAACTGATTGTAGGGGCCACACAATTGGCTGTTTATACCATAATCGCAGTGCTTTTTGTGATTTTGGGAATTATAATATATGAAGGACGCGAAAAATTCTCCTGGGAATTTATTAGTTCTTTTCCAACCAATGGGATGACCGAAGGAGGAATTTTTCCGGCTTTGATTGGTACTTTTATCATGGTGATTGTAATGTCGTTGGCAGCTGTTCCTTTCGGTACAATTACAGCGATTTATTTGACGGAATATGCCAGCGAAAGTTCCAAATTTGCGGCGGCAGTTCGTTTTTCGGTTCGAACTTTAGCGGTAGTTCCTTCGATTATTTTTGGACTTTTCGGACTTGGATTTTTTATCCAATTCGTTGGAACGGGTTTTGATACTGCTTTTAACGGAGGTGAATTACGATGGGGACAACCTAATATTCTTTGGGCGAGTTTAACGATGTCTCTTTTGACCTTGCCGGTAATTATTGTTTCGGTGGAAGAAGCTTTAAAAACGATTCCAAGAGAATTGCGTGAAGCGAGTTTGGCCTTGGGAGCAACCAAATGGCAAACCATCAAAAATGTAGTGCTTCCGGGGTCGGTTTCGGGAATTATGACCGGAACCATTCTTGCGGTGAGCAGAGGTGCCGGAGAGGTAGCACCTATTTTATTTACCGGAGCGGCTTATTATTTGGCTACATTGCCGGGTTCTTTGAGCGACCAGTTTATGAATTTGGGTTACCATATTTATATTATGGCGACGCAGTCTTCTGATGTGGAAAAAACAATGCCTATTCAGTTCGCAACAACTTTGGTGTTATTGATTCTTACTTTGTCTCTTAACGTAATTGCAGTCGTAATCAGATCCAGAATTAGAAGAAAAGCAAAATAATTTTGCTTATTAGTTGTTAAAATTTACTTTTAGATATAATAAAATAAAAATGAAAGACGTAAAAATACAAGTAAATGATTTGTCATTGTATTATGGTGAAAAGAAAGCATTAAAGGAGATTTCGATGCAGGTGCCGGCTAATAAAGTGACTGCTTTAATTGGGCCTTCCGGTTGTGGGAAATCAACTTTTTTGAGATGCATTAACCGAATGAATGATTTGATTCCGAGTGTTTCTATTACCGGGCAGATGCTTGTAGAAGGTGTCGATATTTACGATAAAAATGTAGATGTGGTAAACATCCGAAAAAAAATCGGGATGGTTTTTCAAAAATCAAATCCTTTCCCGAAATCCATTTATGAAAATGTTATTTACGGTTCCCGAATTAACGGAATTACCGATAAAAGAGAGTTAGATGAAATAGTTGAAACCTCTTTAAGACAGGCAGCTATTTGGGACGAATTGAAAGACCGATTGGGCGACTCGGCTTTGGGACTTTCAGGAGGTCAGCAACAACGTTTGTGTATTGCCCGAACTTTGGCTGTAAATCCGGATATTATTCTTATGGATGAACCGGCAAGTGCTTTGGATCCTATTTCGACTTCTAAAATTGAAGAATTAGTTCACGAACTGAAAGAGAAATACACGATTTTGATTGTTACGCATAACATGCAGCAGGCAGCGCGTGTAAGCGATCATACGGCTTTCTTTTATATGGGAGAATTAATTGAGATGGGTAAAACAGATGCTATTTTTACCAAACCGGCCAAAAAGCAAACTGAGGATTATATCACGGGTAGATTTGGATAAAATTATAGAAATAGTTTATAATTGTTTTTTATAATTTCAGTCTTAATATTTTTAAAAAAATAAAGTACAGAATGACACACTTTGAAATAGAATTAGATAAGTTAAAAAATGTAATTCAAAAAATCGGAGCTTTAGCTGAAAACCAGGTGAATGAATCGGTTAAGGCCTTGCTTTCTGAATCGGTTGCCGAAGGGAAAGAAGTAAAAAAAGTTGAGAGCAAAATTGATAAATTGGATGTTAAGATTGACGAAATTTGTCAAAGAATTTTTGCTTTGCAACAGCCTGTTGCCTCTGATTTGCGATTTATCATGGCTTCGTTGCAAATTAGCAATGAGATGGAGCGCATAGGCGATTTGGCCATTAGTATCATCAAAAAAAATAAAAGCATAAAAGAAAAACACGATTTGATAGCAAAATTTGATATTGCTACCATTGCCAGAGAAGTCGAAGTGGTGATGGTAAAAACAAATGAATGTTTTTTAACCCGCGATTCTGAGGTTATTTCGTCTGTTTTTCCTTTAAATTATGCAATTAAGGCTAAGGTAGATGAGGTTATAGGAGCCATTATCAACGAAATGAAAACCAATTCTAAGGTTGTGGTTTCCGGAACCAATCTGGTTTTGGTTTTAAAACATTTAGAACGTATTTCGGAACATTGCAGCAATATTGCTGAATATGTGTATTTTATGGTTCATGCCAAAATTATCAAACACGAAAAGTTTGAAGATAAATAATTGATTTTATTAAAAAATAAAAAATCAGGTTTTCAATGAGAAGAACCTGATTTTTTATTTTTTAATAAAAATAGTTAGCCTTCCAGTCCTATAGATTTATTGTATAAGGTAATGAGTTCTACAATATTTCGGATGTTTAATTTGCTGAAAATTTTGTTTTTATGGGTGCTAACTGTGGTGAGTTGGATGTTTAATTTATTGGCAATTTCAATATTTCCGTCTCCATGAACCAGTAGTTCCGAAATCTCTTTTTCTCTTTTGGATAGTTTATCCAGCGGATTGATACTTTCTTTATTTGTAGAAGCTTTTACGAGATCTTTAATAATATCGGGAGTTAAATAATTTCCGGTTTTTAAGATGCTTTCTACGGCATTAGTGAGTTTCTTTTTATCGCTTAATTTGTTCAGGTAACCATTAGCTCCGGCAATGATGTACGGACAGGCATGAGTTTCTTCTTCATAAACCGAAAAGATAAGTATTTTAACTTCAGGCTGAATGTTTTTGATTTCTTCAATCATTAGCGTATTTCTTCCGCCGGGGATATTGATGTCGAGTATAATTAAATCAAATTCTTTTTGTTTTAAGAGTTTAATGGTGTCACTAAAATTATCAGTTGTAGAAATAGAAATGTGTTTGACTTTTTCTTCTAATATGATAGAAACACCAGTTCTTACAACAAGATGGTCGTCTACTATAAGGATTTCTTTTTGCATAACTTCTTTCTTTAAATTAAGGACTTGTTTTGTTTAAAGTTAATATTAATGGTTACAGTAGTTCCATCATTAGTAGGGTTTGAAAAAGAGATGTCTCCTTTTAGTATTATCAAAAGTTCTAGTACTAAATGCAGACCAATTCCATAAGTGCTTAAGATTAGTTTTTCGGGGTCTCTGTTTTTAAATAAATTAGTATAATAGTCTATAATTTCCTGACTCATTCCTGTGCCGGTATCTTTTACCCAATAGGTGATTTTTTCAGTATCGGATGAGGCACCAATTTCGATACTTCCTGAATTCGTATTTTTTATGGCATTGTCTAATAAATTATGGATGATGATTGAAATGATTCTGATATTAATGTCCGAATTTAAAGTATTATCGGTCTTATTTATAATTTGAGTGTCATTATTTGCGGCAATTTCTTCAAAAAAAATTTTTTTGCTTTCAATCAAATCATAAACAGAGTACTCTTGCTGGTTGTAATCCCGGTCTTCGATGTATATTTTGGAATATTCGATAAGCGTTTTGGTAAAATCATACAGTTGCGAAGAGGATTTGTAAATGGTACTTGCGTATTTGTAAGTTTCGGGATTTTTTGCTTTTTTGGTATTGCTGCTCAAATGTTTAGCAATAAGCTGGATGTATTTTAACGGACTGCGAATATCATGGCTAATGGTTCCGATGATTTTTTTGTGTTGAATAATTTCGGTGTATAATTCCAGTTTGGTTCTTTCTAAATCATTAATGATGGCTTCCAGTTGTATTTTTTGTTGTTTTAATTCCTGTTTGGATTTGATAATTTTTTTGAGCATTCCGCTATAATAAACGCTGATAGAACATATAATAATACAGATAAAAAAAATGTTGGTCAGCAAAAGGTAATAATTGGTTTTGCGGGTACCGTCGCCCATGAGTTCTGAAAAACGCTCTTCACTACGGGTAATACTGTGACTGAGTTTGTCCAGCTCTTCCAGAATTTTGATTTTTGTTGCTAAATCTAGTTTTTGTTTTTCTATTAATCGGTGTAGTGCAAAACCTCTATTGTATAATTGTGTATTTAAGTAGTCTCCATGTTTCCATTCCTCAATGGCATTTTGTAAAAACCACAGACTTTTAAAATTGTTAAAAAGCCAAATCATATCATTTAAATCCTCTTCATGATTTTTACCTTCTCTAAAACCCTGCTTGATTGTTTCGGTATCTAGTTTTTTTGTTAATGCTATTCGGGCTTTTTTATCTCCCAGCGGAATATTGATGTTAGAAACAAATTTTGTCCAATATTCTTCTTTTGAGGTGAAAACATAATTTATCAAATTGCGGGTGGCAACATTATGTCCTTTGGAGTAGCGTGATTCTCCGTTTACATAAGCTCTTGTGGCTGAAAGTGTTTTTATCGTGTAGAAGTTAACTACTATCAACATCGAACAGGCTGTTAGTATTATAATTAAAAAAGTAATGGTATTTGTTTTAGCTGGATTCAATTTTATAGAGAATACTAAACGTTGTTAATTGCTGGATGAAAAGGATTGTAATGAATAGTTTGTGGTGATAAAAACTATCGCTTTACAAATATATCAATATATACAAATTTTTTTTGTAAGAATTAATCGATTTAAGAATTGAATTTTATCAGGATGTTAATCGATTTTATTTCCCTTTCTTGTAGGTTTATATCTACTTGTTTTCTCCGATTTTCGATATTCATTAATTTAATTTTGTGAATGAATCGTTATTGCTGCTGAATTTTAGGTTTTTTATAGTCTTACTATTCGGATAAAATCAGCTAAAATAAGATTTACAATCAAAATCAAATGCTTTAGATTATGAGAAATAATTACTTTAATTTATTAAATAATGAGCCAATTAAAATCTTACAGTTAACTGCTAAGCTTAATATGTTGGCTTTGTTTTTAGGGTTTCTTTTATTGTCCTTAAATTCATACGGACAAAATAATGCTGACGACCCAGTTCCTTTTGTGTCTTCGAACTTTGCTAATTTGTCTGTTAGTGAAAATACAACAGCAGTTTTGTGTGTGGGTTGCGGAGTAAGCAATGAGGCTAATTTAATTGATGCTGATTTAACTAATTATGCGACTGCAAGCACAGGTGTACTTAGTGTAGGTGTTGTTAATAGATTACGAGTTACTGACGGAACTTTAAATAAAAGTTATGTTCCGGGAACGTTTACAGGTTTTAAAATAGGAACCGGAAGTCAGGTTCTTAGTTTGGATTTATTAAACGGGATAACAATAAGAACCTATCTTGATGGGGTTCTTCAGGAAGCAAATTCCGGAAATGGATTGTTAAGTTTGAGTTTGCTTTCCGGGACAAATGAAAATTTAGTAGGTTTTAACACTTTAAAATCATTTGATGCGGTTGAAATCGTTTTAAATGGAACAGTGTCTTTATTAAGTGCTACTAATATTTTTTATGCTGTAATAAAAGAATATAGTGCCGGACCTGATTTGGTTTGTAATACGGTTACAAAAATGAGCTTTCCAACTTATCCGGTTACTATAGATCAGGCTAATACAGGTTTTTCGGGATTACTTTCTGCAGGAAGTGTTTCGAATACTGAAAACGCTGTTAGCGCGGATGATTCAGATTATGCAACGATTAATTTTACAATTGGTGCTTTGGCTAATGCAAGTATCGCTATAAAAGACCAGGTTACCAATTATCCCGCAGGTACTTATGCAGGGGTTGAAATAGAAAACACGGGTTTATTGGATTTGGCTGTTTTAGGTAATATAGTCGTTTCTACATATTTAGACGGAGTGTTGAAAGAGCAATTTTCGGGTAATAATTTATTAGCCAATGTAGGATTGCTTCCTGCTGCGGGACGTTTCAAATTAGGATTTGTGAGTTCTCAGAGTTTTGATGAAGTAAAATTAACCATCAATCAAACGGTAGGATTGAGTTTAGGAACTACCAGAGTTTATGGTGCTGTTTTTGAAAAATTTTGTGCCGGACCTGATTTAGCTTGTAATACGCAAACACCTATGACAGCTCCAACGTATCCGGTATATGTTAATAATGCTAATTCAGGAATTAATGGTTTAGTTTGTGCTTTGTGTACGGTAACCAATCAGGATAATTTAATTGATGCCGATTTAACAAATTACGCCAGCGTTAATCTGGCTGTGGGTGTTGGAACCAGCGGAAGCTTATCCGTAAAAAATCAAATTACCGATTATCCGGCCGGAATTTTTGCCGGTTATACGATAGAAAATCCTGCTTTACTTAATGTAGGAGCATTGGATTCGGTAATTATAACCACTTATTTAAATGGAATTCAACAAGAAACCAAAACAGGAAATGGACCTTTAGTTTCTGTGGGAACTGATTTGTTAGTGAGCACCGGAAAACAAACTCTGGGTTTTGTGACTACAATGCCTTTTGACGAAGTTAAAATTACTTTTCAAAATACGGTCTCAGTAAATTTAGGAGAGGTTAAAGTGTATAACTCTGTTTTCCAGAAATTATGTGATCCGGTTGTAGAGTGTAATAAGACTTATACGTTGACTAATCCTGATTTTCCGGTAATTATTGATGCCGATCACTCGGGTGTTGAAGGGGTTGCCTGTGTGTCTTGTGCTGTTACGAATACCAATAATTTATTAACAGCAGACGAAACGGATTATGCTAATATTACATTGATTGCCGGAGTTGTAGGTTCTGGATCAGTCGCTGTAAAAGATCAGTTGTTTACTTATCCAAAAGGAACTTTTGCCGGTTTTGTAATTGATGATTTAGGGACGCTGGCTCAGGTTAATTTATTCCAATCTTTGCAAATCAGTACTTATAATGACGGTGTTTTACAGGAATCGCAATCAGCAGGACAATTAATTGATTTATCGCTTTTGGGATTGGATGTTTTAGGTTCCGTTCCGGGTGTTTATAATGTTGGTTTCAAAACGACTTTGCCTTTTGACGAAATCAGGCTGACTTTAAATTCGGTAGCCAGTGTAATCAATTCTATTAATGTTTACGGTGCTTTTGTGGATACTTCTGAGAGTGACGGAGGTGACGGAAGTACATTAAATTGTAATGCTTCTTCTATTTCAGTTCTGAAAGAAGGAACTTATGTGGATGCCAATTCTGATGGAAAAGTAAATCCGGGTGACCGAATTGATTATACATTTGAAGTTAAAAATACTGGTTTTAAAACGGTAAGCAATATAACATTGACAGATAATAATGCTACTGTTTCCGGTGGTCCAATAGCCAGTTTAGAGCCGGGAGCCAGTGATACCACTACTTTCACGGCAACTTATACGATTACACAGGCAGATATTGATAAAGGGGTGGTTTATAATTTAGCTACTGCAAATGCTATTAGTATTTTAGGAACGCCATTGACCGCTACTTCAACCGATCCAACTCCTTGTACAACTTGTCCTGTAAATCCTGATTGTCCTGATTGTACTGCTACTGAGGTACTACAAACGGATGGTGTCGCCTTGGTGAAAACCGCAGTAGTAAGCGGAACCGGAGTAAAAGGAGATGTGATTACTTATACTTTTATAGTGACGAATACCGGAAACACTACTTTAACTAATGTAGTAGTAACCGATCCAATGACTGGTTTGGTAATCTCGGGCGGATCAATTGCCAGTTTAGCTCCGGGAGCTACTAATAATACAATTACTGGTACTTATATTATTACTCAGGCTGATGTTGATGCCGGAAAAGTAACCAATCAGGCAACAGTAACCGCCAAAGATCCTCATGGTAATATTATTACGGATCTTTCGGGAACAACAGTAACTACAGATGACAGTACCGAAACACCGGTGACTCAAAATCCATCGATTGCTTTAGTAAAAACAGCAAGTGTATCGGGATTAGGTGGTTTAGGTGATACGGTAACTTATACTTTTGCTGTAACCAATACCGGAAACACCACATTGACTAATGTTGTAATAACCGATCCATTGCCGGATTTAGTAATAAATGGTAGTCCTATTGCCAGTTTGGCTCCGGGAGCAACAAGTTTAGCAATTACCGGAACTTACAGTATTAAGCAAACGGATCTCGATGCTGGAAAAGTTAGTAATCAGGCTACAGTTACCGCTAAAGATCCACAAAATAATGATGTTACTGATTTGTCAGGAACTACCATATTGACAGATGATACGACTGAGACTCCTGTGGGAGCCAGATCAACTATTGCTTTGGTAAAAACAGCCAGTGTAGGTGGTTCAGGAGGATTAGGAGATACCATTACCTATATTTTTGCTGTGACTAATACCGGAACAACAACTTTGACTAATGTTGTGGTAACTGATCCGATGGTTGGATTAGTTATTACAGGAAATCCTGTTGCCAGTATAGCGCCGGGTATCACCGATTCATCAATTACAGGAACTTATGTTATTACTCAGGCTGATATAGATGCCGGTCAAGTAGTGAATTCGGCATTGGTGACAGCTAAAGATCCATCAAATAATGATGTAACGGATATATCAGGAACGACAATTGGAACTAATGATAATACGATAACTCCAATCACACAAAATTCATCTATAGCTTTGGTAAAAACGGCCAGTATAGGTGGTTCAGGAGGTGTAGGAGATGTTATTACTTATACTTTTACAATTCATAATACAGGAAATACCACTTTAAAAAATATTTTAGTAAGTGATCCAATGCCTGGATTGTTACTTACGTCTAATTTAATTGCCAGTTTGGCGCCTGATGCTGATACAACAATTACGGGAACTTATATTATTACTCAGGCTGATGTTGATGCCGGAAAAGTAAGCAATCAGGCCACAGTAACAGCTAAAGATCCTCAAAATAATAATGTGACTGATTTGTCAGGAACTTCTGAAATTACAAATAATCCTACAGAGGTAACTTTTACCAAATCAGCTTCAATTGCTTTTGTGAAAACAGGAGTTTATAAAGGAAATGCAACTAAAGCTAAAGTTGGAGACAAAATTACTTATACGTTCACTGTGACTAATACCGGAAACGTAACGATAAAGAATGTAACTATAAATGATACAAAATTAGGAATTACCAATCTGGCAGTTAGCCCGTCCACTTTAGCACCATTGGCAAGCGGAGTAGCAACTATGGATTATACCATTACTCAGGCTGATATTGATACCGGAAACGTAACGAACACTGCTACTGCAACAGGAAAAGACCCACAAAATATTGATGTTACAGATACATCAGGAACTGCTGTTGATAATGATACCAGTACCGAAACAATTATACCAAAATCGGCTTCTTTAGTCTTTGTAAAAACAGGAGTTTATAATGGGAATGCGACTAAAGCTCAAGTAGGTGATAAAATTACTTATACGTTCACGGTAACGAATACCGGAAATGTAACTGTAAAAAATATTGTGATTAATGATGCTAAGTTGGGAGTAAGTAATCTGTCTTTGATTCCGGCTACACTAGCACCTGCAGCAACCGGAGTGGTGACTCAGGATTATACTATAACTCAATCCGATATTAATGCCGGAAAAGTAACTAATTCGGCTATAGCTATCGGAAAAGATCCGCAGGATATCGATGTTCAGGATGTTTCAGGAACAACTGTTAGCAATGATATTAGTACGGAAACTATTTTGCCAAAATCAGCTTCAATTGCTTTCGTCAAAACAGGAGTTTATAATGGAGATGCTACTAAAGCTCAAGTAGGTGATAAAATTACTTATACATTCACGATAACGAATACGGGAAATGTAACGATTGATAATATTGCGATTATCGATGTAAAACTTGGTATTACCAATTTGGTTTTAGTTCCAAGTACACTAGCACCGTCTGCAAGCGGACAAATAACTCAGGATTATGAAATAACTCAGGCAGATATTGATGCAGGAAAAGTGACGAATACAGCTACAGCTACAGGACAGGATCCACAGGGCGTAAATGTGTTTGATATATCAGGAACTACTGTAAACAATGATACCAGTACAGAAACTACCTTGCCGGAATCTTCTTCAATTGCTGTGATGAAAACAGCAACAATTAGTGGAACCGGAACCGGACTTTTAGGTGAAACAGTGAATTATACTTTTACCGTAAAAAATACCGGAAACACAACTCTGACTAATGTTGTTGTGACCGACCCGATGACGGGTATAATCCTGACCGGAAATCCTATTGCCAGTTTAGCACCGGATGCTACCAGTACAGCTATTACCGGAACTTATGTAATTACCCAAGATGATGTAGATGAAGGAAAAATAAGCAATCAGGCTACAGTAACAGCCAAAGACCCTCAAAATAATGATGTAACCGATATGTCCGGAACAACCTTAACAACGGATGATACCACTGATACACCATTAACGCAATCTTCTTCCATTGCTTTGATTAAAACGGCAGTAATCAGTGGAACCGGAACCGGACTTTTAGGTGAAACAATTACCTATACTTTTGCGGTGAAAAATACCGGAAATACGACCCTGACTAATGTTGTTGTTACAGATTCAATGAGCGGTTTAACCCTTACAGGCAACCCAATTGCGAGTTTAGCTCCTGGAATTACCAGTACAGCTATTACCGGAACTTATGTAATTACCCAAGATGATGTAGATGACGGAAAAGTTAGTAATCAGGCTACGGTAACAGCCAAAGATCCTAAAGATAATACTGTAACCGATTTGTCTGGAACAACATTAACAACGGACGATATTACTGAAACTCCGGTTGCTCATAATTCGAGTATTGCCTTAGTGAAAACAGCAGTTTATAATGGAAATGCCACTAAAGCTCAGGTTGGGGATACAATTAGCTACACATTTTCGGTAACTAATACCGGGAACACCAACTTGACAAATATTGTTGTAACGGATCCAATGACAGGTTTAATTCTTACCGGAAGTCCGATTGTGAGTTTGGCACCGGGAGTTACTAATTCAGGTATCACAGGAATTTATACTATTACTCAAGCCAACATTGAAGCCGGAAAAGTAAGTAATCAGGCTACCGTTACTGCTTTAGATCCGGATAATAATCCGGTTAGTGATCTTTCCGGAACAGCAATAGACAATGATGCAATTACAGAAACAGGATTACCTCAGTCACCAAAAATTGCTCTGATATTAAAAGGGGAATTTCAGGATGAGAATCAGGACGGTCAGGCACAAATTGGAGAAACCATTTTGTACACCTATACCATCATGAATATGGGAGATGTTCCGCTAAGCAATGTTTGGATTAAAGACCAATTGGCAGGACTTGATGAAAACTCTGGAATCATTGATATGCCTATCGGAGCGATGGATACCACTACTTTTTCGGCAAGTTATAGCATTACACAAGAAGATATTATTGCTGGACATGTGATGAATCAGGCTACTGTGTATGGTACAAGTCCGTTGGGAGTTATAGTTCAGGATTTATCGGATGACGATAGTCCGTTAGAAGATGATTCGACTGTAATAGGGGTTGAAGGTTGTGTTGTTGAGGTTTTCAACGCAGTTTCTCCAAATGAAGGTTCAGAATATGAAAGGATTTTATACATACGAGGATTGGATTGTTATCCAAATAATTCTGTTCAGGTGTTTGACCGTTGGGGAGTAAAAGTGTTCGAGGTGGACGGATATGATAATAATACGAAAGCTTTCAGAGGAATTTCTGAAGGAAGAGCTACGGTAAGTCAATCCAAGGCTTTGCCAAGCGGTACTTACTATTATGTACTAAAATACGTAGATCCAAATAGTGGACAAGCTCAAGATAAGGCGGGATACCTGCATTTAATTAATAACTAAATAAATGCAAAACACGAAAAAGAAAAGTTCTTTTAGAATAATTAAAATTAAGAGTATGAAAACAAATTCTATAATACTATTTCTGTTGTTAGTAATGGTGTCTGGTTTTGCACAACAGGATTCGCAATACAGCCATTACATGTATAATACCATTAATATTAACCCTGCTTATGCCGGTAGCAGGGGAGTAACAAGCATTTTTGGGTTGCATCGTTCACAATGGGTAGGATTAGATGGAGCACCAACGACTAATGCCTTTTCCATTAATGCGCCTTTAGAAAATTCAAGATTGGGAATTGGGGTGTCTTTTGTTAATGATAAAATTGGAGCCGGCGATCAAAATAATCTGGCGGTAGATTTGTCTTATACAATTCCTACTTCTGAAAATTACAAATTGTCTTTTGGTATTAAAGCTTCAGCCGACTTATTGAATGTGGATTATACCAAATTAAACAGATATAATACCGGGAATCAGTTGTTTCAAAATAACATCGATAATGAGTTTTCTCCTAATATTGGAGCGGGAGTTTATTATCATTCTGATAAAATGTATGTTGGTTTTTCGGTTCCCAATTTCTTGACCGTAAAGCATTTTGATGATAATTCTTCAACGGCTTACAAAGACCGATTGCATTATTATTTAATGGGAGGTTACGTTTTTGATGTGAGCCCTGATGTGAAATTAAAACCAAGTGTTTTGGCTAAAATGGTATCGGGAGCACCTTTGCAGGTCGATTTAGCTGCTAATGTTTTGTTGCAGGATAAATTCACTTTGGGACTTTCTTACCGATGGAGTGCTGCGGTAACCGCCATGGCAGGAATTCAAATAACCGATGGATTATTGGTAGGTTACAGCTATGATTTTGACACTACTTCTTTGGAAAATTATAATTCCGGTTCACATGAAATATTCTTGCGTTTTGAATTATTTAGAATTCAAAAACGAATTATAACTCCAAGATTTTTCTAAAAATAAAGCGTATGAAATCGCCATTAACAAAAATTTTGCGAAAGCAAATACCAATGAATAAAATAGCGAACTGGCGAAGCATACCATGTGTTACAACTGAAAATAAAATTTAAACCTATGAAAAAGCATTACATATCAATATTGTTGTTTGGTTTTTTTGCTATGCAACTCACAGCACAGGTAAGTTATGATAATAAAGCCGATAAAGAGTACGACCGATTTGCTTATATCGATGCAATAAAAACTTACGAAAGGATGCATGAAAGAGGGTATAAGTCTCCGGATATGCTCCTGAAGCTGGCTAATGCCTATTATTTTAGCGGCGATTTAGAAAATGCAGCTAAATATTATAAAGAGCTTTTTGCTACCGAAACCATTGTCACTCCGGAATGCTATTACCGTTATGCCCAATCTTTAAAGTCAATTAAAGAATACAAGAAGGCTGATGAAATGATGGCTAAATTCAATAAGGAAAACGGTAATGATTTGAGAGCTAAATTGGCTAAAAGTCAGACAAATTATTTAGAGGTAATTAAGAAAAATTCCGGACGGTACGATATTGAAAACGCAGGGATTAATTCTAAATATTCTGATTACGGAAGTTCTTATTATAATGGAAATTTAGTTTTTTCAACCGCGCGTGATACCGGAAATTTTGTAAAACGAATGGATCCCTGGACCGGCGAAGGTTTTACTAATTTATATGCCGCTTCGGTCGATTCGGATGGGATGTTGTCCAATGTGCACAGAGCATTCAAAAACTTGAATACCAAGTTTCATGAGGCTACTCCCGTTTTTACCAAAGACGGAAAAACCGTTTATTTTACCCGAAATAATTATAATAATGGTAAAAGAGGTACCGATGCTAAAGAAACTACTTTGCTGAAAATTTACAAAGCAACATTAAACGGTGAAAATTGGGATAATATTGCCGAATTGCCTTTTAATAGTAACGATTATAGTGTAGCCCATCCGGCTTTAAGTTCTGACGAAAAGACCTTGTATTTTGCTTCGGATATGCCGGGAACAATCGGGCAATCGGATATTTATAAGGTAAGTATTAATGACGACGGAACTTTTGGAACTCCTGAAAATCTGGGCAAGGGTGTAAATACCGAAGGAAAAGAAACTTTTCCTTTCATTACCAAAAAAAACGAACTCTATTTTGCCTCAGACGGTCATCCCGGTTTGGGAGGTTTGGATGTTTTTGTATCCAAAGCCAGACAGGACGGTAGTTTTAAAGAGGTTCTAAATGTTGGTGAGCCTTTAAATAGTTCTAAAGACGATTTTGGATTGTGGTTTAGTCCGCAAACTAAAATTGGTTATGTGACTTCAAACAGAGACGGAGGAATGGGTGGTGATGATATTTATAAAGTAAAAGAAAAACGCCCAATTGAATATCCTTGCGAGCAATTCCTGAGCGGAACTGTGGCTGATGTAGAAACACATGAAATGATTTCGGGTGCCAAAGTAAGTCTGTTTGACAGCAGTTACAAATTGTTGAAAACATTAACTACAAATGCAAAAGGAGAATTCGATTTTGGTCAGGTGGATTGTGAAGCTAAATATTATATCAAAACTGAGAAAGACGCGTATAACACCGATGAAATTACGGCAACAATTACTGCTGCTACCGGAAAAACCATCATCCCGATTACTATCGAAAAAACACTTAAAAAAGTAACGGTAGGTGATGATATTGCGAAAGCTTTTGGTATTAAAATCATCTACTTTGATTTGAATAAATCAGATATTCGTCCGGATGCGGCTTTAGAATTGTCTAAAATTTTAGACGTAATGATGCAAAATCCAACAATTAAAATTGACATTCGTTCACATACGGACAGCAGAAATACAGCTGCTTATAATTTAAAACTTTCCGAAAGAAGAGCTGCTTCCACTAAAGAATGGCTGATCAAAAACGGAGTGGATACAGCAAGATTAACGGCAAAAGGATACGGCGAATCGCAATTGGTTAATAAATGTGCCGATGGCGTAGATTGTACCGAAGAAGAACATCAGGCAAACAGAAGAAGTGAATTCGTAATTGTTTCGATACAATAACATAACCAGTAGTTTTAGTTAGGTTAGTTTTTTTTCGTTGTCCTATAACGGGGGTTAATTAGGACAACATGTTAAACGCACTAATTGACCATTTTTTTGGTCGATTAGTGTTTGTTTAATAGAAAAACTTCAAAAAGAGCCGTCCAGTTTATATCGGATTTTATTTCAGAGAGTCCTTTATAATGTACTAATTCTTCAAGGTTTTTAATAGTAAAAAGGTCTTGTTCGCTAAAAGGGACAAGGCCTTCTTTTTTTAATTTTTGAGCTAAATATTCCTGTTCGTATTGTCCCGGAGTAGGTATAAAAAAAGTTTTTTTGTTTAGTTTAGCCAAATCCATAATCGAGGTGTATCCGGAACGACAAAGAATAATTTCACTTTCGTTTAAGGCTTGTTCCAGTTGGCGGCTGTTCATGAAATTGTAAAAAGTAACATTTTCCAGATGTTCTTTTTTTTGTTCTTTCTCGATAATCCCTTTTACAAAAAGTACTTTTCCTTTATAAAGTTGGATTTCTTTTTTTAACTTTTCTTCCAATAAACTTCTTTGTGGTTCAGGACCTGAAAGAAGAATCATTAAATCGTATTTCGTATCCACTTTTTTTAAGTGCATCCTACTCAATGGACCAATATATCTAATGTTGAATTCAGGACGTTTCAGGTGACTTAATTCCCCGGCTAAATTTGGATTGCCATTATTATCGGGAACCCAGCATTCGGTATATTTTTTAATAATATTCTGATGCAAAAGACTGCTGAGCCAGGTTGTATTTCCGGTTAAAACATTCAATTGATGCGTGATAAATACCGAAGGCACATTTTTGTTGTAAATCCCCAGTCTGTTGTCGGAAATGATGCCGTCGATTTCGTATTTACTAATCCATTTTTTTACCAATCTTTTTTCTTCCAAAATGGCTTCAATCATTCTTGGGCAATTTTTCAAAAGTTTCCATTTGAAGTTTTTAGCGTTTTTGGCATATTCTATTTCGTAGGAAGGTAATTCGAGGAATTTCAGGTACGGAAATTCTTTTTTTAATAAGTCCAAAGCAATGCCGTCTGAGGCAATAATCGGGATATGATTGTTGTCCTGTAAGGCTTTAATAATGGGAATACAACGGGTGGCATGTCCCAGTCCCCAGTTGAGTGGTGCTACCAGAATGGTTTTGCTTGGCGTATTTATATTCATTTTTTAATCATTTGAATGATAAAAATAGTTAAACAAAATTAGGGAGACAGCCTTTGTTAATTATCAAACTATTAAGTAATTATTTCCAGATGTTTGAAAAGATACTGGTTTTATAAAAACAAAAAACACTGTTGTTAATTACTAAACAACAGTGTTTTTACTATAGAATTTTAAGAAAATTATTCTTTAGTTACAATTTGCATGGTTTCAGTTCCTAATTGTTTTAGGAGAACTGTTTTTCCTTCGCTAACAGTTTGAGCAGCAGCGCCATTAAAATGTCTGATAGTGTACAAAGTTACATTTTCGTTATAACCTACTTTGAATTTTTTAGACAAAATAGCCAATAAGTCTTTGAAGCTACCAAACTTGTCCTCAACGCAAACAGAGAAACTGATGGCAGAGTTTTGAATCAAATTCACTTTGATTTTGAATTCGTGGAACAAACCAAAAATTTCGCTGATGTTTTCCTCCATGATGAATGAAAAATCGATAGAAGAAAGCGAAATCAATAACTGATCTCTCTTTACAATAAAACAAGGCATGAATGGTTCAAGAGTTGCTCCTTTGCTTACCACAGTTCCTTTTAATAAAGGATTGATAAATGATTTTACGTGCAAAGGAATTTCCTTTTTTTGCAAAGGTTGTAAAGTTTTTGGGTGAATTACCGTTGCTCCGTAAAAAGCTAATTCGATAGCTTCTCTGTACGAAATTTGATTCAACAAACTCGCATTTTCAAAATACCTTGGATCGGCATTCATAACTCCCGGAACGTCTTTCCAGATAGTAACACTTTCTGCATTTAAGCAATAAGCAAAAATTGCAGCAGTGTAATCAGAACCTTCACGACCTAAAGTAGTAGTGAAATTATTTTCGTCAGAACCTAAGAAACCTTGTGTAATGTTCAGACTTTTGGTTTTGATGTTTTTAGAAATGTTGTTTTGAGTCAATTCCCAATCCACTTCGGCATCACGGTAATTGTTGTTGGTTTTGATGTAATTACGAACATCAATCCATTGGGTATCGATACCTCTGAAGTTCATATAATGACTCAGGATAGTTGTTGAGATAATTTCTCCCATACTTACAATTTGATCGTACACAAAGTTGTAATTTGGAGATTTATTATGAGCTAAGAAATATTCTAAATCAGAAAAATGCTCGTTTACCGCAGCAAAAACCGCATGGTTTTCATCTTCGAATAAGTCTAATAAAATTTGATTGTGGTATTTTTTGATTTCCTGTACCGATGCATTTAATTCTGCCGATTTATCAAAATAATTTTTGATGACTAATTCTAAGGCATTAGTAGTTTTTCCCATCGCCGAAACTACTAACAAAACATCTTCATAACCCGCTTTTTGCAAAACGTCGTACACGTTTCTGATTCCGGCAGCATCTTTAACAGAAGCACCACCAAATTTAAATACTCTCATATTTTATTTTTTCTAATATTGTTTTAATCTGTTTTCTATAAAATCGGCAATTCCTGCTTCATCCATTTGGGCAACATGCCATTCTTTTAATACTTTGGCGCCTGTTTTTTCATAAAAATCAATTGCCGGAGTATTCCAGTCCAGTACGTTCCAGTCAATTCTTTTTACGTTGTCTCTTTGCGCCTGTTTCATAATTTCAGAATAAAGCGCATAACCAATTCCCTGACCTCTTCGGTCGTGTTTTACTACTAAATCCTCCAGATGGATTATTTTTCCTTTCCAGGTAGAATAACGATAGTAGTAGAAAGCGATGCCTGCAATTTCTTTGTTGTTACTGTCCGAATCTGTTTCGGCTACAAAAACGTGAAATAGTGGTTGTTCACCAAAACCATCTCGGATTAAATCTTCCACAGTTATGATAACTGCATCGGGCTCTTTTTCAAAATCAGCTAATTCCTGAATTAACTTAAGAACGGACGCCATATCTTCTTTTTGACCAACTCTAATATTCATAGATTCGTATTTTTTGGTTTAAAAATTTAACAATATGGCTTTTTGAAATTCTTTGGAACTGAAAATTATTAGCAAATATACAATACTGGAAAACTAAGTAAGTTTTATTGAATCATTATCACAAAAAAAACGATATTTGTTACTTCAAATTTAAATTATATCGATTTCGTAATGGAAGAAAGATCAACCACCTTAGGAGAATTTATTATTGACAATCAAAAATCATTTCAGTATTCATCCGGAGAATTATCCCGAATTATTAATTCCATTCGTCTTGCAGCCAAAGTTGTAAGTTACAAAGTGAACAAAGCAGGATTAGTAGATATAACCGGAGCTGCCGGAGAAACGAATATTCAGGGTGAAGACCAACAAAAATTAGATGTGTATGCGAATGAAGTTTTTATTCAGACTTTAAAAAATCGCGAAATTGTTTGTGGAATTGCTTCCGAGGAAAATGATGAATTTATTACCGTTGAAGGTAAAGATAAAGGGCATAAAAATAAATATGTGGTTTTGATGGATCCTTTGGACGGATCTTCCAATATTGATGTAAATGTTTCGGTGGGAACTGTTTTTTCGGTGTATCGAAGAATCACTCCAATAGGGACTCCGGTAACTCTGGAAGATTTTCTACAACCGGGAACCATGCAGGTAGCCGCAGGCTATGTGATTTACGGAACATCAACCATGCTGGTTTATACTACAGGTGACGGCGTTAATGGTTTTACTTTAAATCCGGCTATTGGTACTTTTTACCTTTCACATCCAAATATGAAATTTGCTCCTGACGGACATATTTATTCTATCAACGAAGGACATTATTTTCAGTTTCCGCAGGGAGTGAAAGATTATATCAAATATTGTCAGGCCGAAGAAGGAGATCGTCCTTATACTTCCAGATACATAGGAAGTTTGGTTTCGGATATTCACCGAAATATGATTAAAGGAGGAATTTATATTTATCCAACAAGTTCTAAAGCGCCTAAAGGGAAATTGCGATTGCTTTATGAATGTAATCCGATGGCGTTTATTGCTGAACAGGCCGGAGGAAAAGCCTCAGATGGTTTTGGAAGAATTATGGAGATTAAACCGAAAGAATTGCACGAACGCGTGTCGTTTTTCTGCGGAAGTTACAATATGGTGGCTAAGGCGGAAGAATTTATGCTTAATGCGTCAAAAAAATAATGTAATTTTTTACCAATAAAAAAAGCTCTTGATTTTTTCAAGAGCTTTTTTTGTATATCTAAAAATAGTCTGATTATTTGTGCATGTTTTGCATTTCGTAAGCAAAAGTGTCAAAATCTACTTTTTTATCTACTAATGACAAAGCTTTTCCAATGATGTAATTCACATTACTTGGAGTGAATCCTAAACCAATAGCAATTTTTTTCAAAAGTGTTTCCTGTTTGTCTCCTAATTGATGGTCAACGTGAACCATTCTGGCTAAATCGTATAGACGCTCCAGTCTTTGAGAATATAAATAAGGAGGATTGATTGGGTGGATTGTTGGGTTTTCTAAAATTTCCTCATATTCTGAAGTTGAAATTTCAAGTTTTGTAGCTAATTTGTCCAAGAAGCTTTTCTCTTCGTTTGAAACAATACCATCAGCTAAAGCAACACGAACAATCGCAGAAAAATGCCCCTTATTTCTTTGTTTAAATTCGCTATCAAATAAATCTGAAAATGACATAATTATTGTATTTTTTTATTCGGCAAATATAATTCAATTTTTAAATTATTAATTTTCTTTTGTGAAATTATTTAAGGTAAATACAGTACGGCAGGAAATTATTCATAAGGAATTAACTGATTGAATTGAGGAGTTTCAAAATTAATCGTAAGTTTACATCCCTTATCAATATATAATACCTATGATGTCCCAATTTTTAATCTATTTTCAATTAGGATTAAAACATATTTTAAATATCTATTCCTACGATCATATTCTGTTTTTAATTGCACTTGTAATACCGTTAGCATTCAAAGACTGGAAACGAATTTTAATATTGGTAACTTCTTTCACGTTAGGGCATACCATTGCTTTGTTGCTAACATTGTACGGAATTATTACGGTAAAAGTGGCTGTGGTTGAATTGCTTATTCCGATAACTATTTTAATTGTGGCTTTGTTTCATCTTTTTACGGCCGGGAAATCGGGAAAAAAGGAAAGTATCAATCTGGTTTTCTTTGTGACGCTTTTCTTTGGGATTATTCATGGTTTAGGGTTTTTAAATTATTTTAAAAAAATACATCACGGAACTTCAACTTCAAAATTGTTGGCGATTTTAGAATCGGCTTTAGGAATCGAAGCGGGGCAATTAGTTGTTGTTTTAGTAGTTTTAATTTTGGCTTATATTGTTCAGACTGTTTTTAGATTTTCAAAAAGAGATTGGACTTTAGTGATGTCGGCATTTATTATTGGAGTAGTTTTGCCAATTATTTTAGGTAATGAAATTTGGTTACGATAGATTATGGAAGAAAAAAAATTAAATAAATACGATAAGGCTTATTTGCGCATAGCCAAAGAATGGGGGCAATTATCTTATTGTAAACGTAAGCAGGTTGGAGCCATTATTGTAAAAGACCGAATGATTATTTCGGATGGATATAATGGAACGCCAACCGGATTTGATAATTGTTGCGAAGACGACGAAGGATTGACCCGTTGGGATGTGTTGCATGCCGAAGCTAATGCAATTCTAAAAGTAGCCCGCTCTACACAATCCTGTGAAGGAGCGACTCTGTATATTACGCTTTCTCCTTGTAAAGAATGTAGTAAATTGATTCATCAATCCGGAATAAAAAGAGTGGTCTATCAAAACGGTTATCGCGATGATTCCGGAATTCAGTTTTTGAAAAAGGCAGGAGTGATTATCGAACATATTCCTGATTCAGAGGATTAATGAAAATAAATTACAAATACATTCCCGTTTATGTTAGTATTATCCTTTCTATTGGAATACTAATAGGCGGATTTTTGGATTTCTCGAATCAAAATCAGTTTTCAAATAATAAAGGTTCTAAGGCTAAACTTAATCAATTAATCGATTTTATCAATAATGAATATGTTGATGAATTGAATACCGATTCGATTGTTAATAAAACCGTCGATAATATTCTGGCGCAGCTCGATCCGCATTCTGTTTATATTCCGGCAAGTGAACAGGCAGAAGTTGCCGAGAACATGAAAGGTGATTTTGTGGGTATCGGAGTTCGGTTTTATGTCTATAAAGATACGGTTGCGGTGGTAGAGCCAATGGAAAATGGTCCTTCGGCGAATGCAGGAATTAAATCAGGAGACCGAATTTTATATGCAGACGGCGCAAAGTTATTTGGACGAAAACTGCCTGCAGATTCATTGTTTGCTAAATTTAAAGGAGAAGAAGGTTCTCGGGTGGTGCTTACTGTTTACAGGAAATCAGAAAAAAAGAAAATAAATTTTACAATCAGGAGAGGAGTTATTCCGTTAAAAAGCGTCGATATTGGGTTGATGCTGAATCCTGCTACGGCATATATTAAAATCAATCGATTTTCCGAAACTACGTATAAAGAGTTTAAAACCAATTTGACCCGATTGAAAAAATTGGGCGCGAAATCCCTGATTATCGATTTGCGCGATAATGGTGGCGGTTATATGGAAGAAGCTATTGCGATTGCCGATGAGTTGTTGTCGAATAAAAAGCTGATTGTTTTTACTAAGAATAAAAGAGGGAAAATCGATAAAACCTATGCCACCGAAAAAGGCGATTTTGAAACAGGGAAAATAACCGTTTTAATTAATGAAAATACGGCTTCGGCCAGTGAAATTTTGGCGGGAGCTATCCAGGATAATGATCGGGGAACTATTGTTGGCCGACGTTCTTTTGGGAAAGGTTTAGTGCAGCGCGAAATGGATTTTGAGGACGGATCGGCGGTGCGATTGACCGTAGCCCGTTATTATACGCCTACAGGAAGATCGATTCAAAAGCCTTATGTTAAAGGTGCGGAACAGTATTTTAAAGAATCGGAGTTGCGTTTTAAAAACGGAGAGCTGTATGAGAAAGATAGTATTAAAGTGGATGACAGTTTGAAATTTAAAACACCAAAAGGCAGGGTTGTGTATGGCGGTGGCGGAATTGTTCCGGATATTTTTGTGCCGCTCGAATTTGAAAATGCCGATGAAGCTACCGTTTTTTTAATGGAATCCGGAATTTTGGGGAATTTTGTTTTTGAACAATTGGATAAGAAAGGAGCTGCTTTTAAAGGACTTTCTTTTGAACAATTTTTGAGGAAAATGAATGCCACAGATGAATATTTTGATGTTTTTAATGGGTTTCTCTCAAAACATGTGTCCGGAATTCAGTTGGAGAAAAGTAAGGCAGTTGTAAAACGCTATTTAAATGCAGAATTTGCAAGGCAATTGTATGGCGAAAAAGCCTATTATGACATTGTGTTAAAAGAAGATGTGATGATCAAAAAGGTTTTAAATAAAAAATAACCCGGTAGCTATCGGGACGAGAACCGTTTTTAATGAAATTTTTCTTGTTCTCGATACGATTTTCTTCCCGAGGCTTCGGGAGAAAATCACTCGAACTGACGAAAAATTATCATTAAAAACTAATTTCACCCAACGGGTTAAAAAAATAATAAATTTATAATTATGAAAAAGATTGCGATTGGTTTTCTAACGGGTTTGATGGCTGTTTTTCTTTCTTGTGCTGCTGTGAAAGATAAAAATACAGTTTCAGGAAAAGTGGAATCTGTTAAGAATGATAAAGATGGTTTTACGGCAAAAGTGAAGACGGCTAAAAACGAAATTTATTGGGCTACAATCAGCATTGTGAATGTTGGCGGACCTCAAAATTATAAATCATTGAAAGAAGGCGAAGAGGTAACCTTAAAAGGAGAAATCTGGAAAATGGGTTCAGAGAAACATATTAAAGTAACAGAGATAGTTTCGGTAAAGTAAAAAATAAACATAAATTTTTAAAACCATTATAGGATTAAGTTTATTAAGCTTCAAAGTTAAATTTCCTTAATCCCTTAATGGTTTAATTTTTATCGAATACTGTCGTGAGAGTGAGTTTGTACGCCGTTATTCCATAAAGTAAGAATATCAGTGGCAACGGCAGCACCACTTCCGGCGGCAATGGCTAGTTGACTTCTCCATCCGGCTAAAGTTCCGATTACATAAATGCCTTCGGTAACCAGATGATCAGTGTTTTTTAATTGGATGCGTTCTTTTTCAGGCAACGCTTTTTGATGTGGGATAACATATTGCATCAGTCCTTCAATGGCAAATGTATTTGCTGAACCAATACCGATTACAATAGCTTTTGTTTTGTAGCTGTTTTTATTGGTAATAACATTAAAATTTGGTGCTTTACCTTCTATACGCACTACCTTTTCGTTGTGAATTTGTATAATGTGCGGGTAACTTTGGTTTAAATGCTCGATACTTTCGTTAAGTATTTCTGAACCCAGTTTGCCAGCGGGAATCCCGTAAGCATTATTAAACAGCGCATCCTGAAGTGAGGAGGATTTTTGATGTGAAAAAATACCGATTTTTTTATCAGACATGAATTTTTTGTCTTTGGCAGAGCCAAGTACTAAAGCACACGATACCCCTGAAACGCCACCACCTATAATTAATACGTCAAACATAAATTATAGTTTGTCGTTCATTTTGTCTTCAATTCTTTTCGACATTCTAAAAATGATTAGAATCAGGATGGCGCAACAAGAAGCGGCAATTCCAATAAAAGCTACTGCGTTATCTCCTCCGAATAGATTGCTGAAATCTAATTGAGTAATGTTGAAGATGACAAGTGCTGCGGCCAGAAACACTAAGATGTTAGTAAAAATTTTCATGATATTTATTTTGACATGTAATTAAAAAAATCTGTTTAAGAAAGAAAGAAATTCTTTACTCTGGATTCCAGATTGTTTTTACAGGCTAAATTATTGGGGTAAAATTATAAAAAAAACGTTTAGATGAACAGTCCTTTAACATTAGAAGCAAATAATTTAACAGCTATAGCCAGAAGTACTACTCCAAATGCTTTTCTGACTACTCCAAGTCCGTTTTTTCCTAACATCTTTTCAATTTTGGAAGAAGATTTTAATACAATATAAACTAAAATAATGTTGAGAATGATGGCTATTACTATATTTATTGTATGGTATTGCGAGCGTAAAGAAAGTAAAGTGGTCATGGTTCCGGCTCCGGCTATCAACGGAAAAGCAAGTGGAACGATGGATGCTGAGTTGGCTTCTTCGTCTCGGTAAATGCGGATGCCAAGTATCATTTCTAAAGCAATAAAAAAGAGCACAAAAGATCCTGCTACTGCAAATGAGTGTACGTCAATGCCTATTATACTTAGAAAATCTTCACCTATAAAAAGGAAAACCAGCATTATGATTCCTGCTACTAATGCAGCTTTTTCAGAATCAATATGTCCGTGTTTTTTTCTAAGATCTACAATGATTGGAATGGAACCTACAATATCGATTACGGCGAAAAGAACCATTCCTACGGTGATAATTTCTTTTAGGTTTATTAAAAGCATATTTTTTGTTGTTTTTGAAAATTAATTTGGCAGGTATTGTTAATTGATTTAAATATAACTAAATGCAAAATTAAATTAATCTTTTATGACGTATTTTTTTAGCGGAGCAAATATTGTTCTAACGGTTGAATTATCCTTCTTTTGTTAGAGAGAGATTGATTACCTTTGTAGTCTGTAATGAAAGTGTTTAAAAGTTATGTTTCAATTAGGAAAAACAATAGTTTCTGAGGATATTTTAGAAAAGGAATTTGTGTGTAATTTGTCAGCTTGTCACGGGGCTTGCTGTATTGATGGAGATGCCGGAGCACCATTGAATGAAGAAGAGATTAAGATTTTGGAAGAAATTTATCCTAAAGTAAAACCTTTTTTGCGAAAAGAAGGGATTGCGGCTATCGAAGCACAGGGAACCTGGGTGAAAGGTACTGATGGAGATTTAGAAACTACTTTAATCGACAATAAGGATTGTGCTTATGTGATTTTTGATGGTAAAACGGCGCTTTGCGGTATTGAGCAAGCTTACAATCAAGGGGTTATTGATTGGAAAAAACCGGTTTCCTGTCATTTGTATCCAATAAGAGTAAAAGATTTTACCGAATTTGCGGCTGTGAATTATGATAAATGGGATATTTGTGATGATGCCTGTACTTTGGGGAAAGAATTAGAAGTTCCGGTGTATAAATTTGTCAAAGAAGCTTTGGTTAGAAGGTTTGGTGAAGACTGGTATTCGGAGCTCGAAGAAGTCGCTCGCGAGTGGAAAAAAGTGAAGTCAAAATAAACTATTTTTTTCTTGTTTGCTATTTTTTAAATCCTATATTTTATGGCGGTTTATAACGTTTTCGGGTTTTTAAATGATTGATTTTTAAAGGGTTGTTTTTTTTAACCAATTTGAATGTCTTTTCTGTCTTTGTTAAAAACTAGCTCTTATTGTGGATAAGTTTGGCTTTTAATTGCCGCAATATTTCACAATCTTTGTAATGCTTCAAAAAGCAAAAAACTATCCTTAAATCTCATTAAAAATAAAATAACAATGTCGAAAATTGAACCAATTTTACAAGAGAATAAAAATCGTTTCGTAATTTTTCCAATTAAACACCATGATATCTGGGAATGGTATAAAAAAATGGAGGCAAGTTTTTGGACTGCAGAAGAGATTGATTTGTCTCAGGACTTACACGATTGGAACAATAAGTTAAATTCAGATGAGAAATATTTTATCAAACATATTTTAGCATTTTTTGCTGCTTCGGACGGAATTGTAAACGAAAACTTAGCGGAAAACTTTGTGAACGAAGTGCAATATCCGGAAGCAAAATTCTTCTATGGGTTTCAAATTATGATGGAAAACATTCATAGTGAGACTTATTCGCTTTTGATTGATACGTATGTAAAAGACGAAAAAGAAAAAGACGAATTGTTCAATGCATTAGAAGTTTTTCCTGCGATCAGAAAAAAAGCCGATTGGGCTTTAAAATGGATTGAATCCGATTCTTTTGCGGAAAGATTGATTGCATTTGCTGCTGTGGAAGGGATTTTCTTCTCTGGTGCTTTCTGTTCTATTTACTGGTTGAAAAAACGTGGTTTGATGCCGGGATTAACGTTTTCTAACGAATTAATTTCCCGTGACGAAGGAGTTCACTGTGATTTTGCGGTGCATTTACACAACCATCATTTAGTGAATAAAGTTCCTAAAGAAAGAATCAAAGAAATTATCGTAAACGCTTTAGATATCGAAAGAGAATTTATCACAGAGTCGCTTCCGGTGAGTTTGATTGGTATGAACGCTGGTTTGATGACGCAATATTTAGAGTTTGTTACCGACAGATTATTGGTAGAATTAGGTTGTGAAAGAGTTTACAATACTGCCAATCCTTTCGATTTTATGGATATGATTTCGCTTCAGGGGAAAACTAATTTCTTTGAGAAAAAAGTATCTGAATATCAAAAAGCAGGAGTTTTAAATAGTGGAAAAGCTAATGATTCTGATGGTCAGGAAATTTCTTTCGACGCTGATTTCTAAAAAAAATAAATAATTCGTTCCGGTAATTTCTGCCGGAATGAATTTAAAAATACCTAAAGTGCTTACTTTAGTGCCTAAAGTGCAAAATAAAGATTACAAATAACCTGAAACGGAGAAGGGATTTTCTGTTTTACTAAAACCCAAAACTTATGTACGTAGTAAAAAGAGACGGCCACAAAGAGCCAGTAATGTTCGACAAAATCACAGAAAGAATTAAAAAACTTTGCTATGGTTTAAATGATTTAGTGGATGCCGTAAAAGTGGCAATGAGAGTAATCGAAGGATTATATGATGGGGTTTCTACGTCAGAGTTAGATAATTTGGCAGCTGAGACTGCGGCTTCGATGACCATTGCGCATCCGGATTATGCTTTGTTAGCGGCCAGAATTGCTATTTCAAACTTACATTCGAATACTAAAAAGTCATTTTCAGAGACAATGACTGAAATGTATCATTATGTAAATCCAAGAAATGGACAAAAAGCACCTTTGATTTCTGATGAGGTTTTCAAGGTAATTCAGGAAAATTCAGAGTTTTTAGATTCTCATATTATTTATAACAGAGATTTTAATTACGATTATTTTGGTTTCAAAACATTAGAGCGTTCTTATTTGTTAAAAATAAACGGTAAAATTGTTGAAAGACCACAACATATGTTAATGCGTGTTTCTGTTGGGATTCACTTAGACGATTTGCAGGCAGTTTTAGAAACTTACGACTTGATGTCTAAAAAGTTCTTTACACATGCAACTCCAACTTTATTCAACGCAGGGACACCAAAACCACAAATGTCTTCTTGTTTCCTTTTGGCAATGCAGGATGACAGTATTGATGGTATTTACGATACTTTAAAACAAACAGCCAAAATTTCGCAATCAGCGGGAGGAATTGGTCTTTCTATTCATAATGTTCGTGCAACCGGTTCTTATATCCGTGGAACAAACGGAACTTCAAACGGAATTGTGCCAATGTTGAGAGTATTTAATGATACTGCTCGTTATGTAGATCAGGGTGGTGGAAAACGTAAAGGTAGTTTCGCAATTTATATCGAAACCTGGCATGCGGATATTTTCGAATTTTTAGATTTGAAAAAGAATACCGGAAAAGAAGAAATGCGTGCGAGAGATTTATTCTTTGCCATGTGGACTTCGGATTTATTTATGAAACGTGTTCAGGAAGATGGAGCATGGACTTTGATGTGTCCTAACGAATGTCCTGGATTGTATGACGTTTACGGAGAAGAATTTGAAGCCTTATATACTAGTTACGAAAACCAAGGAAAGGGTAGAAAAACCATCAGAGCGCGTGAGTTATGGGAGAAAATTTTGGAATCTCAAATCGAGACCGGAACGCCATACATGTTGTATAAAGATTCTGTTAATCGTAAATCAAATCAAAAGAATTTAGGAGTAATTCGTTCTTCTAACTTGTGTACCGAAATTATGGAGTACACTTCTAAAGATGAAATTGCGGTTTGTAACCTGGCTTCACTTTCATTACCAATGTTTGTTGAAAATGGAGCATTCAATCACGAAGCTTTATATAACGTTACCAAGCGTGTTACTCGAAACTTAAATAAAGTAATTGACAGAAACTATTATCCGGTTCCGGAAGCTGAAAATTCTAACTTGCGTCACCGTCCGGTAGGTTTAGGAGTTCAGGGATTAGCTGATACTTTCATCATGTTGCGTATGCCGTTTACAAGCGATGCGGCTAAGAAATTAAATCAGGAAATTTTTGAAACTTTATACTTCGCAGCTGTTACTGCTTCTATGGAAATGGCAAAAGAAGAAGGGCCATATTCTACTTATGAAGGTTCTCCAATTTCACAAGGAGAATTCCAACATAATTTATGGGGATTAAAAGACGAAGAATTGTCAGGTCGTTGGGATTGGGCTTCGTTAAGAAAAGAAGTGATGGAACACGGTGTGCGTAACTCTTTATTAGTAGCGCCAATGCCTACTGCTTCTACTTCTCAAATTTTAGGAAACAACGAAGCATTCGAACCTTATACTTCAAATATATATACCCGTCGTGTATTATCAGGAGAGTTTATCGTGGTAAACAAACATTTATTACATGATTTGGTAGAACGCGGCTTGTGGACTGAAAGTTTGAAACAGGAAATCATGCGTCATAATGGCTCTGTCCAAAATATTCCTGAAATCCCACAGGATTTGAAAGAATTGTACAAAACGGTTTGGGAAATGTCGATGAAAGACATTATCGATATGTCCCGTCAAAGAGGGTATTTTATTGACCAGTCACAATCATTGAACTTGTTTATGCAGGATGCTAATTATGCTAAATTAACTTCGATGCATTTCTATGCTTGGCAATCCGGATTGAAAACAGGTATGTATTATTTAAGAACGAAATCGGCTGTAGATGCGATTAAGTTTACTTTGAATAATGATAAAAAAGAAGAACCGACTACTGCTAATGAAGAAGTAAAAACGGATTCTATTGATATCAACGAATACAAAGCCATGATTCTAAAAGCACAGGCAGGTGGTCCTGAGGATTGTGAAATGTGTGGATCTTAATAAGATTTAATTATTAATTCAAAATAGTTTAAAACAGCCATCATTACGGTGGCTGTTTTTTTGTTGAATATCAAATATTTAAATTCGGTTTGATTCTTTTTTTGAGTATAATTCATTAAATTTGAGTAGGTTAATATTGTTGAAAGATTCTTTTTGTAACGCTAAAACTTATAGTCATGAAAAGTGGAGAATTTACAATAACAGAAGAATTATACGCAAGCCAGTTTCAGCGTTTTCTTAATCTTTGTATTGATTTGATGTTTATTTACATCATTGTTTTGAGTTTGGGAACTACGATTATTTTGGTGGCTTTGTCGGCTAATAATTTCGAATTATCGAATTGGGTAGAAAACCTCTCCATGTTTGAAATTGGGTTTTATGCCGTTGTTGTGGCTTTTTTGTATTATTATTTTACAGAAGTTTATTTTTCCCGTACCATTGCTAAATTAATCACACATACCATTGTGGTGAATGCTGACGGTACTAAACCTTCTAAAAAAGCTTTTTTTATTCGTAGTTGTTGCCGTTTTATTCCGATTGATGCTTTTAGCTTTTTGAAAGAATTTCCAAGAGGCTGGCATGATACTTTTTCGCAAACTTATGTGGTGAAAAAACGAAAACTGAATAAAATGCGTAAACATTTTAATGCATTGACTAATGTAGTCGAGGCTTAATCTGAGCTTAATCTGAATTATTTTCTTTCTCCAATTTGCTGTCTCCACATGGCGTAATACAGTCCTTTTTCGTTTAATAAATCGTCGTGTTTTCCTTGTTCGATAATTTGTCCCTGTTCTAAAACAAAGATTTTATCGGCGTGCATAATTGTCGATAAACGGTGCGCAATTAAAACCGTAATTTGGTCTTTTTTGGATGAAATACTTCGAATGGTTTTGGTGATTTCTTCTTCGGTAATGGAATCCAAAGCTGAAGTTGCTTCGTCAAAAAGTAATAAATGCGGATTTCTTAATAGCGCTCTCGCTATGGATAAACGCTGTTTTTCACCTCCCGAAACTTTGATTCCTCCTTCGCCAATGGTGGTATAAATTCCGTTTTCGGCTCGTTTTAATAAATTTTGACAGGCCGATTTTTGTAAAACATCATTGATTTCTTCATCGGTTGCATTAGGTTTTACAAAAAGTAAATTGTCTTTTATAGTTCCTGAAAATAATTGAGCGTCCTGAGTTACAAAGCCCAATTGTTGTCTCAATTCAGTAATGTCAATTTCTTTAGAATTTTTTTCATTATAAAAAATAGCACCTTCTGCGGGAGTGTATAAACCTACCAACATTTTAACCAAAGTGGTTTTTCCGCTTCCGGAAGGACCTACAAAAGCAATGGTTTCGCCTATTTCAGCTTCAAAAGAAATATCTTTTACCGCATAACCTTTGGCGGTTTTGTGTTTGAAACTTACATTTTGAAAACTTAAATGATTGATGTCGCCAATTGTTTTTGGTTTTTTTGGTGTTTTCTCGATTTTAGCATTCATCAAATCGGCAAAATTATCCATCGATGCTTTGGTTTCATTAAAAGTTGCAATTACATTTCCTAATTCCTGCAAAGGGTTGAACAAGAAAAAAGAAAAGAACATCAGCGTAATCAAATCGCCGGGTTTGATTATGTCTTTAAAAATAAATAGATACAAGGCAAAAACCAGACAGGTTCGCATAAAATGAACAGTTGTACCTTGGATAAAACTTAATGAACGAATAAAACGCACTTTTTTAAGTTCAAGTCCCAAAATTTTAATCGTAGTTGCATTCAATCGGTTAATTTCCTGATCAGTTAAACCAAGGCTTTTAACCAATTCGATATTGCGTAAGGATTCGGTTGTGGTACCTGCTAAAGCGGTTGTTTCACCTAAAATTTCTCTGGAAACTTTTTTAATTTTTTTGCCTAAAAACGAACTTACAAACGCAATTACCGGAACAGTTATCAGGAAAATTGGTCCTAAAAGCCAATGGATGCTCACCGCGTAAACAATTACAAAGACAATCCCGACTATTGATTGAAAAATCAGGGAAATAGAGAGCGTGATGAATTTTTCGCAATCAATTTTTACTTTTTGTAGTTTGCCCAAAGTTTCTCCGCTGCGTTGGTCTTCAAAATCCTGAAACGGTAATTGTAAAGCTTTTTGAATGCCGTCGGTGTACATTTGAGCACCAGTTCTTTGGATGATGATATTGGTAAAATAATCCTGAAAATTTTTAGCAATTCGGGAAACCATTGCTGCTCCAAGCGATAATGCCAGCCAGCCCAAAACGGTCTTGATAAAATTATTTTGGTTGTGATTGAAATTAGCAACACCAACACCACATTCGTTAAGCAATTTACCGATAATGATTGAATCAAATAATGAAAAACACTGGTTAATTGCAGCTAAAAATAAGGCAATGTATAAAAGTGTTTTGTGAGTTTTTATGTAAGAATATAATAGCTGCATAAGCTTTCTTTTTTAAGGAGATTTTGGATATAAAATTAAGGGAGATTAATTTATGGTACTGCAAATTTAAAATATTGTATCGAAATATTTCGATATGTTAAAATGTTTTTTTACATTTGCAGCATGATTACCGAGTTGAATAGTAAACAAGTAGAAAAAATCTCTAAGGCATTAGGAGATCCTTATCGATTGCAAATTATGGATATGATTAGTAAACGTAAAGATTTTATGCAATGTTGTGAAGTTTCAGAATGTTTTAATTTGGCTCAATCCACGATGTCTCATCATTTGAAACAATTAGTTGAAGCTGAATTATTGGTAGCTGAAAAAGAAGGACGTAATTTGAAATTTACCATCAATAGAGAAATTTGTGAGGCATATAGCCGTTATATTGCCCGTTTAGGCTTTTAGCCTTTTTTTTAATTAAAAACATCGAAATATTTAGATATTTAAATACTTAAAATAATTAAATTATAAAATTGAAAAACAATGAAAAAATTACAAAATAAAGTTACAGTAGTAACAGGAGGAAACAGTGGAATTGGTTTAGCAACAGCTAAATTATTTGCAGAAGAGGGAGCAAAAGTGGCAATCACTGGAAGAAACAAAACTACAATTGATGAAGCCGTTTTTGAAATCGGAAATGCTTCTATTGGATTTGTAAGTGATGTTTCGGATATCAATAATATTGACAGAACTTACAAGACAGTGAATGATACGTTCGGAAAAATTGATGTTTTAGTTGTAAATGCCGGAGTTTTTATTGCCGCTCCATTGACAGAATACACAGAAGAGATGTTTGACCAAACCAGTGATATTAATTTCAAGGGAGTTTTCTTCAGTATTCAAAAAGCTTTGCCTTACTTAAATGACGGAAGTTCAGTTATTATTACGGCTTCTACAGTTGCGCATAAAGGTTTTGCCACTACAGCAGCTTATTCCGCATCAAAAGCTGCGGTTCGTTCTTTAGCCAGAACCTTATCAGCAGAATTGTTAGACAGAAACATCCGTGTTAATGTACTTTCTCCCGGGCCGATTGATACACCAATTTTCTCAAGAAGCGGAGCTTCTGAAGAAGAAGCTAATGGAACTAAAAATCATCTCGCTTCCGGAATTCCAGCCAAGCGTTTAGGTTCTTCGGAAGAAATGGCTGCAGGATTTTTGTATCTAGCGTCTGATGATTCTAAATTTATGATAGGAGGAGAATTGTTATTAGACGGAGGAGCTGCTACGCTTTAAAATGTTTTATCCAAATCAAAGATGTTTTACTGAATATTTTCCTTTATTATATATACCTGTTTTTTAGTTTTTAAGATGGATTACATCCGGAATGAATTTTAGTAAAGAAGAATTTTTTCTGGATGTAGTTTTTTTATTTTTTGCAAAATTTTTTCTTTTTGGAATAAGCGTTTCAAAAATAGTTGTATATTTGCAGACGTAAATTAAATCTAATGGCACGCTGTGTAGAATTTAACGAAGTTGAGAAAATTGAAAAAGCAATGAATGTCTTTTGGGAAAAAGGATATAATGCTACTTCAATTCAGGACTTAGTGGATGCTATGCAAATCAACAGAAGTAGTTTATACAATACCATTGGCGATAAGCACCAGTTGTTCATGAAATGCATTGGCAATTATTTCGATAATGCCATGATGGAAGTTAAGGAAAAAGTTTCAAAATATTCTTCTGCTAAAGAAGCTTTGATAAATTTGATTACCGATAAAGCTGACTGGATTGTATCCTGTGATAAGGGTTGTTTAGGTATGAAAACCATTTTTGAGATAGCTCCTGATGATTGTCAAGTGAGAAAGCAAATGAGCAAAAACAATGAAGTGTATATTGATTTTTTAAAGTCAATAGTACAAAAAGCAATGGATGCCGGGGAAATGGATGCTTCTGAAAGTGCTGAAATTATGGCTGAATATATTGTTAATTCTTTTACTGGCTGGAAGCAAGCATATATTCTTCATCAAAATCCAATCAAAATAAAAAAAATGTCAGAAGTTCTGATAAAAAATATATTTAAATAATCCTTTTTTTAACGTTGTTTCTGGAACGTTTATTTCAGAAATTTAAGTGCAATAAGAATGAATTTTTTAAATTACAGCTTTGATTCTGAAACGTTTATTTCAGAATTAATATTTCTTTTCAAATACTAATTAAACTAAATGCAGCATGAATTCTGAAATGATTATTCCAAAAACAATCACAAAAATCAAATTAAATCAAATCTCTTTTATGAAAAAAGTTACTTTTCTATTCGTAATCGCAATATTTTTTATCAGTTGTGCAGATAAAAATGCTGCCCCACCGACACCACCCGCACCACAATTCCCCGTTTTAAGTATTATTAAAGAAAGTGTAACTACTGAAACCGAATATCCTGCTTCTATTCAAGGGGCTGTAGATGTTGAGATTCGTCCTCAGGTAAGCGGAAATCTGGAACGTGTTTTAGTAGACGAAGGTGCTTATGTGACTAAAGGTCAGACTTTGTTTAAAATAAACGAGCGTCCTTTTCGTGAGCAGTTAAACAATGCTTTGGCAAATTTACATGCTGCAGAAGCAGCTTCAATCAATGCTCAGTTGGAAGTTGATAAACTAAAACCATTGGTACAGAACAAAGTAGTTTCTGATTATCAGTTAAAGACGGCTAAAGCTTCTCAAAAAATTGCTGCTGCAAATATTGAACAGGCAAAGGCAATGGTAGAATCGGCCAGAATTAATTTAGGATATACTACTGTAAAAGCTCCGGTTAGTGGTTACATAGGTAGATTACCAAAAAAGCAAGGAAGTTTAGTTTCAGCCACTGATATTGAACCTTTAACAACACTTTCAGATGTACACGAAGTTTTTGTTTATTTTTCATTAAGCGAAACTGATTTTATCAAATTCAAATCTCAATATGCCGGAAATACAATTGGAGACAAAATTAAGAATCTGCCTCCTGTTACTTTGATTCTAGCGGATAATAATCCTTTTAGCAAATCAGGAAAAATAGATATGGTGGACGGTCAGTTTGATAAAACAACGGGAGCCATTACTTTGAGAGCGACTTTTCCAAATGCAAATGGAACACTTCGTTCCGGAAATACAGGAAAAATTCGTTTAGGAATCAATCATAATAATGTAATACTCGTTCCTCAATCTGCTACGATTGAAATGCAGGATAAAGTATTTGTTTTCACAGTAAATAAAGAAAATAAAGTAAGCAAAATGCCTTTAACCATTGTTGGTAAAAGTGACACTAACTATCTTATTAGTGATGGTATTAAATATGGTGATCAAATTGTTTTAAGCGGAATAGACAAACTTCAGGAAGGACAAGTAATTCAACCTCAAAAAGCAACTAAAGAAGTAGCTCAAATCATTAATAAAAAATAATTTTTACAAATGTTCAAAATATTTATACAAAGACCTGTACTGGCAACTGTTATCTCCGTTTTATTGGTGATTTTGGGTGTGCTTGGACTTACAAAATTGCCTTTACAACAGTTTCCTGATATTGCACCTCCCTCGGTTTTAGTAACGGCAGTGTATCCGGGAGCAAATGCCGAAACAGTTTTACGTTCCGTAGCACCATCACTCGAAGAATCTATAAATGGAGTGGAAAACATGACTTACATGAGTTCTACTGCGAGTAATGATGGAACTCTGGCAATTACGGTTTTCTTTAAATTAGGTACTGATGCTGATCAGGCTGCCGTAAATGTTCAAAATAGAGTAGCGCAAGCAACCAGTCAATTACCTGCCGAAGTAGTGCAACAAGGTGTTATCACCGCCAAACAACAAAATAGTTTTATCATGGCCATTGGTATGTATACCGATGATGAATCCAAATACGATCAGACTTTTGTTGCCAATTATGCTCAGATTAATATTATTCCGGAAATTAAGCGTATTCCTGGAGTTGGTTCTGCTACTATTTTTGGAGGTGTAAAAGATTATTCGATGCGTGTTTGGCTGAATCCGACACAAATGGCAACTCATAATGTAACGCCAAATGAAGTGATGGCTGCTATCCAGGATAAAAGCTTGGAAGCCGCTCCGGGTAAATTTGGAGAACGGAGCAAAGAAGTTTTCGAATATGTAATTAAATACAAAGGAAAACTTACTAAACCGGAAGACTATCAAAATATTGCCATCCGTTCTAATGAAGACGGATCAATACTTCGTTTAAAAGATGTTGCCAGAGTAGAACTTGGAGCTTATTCTTATAATAGTATAACACGTTTGAATGGTAAAAAAGGAATCGTAATTGGTGTAATTCAATTAGCGGGTTCTAATTCCAATGATATTCAGGTGGCTATTAATAAATTGATGGATAAAGCCTCTAAAGACTTTCCTAAAGGCATCAAAAAGAATATTTTTTATAGTACGAAAGTTTCACTGGATCAATCGATTGATCAGGTAAAACACACCTTAATAGAAGCTTTTATTTTGGTATTTATCGTAGTATTTATCTTCTTACAGGATTTTAGATCTACTTTAATTCCGGCCATAGCTGTTCCGGTAGCCATATTAGGGACCTTCTTTTTCATGCAATTATTCGGATTCTCGATTAATTTATTAACCTTATTCGCTTTAATCCTGGCTATTGGTATTGTGGTCGATGATGCCATTGTGGTGGTTGAAGCGGTACATGCCAAAATGGAACACAAACATTTGTCTCCTAAAATAGCGACACACGAGGCGATGCATGAAATTACAGGTGCTATTATTTCGATCACGTTAGTAATGGCTGCGGTGTTTCTGCCAGTTGGTTTTATGGAAGGTTCTACCGGAGTTTTTTACCGTCAGTTTGCATTCACGATGGCTATTGCTATTGTAATTTCGGCAGTTAATGCATTGACTTTAAGTCCTGCCTTGGCCGCTTTATTCTTAAAAGATAATCATACAGTACAAGGTGATGATGTTCCATATCAGAAAAAAGGATTTAAAGAGAAATTTTTTAATGCTTTCAACAGCAGTTTTAATTCGTTAACCAATCGTTATGTGGGCGGTTTAAAATTCCTTATTCGTAGAAAATGGCTGAGTTTAGGTGGTTTAGCATTAATTACTATTATCACAATTATAATGGTTAAAACTACACCTTCAGGATTTATTCCAACCGAAGATCAGGGTTTTATTGCTATTTCGGTAAACACACCATCGGGAACCTCATTAGATCAAACTCAAAAAGTAATGACACAGGCAGAAGAAATATTAAGTAGTCTGGATGCTTCAAGAGATGTTACCTCGGTTTCTGGTTTCAATTTATTGACGAATTCTACAAGCCCTTCCTCTGCAGTTGTTTTTGTTTTATTGAAACCAAATGAAGAACGTGGTGAAGTGAAAAACATTGACGAAATCATGAATCAGGTTCGTGGTAAATTAGCTTCAATTTCAGGGGGTAGTTTCTTTGTGTTTAGTTTTCCAACTGTTCCAGGGTTTAGTAATGTGGAAGCTCTTGACTTAGTGTTACAAGATAAAACAGGGGGTAAATTAGATAAGTTTAGCGGAATCTCTCAAAATTTCATTGGAGAATTGATGAAACGTCCTGAAGTTGCAGTTGCCTTTACCTCTTTCAAAGCCGATTATCCACAATTACAATTGGATATTAATGATGAAAAAGCGGATCAATTGGGAGTGAAAGTAAAAGACATTTTGCAAACCATGCAGGCTTATTTTGGTAGTGCTCAGGCATCTGATTTTAACCGTTTTGGTAAATATTACCGAGTGGTGGTTCAAGCTGATATTGATGACAGAGCTGATCCTTCCTCTATAGATCGTGTTTTTGTGAAAAATAATCGTGGCGAAATGGTTCCTATCAATACTTTGGTTAAACTAAGTAGAATTTATGGTTCTGAAACTGCTTCGAGATACAATTTGTTTAACTCAATTTCGATAAATGCAATTCCGGCTCCGGGATTTAGTTCCGGTGACGCGATTAAAGCCATCGAAGAAGTAGCAGCACAACAATTGCCAGCGGGTTATGCATATGAATTTTCAGGACAAACCCGGGAAGAGATTTCATCCGGAGGACAGTCGGCAACGATTTTCTTATTGTGTCTGATATTCATTTACTTTTTACTTGCTGCACAATATGAAAGTTACATTCTGCCATTAGCAGTTATATTTTCTATTCCGGCCGGAATATTTGGGGTATTTGCAGCTATTGGTTTAATAGGTATTGAAAACAATATTTACGTACAGGTAGCATTGGTAATGCTTATTGGACTGCTTGCTAAAAATGCGATTCTGATTGTAGAATTTGCAGTTCAAAAACGAAAATCCGGTCAGGCATTAGTAAAAGCATCCATGGATGCAGCCAAACTACGTTTGCGACCAATTATAATGACTTCTTTAGCCTTTGTTGCCGGACTAGTTCCGATGATGAGTGCCACAGGACCATCGGCTCAGGGGAATCATTCCATTAGTATTGGCGCAGCAGGAGGAATGGTGTCAGGGGTAATTCTGGGCTTATTAATTATCCCGGTTTTATTCATCGTATTTCAATATTTACAAGAAAGAATTACTGGAAAGCCAATAGCAGTAATTCATAACGAACAAAAATAAGTAATGGAAAATTTTATAACGACGGTGCTACTTGTAATTATTTTTGGTGTAGCCTGTTTATCGTACAAGACTGCTAAATATTTGGAAAGCACAAAAGATAATTGTACAGAAAATTAATGACAATTTAAGATGAAAAAATATATAACTAAAATTGCGATGGTCGCTATTTTGACAATCACAATACTATCCTGCAAGGTTTCGAAGGATATTGAAGTTCCAAAGGAGGTACTTCCTGAAAATTTCAGGAATCAAGAAGGAAATGATACTCTAAATACAGCAGCTGTCAATTGGAAATCCTTTTTTGAAGAACCTGATTTGGTTAAGCTTATAGATGTTGCTGTAGCAAAAAATAATGATTTGCAAATTGCCGAAAAAAATATTGCTATTGCCAATTTGAAATTTAAGCAATCCAGATTGGGTAATTTTCCGCAATTGAACGCTTATTCGAAAGTAGTCACTAACCGCCTTTCTGACAATAGTTTAAATGGTATTAGTACTGGACAATTTTTAGGTCAAAAACATTTGGAAGATTATGCTGTTGGTCTTGATTTGTCTTGGGAAGCGGATATTTGGGGAAAAATCAAAAATCAAAAGAAAAATGCCTTAGCTGAATTCATGCAAACTGCCGAAGCTAAAAAAGCTTTACAAACAACTATCGTTGCTACGGTTTCTAAAGGTTTTTATGATTTATTAATGCTTGATGCACAACTTGAAATTGCTAAAAAGACTTTGGTTTTAAACGACAGTACATTGTTTATTGTTAGTCTGCAATTTGAATCAGGTCAGTTAAGTTCTTTGGCAAAAGATCAAACTGAAGCTCAAAGATTAGTTGCGGCTCAGCTGATTCCAAAATTAGAGCAAAACATAGAGATTCAGGAAAATGCATTAAGTGTCCTGTCCGGAAGTTTTCCTGATAAAAAAGAAAGAGAAAGTCAGTTGAACAAAATCCTTGTCAAAGAAAATCTTTCGGCGGGAATTCCTTCGCAATTGTTAGAAAAAAGACCGGATGTAAAAAGTGCGGAGCTCGGAGTTACAATGGCTAATGCAAAGGTGGGAATTACAAAAGCCAGTTTGTATCCTGCGTTAAACATTACGGCAGTAACTGGTGTTAATTCATTTGAATTAGATAAATGGTTCAACATTCCGGCATCCTTATTTGGAACAGTGACAGGAGGGATAACAGCTCCGATTTTTAACAGCAAAAAATTAAGAACGCAATATGAAGTGGCTAAAGTACAAAGAGAACAGGCTATATTACAGTTTAAGCAAACTGTTTTAGTGGCTGTTCAGGAAGTATCAGATGCGCTGGCAAAAATTAAGAAACAGGAAGAGCAATATGATATTGCAAAAGAACGAGTAGCCAAACTTCAAAAAACCATCGGAAATGCTGATATGCTTTTTAAGAGCGGAATGGCTACTTATCTTGAAGTTATTGTGGCTCAGGGAAATCTTTTGTCAGCCGAACTTGAATTAGCAACCATTAAAAAGGACCGATTGGTGTCTAATGTTGAATTGTATCGTGCTCTTGGCGGAGGTTGGGAATAATTAAGATGATTTAATACTTAAAAAAAATGAATTCAAAAATTAAGAATTATTTATTTAATACAGATTTGAACTCTATCTATCAAAAGTTTTGGGTTACTCATGATTTGTTAAATTTAAGTCCCAATGCCATTTTGAATTTTAAAACAGAAGAAAAAAACAGTCTTATTTCTATTGAAAATGCTGATTTATCTTTTTCGGAAATTCAATTAATTTTTATTGAACATCAGATTAAATACAATTCAATGTCTGCGGAATTATTGTAAAAAAGAAAAACCCTGATAAAAATTAATTTATGAACATGCCCCAAAAAGTTAGACACTATTTGGGGCATTTTTTATGAGAGAAAAAAGAAAATTTTCATCAGAATTCAAACTTGAACAAGTTTTAAAGCACACTAATGATCATCGTTCTTATGGTGCTATTTCGAAAGAAGTTGGTATAGATCATTCGCTTCTTAGAAGATGGGTTGGATTATACAAATCCAAAGGAATTTTAGGTTTAAAAATCAATAAGACTAAAACAGTTTTTAGTTTAGATTTTAAACTAAAAGTTGTTAAATATCTCATATCAAATAATTTATCTCTTTTAGATGCCAGTATAAAAT
>NZ_AUDK01000010.1 GCF_000425425.1 Flavobacterium daejeonense DSM 17708
AAGAGCAACATTCCTGCTATTTTACGAATCGGTATTGAGGGTCTTCCTTGAGTCGAATATAAATTTTCGAACTCAACCTCCATTTTATCCCAAGAAATCTCTTGGGATAATTTTACCAATGGATGTCCAAGGTTGATAAGGTCTGTGAGTCTAGTTTTGAATAAATTTTGTTGTAAATCGGGTTTTATTTTGCCTAACATATTGCCACTTTTTTATACTCGAATATACCTTTTTCGGCAATTATTACCATCTCTTTCTAGCTAAATTTTATAGTAATAAAATAACAATCAGGTAGTTATTTGTTTTATAAGGGATAACTAAATAAAGGAGATTCAGATAAACTATTATTTTTAAGATTTGAGTTTATAAAATCTTCTGTGAAAAGACAAAAATAACCAGTCTGATTATTGGAAGTTGGTTCCCATGAATAGGGAATCATAGGATTCATGAATGTAATTGTATTATCTTTTATTTTAATAGATTTTTCAGATGAAGAAATGACACCTTCACCGTTAATAATAAGAGATATTTTATAGAAATCTCTTCTATTAGTTGGTAATGAAGTTGAATCACAAGCAAATTCTTCTCTCCTATATATGTTAAACTGACCACTCTTTAGATTTTCTTTACCATGTTGAACATAAAAATCTCGTACTGATTGCGATGCCTTACTACTCATATAGTAAATTATTAAAATCAAACAAAATTAAACTTTATTTTCAACTTGAAATTTTTTTATTTAAGTTAATTAAAAACTTTTGCTTTAGCATTTTCATATCCTCACTCACTTTTCTGTCCAACACTTTTGCATAATGTTGAGTAGTTCTCAAATTTTTATGACCAAGCATTTTACTTACACTTTCAATTGGAACTCCATTAGTAAGCGTTACGGTTGTTGCAAACGTATGTCGGGCAATGTGGAATGTTAGTTCTTTGTCTATTTCACAAATATCAGCTAACTCTTTCAAATACGCATTCATCTTTTGATTGGATAGAATAGGGAGTAACTTGTTTTCATTATTACATTGCGGATGATTTTCGTATTTATCGATTATCATTTGTGTAACTGGAAGAATTGGAATTTTAGATGCACTTTCAGTTTTTTGCCTATGTGTGAAAACCCATTTCTCACCGTCAATACCGTAGCTTATATGCGACTTTGTTAAGTTTTTGACATCAATATAGGCTAATCCAGTAAAGCAGCTAAAAAGGAAGATATCGCGAACCAATGAAAGTCTTTCGGTTTTGAAATCTTTTTCGATTATACTTTGAATTTCAGCTTCAGTTAAATAAACTCGTTCTACTTTTTTGACTTTTGATTTGTAGTTTGCAAATGGGTTTTTATCTAGCCAATCATTAGCCAAACAAATTTTGATGATTTTGTTGAAGTTTTTAAGGTATTTAACGGCTGTATTGTTAGCACAGTTTCTAACGCTTCTTAACCAGAATTCGTAATCGGTTATAAAGGCATGATCAATCTTGGTAATATCAATATCGGAAACATTGTATTTCCATTTCATGAATTCAATAGTATGCTTGAGTGAAGTAGTGTAGCGTTCTAATGTTTCTGGAGCGTATTCTTTGCCAACCAATTCTTTTATTTTATTGTTGTGGTCTTGGAATATAGGAACTAGCATTCGTGTACGTTCATCTACTCCTAATAGTTTGCTCTTAATTGTTTCGGTAGTTATAACTGTCTTTTTATGGATTAATTCCATTTCAGCATCTCTTATTTGACTTTTCAATAAATCAAGATGATTATTTATTGAACGAGCTTCTTCAGATGTACCTTTCATTTTACCTGCTTCTGTGGACCATTTGGATATTTCTACAAATCGATTTGTACTTAACTCAATACGTTTTCCATTGATTGTAATTCTAGTGTAGATAGGAACTAAACCATTTGCAGCTGCTTTCGCTTTCTTTGCATAAAAGAGAATTGAAACTTTTGTTTTCATTGTAGTGACCTTTTTAGTTGTTATTAAATTTAACTTCAATTTGACTAATCCACAAGATGTACAGTTTTTAAACTGGTTGTTGAACTGGCTGTGAAGCCCTGTGAATACTAGTCTGAAATAAAAATCGGTTACCCAAATTTTGGATTGTTTAGGGTAACCGATTTTATCCCTTTAGGTTCACGAATGAATGAATAATTTGACTATATGATAAAAGAAAAAACCCTTAAAATCATACGATTTTAAGGGTTTTAATTCAATTTGCTTTCCAGCTGGCGGAGAAAGAGGCTCCGGAACCTTTATAATAATTCCAGTAAATATAGGGTTTTCGGTATTTTATTGAAGAACAGGGTAACTAATAGGGTAACTTACAAAGATTTAGTTTTTAATGGAATAAATATAATAATTAGAATTATATAAAGCTATTTTTTTACTTTCTATTTTAGAAAATAGGTTGTTAATTGTTGTTTTCTAATAATTCAGTCTTGAATTGTGTTTTAGATTAATACATTTGTCCATTTTTAACAGTTCCAATAAGTCCTTTTTTTGAATTGTTTTAAAAATTATTCCGATAGTACCTCTTCTTTTGTCATAAATCTGTTTGAAATTTCAATATAAAAAAAATAATGAGGTTATTAAACCTTATTATCTTAATATTACACAGTATATGTTAACCACTTTTTCTGTAGATTTTTCTCATTTATAATCTAATGTATATGGAATTTTAAAGTATAAGTATATTTTTTTTGACTTTTAAGATGCTCCTGAAATAATCTTTTCCAATTTATTTTTAAAGTTTCCAGTACTCGATATGCGGATTTTTCTTAACTTTTTCATTGTATTCATTTATGAATTTCTGATTTAAGTTATCATTATCCTTATACTTAATCCTTAACATTTCAAGTTCTTTATGTAGCTTTTTCTGAACATTAGCATATTCAGGCTTACCGTAAACATTCTGTAGTTCATTTGGATCTTTCTTCAGGTCATATAATTCCCAAACATCCATATCATAATAGAAATGTATTAGTTTATACCTGTCTGTTGTGATACCGTAATGACGCCTTACATCATGTTCCGAAGGATGTTCATAATAGTGATAATAATGTGCTTTACGCCAGTCTGAAGGTGTTTTGCCCTTTAACAGAGGAATAATACTGTTGCCCTGCATATCAGTAGGAATCGTTGTTTGTGCAAGATCTAAGAACGTTTCGGCAAAATCAAGGTTTGAAACCAAATCATTGTTAACCTGCCCTGCTTTAATCTTTCCTGGCCATTTAACAAGTAATGGAGTTTTTAAAGATTCTTTGTACATCCATCTCTTATCAAACCATCCGTGCTCGCCAAGGTAAAAGCCCTGATCAGAAGTGTAAATTACAATAGTATTTTCATCTACTCCTGCTTCCTTCAGGTAATCCAAAACTTTGCCAACACCTTTGTCTACTCCCGCTACACAGGCTAAATAGTCCCTCATATATCGTTGGTATTTGTATCGGGTTAAGTCATCTCCTTTCAAATTAGCTTTCTTGAAATTCTCATTAATAGGACTGTAGATTGAGTCCCACAATTTTTGTTGCTTGGTATTTAAACCACCCTGACGTCTATCTGTGATTTTTATATCCTGTGCCATTTTCATTGCTTTTGCAATTGATGTATAGTTTAATGAAGCAACTTTTCTATTACCGGAATAATCATCAAATAGCGTTTCTGGTTCTGGGATTTCTATACCTTCATACATACCAAGTTCGTTTGGTCCTGGTTGCCAAGCTCGGTGCGGGGCTTTGTGTCCAACAAAAAGCATAAATGGCTGATTAATATTTTTAACAGAGTCTATCCATTTTAATGCTTTATCAGTAATAATTTCAGTAGCATAACCTTCTATCTGATATTGTCCTGACTTGTTAATGAATTGAGGATTGTAATAGGTTCCCTGATCAGGCAGTATATCTACATAGTCAAAACCTTTTGTTGGTGTATTTCCTAAATGTAGTTTGCCAAGTACCCCTGTTTTATAGCCAGCCTGCTGTAGTAATTCTGCAAAAGTTTGTTGACTAAAATTGAATTCAGTTCCTAGGGTATTGTCAATAAAATTATTCATGTGACTGTACTTACCTGTAATTATAGTAGCCCTTGAAGGACCACATATTGAATTTGTAACAAGGCAGTTATTGAAAAGCATTCCCTCTTTAGCTATCCTATCAATATTGGGCGTGGGTGCCACTTTGGCTAATCTTCCTCCGTAGGCACTTATTGCCTGATAGGCATGGTCGTCACTTATGATAAAGACGATATTGGGTCTTTTTTGAGTCTTTTCCGGTTTTGTTGCCTCTGTTTTCTTAGGTCCCGCTCCACAGGAGTTAAGCAAAAAAAGACCAAGGAGTATATAAAATATTTTTTTCATAGTACTAATTTAGTTTATGTAGTGATGTTGATAATAAATTGTTAAGTTTTTAAAATTTTTTGTCTGCTTTAAGTTTTCTGTATATGGTATAACCTAAGTTAATCATTATGATAGTTGGTTTTATTTTATTGAAAAGACACAGCGAAAACCAGTATTTTGCAATCCCGTATCAGCACTTGAAATCATTCTTGAAGATGCTCTGTAACCTGAACAGTATTTTTCATTACACATAAAAGAGCCTCCTCGAATAACCTTAACAGGAACACCAGGTTGATTTGGGTCATAGCTGTCAATCGGACCTGTAGGATTTTTTGATGTCTCTGAAGAAAGTTGTCTATAATAATCACTGCTGTAATTGTCATTGCACCATTCCCAAACGTTGCCAGCCATGTCAAAGAGACCGAAGTTATTTGCTGCATAACTTTTTACTGGAGCTAATCCAGAATAGTTGTCTTTTCGGGTATTATTGTAGGGAAACTGACCATCCCATGTGTTGGCTTTAGGTTTACCATCATATGGTTCTTCACTTCCCCAAGGATAGGGCTGATCCTTTAAACCTCCCCGTGCTGCAAATTCCCATTCTGCCTCCGTTGGTAATCTTTTACCAGCCCACCGAGCATAAGCTATAGCGTCATCCCATGATATTTGAACTACAGGGAAGTTCTCCTTTCCTGTAATAGAACTTTCGGGACCTTCAGGATGTTTCCAGTCGGCTCCCTTTTTCCATTGCCACCATAGTCCAGGATTATTTAATGGTACAGGACCTAACGTGGGTTTAAAAACCAGAGAAGCCGCAATGAGTAGGCTATCAGCAGGTTTTGGAGTACCCGGTGGAAGTTGTTTTTTCAAATCTTCCCATATAGGGGCTTTCTCCGCAGTTGTTACATAGCCTGTTGCTTTAATAAATACTGCAAACTGGGAATTCGTTACTTCTGTTTCATCCATATAAAAAGAAGATACACTTACTTTGTGTTGCGGGTATTCATCGTCTCTGCCCAGAATGTCAGGTGCGCCCATTAAAAAATCGCCACCATCAATTTTTATCATGCCTATTAGTGAGGGGTTAGAATTAGGAATAATGTTTATTGCATTTTGGGAACTATTGTAATGTTTAGCTAATCCCGAATGACAGTTGCTTGAAAATGTATCCGCTGGTATTTTCTTCGAAATTTCTTTTTGTGGGGTAACGCTACAAGATATAAGAAGAAAGATAGTTAAATTTAAAATTGTCTTCATTTTTATAACATCATTTGAGTAAGCAAAATACAAATGCTTTAATATGAAGCAATATTATATAAAATTTTCTTTGTTTCAAAATGAAGCATATATTATTCTTAAAAATACACATGCTTTTTTTATATATGATTATTTTTTTCTTACAAGTATTGATGATCTGTCTTTTGTTTAAAATAATTAGACTTTTTTAAAGATTTGCTACTTTTTTTAAATCTTGCTAAATAATAAATTAGGGGTATCTTTGAGAAAAATTTTTTGTATGTCTGATGAGATAAACAGTAATTTATTGTATAGTACAAAGTACATGCGTGAAGATTTCCTGCCGAATATATCAGTTGATTGTGTTGTTTTCGGTTTTCATGATGAATGTTTGAAAGTATTGCTGGCGAGAACTGAAGGAGAGAAAGACTGGGCACTTCCTGGAGGCTATGTAAAGAAAGAGGAAGATTTACTTGATTCTGCTAAAAGGATTCTCGAAGAGCGGACAGGAGTAAAAAATGTATTTCTTAATCAGTTTATGACCTTTGGAAAAGTAAGGCGAACAGAGTCTTTTTTTAAGGGTATTCCAGATGATGTTTGGTATAAACAACGTTTTGTGTCCATTGGTTATTATGCTTTGGTGGACTTTAGTACTCTGAAGCCGATAAAAGATATCTTTTCCGATGCTTGTTCTTGGCATGATGTTGATATGAAACCAAATTTAGTAATGGATCATAATGATATTTATGATATTGCGCTACAGCAGTTACGGAAGGATTTGAATTATAAGCCGGTGGGATTAAATTTACTACGGGAAAAATTTACAATGACGGAACTCCAAAGGCTTTATGAGATAATTTTAAACAGAAAACTCAATAGAGGGAATTTTTATAGAAAGATGATGCGTTATAATATTCTTACCAAACTGGATGAGACTAAAAAAGGAGGAGCGCATAAATCTCCTAACTATTATGTTTTCAATATGGAAGAATACAATAAAGCGCTAGAAAATGGTTTTCAGGAGAGTTGGTAAGTATGATTTTTTTTAATTGGAACTTTACTACTCTGCCAGAACGATATTTTGAAGTTGATGAAAACAAAAAATAGGTTATCGTTTCCAGTAAGATGGCTGACGAATTAATATACAGCTTAAAGTATTTACGTGATTGGTTTAAATAGAAAATAGAAAAATTCACTTATTGAGTTTACTATAATTATTGATTCTAATATTTTAGATTAAGGTTAATAGAAAAAAAATATAGTTATTGCGGAAGTATAGAATTGTAATGACAGAGGTTGAAGAAGAATAAAAGGATATGAATATTGTTGTAAAAAACGCAAAGCAAGATGATTTAGTAGATATTGCGAAACTATTTGTAAGTAACTGGAAAGAGCAGTATAAATATTTGTTGCCCTCTAAGTTTTTGGAAAATCTTAATTGTACAGATGCTGAACAACGATGGTTCGATTTTTTAAATAAAGAAGAACATAACATCTTTGTCGCATATCAGGATAATAACTTTTTAGGTTTTATTGCGTGTAACAGAGAGGAAGAAATTGATAACTGTCTTTACGTATTCACTTTACAAGTTTCAGATGTATTCAGGGGTAAAGGTATAGGTTCCGCACTTTTAAAAGAAGTAGCGAAATTTGGCAATCAAAAAGGATACAGAAGCATGAGTATATGCATTATAAGGGGTAATGATAAGGCTAAAAAGCTTTATGTAAAACTTGGAGCTATACATTACAAATACTTTATTGATAATTTTGATGATACGGTTACAAATTCAGAAAAGCTGATATGGGATAATATTAAGGATTTACTTTGAGACCAAGGTCATCAAAAATAGTTAAAGGCAATATTTCAACGATTGTTTGCTCCATTTCTTTTTGAAATAAAGTGTATTTAGTTTTGATTTTTTGTCTTTTTGATTATAAAATTAAATGGATGTTTTTTACACTGTAATAGTCTTTTTTACCTACTAATCTTAAGAGATTTTGTTAATTTTTTTCAAATGATGAACAGCAAAATTATTCTAAAAATCATCATATTAGCAAATTTTTTAAATGTACATAGAGATAGAAGATAAAGATTTAATATAAAAAAAAGGTTAATTGATTCGCGTCTGTATAATGCTTAAAATTTTCCCAAATATTCAATTAATTTTATACAAACCAGGAATGAATTATTAGATTTACACTTATTTTAGCAATCTAGTTAATGTTTTAATTTATGGAAACACTTGAAGAATTAGATGATTTTGTTGCAAATGGGCATAAAGTTTATTTGCCACATCTTTCAGTAGAATGTGTTGTGTTTGGTTATGAAAATAAGCAACTAAAAGTACTTTTAATAAAGTTTTTGAATTTAGGCTGGGGGGTTCCTGGTGGTTATATAAAGAGAAATGAAGGCTTAACTTTGGCAGCCAGTAGAATTTTAACAGAACGTACAACGTTAGAGAATATTTTTTTAAAGCAATTCTATATTTTTGGGGACAGTGCTCATAGAAATTCTGACGAAAGAAGAGAATATTGGGATAGACTTTCTGAAGGCAATTGGTTAGCAGCCCGAACTATGTCTATTGGGTTTTATGCATTGATAGATTGCGCAGAAGCAATTATTAAGCAAGATATAATAGCTGAAGATTATAAATGGGTTGATGTAAATGAGATTCCGAATGATTTATTAATGGATCATAACGAAATAATCGAAAAAGCATTGTTAGCACTTAGAAATCAAATTTTTCATGAGCCTATTGGGTATAATCTTTTACCGGAAAAATTTACATTACCAGAAATTCAAGCTTTATATGAAACTATTTTAAATAAAACTTTTGATAGACGAAATTTTTCAAATAAGCTTCTTAGTATGGGAATTATTGTTAAGCTAGATGAAAAAAGAAATATAGGACAACATCGATCTCCTTATTTGTATCGTTTTCATCAAGATAATTATTTAAATGCATTAAGTGAAGGAATTGTACATGCTTTGTAAATAGAGTTTTTTTTTATAGACACTTGTGTCTTTTATCTATTAACACCTCAAATACTACTTGGAGTATTTGAGGTGTTTTTTTGTTGGTATAAATGGACTTTAACATTTATTTGAGTTTAGCCGAAAGATATATTTATAAGTATTAAAATTAAAACGGACACCTAGAAAAGATTAGGTAGCATTTTTTTGCTTCTATATCTTTTTTGTTTGAATAGTGTAGAAATATTAGGATAAAAAATCAAAATATATAAAAAAAGAGTAATTAATTAATGTTATTCGTATTTATTGAATTTATTTTTATATTTTTATAGCGTGAAAAATACGCAATGAAATATAATGTTTTAACGCATTGTTTTTTGGTGTAAGTAAATGAATTGATTTTCAGTGCTATCAATTAAAATAAATAATCATGAAAAAACACATTATTTTAGTCTTACTTATTTTTAGTGGTCTATTGGTTAGTGGGCAAGGTTATCAAACAAAAACTAATTTGAATTATTATCCTGATTCAATTTGTAAAACTGACGATTATATAAAAGACAAATGCAAGTTGGATGTTTATTATCCAGAAAATGCTAAGGATGCTACTACAATAATATGGTTTCATGGAGGAGGTCTTACTAATGGTCGGGCTGAAATTCCAGAAGCGTTAAAAAATACAAATTTCATAGTAGTAGGTGTAGATTATAGGTTGTCGCCTATGGTGAAAGCGCCCACATATATAGAAGATGCTGCTGCTGCTACAGCTTGGGTTTTTAATCATATTGCCGAATATGGAGGTAACCCTAAGAAAATTTTTATCACGGGTCATTCTGCCGGAGGTTATTTGAGTTTAATGATAGCTCTTGATAAGTCATATTTATTGAAATATAAAATTGATGCAAATCAAATCGCAGGGATTATTCCATTGAGTGGTCAGGCGATTACTCATTTTACTGTAAGAAAGGAAAATGGAATAGCTGAAACGCAAGCTGTAATAGACAAGTATGCGCCTCTTTATTTTGTTCGATCTGACGCGCCTCCGATTTTATTAATTACAGGTGACAGAGAAATGGAGTTGCTGGGACGCTATGAAGAAAACGCATATTTAACACGAATGCTAAAATTAGTAGGGCATAGAAATGTAACTTTATTTGAACTTCAGGGTTATGATCACAATATGACTATGCCAGCCTTTCCACTACTTACAAAATTTGTTCGAAGAATTAGTAAAACAATAAAATAATTCAAAATATATTTTACGCTATAACCACCAAAGAAATAACTATTAAACTTAAAAAAAAATAAAGATGCAGAGAAGTATAATAAATTCTTTAACCATGATAAATCTAATTACTAATAAAATGACAAGAAATAAATCAAGACCATTATTATTCGCGTTTCTATTGATATTTACCACAACTATTGTATCAAGTCAATCTTATAAGCGAATCACTAACTTTAACGAAGGATGGTTGTTTTTGAAAGAGAATGTAAGTAATGCTGAAGGAAATAATTTTAATGATGCTGATTGGAGAAAAGTAAACCTTCCCCATGATTGGAGCATAGAAGATTTACCTAATCAGTCGCCAAACGAAATTGTAGGGCCATTTTCCAAGAACAGCAATGGAAAAGCTGCGACAGGATGGACTGTTGGCGGTACAGGATGGTATAGAAAGAAATTTACGTTGTCAAAAAATGAATTGAGTAAACAAGTCTCCATTTATTTCGATGGAGTCTATATGAATTCTGATGTTTGGATTAATGGTCAGTATCTGGGTAATCAACCTTATGGTTATTCCCCATTTTATTTTGACCTTACTCCTTATCTGAAAAAAGAGGGAGAGGAAAATGTAATTGCAGTAAGAATTCGTAATGAAGGTAAAAATTCACGATGGTATAGCGGTTCAGGAATTTATCGCAACGTATCATTAATTATAACAGATCCTTTACACATTGATCATTGGGGTGTTTTTGTTACTACAACAGAAATATCTTCAAATCAAGCGAAAGTCAATTTACTTGTAAAAGTGACTAATAAATGGGATAATATAAAAAATGGAGTCCTAACCACAAGAATAATTAATTCAAAGGGTGAAGTTGTAGGTGTTTCTGATAAAAAAATTGAAATACAAAATCTTCAATCTTCAGAAATAAAGGAATCAATAACAATACAGAATCCTAAGCTTTGGTCAATTGATTCACCAACTTTATACAAAACTATAACCGAAATTAAGGAAGGTAATAGGATTGTTGATGTTGTTGAAACCAGTTTTGGGATAAGAGATATTAAATTTGATGGTAAACAAGGCTTTTTATTAAATGGTAAAAGAGTCATTCTTAAAGGAGGTTGTATCCATCACGACAATGGACCGTTGGGAGCAGCAGCTTTTGAAAGAGCAGAAGAAAGAAAAGTTGAGATACTTAAGAAAAGTGGATTTAATGCTATTAGGACCAGTCATAATCCGCCATCACAAGCATTGTTGGATGCCTGTGATAAATTGGGTATGCTTGTAATGGATGAAGCTTTTGACACATGGGTTAGGCCTAAAAATTCGGAAGATTATAATCTAAATTTTAACGAATGGTGGAAAAAAGATTTGGATGCTATGTTGTTAAGAGATAGAAATCATCCTTCAATAATTATGTGGAGTATTGGTAATGAAATCTATGAAGCTCCAGATTTGTTAGGGCAAGAATTGGCAAAAAAATTAGCTGATGAAGTTCGTAAACTGGATCCAACGAGACCCGTAACGGAAGCATTCGTTTATTTACCGGGCTACACGAAAAAATCATTAACAGAATACATTCCACATATGGATAATCTGGATGTAGAAGGATATAATTATTTTTTAGAAGCTAAAGATGTCTATTTTCAAAGGGACAGTTCGGTAGTTAATTTTGTTGACAAACAGCATGATAGAAACCCTAATAAAACATTTGTAGTTACTGAATCATTACCCAAGTTTGCTTTAGAGAATTATAATAAATCTTTGGTTAGCCCGTATATGATTGGAAGTTTTAAATGGACAGCTTTTGATTATATAGGTGAAGCTGGTATAGGAAAGTCAAGATTAAAGCCTGAATCCAGACCGGATGGTTATGGGATAGCTGGTATGGGGATGTTTTTTAAAGATGAATGGCCTATTTTTAATTCAGCTTGTGGAGATTTTGATTTAATCGGGAATAAAAAGCAAGCGTCATACTATCAGGATGTGGTGTGGGATATCAGTCCCATTGAAATTTTGGTTCGCAATCCTATAGTCGCCGGTATGAAAGAAGCAATTTCGCCATGGGGTTTTCCTCAAGAAATAAAATCTTGGAACTGGGCAGGTCTTGAAGGGAAAAAGGTAAAAGTAGATGTGTATACAAAATGTCAAAAAGTAGTGCTTAAGTTAAATGGAAAAATAGTAGGCGAACAAGATATTCCTGAGGGTACGATTACCGCAACTTTTGATGTGGATTATCAGCCGGGTATTATTATCGCCGAAGGATATAAAGGAGGTAAGAAAATCTGTTCGCAAATTTTGAAGACAACCGGAGTGCCAGCAGCAATTAGATTGGTTACAGATAGAAATATTATCAATGCAGCTGTAAATGACCTTTCTTTTGTAAGTGTTGAGGTAATTGATAAGCAAGGAAATGTAGTGCCAAATGCTGATAATATTGATATTGAATATGAACTTACGGGAGATGCAAGTATTGTTGGAATAGGTAATGGAAATCCGTCTGATATGAGTAGTTTTCAAACTAATACTAAAAAAGTATTTCAAGGTCGTGGATTAGTTGTTGTAAAAGCCAATAATACAATTGGAGATGTTATTTTGAAAGCAAAAGCGAAAGATCTTGTGGGATCAAACATAACAATCAAAATTAAATAAATTAAAGTAAATCTGATTCATTTGTTTTTTATGTCATTGAAAATAGATGAGTTGTTAATAATTGAAAATTATGAATAGTAAAAATAAGTTTAGAATTCTGGTGCTTATTTTATGCGGAATAAATGTGTATTCTCAAAATGCTCCTCAATTAGGTAAAGATCCTGTCGAAAAAATTATTAAAGCCATGTCTTTAGAGGAAAAAACTACATTATTGATTGGTGCAGGAATGTCTACAGTTGGAACATTTAATAATGGAATTGTTGGTGTAACTCAAAGTATAGTTCCAGGAGCAGCAGGAACTACAAATTCGCTTGCTAAGTATGGGATACCATCTACTGTAGTTGCAGATGGGCCGGCCGGACTTCGTATAGCACCTACAAGACCAAATGATTCCAATACGTATTACTGTACAGCATTTCCAACTGGTACCTTATTGGCTTCAACTTGGAATACAGATTTGGTAACAAAAGTAGGGGAATCAATAGGTAATGAAGTACATGAATACGGTATAGATATTTTACTTGCTCCAGGTATGAATATTCAAAGAAATCCGCTTTGTGGACGTAATTTTGAATATTATTCAGAAGACCCTCTTATTTCAGGTAAAATAGCAGCGGCTTATGTTAGAGGAATTCAATCTAATGGAGTGGGTACATCTATTAAACATTTTGCGGTTAATAATCAGGAAACCAATCGCGTTAATACGGATGCTAGAGTAAGTCAACGCGCATTACGTGAAATTTATTTGAAAGGTTTTGAAATTGCAGTAAAAGAATCAAATCCATGGAATATTATGACAGCATTGAATAAGATTAATGGAGTTTATGCACCAGAAAATTACGATTTATTGACCACGATTTTGAGAAAAGAATGGGGATATAAAGGATTTGTGATGACCGATTGGTTTGCTGGTAAAGATGCAATTCTACAGGTTCATGCTGGAAATGATTTAATTATGCCAGGAAGAAGATCACATGCTAAGTTAATCGCTGCTACAGCTGGAAAAGGTGTTGTAACTGAAGCAGAAATCGATGCAAATGTCAAAAATATATTAAATTATATCCTAAAATCACCAACTTTTAAAAGATATAAGAATTCAAATAAACCAGATTTAGGAGCTCATGCTAAAGTAACCCGAGCTTCAGCTACAGAAGGTATCGTTTTATTGAAAAATAATGCAAATACTTTACCTCTTACAGATAAAAATGTGGCTATCTATGGTTATACATCTTATGATTTTATTGCTGGTGGTACAGGTAGTGGTAATGTAAATAGAGCTTATACGGTTTCACTATTAGATGGACTTAAAAATCAGAATTTTAAAATAGATGAAAACATCAGAGCGATTTATGAAAAAGATTTGTTGATTGAAGCTGAGAAAAAGAAAAAGGCTCTTTTGGAAAATAATGGAATAGCAGAAGTTACAGCTGCTCCAAGACTAGATGAAAAAACTTTTAATGAGTCAGTTTTGTTAAAAAATGCAACTGAAAATAACGGTGCTATAATTACATTCGGTCGTACTGCTGGTGAGTTTGCTGATCGTAATGTTGCTGATTTTACTTTATCACCCAATGAGAGAAAATTATTGGAAGATGTTTGTAATGCTTTTCATAAGCAAAATAAAAAAGTTATTGTTGTATTAAATATAGGTGGTGTTATTGAAACGGCTTCATGGAAAGATTTACCAGATGCAATTTTGTTAGTATGGCAGCCAGGACAGGAAGGGGGGAATTCCATAACCGATATTTTAGTTGGTAGAGAAAATCCATCGGCCAAATTACCGATGACTTTTCCTGTGAATTATATGGATATAGCATCTTCGGCAAACTTTCCTTATGATCAAAAAATTGAAGCTACCAAAGTATTAAATCAAAATTCGACATCAAGTAATATTAAAAATTTTGATTATACATTATATGAAGAAGATATCTATGTAGGATACCGTTATTTTGATACTTTTGATAAAGAGGTTTCTTATCCATTTGGCTATGGTTTATCCTATACAAATTTTAGCTTCTCTAAAGCTTCTCTAAAAATCGTCAAAGGAAAGTATTTAGTGTCAATTCTAGTAAAAAATACAGGAAAAGTTTCTGGAAAGGAAGTGGTTCAATTGTATGTAACTGCTCCAGGTGCAGGTGTTTCAAAACCAAAGCAAGAGTTAAAAGCTTTTGCGAAAACAAAATTGTTAGAGCCTAATGAAGAGCAAATCATTACAATGGAACTAGGTTTGAAGGATTTAGCGTCTTTTAGTGAAAAAGAAAGTGCTTGGATTACTGACGCTGGAAACTATACAGTTTCAATTGGAGCTTCGTCAAGAGATATTAAACAGGATTTGAAGTTTAAAATTAGAAAAACTACCCTTGTTGAAAAAGTTAACGATGTGTTGAAGCCAACACATGAAATAAAAGTACTTACTCCCGAAAAAAAATAAATTTAAAAACAGCTTGTTTCTTTGTCTTTAGATAGCTCATGGATGTAAGGACAGCTTTTTTTTCTAAAAACTAATAATATGAAAAGTATTTATAAATATATGGTGCTAATTGCGCTTTTGCACCTAAATGTTGAGATTTTAGCTCAAAATAAAACATTTTGTAGTCCTGTGAATATAAATTATATGTTCCAGAATCCTTTCAGAAAACAATCCTTTCGAGAAGGTGCCGATCCTAATATTATTCTAATTAAGGACAAATACTATTTATTTGCTTCAAAATCTGGTGGATATTGGTATTCTGATGATATGCTAGATTGGAAATTTATTTCATCAAAGACTTTGCCTATAAGTGACTATGCACCTACAGTTATTGAATATAACAATACAGTGTATTTTGTAGCAAGTTCAGAAAAACCGAGTACTATCTATTTTAATCCTGATCCTTTGGAAGACAATTGGAAGCCAATGTCTCAGCCTTTCCCAATTATGTTATATGATCCGAATTTTTTTAAAGATACAGATGGCAAACTTTATTTATACTATGGTTGCTCTAATACTATACCGCTAAAGGTAGTTGAGCTTGATCAAAATATGCTGCCAAAAGGTGCCCCTGTAGATTTAATTAAGCACAATCCTGCATCACATGGATGGGAAGTGCCAGGAGAAAATAATGAAAAAAATGTTAATGGTGCTATTGAGGGATCTTGGGTAAATAAATTTAATAATAAATATTATTTGCAATACGCGTCAAGTGGTACACAATATAAAAGTTATGCGAATGGGGTCTATACTTCTAATTCTCCTTTTGGGCCTTATAAATATGAAAACTATAGTCCATTTTCATATAAGCCAGGTGGTTTTACAACTGGTACAGGTCACGGAACTACTTTCCAAGATAAGTATGGAAATTATTGGCACGCAACAAATATTACTTTATCCCTAAGGCATGCTTTTGAACGACGAATAGGATTGTTTCCAGCTGCTTTTGATAAAGATGGTGTCTTGCGCACCTTTACCGCTTTTGGTGATTACCCTACGATTGTTCCTAAAAGAAAGGTGAATTTTGAAAAGGAAGATTTATTCAGGGGTTGGATGTTATTGTCTTATAAAAAGAAAGCTAAGGCATCCTCACAAGATCCAAAATTTGAAATAGCTAATGCCTTTGATGAAAATTTGAAAACCTTATGGTCTGCTCAATCAGGTGATAGTGGCGAATGGTTATCTGTTGAACTCGACGATAAGTCAATAGTCAATGCTATTCAGGTTAATTTTGCCGATCAGGGTGCGTCAACTTTAAATTCAAAAAGTACAAACCTTCAATATTGTTATAAAATTTGGGCCTCAAATGATGAGGTAAATTGGAAATTAATTGTTGATAAAAGTAATAATGATAAAGATGCTTGTCATGATTACATTGAATTGGACAAAGCTGTTAAGGCTAAATACATAAAAGTTGAAAACATTAGAGTACCTCAAGGTAATTTTTCAATTTTTGATTTACGAATATTTGGTTTAAAACAGGGTAAGAAACCGAAAGACGCTAAGGATATTGTAATTGAAAGAAATGTAAATGATGGACGAAAAGCATTGGTGAAGTGGACAAGAGATAATTCTGCTACTGGTTATGTAGTAAAGTGGGGGGGGGACAAAAATAAATTGTATTCTTCGTATATGGTTTATGATGGAGATTCGGTAGAACTTACAGGATTAAATAAAGATGATAAATATTTTTATAGTATTGATGTTTTTAATGAATCTGGAATCACTAAAGGGAAGCAGATTATTTTTGGTAATTAAAGATTTTTAGAACTTTAAATGTGAAGTTCAAATCTTTAAGAGGGCTATTGTTTTGATGATAATAGCTTTTAATAGAAAGAATGCATAAACTAAAACTATGTATTCTTTCTATTTTTTTTGCATTTATGAATTCATAATTACTATCTGACAATGAATGATTTTATACCAAAATTCTATTAAGATAGTTTCATTTTGACTCTATTAGTGTATGATCTCTCTTTTTTAGCATTGCTATAGATTTAAAAATGAGCAGTATTTTTTTATTTAATGTAATTATTTAGGTTAATATATGCAAATCTCATTTTTATATATGCTATTAATTATGTGTTATTCATTTGTAAGAATAGAGTTATTTATTGTGCTTTTTTGTTAAAAAACAGCCTTATTTTTTATTGCGTGTATTGCACGTAATAGAAAAGTTTTTATATTGCGTTATAATTACGTAATAGAATTGTGTTTTTTGATTCATATATTTTAGGTTTAAACCTTGTATTTTGATCTAAAACTTAATTCAAACATTATCTAACCAAATTTTTTAATAATTTATGAAAACAAACCAACAAAAAATCAAAAGCTATTTACTAGGGCTAATGATGCTTGGAAATGGTGCTGTAGTAATGGCACAAGAAGTTAGTAAGAACCAAGAACAGAAATCGGACACTACGGTGGTTTCAAAGGAGGTTAAAAACAGAAATGTAATGTTGAGTGCGGAGAGTTCTTCAAGTCCAAGACAGTTGAATATTGGATTGCCTTTTGCAGGAGATGTATTGATTTGTGAAAATGATGTGCCTATTGTTTATACGTTTTGGACGCAGATGCCAATGTCAACGTGGCGTTATGATAGTAGTATTGGTCGTATAGGTCTAATGTCTTTTGCTGACGGTGCATTGACTTTTGGAAAAGTTGGATATATGGTAACCTCATTTGATCGTGATCCGGGAAGGAAGTTTAAAGGTAATGCTTCAGTTTATACTTCAAGTTTTGGAAGTATCAATTATGATGTGGCTATTACCGGTCCAATGGGAAAAAAAGGTTGGGGGTATATTCTTGCGATGAATCAGGTTCATGACCGAGTTAGTGGATACCATTATGGTTTTACAGAATGGGCAGACAGAGGTGAGTTTTATAAAGCAGGGATTTCAAAGCGCTATAAATCAGGGTCTTTTAAATTGCTTTATAAACAAGCGGCAGACAGAGCTATTTTTGGAGCTTATGCGCCACTGAGGTATGATGGTAATGGTAAAACATCAGAATTAGATAATTTTAAATTAGGTGGAGATAGTTATATCCTTGGTTCAGGTATTTTTCCTTACAATGATTATAATACCGGCGAAGCAAAATTTGCTAATTTAATGAGTGATAAAGCTACTAAAACAATTTCTAGAACTTTATATTTCACTGGTGAACATAAATTTGCGAATAAAATGAAGTTAGATTATTCTACTATGTTTATGAAATCAAAAGCGGCATTTACCTTGCAATATCCTATTAGTTTAAATATAAAAGAACCAGATCAGCAAGAGGCTAGCGGAGACGTTTTTAAATATTATGATACTGATAATGTTTACAATGGGTCAGCTCAAATGGTTGCTGCACAATATTATCCTCAAACAGATATTACTACTTCATTAACACGATTGGAGTTAACACATAAAATTAAAAACCACAGTTTAAGAGGAGGCTTTACATATCAATATTATAATGCGCCTATAACAAGTCATGGAGGTATTTATTATCAAACAGTCGAAGCACAACCTAAATTACTTGACTGGTATATGGATCTTGCAGCTTATGGAATGCCAGGAGTTAAGACAAAAGTAACGCAAAATGGATTACTACCATCATCAGGTATTGGTGGGTATTCAAGGTCAAAAATAAACAAGGCTGCTTTGTATTTCTCTGATGATATTGTCTTTAATAAAAGATTTAATGGTGGTTTTGGTATTCGATTAGAAAATGAAAATAACAATGAAATTCATGATCAATATATCAATCAGTTTGTAATGGACAGACCATTAGTTGAAGATACTAAAAATCACTTGAATAAAGTTTTTACTGGAAATATAGTAGCGAAAGCAACTAATAACTTTGGTTTTCTTGCTGATGTTGTTTATAATAGTTCCTATTCTCGTTATTGGGATTATAATGAAAGAGATGCAGAAGGATTTCCAGTTGCAGGAGCTGTAACATCGATCCCCAAAGATATTAGTTTAAATGTTCTTAACTACGGTGGAGGTATTTATTGGAATAAAGGTGAGCTGTTTAGTATTGTATCTAAAGTTACTCATATTAGTAAAAATAATATTGTTACGTCTCAAACTGGTTACAATGCAGTAGGTCAGACACAAATCGTTGCCCCAATTATTTATGATATTAGTACAACAGGTTGGACAACAGATATTATTTCAAATCCATTTAAGAATTTTAACGTACACTTTTTGATGACGTTCCAAAAACCAGAGTATAGAAATTATTCTTATTCAATTTTTGGTACTAATTATTCATACAATAATAAAACTATTCCGGAATTGTCTAAGTTCTTGTTGGAGTTTGATCCTAGCTATTACATGTTTAAGCGCGATGTGAGATTGTGGTTGAGTTTAAGATATTTTGGCCCACAAGCAGCAAATCCAACAAATGCATTTAATTATAAGGGATGGATTGAAAATTTTGGAGGTGTTGATTATCATGTAAATAGAAGTCTTGATTTAAAATTACAGGTTGTTAATTTTCTTGGTCAAAGTGGTGTAAAGGGAGCAATTGTTGGTGCTGACCAAATTACAGACGCAACTCCATATATTGGTCGCACGGTTGTAGCAGGCGGAATTCGTCCAAGAACAATTGAGCTTACAGCTAAGTTTAGTTTTTAATGTATAAGCTGCGGAGAGGGCTCTGTCTTTCTCCGTAGTTATAAAGTCGTATTTGACTATAAAATAAAATCGTTACAAATAATAAATATTTAAATTTTAAAATTATGAAAACAATTAGTAAAATGTTAATGATGGTAATTCTATTAATTGCAGGATTTACCGCCAATGCGCAAACTGCTCCAGCAACTGATACAAATTTAACTCCTATGGAGCAGTATTTTATTGGTAAATGGAAATTAGATGTATTTGGTTTACCATCAGGAGATGGTGTTATGATACTGACGCTTACTAAAACAGATGGTGTTCTTGGCGGAACCATAGGTAATGAAGGTACTGCAGAAACGCTTAAATTAACAAAAGCAGAGATTAAGGGAAATACCTTAGCAGTTCGATTTATTGGCGGCGGATGGGATGTTCCTATGTATCTTGATAAAAAGGATGAAACATCTTTAGTTGGTAGTATGAATGACATGTTTGATGTAGAGGGAAAAAAGATTATTGAAAATAAATAGGATCTAACATTATAATACTATCGTAGTTCCTGTATAAAAGCAGGAACTACTTTTTTTAAAATTGAACAAATTTTAATTTGTAATTTCTAATTTGTTTTAAATTCTTTATTCAATTATTTTCTAAAATAAATGATTGACTTCTTTTTTAAAGTTATTTCTATTTCAAACAGTATTTAAAAAAGTTTTGGATAATGATGGACTTTTCATCATATAAAGCTCATAATTATGAAAATTGTAAGTCGATATTAGAAAACCCGCAACTTGAGATGCTGTCGAAGTGATTAATGTGAGAGGAGCTATTGAAATTCATATCTTAAAGGAAAATTATAGTAAGCTATTCTTGGGGCTTTTTGGTAATCTTTAGAAAGCTATAATTTGGAATGTAATCACTCGAATTGAAAGATAAAAGCTATCTAATTGTTGGGCTTATTTACTTAGTAACTTCAGTAATGATGTTATTAAGAAGTCAAATCAATCCTTTTTAAATTAAGAATCATAATTTTTTTTTGAAATTCATTTTGATTGAAGCGCATAGACTGGATCAGTTCTTTTTTATCATTCAAGATATAAAGAAAATTGACTACTATAAAAATCCTGTTTTTGTTGATAATCAGTGTCCTAGTTGTTTTAAATGTAAGTTTTTTATTTTTTTATTGTTCATAAAAAAAATAAAAAGGTACGTCTAAAATTACGAGGACTAATAATCAGAAACAGTTTTTGAGATTTAATGAATTCAAATGTATCTAATTTGTCTCATTTTGAATTAATGAGATCAATATTTATTGGTCTTTTATAATACACTAAAAAATTAAATGTTAATGAAATCACACCTCTTAATTGCAATATTATTATCAGTTAAAATAGGTTTTTCACAAGAAAAAACACTCCCTAAATTAGGAAAATCTAATATAAAAGATGTTATTGCCGCAATGACCTTAGATGAAAAAATAAATTTTATTCGTGGTACAGGAATGCGAGGTAATACGGATCAAACTGGTCCAGTTGCTGGTGGAATAGATGGTAAAGTGCCAGGTGCTGCGGGAAGTACTTTTGCAATACCACGTCTGGGTATTCCATCAGTATATATGGCTGATGGTCCGGCAGGATTAAGGATAGATACACTTAGAGCAAATGATCCCAAGAGATACTACTCTACAGCATTTCCTACAGGTACAGCTTTGGGTTCTACTTGGAATACCTTTTTGGTGAAAGAAGTAGGAAAGGCAATGGGAAATGAAGTGCTTGAATATGGTGTAGATATTTTATTGGCTCCCGGAATAAATATTCAACGAAACCCACTTTGTGGTAGGAATTTTGAATATTATTCAGAAGACCCTTTTGTGGTTGGTAATATTGCAACTGCTATGGTTCAAGGGATACAATCATGTGGAGTAGGAACATCGGTTAAACATTTTGCAGTAAATAATCAAGAAACCAACCGCTACAGTGTTGATGCAGTAATTGGACAGCGAGCAATGCGTGAAATTTATTTAAGAGGTTTTGAAATGGCTGTTAAAAATGCCAAACCCTGGACTATTATGAGTTCATATAATAAATTGAATGGTGTTTATACATCTGAAAGTTATGACTTATTAACAACAATATTGAGAAAGGAATGGGGTTTTGACGGGATTGTCATGACGGATTGGTTTGGAGGGCGACAACCTTCAGAACAAGTAAGAGCAGGTAATGATTTGTTAATGCCCGGAAAAGATACTGAATATTCAGCGATAAAAGACGCTGTTGAAAACAACACACTTAATATTCAAATACTAGATAGAAATATTGAAAATATTCTGAACTTAATTCTTAAAACGCCTACATTCAATCAATATAAAAATTCAAATAATCCTGATTTGAAGGCTAATGCAGCAATTGCCCGAAAAGCAGCATCAGAATCTTTAGTTTTACTTAAAAATGAATACTCGGCTTTGCCAATAAAGAATAATAAAATAGCTTTATTTGGTAATGGTTCATACGATACTTATATAAGTGGTACTGGTAGTGGAGAGGTCTATAAAGCTTATAAAGTTTCGATCTCTGAAGGTTTATTAAATACAAATTGTAAACTTGATGAACAATTAACAGATTTATATAAAAAGCATATTGATGTTGAAAAAGCAAAAAGACCTAAGCGTTCCAGTTTGTTAGCTATTGAAAAACTTTTAGACGAAAAACAGTTTACAAATGAAGAGTTAGAAGCAATTGCTAAGAGTGCAGAAGTGGCAGTAATAACGATATCTCGAAACGCTGGTGAAGGTAGTGATAGAAATGTAGAAAAAGATTATTATTTACAACCTTCTGAACTACAGCTTATAGAAAGTGTTTCGAAAGCCTTTCATGATTATAACAAGAAAGTAGTTGTATTGCTAAATATTGATGCAGCAGTAGATGTAGCAGCATGGAGAGATAAAGTAGATTCAATTTTGCTTACATGGTTGCCAGGTCAGGAAGCTGGAAATGCAATTGCAGATGTATTAACTGGAAAAGTAAGTCCATCTGGACATTTAGCTATTACTTTACCAATGAGTTATGAAGATGTGCCATCAGTGGAATCCTTCCCTGGAAGAGGAGAGAAAAGACCCAAACAAGCTATTTATGATGAAGGAATATATGTTGGCTACAGATATAATACTTCTTTTAATGTTAAGCCGGCTTACGAGTTTGGTTATGGTTTGTCCTATACTAATTTTAGTATTGGAAAAATTAAATCAAATAAGAAGAATTTTTCTGATTCAATTAAGTTAACTTTTGATGTAAAAAACACTGGTAAAGTAGCAGGTAAGGAAGTAGTGCAATTATATCTTTCGGCTCCTCATAAATCAATGCATAAGCCAGAAAGAGAACTTAAAGCCTTTGTAAAAACAAATCTATTACAACCCGGACAGCGTCAAAAAGTGACCATTACTCTTACTCCAAAAGATTTGGCCTCTATTGATGAAAAAAGATTAGCCTGGATTGCAGAAAGCGGTATTTATACTGTAAGAGTAGGAAATTCAAGTCAAAATATTTTGCAAAATTTTTTATTTACACTTGATAAAGAATTGATTGTTGAAAAGGTAAACAATGTATTGAATCCAACAGAAAAGTTTGTTGAAATACAAAAATAGATATCCAATTTATAAAATAAATTTAGGTAGGGTAGTTGCAAACATTTCTGAATAAGGAGTAAAATGATATTTATAAAAGATGAAAATTAAAAGTAAAGTAATTGTAGTAACAGGTGGTGGAAATGGAATGGGAAGAGAATTGGTTCTACAATTGCTTGAGAGAGGATCAAAGGTAGTCGCGCTTGATGTAAATCAATCAGCACTTGAAGAAACAGCCAAATTAGCTTCTGAATGGTCGGATTTTCTTTCAATATATCCAGTTGATATAACTGATAAAGAAGTAGTTGAAACGCTAGTTGAGACAATAATTAACGAGCTTGGTTTTATAGATGGGATAATTAATAATGCAGGTATTATTCAACCATTTATAGATTTAAATAATTTAAGTTATGATTCAATTGAAAAGGTATTTAAAGTAAACTTTTTAGGGACTATTTATATAACTAAAAGTTTTCTACCGCATCTTCTAACACGTCCAGAAGCTCATATTGTAAATATATCCAGCATGGGAGGTTTTTTACCGGTTCCGGGTCAAACTATATATGGAGCAACTAAAGCAGCAGTGAAACTGATGACTGAAGGTTTAGCGCAAGAACTTAAACAAACAAATGTAAGGGTTTCTGTTGTTTTTCCAGGAGCAGTTGGCACAAATATTATGCAGAATTCAGGTGTTACGATGCCAGGTTTGGGAGATGCCAAAGTTCAGAAATCAGGAGTTAATTTGTCGCCAAAAAATGCTTCTAAAAAAATCATTGATAAAATAGAAAAAAATCAAGAGCGTATTTTTATAGGAAAGGATGCAATTATGATGAATTTATTGTACCGTATTAATGCCAGGTTCGCATCTGATTTTATTGGTAAACAGATGAATAAAATATTAAAGTAATTTAGGAAAATGCAAAATGGCGTTTTGAAAAATAAAACTATCTAAAATGTCATGAATAATATGGAATAGAAAGTATCCGGTGAATCCCTTTTTATATGATTGATGTGGTTAGTTACAATCAGATGTTGGTTTTTACAATCAAAAAAAGTGTGTTTTAACAAATTCATTCATCGGATTACTTTTTTATGTATTTAGAATCTTATTGTTTTTCAAGACTTTGATGTTTATTGTCATAAAGAAAAATAGATATTTCTGTAACGTCAAAATCAAGAAATCAAGTTTGATAAATGGATTTTTTTTACTTTATAATGAATCTTAAACAAAGATCGAATGTTTTATAATTAACTTGTAGTGAATTTAAATATTTAACATTTGTGGGTTTATTTCCTTAATGAACCATTTTTTTGAGATAGAATATCCGGTGAATATCGTTTTACATAAATTTTTAATTAGTTAGTTAAAATTAAATAATGGTTTTGTTATTGTTAAAATAGTATTTGTATTAATGAATTCATCGGATTACTTTTTTTTAAAAATTTCAGCTCCTTTTTTATAGATTTTGGAAATGTCAAACAAAAATTTAGAGGGAAAACTTTGGATTGTTTTTATAATGATGGTTCTTTAAAAGTTGTATTATAAATCCAAAACAATTTTTTTCATAAGGTGTTTATTTAGTATAAAACAAGGTAATCAAACAGTAATCAAGAAATGAATAATTAAATAATCATTTTGTGAGAAATATATAATTAATAAAACTTGAATAAATTGGGATTAGAAGTATTAGAATATCATAAAAGAGCTATGGCTAAACCAAATGGAATTGTAGAACTTGAAAAATAAATAACAACATAATTAATTAAAATTATACAACAATAATGACTTTAAAACACACACAAACCCAATGGGGACAATTTATACCTTTAGTAATTGTCTTCTTTTTTTGGGGATTTGTTGCAGCCAGCAACGATATTTTAATTCCTGTTTTCAAAAAAGCATTTGATTTAACTCAAGGTCAAAGTCAATTTGTATCGATTGCATTTTATATTTCTTATACGGTAGGTTCTTTAATCTATATGGGGATTTCGGTAATAATAAAAGAAGACTTGGTAAATAAAATTGGCTATAAAAATGGATTAGCATTAGGATTGGTAATTTCTGCCTTAGGTACTTTATTATTTTATCCTGCAGCTAATACAGAATCCTATCCGTTAATGTTAGCCGGTCTGTTTATCGTAGGCTTAGGTTTTTCATTGCAACAAACTGTAGCTAATCCATTGGCTATTGCTTTAGGGCCAATAAAATCAGGTTCTCAACGATTAACCTTGGCAGGTGGAATTAATAATTTTGGAACAACAATTGGACCTTTAATTGTTAGTTTTGCCATTTTTGGTTCTTCAGTAACTGAAAATACCGATTTGAGTGTTGAAAGTGTTAAGCTACCTTATTTAATACTTGGACTAGCTTTCTTGGTCGTCGCTGTATTACTAAAATTTTCTGCTTTACCAGAACATCCAGAAACGATAGAAGAGAATGCAGAAGATAGCATTTCAACAAAAAAATCTGCACTAAATTATCCCCAACTTATTCTGGGAATGCTTGCTATCTTTTTATATGTAGGAGTTGAAGTTTCAACTGCCAGTAATTTACCTTCTTATATGGAAAATAACTTAGGGTACACTATTGGAGCCATAGCACCTTACATCTCATTATATTGGGCTAGTTTAATGATAGGTCGATGGACAGGAGCTGTGGAAGCTTTTACTGATGATTTAAATATTCTAAATATACTGAGGTTTGTAGCACCTTATTTAGCTTTTGGTGTTTTTTTAGGTGTAAATGCAATCGCTAACCATGATTTAACTCCTTTCTATATTTATGGAGTGGTTATTTTGGTTTTAATTGCTGCTGACATGGCAAGTAAAGGAAATCCTGCCCGAATGTTACTTATTTTTTCTGGATTAGGAATTTTGGCTCTTATGACTGGAATGCTAACTACGGGAATTATAAGCGTGTATGCCTTCACGAGTGTTGGTTTGTTTTGTAGTACACTTTGGCCATGTATCTTTACTTTAGCAGTAAGCGGCCTGGGTAAACATACTAGTCAGGGAAGTAGTTTCCTTATTATGATGATTTGTGGTGGTGGAATAATTAGCTGGCTGCAAGGTTTTGTTTCTGAGAACATTGGAATTCAAAACAGTTATATTGTAGGTGTTTTATGTTTTTCTTATTTGATATTTTATGCATGGAAAGTAAGTGGTATTTTAAGACATCAGGGCATAAATTTTGACAAAAAGATTAGTGGAGGACATTAAGATATTAGAATATCATTTTAGTATCTGATGCGTGTGACAACGTAAAACCCGAAATTTATTTCAGGTTTTGGGTTTTTTATACAGTTTCTTGTTTCAGTTTTTTTAATTGTGAACGAACTTGATGTAGATTTTTGTTCATAAGATTTAGAATCATTTTATGGTGTTTTGAGTTTTTGTTTTTCAGACCTCAGCATTAAATAATTTCTATTTTAGAAAATGAAACTTCAAAGATTCCTAAAGGGATACCCCTCTATGCGGGCGGATAGAATTAGCGAATCTTTTTTTGTATAATATTCATTTGTAAAAAGGCAATGGCTTACAGTGTCTCTCTCTTTCATAAAATCCTGTACATTTTCTAATACAGCTATAGTGATGTTTTTGTCTGAAAAGGTCAATCCGAAAAATGTTTTTTTTTTCAGCATATATTTCAAATTATGGCTTGTAGAATTTGTTGAATGATCATAATTTAAAGCGTCAGCTACGGAATTTTATTAAAATGTATAAAAATTATGGAATCCGTTTATTAAAAAAAAATACAACTACTGTTTAATATTAAGTTGTTAAAATTTTGAAAACAACAAGAACACTTTATTAGGTTCAAAATGAAGCATAGGTTAGGGGGTATTGTAAATATATGCAGTATATGTTGGCAGATTATATTTCTAAATTTCAATTATAAATAACACTATAAAAAAGTACATATTATGAATAGAAGATCTTTTCTTGAAAATACGGGTAAGTTCGGCCTAACTTTAGGACTGGCACCAATTATGAACCCATTAGATATTTTTTTTGATTTACCGGATGAAACGCAGATTAAAAAAGACTTGTTTTTTAAAATTTCCCTGGCACAATGGTCACTACATAAAGCCATCCTTTCAAAGGTTTTAGACCCGCTTGATTTTGCTAATAAGGCCAGAGAACTAGGCTTTGATGCTGTTGAATATGTAAGTATGCTTTACGCCATAGACCGCAGTAATACTACGTCATCTATCAGTAAATTAGTTAAGGAGCTTAAGAACCGCAGTGCTGACAACGGGGTTAGCAATGTGCTGATTATGGTTGACAATGAGGGCGGACTTGCATCTACAAACAAGGCTCTTCGCGAAGATGCAATTGATAATCACTCTCGCTGGGTAGATGCCGCTGCAGGTCTGGGCTGTCATTCAATTAGGGTAAATTTATCCGGCAGAGCGGAAAATTTTGAGATATGGAAAGAAAACTCGGTTGATGGTTTGGGCAGGCTTGCTGAATATGCCGACAAAAGCAAAATAAATGTAATTGTTGAGAATCACGGCGGTTTATCCTCTGATGGTGATAAACTTACACAGGTTATGAAAGCGATTAATTTAAAAAACTGTGGTACATTACCTGATTTTGGCAACTTCTGCTTGAAACGAGAATACAATAAATGTGTTGAAGAATATGATAAATACAGAGGGGTTGCAGAACTCATGCCATTTGCTAAAGGCGTTAGCGCCAAGACTTTTGATTTTGATGCTACAGGCAATGAAACCACTATAGATTATGTAAAGATGCTGCAGATCGTAAAAGATGCAGGTTATAGAGGGAGGATAGGTATAGAATATGAGGGTGATAGTTTGAGCGAAGAAGACGGAATTAAAGCTACAAAAGCATTATTAATAAATGCGGCAGCTAAATTGAAATAACTGATGAAAATACAAATACGTGCAAGGTTATCACTGATGATGTTCCTTGAGTTTTTTATATGGGGAGGATGGTTTGTTACCTTAGGTACCTACTTGTCCAACAGTCTTAATGCTACAGGATCACAAAGTGCTATGGCCTTTGTTACTCAATCGTGGGGTGCAATCATAGCGCCATTTGTCATTGGTCTTGTAGCCGACCGCTTTTTTAATGCTGAGAAAATTCTTGGCTTACTGCATTTGGCAGGCGCAGTATTGATGTACTTGCTTTTTAAAGCAGAAAATTTCGAGACTTTTTATCCTTATATGCTAGTTTATATGGTTGGTTTTATGCCTACACTGGCTCTGGTAAATTCAGTTTCATTTAATCAGATGAATGATCCGTCCCGCGATTTTACATCCATTAGGGTCTGGGGGACAGTTGGGTGGATTGTGGCAGGGCTTGCAATCAGCTATGTATTTCAGTGGGATTCTGCCTCTGCCATAAGAATGGGACTTCTTAAGAATACATTTTTAGTAACAGCAATCGCTTCGGCAGTACTTGGGGTATATAGTTTTACACTTCCGGCTACACCACCCAAAATAGCTTTGAGGCAAAGATCTTCGCTGAAGGAAATTTTGGGACTTGATGCACTGAAACTTCTAGCGGATAAAAACTTCTTATTCTTTTTTATAGCCTCTATACTGATTTGTATACCACTTGCTTTTTATTATCAGAATGCCAACCCCTTTTTGTCAGAACTTGGGATGGCGAATCCTACAGGTAAAATGACCATTGGTCAGGCATCTGAAGTTGGTTTCATGCTTTTGCTGCCATTTTTTTTTAAACGTTTTGGTATAAAAGCAAGTTTAATTGCAGCTATGCTGGCATGGTCAGTGCGTTATATTTTATTTGCATTTGGTAATGCAGGAGAATTTTCTTTTATGCTTATTACAGGTATTGCCCTGCATGGAGTATGTTATGATTTCTTTTTTGTAAGCGGTCAGATCTATACTAACTCTAAAGCAGGAGAGCATCAAAAAAGCGCTACTCAAGGTCTTATAACATTAGCAACATATGGCGTGGGTATGCTTGTGGGATTTGCTGTAGCAGGCTATATAACCGATATGTATAAATACGTCAAAGGAGTTGGTGGGCACAACTGGCAGGCTATATGGCTGTTTCCTGCGGGATTTGCTGTTGTGGTAACTATACTGTTCTCCTTTTTTTTTAAAAATGAAAAAATAGAGTATAAGCAATAAGCTATGAGAAAACTAAGAATGGGAATGGTTGGAGGCGGTATTGGCTCTTTTATCGGAGATGTTCATCGTAAAGCCGCAGGGATAGACGGGATGATAGATTTAGTCTGTGGTGCATTTAGCAGTTCAGCGGAAAAATCCAGACAGAGCGGTAAAGCCTTATATCTTCCTGAAGAGAGATGTTATGCTGATTTTGAAGAGATGATACTCGCAGAAAAACAGCTGCCACTTGGCGAACGCATGGATTTTATAGCGATTACTACACCGAATTACCTGCATTATGCGCCCGCTAAAATGGCGCTTGAGAACGGTTTTCATGTAGTGTGTGATAAACCTATGACTTTAAGTATTGAGCAGGCTCAGGACTTGGTAAGTGTAGTTGAACAAACTGGGCTTTTATTTGCACTGACACATAATTATACCGCCCATCCTATGGTAGTTCAGGCCAAAGCGATGACGGCCAATGGAGATTTTGGTAAAATACGAAAAATACAAGTTCAATATTTACAGGGTTGGATGTCCAGTGCTGTGGAAAATAATGAAAGTCCCAAAGATTTTTGGCGTATTGATCCCGCAAAATCGGGACTTGGTGGTGCTATTGGAGATATTGGTACTCATGCGGAAAACCTGACTGAATTTATTACAGGTTTAAGAATTACAGAACTAGCTGCCGACCTTGGCCGTTTTGGACAAGGCCGAATTCTGGATGATGACGGAAATATACTGCTGCGCATGGAAAATGGTGCCAAGGGTACGATGTCATTTTCTCAGATTGCTGCTGGGGAAGAAAATAACCTTTCAATTAGAATATACGGAGAGAAGGGGAGTTTAGAATGGCATCAGGAAAACCCTAACGAATTAATTACGCGTTGGCTTGATGAACCTAAAAAAATCTTTACGCCAAATGGCAATGGACTTTATCCAGAAGCGGCATTGCTCTCAAGAATCCCAGCAGGGCATCCCGAAGGATATCTTGAAGCCTTTGCCAGTGTATATCGAGGTTTTGCCCATCATTTAATGCTTATCTTAGCAGGAGAGACTATGGGTAGCTCGCATTACCCGACAGTTTATGACGGGCTTAGGGGATTACAATTTATAAACGCAGCTGTAAAAAGCGATAGCAATAATGCTGCATGGACAAAACTAGAATAATATGAAAACAGTAAAAGGACCAGGTATTTTTCTTGCACAGTTTATAGGAAAGACAGCGCCATATAATTCATTAGATGGTTTGTGCCAGTGGGCAGCAGAGCTAGGTTATAAAGGCATACAAATTCCGACATCCGATTCCTGGCTTATAGACCTTGATACAGCCGCGGTGAGTCAGGATTACTGCGATGAACTTAAAGGAAAAATAAACAGTTACGGCTTAGAGATAACTGAACTATCCACACATCTGCAGGGGCAGCTTGTGGCTGTGAATCCGGCTTATGATATTATGTTTGACAACTTTGCGCCCGTGGCAGTAAAAAATAACTCTAAAGCCCGAACCGAGTGGGCAATAGATGCGGTTAAAAAAGCAGCGACTGCATCTCGAAGACTTGGACTTCAAACACATGCCACATTTTCTGGGGCATTGTTATGGCATACTTTCTATCCTTGGCCGCAGCGCCCAAAGGGATTAGTGGAAGCGGGGTTTGAGGAACTTGGAAAAAGATGGCTTCCTATCCTGAATCATTTTGAAGATAATGGGGTTGATGTGTGTTATGAGATACATCCTGGTGAAGATCTGCATGATGGTATTTCTTTTGAGCGTTTTCTGGCAGCTACAGGTAATCACAGAAGAGTAAATATGCTTTATGATCCCAGCCACTTTTTATTGCAGCAGCTGGATTACTTAACTTACATCGACCACTATCATGAATTTATTAAAGCCTTTCATGTCAAAGATGCCGAGTTTAACCCCACAGGTAAACAAGGGGTGTACGGAGGTTATGCAGACTGGACTGACAGGGCGGGAAGATTCAGATCACCGGGTAATGGACAGATCGATTTTAAGGGTATTTTCAGTAAACTTACACAGTATGGTTGTGATGTATGGGCAGTAATAGAATGGGAGTGCTGTATTAAAAGTCCTGAACAAGGAGCAAGAGAAGGTGTGCCGTTTATCAAAAAGCATATTATAGAAGCTACACAAAAAGTATTTGACGATTTTGCAGGAGGTGAAACCGATCATGAAAAAATGAAAAAAATATTAGGTTTAGAATAAGCCTTGATATTAATCCTATTTCAAACCTAATTTGCCAGTATGTAAAAGTATTTTTAATACTTTTTATTTTTGATTAATCTTTTTAAAATAACAAACCAAAATTTAATTATTTGTAACTCTTTTGTTCTGATTATGTTTAATCAATTGTAATAAAAGTAAAGAAACTAATCTAAACGAAAGAAAGAAAAAAATAATGAAATGGATATACTAATTTAGCGTATAGTTGAAGTTTTTGTAACTAGGATTTTTAAATTTTAGACAAGAAGTATTTGTTTTTTTGTTGATGAAAAATATTTAAACTTCTATATCGTTTATTAATTTAAATTTATTGTAGTTTTTTTTTTACTTTGTATGCAATAAACTTTTAGATACTGTGTTAGATAATTTATAGGTTATTACAATTATAATGTTTAACTAAACGAAATAAAGTTATTCAAGACTTTTTGTATAATTAAAATAAGTTTAACCCATGTAATCTTCTAATTACATAGCTGTTTTTAGTGTCTTAATTTTTGTCTGTTTTTGAATAATAGATTGAGAAATTTGATTTTTTTGGTTTTAGCTATATTTTTTTTTAGAGATTAAAAATAAGGATATACAATGAGAAAATCTTTAAATACTTTACTTGACGAAATAAAAATATTTGAGAAAAAAGTTTCAGAAGAAACAACAAATTTAATAGATGAATCCTATCAAATAGCAACTTATTTAAGAGAATTGTTAGCTAAAATAAAAAATCAAATTTTAAAAGTTGGTTTTAAAGATGATTCCGAAGAGATAAACTTTTTTAAGAATATAAAACCTCAAATACTTGGTAAACTAATTTATTACAATAAAGTATTTCGAACAGAGACTTCATGTCCTGTAAACGATGGAAAAATGTATCATAATTTCTTTTCTAATGAACTAGAAGAATTAAAGCTAGAATATAAAGAATACATTTGTAATTCAGATTTTCATAGATATTATCGTTCAGGAAGGATAGATAGAGATAGGGAATATTTCATGTTGGGTAAAATAAATTATCATAATGGACTCAATAGTTTTGTATTTGAAATAGATCCTAGTTTTTCTACCTATTATGATTACAAAGTAGCCCGAATCATTGCTAACGAACTGCTTTATACGTATCTGTTGGAAAAAACAAATCCAAATCCAAATTCAAATTCTATTTTGCAAAATCCAGAATCGGTTAAGGAAATCTTTTGGACAGATTCTAAAAATGCTCTTATTGAACTGATTTATGCTTTATATGTTTCAGGAGCAATTTCACATGGGAAAATTGGAATTCGAAAAATTAGTCTTGCTTTTCATATTTTATTTCGAACTCCTTTAGGAGACATTCATCATGCTTTTCATCGAATGAAAGAAAGAACAGGTTCAAGAACGGTTTTTCTAGATAAACTTAAAGTAGCATTGGAAGAATATATGGATAAGGATTTATAATTATATTACAACTTAATAATTAAAAACAGCGTTTTATCACGCTGTTTTTTTATGCCCATAAATACCAATTGACATATCCGTATTCACCTCTTTTATACTTTGAATAATATGAACATAAGAGTTGTTTTTTGGCATTATGAAAATGAATAATATTTAGAAAATCTTCATTTTCAATTGGTATATCTTGGCGGACAATTACACTCATACTTTTCAAATTTGTACAGCTATCAATAAGTAATTGTGTAATGTGTTAAAATAAAAGTATGAATATAGATAGAATGGAATTTATAGCATGGATGGAACGAATTATGGATCGTTTCGATATCCTGAATGAACATATACATGATGCTCAAAAGAAACGAAATAATATCGATGGAGAAGAATTACTGGATAACCAGGATTTACTACAGATGCTAAAAATTAGCAATCGATCACTTCAGCGTTATCGTTCATCAGGGAAGTTGCCTTATTACACAATCAGTGGGAAAATTTATTATAAACTTTCGGATGTGCATCAGTTTATCCGGGATAGTTTTAATGCACCACTCAAAAAAGAAAAGACAAAAGGAGACAACTAATGTCAGTGTAAGTCAATTTAGTTAAAGAACTATTTCATGTAATTATTTTTGGAAAAACAAATTTTTAATACCGATGTAATGAGTGATAAAAATATAGATAGACTACAATTTCCAGAGCAATTTTCGGATATTTTGTTGGTACTGGATAAAAGAGAAAATAAAATTAAGGCAGTAAAAGGTCTTGGAGAAAATAATGAATTAGAAACAGTACTTCCTGATAAAAAGAATCAAACTCAGTTTATGAGAGTCGATAAACATGGCGATCTGTTCAGCAATTTTTTCAGCAATTTTTTGCATCAATTAAAAAACCCAACCCATTTTAACTTTTTTAGAGTTTCTGCAAAGGATGCTATTGTTATAGCCAATAAAATGCAAAAGGAAGTTGATAATCCTACTAAAGCTGGGGAAAAGCTATTTACAGCACATGAGATACAAACCGATTATAAATCACAAAACAAAAATAATATGGAAACAACACAATCAACAACGGAAGCAGGTGAATACCGTTACAAGTTAGAGCAGATAGATTGGAACGCAATGTCCAGTCTTGGATTAAGTAAAGAACGCCTTGAAAAAATGAATCTACTCGATCCATTGTTAAAAGGCTATAAGACAAATGAATTGGTGCCAATAAGTCTGAATTTAGGAACAGCAGTCACTCGTATGGATGCAAGGCTATCCCTTCAATCTAATGATGAAGGTCAGGTAATTGTCGCTATCCATGGGATTCGTAAAGAACCCCAGTTGAATTTTTCATTTTTTGGTCATGAGTTTACCAAAGAAGATAAAGACAATTTACTCAAAACCGGAAACATGGGACGTGTGGTTGATTTGACCAATCCCAAAACAGGAGAAACGATACCTTCCATAGTCAGTGTAGATAGGCTGACTAATGAACTGGTTGCTCTTCGTACCGATTTTATCAAAATTCCCGATGAGATAAAGGGGATAAAGCTGAATGAACAACAAAAACAGACATTGGCAGAAGGAAAATCTTTATATATCGAGGGTATGATTTCTAAAAAAGGAGAACCGTTCAATGCTTCTGTTCAATTCAATGCAGATAAACGTTACGTAGAGTTCCTTTTTGACAGAGGTCATATTAATAATCAATCACAAAGTCAACAACATAAAGGGACTCAACAACAAGAAGCACCACGCATCTTCAGAGGAAAAGAGTTAGACGATCAACAATATGAAAAGTTCAAAGAGGGGCAAACAGTGTATGTAAGTGGTCTGATTGACAAAAAAGGGAAGGAATATCAGGGTTACATTACTTTCGATAAAGAAACCGCAAAAACAGGCTTTTCTTTTGACAACCCCAATAAAGTGAAAGAGAAAGCGCAACCCAAAGAAGAAAATAAAACACAAGTTGCTGTTAATTCCGAAGGTAAAACGAATGAGGCTACTAAGAAAATCAAAGAACCTTTGAAAACTGCACAGAATAATCCCGACAGTAAGCAACAACAAGAAAAACAGGAAAAACCAAAAGCTGCCGCTAAATCGAAAGCTCGAAAAATCTAAGTAGTGTAAACATTCATAACATGAAAGTAATAATTGCAGAAAAACCGAGCGTTGCTCGGGAAATAGCCAGCCTGTTAGGTGCCATTGAAAAAAAAGATGGTTACCTGACGGGCAATGGTTATTATGTAACCTGGGCGTTTGGACATTTAGTGTCTTTGGCAATGCCTGAAGAATACTGTATTACAGGATTTCAAAGAGAAGCTTTACCAATATTACCCAATCCATTCTTACTTACAGTGCGTAAGCTAAAGGAAAACAATAGCAATATTCCCGATGCAGGCGCATTGAAACAATTGAAAACCATTGAGCAGCTTTTAAAAAACTGTGAAAGTATCATTGTTGCTACAGATGCCGGACGTGAAGGAGAATTGATATTTCGTTATATTTATGAATACCTTAAATGCAATAAACCATTTGAGCGTTTATGGATAAGTTCGCTAACAGAAAAAGCGATTCTTAAAGGATTTGAAAATCTGAGACCAGGAAAGGAATTTGATGGTTTATATCTTGCAGCTAGAGGAAGAAGTCGTGCAGATTGGCTGGTAGGAATCAATTCCTCACAAGCTTTGACTATTGCTTCCGGAGCAGGTGTTTATTCGCTCGGAAGGGTACAGACTCCTACATTGGCTCTCATTTGTAAAAGATTCTTGGAAAACAAAGCATTCACAATTAAGAAATATTGGCAAATTGAGTTAGAACATCGAAAGGATTTTATTGATTTCAAAAGTCTTTCTTTAATCAAATGGGATGATAGTAAACAGGCTGATCATGCACTGAAATTCATTCAACGTCAAGCAATGGCTACGGTAACAACATTTGAAAAAAAGATTGTTAATGAACAACCACCTTTATTATTTGATCTTACAGCATTACAAAAGGAGGCCAATATAAAATTGAATCTTTCCTCAGAAGAAACTCTTACTATTGCCCAGAGTCTTTATGAGAAGAAATTTATCAGTTATCCACGTACCGGGAGTAAATATATTCTCGAAGATATTTGGGGAGAAATTCCCAATTTAATAGGGATATTAGAAGAAATAGACAAGTTTCGAGAAATAGTGCCTAAAATGAAAAGGGGACGTTTGAATAAACGTATCGTTAACGACCTAAAAGTAACCGATCATCATGGTTTGTTGATTACAGAAAGGATACCTTCAGCTTTAGTTGCAAAAGAGAAAGCTATTTATGAAATGATCGCTTATCGTTTACTAGAAGCAGTTTCATCTGTTTGTATTAAAGAGATAACGGATGTTGTATTACAAGCGGTACATTATGATTTTTCACTAAAAGGATGTAAAATTATTGATGCAGGTTGGAGATTTATTAAGGGAAGTTTTATCGATGAAGATAACAATCCCGTTCAGGATTTACCGGAACTAAAAATAGGAGATGAGTTAAAAATAAAAGAAGCGAAAGTTTTAGAGAAACAAACCAAACCACCAGTTCTTTATACCGAGGCTGGTTTATTAGGAGCAATGGAAAATGCAGCTAATCAGATTGAAAGTGAACAAGAGCGAAAGGCTTTGCAAGGAATTGGAATTGGAACTCCGGCAACAAGAGCAGCTATTATTGAAACACTTTTTAAAAGAGATTATATTAAACGGCATAAGAAGTTTTTACTACCTACAGAAAAAGGATTAAAGGTTTATGAATTAGTGAAGGATAAAAAGATTGCTGATGTTACTATGACAGCAGATTGGGAATTAGTTTTGCAAAAAATCGAGAACAATGAAGTAGATGTTACAGTATTTCAAAAAGGGATGGAAGATTATACCAAGACTATCACACAAGAAATACTCGCTTTGTCTGTTGAAAAAGAAAAACAACCCGAACTAATTTGTCCAAGATGTAAAATTCAGAAATTAGTGATTCGAGATAAATTGATGAAATGTCCAGATGAAAGTTGTAATTGGGTACAGTTTCGAAATATATGTGGTGTTCAGTTAAGCTTTTTAGACTTGGAAACTTTGATAACTAAACGCAAAACCAATCTCCTCAAAGGTATGACCAGTAAATCAGGGAAAAAATTCGACGCTTATATCGAAATGGATAAAAAAGGACAAACCACTTTCACTTTTCCTGAAAAGAAAAAACGCAAATAGAGAATTCTTTTGATTCCAAAAAAAGGCGTTAATTCATTGATTGCTTTCGGTTTTGATCCGAATTATAAAATTAAAAAAAAAATGGCTGTTTCAAGGTATGAGACAGCCATTTTGATTTTATTTTTTTGACTCGTTTAAAGATGATTTTCTAAATTCTTTTAAAAGCTTTTCTATTTCCAGAGAAGCTTTACGAGCTCTAGTTCCTGCCGCTTTATTTCCTTTTTCTGTTTGTAATTCTGCATCCGATTTGAATGTTTCAAATTCTGTAGCGATTTTTTCGATTAGTTCTTTCATAAGAGATTTTTATTTAGTGAAAGAAGTAAAAATAATAATTTCAAATGTAATTTAGTCCAGACAAAAGAAAATTTTATTGAACATTGATTCATAAAGACTTTATCAAAACAGAAAGTATAGAATAAAGAGAAGGTATTAGTGTGTTTTTTCTTATTTTAAAATTCATTATCTTTGAAAGATATAACCAATAAAAATTATAAATTATGGCACTTAAACCAGGACCTAAAAGAATAGCAGATTCAACAGGAAAACCAGATCAGCGTCAGCGGGATAATAAAAGTACACCAGGGAATACTCCGTCGCTGAAACCATCTAAAAGTTCAGGAAAAAAGTAAATCACACTCGTTTTAGTTTGTCCTTAGATTAGGCACTTGCTTACAGCCTGCTTAATAAGTAAAAGATAAATTGTATCTTTTTAATGCGGTTAAAATAACAAAAGTCACTTCAATAACTGAGTGACTTTTGGTTTTAAAGCACCTAATCTTCCTGTACCAAATGCTGTAAATCAGGATCATTTTTAATGCGTTCCAATTCGTTTTCGATAATAAGGACAATATCCTGTTTTATTTGCCTGTAATTGGCTTCTATTTCTTCTTTCATTTTTTCTTCACCATTTTCATTATTGAAAGATAAAATCTCAGGTATCTTTTTATAAGCATTGGTTTCTGCAGCTACTTTGTCGTTATCTACCACAATTTCAGCATGAAAGATTTTCTGTTCAATGCGTTCATCAAAGTTATCGGAAACAGCTCCCACAAACATTCCTTGAGTAAGAGTTGAAATTTTCGAAGCTGGTATGAGACTGTCTAATTGCGTCGAAATTGAAGTTGATTTATCGTTTCTATTAATGGTCATACTTTGTCGTTTTTGCAAAACTTTCCCAAAACGTTCTGATAAGCTTTTGGCAGTTTCACCAACAACCTGTCCACTAAAAATATTACCCACTGTATTTTGAATTACCTTACTTTCCTTGTCGCCATAATCCCGGGTTAATTGGGAATAGTCCTGAAAACCTAAACAAACGGCTACTTTATTACTTCTGGCAGTAGCAATAAGATTATCCAACCCTCTAAAGTAAATTGTTGGTAGCTCATCAATAATAACTGAACTTTTTAATTTTCCTTTCTTGTTTATCAGTTTTATAATTCTCGAATTATACAAACCCAATGCAGCAGAATAGATGTTTTGTCTGTCCGGATTATTTCCCACACAAAGTATTTTGGGTTCATCAGGATTATTAATATCCAATGAAAAGTCATCTCCGGTCATAACCCAATAAAGCTGAGGTGAAATCATTCGAGACAAAGGAATTTTAGCGGAAGCGATTTGTCCTTGTAACTGATCCTGAGCGCCACCTTGCCAAGCATCCATAAATGGGGAAAGATAATTTTCGAGATCAGGATAAGAAGTAAGGATAGTAAATACATCTACATATTTTTTATTGAGTAATTCAATCGCGTGAGGAAAGGTACAGTACTTTCCATTTTCATAGATTTTTAAAAACCAGATAATGGCCGCTAACAGAATTATCGGAGATTCTACAAAGAAGTCTCCCTGTTTTTGAATCCAACTTCTGTTGAGGTTGAGCATAATGGTGTAAGCTGATTCATAAGCATCGGAGATGTCGGTCATAAAATCCGGATTGATAGGATTGCAGCGGTGGCTTCTCCTTGGATCATCAAAATTGATAATATAGAATTTTGGTTTTACTTTATACTTATCAGAATGCTTTAGCAAATGATTGTAGGCAATGGTGGAAAGGTCATCAAACTTAAAATCATAGATGTACATTGAAAAGCCCTTTTCAATATGTTGTTTGATGTAGTTGTTTATTATGGCATAACTTTTACCTGAACCTGGTGTTCCCAAAACTATAGATGCTCTAAAAGGATTCACGACATTAATCCATCCCTCGTTCCATTTACCATTATAGTAAAACTTAGTGGGAAGATTAACGGAGTATTCATTTTTCATTAATTTGGTTTCCTGCATGAAACTTTCGTTCTCGTTATTGAATACATCATCCATCAGATTAGTACGAAGTAAACGACTAATCCATACGCCAGCCATCATTAAAGAAATGTAACCTAATGATGTTGTCAGGATATATAACGAGGTAGCTATGCCAACGGAAAATTTCAGTAACGGTGTGTTGAGAAAGAAAAGTATAAAACCAATTATTAAAGCTGTATTGATTTTGGCCCAGCTAATTTTTTCATTTTTTACTCCTTTTGTTCCCAAACAACTTAACGCCAGTAAGACAAATGCAAAGATTTTGGAATAAAATGTATTAGAAAATAAACTTGCAGTTCGCTGAAAATTTCCCAGTATCTTATTGATTACCTCTAGTGCCCAACCTCGTTCTAAAAAGAATCCATAACAAAACCAGTAAAAGTGCATCAGTACCAGTAGGATGCTTACTGCCCGCATGAAAGCCATTATTTTGGCCAGTCCTCTTAAATCGTCTTCTCCTTGCATATTTCAATGAATTTAATGTTATAAATGAATTTAGAACAAAGTAGTTTCTTTAGCAGAACAAGGAATTAGATGGTAGTTAGTGGCACTATTTGGCTATTTGAAGACAGAAAAAAGTCTAATTTTGCTTTCCATTTTTTCTACGTTTATTCTTTTTCTTCATTTGGTTGGCAAATGCCTGTTCTTCATAATCATTACCTTGTGATTCAGGTAATAATCCTCCGAATGCTTCAATTAATCCCAAATTGTTATTGGTATGTGCAGTTTGTTTTTGGTTTAGAAAATCAAAAAGTTGATGAGGTTGTTCAATTTCTTTTTCCGTATTATTTTTTTCTGCGGATGATGAAGGAAAGGGATTATTTTGAATACTCTTTTGACGATTTTCAATAACTTCATCTTTCCAACAATCATTAAAGACGTTGGCAGAAAGATTTTTACCCAATTGTGATCCGTTCCAAACGCTTCGGGATTCATGGTCAATAAAAGTTATTCCATAAATACGTCCTTCATCATTCCTTCGAACAACAGTATTGATTCCCTGCTCCAATAACTGTTTCTTGAAATCAGTTTCATTGGAGGTTATATGAATTGCAATTTCTACTGTCTTTTTTAAAAGTACTTTGGTAGCTGCTGTTTTCATTTTTTCTTTCGATTGCTCGAAATGTTTCTGTAAAGTTTCTAATCCTGCCTGTTTACCAAAGAGAGATGCTTTGAATGGATTAGTTGCTTTTTCTCCCTGCTCATTCAAAACAAAATAGACTAATCCTTGCTTAGGTTGCCCCAGTAATTCCCCTTTTACTTCTTCAGCTGTAATGTTAAAAAGAGAAAGTAGCGCATTATAAGCTCCTAAACTTTGATACTGATAATACTTTGGTAAATGTCGTACCATTGAAGCTATTTGGCTTTTTACATTAGTATCTTTGTAATCAACTGGTTTGAAAATGGCTTCTTTGGTATTGCGTTCTTTTTCCGTTGCAGCTAGTAGTTGATATTGTTGTTCCAATGTACGGCAGGCATCCATCGAACGCAATTTTTCATAGGAGTCCGATATTTTTTTACCGTTACGATCCACACAGGTTGATACAATATGAATATGAGTTCGTTCAATATCGGTATGTTTAAAAACTACATAAGGCTGATCTCCATACCCCATAAGTTTCATGTAATCTGTTGCTATTTTTTTAAAATTTTCATCATCAACTTTATCTCTCGGGTCAGGATTGAGCGATATATGTAAAACAGCTTTTTCTGTTCGCTTGTTTGCCATCAGATAAGGTTCAAATGAACTGTATAATTGCGCAACAGAATAATTTCCATTGACAGTTTCTCTCATTCTATTGGTAGCTAATACTTCGCCGTTTTCCTTATCTACTTTGAGTTGGTTATAAGAAAGTGCACCCATCATATTTGCTCCACGACCAATCTTTGCTATCATTTTTTCTTATTTTTAATTTTTTTTACGGTTTTTATGACTTTATGGTTAGTTTTTTTAAGTTAAGCAATAGATTTATTTCAATATTTAATAATGTATTTTATGGCTCTATTTGTCCAAAAGATACTTGATAAGAAAATGGATCTAATTGAATAGATGTTGTCTTTATATTTAATTATAGATTATAATATTTTTATTACTATTTTTACGAATGACTTAAGTAACTTTCTAATATTTTTAATCTAACTACAGAATTGAAATCAACTATTAAAAAATTAAAATGTGGAAATGATTTATGTGTTATCGATATTGAAAATATCGATACGCCCTTAAAAACTGTTTTGGATAATAAATTCGTTAAAATATGTGAAGGAAATGTTTCAGTTGATTTAAATGGAGTAAAGCAAAGGGTGGTTCATTATCTCACTCCAAAAAAAGGTAAAACCCTTGAAATGGGAGCAATCGCAGAATTTTTTATTCACTTATATCTAAATGAAACGGGCTTTGAACCACAATTTCTATTTTTTAACTTAGAAGAAAATTCAATAAAAAAAGGTTTTGATGGTTACTACTATTTTAATGCTGAGGAATGGATACTTGAGAGTAAGTCAGGTCTAATTTCGACAGTAGGAATTTCACATGGTTCAAAAATAAAAGAATCTTATAACGATTTAAAAACAAAATTAGCTGGGGATGTCAAGAATAATCCATGGCGAGAGGCTTACAATCATGCATCTCACATTGACGTAGGTGCCAACGTGGGCGTTAGAGCAAACATTAAAAAGTTTACCACCCAATTTGACAACAAAGTTTATCATAAGATTGATGATTTCAATATAATTCCAGGCTCGACAATTTTCTTAAATGGAACTTGGAATACTACCGATGCTAATGCCTTAGAAATAGAGATTGAGGAAGCAATTTCGAAATTCAATTTTAAAAAAATCAAAATTGTCTGCGTGACAAAAAAATCGTTAGAACTTTTTTGGCAATACTTGACAACACCTTAGTTATTCATGAATCAAACAGAAAAAACAGCACTTACAGATATCAATAAAATTGAGACTTTCCAGACTATCATGGAAAAACTAACGATTGGCACTGAATTGACCCATGAGGAAATTGTTTATATATTAGGCTGTGCCATCATATTTTTAAAACATTATGAGCAGGACAACAGATACACCAGTTATGCAGAGTTCACGTATTATATAGTGCTGAAATACAGCATGCAATATCATGATTACGCACCACTTTATGATTTTTCTACTAATTTTGGTTATTACCCTGTGGCGAAGGCAATATTAGAGGATGCTCTTTTAAGAGAGGAATCCATAGAGGATTGCTGTATTGGTATTGAATTAGAACGCTATAGACATCAAGAATATATAGAAACCGTCCATCAATTCAATAGTAAAAGAAAACTACTCGCTGATCAGACCTTAGAGGTAAGTTATATTGCTCCGACATCATTTGGTAAAAGTTCAGTAATTGTGGACTACATAAAAAAATATACCTCTTTAAATAGCAAAATTGGAATAATTGTACCGACAAAATCGTTACTGATGCAAACATACCGGATGATTAGAAATGCTAATCTTGGGAAAAAAATTATCATTCACGACGAGATGTTTCAAGGTCAAGATTCTTTTATAGCAATCTTTACACAGGAGCGGGCATTACGTCTCTTAAGCAAAAATAACATCTATTATAATGTCCTCTTTATTGATGAGGCACATAATATTTTAAAAGACGATCCACGAAGTATTTTGCTTTCGAGACTTTTAGCGAAAAATCGTGTACTTAACCCTAATCAAAATGTCGTTTATTTATCACCTTTAATTGAGGATGCTCATAGCTTAAAAATTGCACAAGAGCAAAGTATTAATCAGCATAAAATACCGTTTAATATTAAAGAGCCAGAAATATATGAGTTTTGTACTGATGGAAATGTAACGAAATACAATAGGTTCGTTAATGAACAATATCACATCGGACAATTTAAGGATATGTTTGTTTATATCAATTCAACATCTGCCTCAAAGAATTTTCTATACAATTACCGTCCTGTAAGCATAGAGTTGGCTGCAAAAGAGTTAGCTAGGCATCTGCCTGAAATTGGTAATTCAGAACCTATCAACCAATTGATTAAAATTTTGAAGCAAGAGGTACATGAAAAATTCTATGCTGTAGACTATTTAAAAAATGGAGTTGTTTATTTACACGGCAAACTTCCTGATCTTATAAAAGAATATCTTGAAAGTAAGTTTAAAGATTTAGTAGAAATAAAATACATTATTGCAAATTCTGTCATATTAGAGGGAATGAATTTACCAATCGACAATCTTTATATTTTAAACACATATTCGCTGGGTGGAAAGGAATTAACAAATCTTATTGGTAGAGTTAACAGACTTAATACCATTTTTTCATCATCAAAGAATAATCTTAATAAACTTCTGCCCACAGTTCATTTTGTTAATAGCGAACTTTTTAATAGAAAAGATGGAAAGATGGCGGCAAAGATAGGCTTGTTGCGCAGTCGCATTTTTAAAGATGTAATTCGCAACCCAACACTCGACACATTCGATTTGGATAAATTGACAAAGAGTGAGCGGGAACGAAAAAAAAAATTATATGACCAGGTAAGAGAAAATGAAGCGTTTTTAACCAAAACCCCTGAAAATTCTTTTGAAAGAATAAAACAATATCTTATAGACTCAGGGATTTCGCATTTTTACAAAGATCTTAATGAAATTTGTCTGATACTCGACCAGCGCTTACAGAATATAAGAATTAGTCCAGTTTGGAATACACTCGATATGATGGGCAAGATTAATTACTTATTCATAAATAGTGTTGAAGTCAAAGATGAAGAATTTAAGCGACTACAATATCCGCCAGCTCGGAAATATTACGACTTTCATATTACTGTCAGTCAGAAAAAAGCTTTAAAGGAGAATGTCAATCATATGTTTAATTATTTTAAGAAGCGCATTGGAGATAAAAATCCATTAACTTTTTTTGGAAAGACTTATGGTGAGGTAGGTAGGACAGAAGACTATCAGGAGGCTAAACTCTACATTAATCTGGGTACAAAGAGTGATGTTGAACTGATAAATTTGGCAATCATCAAATTAAAGATGGAAGATGACTTTATTAGCTTCAAAATCAATAAATTTATAATTATGCTATATGATTATGAGCTTATATCAGTGGATGATTATAATAAATACATTTACGGTACGACCAACCAATATAAAATAGATCTTTCAAAAATTGGTTTAAGTGTAAGCTTGATTTCAAGACTCGAAAGCGACAATCAATTACAATACCTATACTTCGATGATTATAATAATTTGAAGTCAAGACCTGAATTTGAGGTATATAAAAACTCAGTTAATGACTTCTATAGATTTGAAATCGAACGTTTTTTAAATTAATTAATTTCAAGGAGGGTTTAGCTATTATCAATATAAAACAAAAAACTATTCATAAAATAGAAGCGAAAAGCTATCAATTTCCTTATCAAAGTTGAGTTGATTGTAAGAAAGTGCGCCAATAATATTTGCTCCACGACCAATTTTTGCTATCATTTTTTCTCATTTTTTCTCAAATGTTTCGCTTCAAACTCCTCAGTCAATTGTGTAATATCACGGCATAGTTTCGCCAATTCAGCTGTTTGTTTTTCCAATTTAAAGAGATAGGCAGCGGCTTTTTTTTCAGAAAAATTGCGATATAATAGCTTCACAATCTGATTGTAATTGACACCAACGGCACGAAATTGACCAAATAAAGTGGTTAATCGCATGTAGTAATCCATCGCAGCCATATCTACTTTTACGGTTTTGATTTGTTTTTCAAATAGGACAGAAGTAATAAAATGCGCTTTATTATCTGCTCCCGAAGCATCAAAAAGCGAAAGAAATTTAGCATTTTCCTCATCCGTCAAGCGAAAAACATAACGATGAATGCTCGGATTCTTTTTATGATTCCTGCCGCCTTTGTGTTGTTTCTTGTTTTGTTGCTCATCCATCATCATTCCATTTATAATTTTTAGAAAACACCGACTTCGGAGGATGTTTTAAGCCCCTGCAAGGGCAAGTTGTTTTGAGGCACGGAATTCATTTCCAGTGCCTCAAAACACAACTTGCTCTGTTCTGTCGAACAGATAATCCGTCCGCCTGTCGGCGAATCCGGATTGAATATAGCAGGGAAAAAACGGCTTAAGGCCGTTTTGGTTGTTACTCAAATATTGATTAGCTCCTTCCATTGATTCATCCGGTTATTGTTTTTTACAAAGTAAAATATTGAAGGAGAAACAATTGTACGGTGAAGGATTGCCAAAAATCGCCATTAAATGCCAAACATTGCCAGGTTAGTAAAAGCGACTACATAGCTGTATTTCTTTGTACTTAGAAACAGATATAAGGCTATAAGTAGCTATGTAGGTAACAACATAATTACATCAGTACTCACTTAGATAAATACAGCTGTGCAGCTGTAAAAGAGTAGCTATTGAAATAATTAAATAGGTAGTTGAGCACACACAAATGCAATTACATAATGTAGTAACTCTGCCGGTAGAATTTTATAGTTATACCTACAGACATAAGATTGTATTCAAGTGCATAAATAGATTACTGCGTATTTAGCTGCTTAGCTCTATAATGCTGTACATATTAATAAACGTACATAGGAACTTAAGTACTTCCATAAATAATTAAAAACAGTTAAAAAATGAATTCAAAACACAAAACAGTATTTATCGCCTTTTCTTCTCAAAAAGGTGGTGTCGGTAAAAGTACTTTTACCACATTGCTTGCAAGCACCCTGCATTATCGATTGGGCTACAATGTGGCCGTATTTGATGCCGATTTTCCACAGCACAGTTTGATGAAAATGAAATCGCGTGATCTGGCAATGGTCATGGAAAATGAACATTTGAAAAAGCTGGCGTACAAACAATTTACCACCATCAACAAAAAAGCCTATCCCATTATGCAACACAAAGCGGATAGTGTATTGGAAGCTGCTCAGGAATTTTTGAATACTTCTCCGGTAGCTGTTGATGTGGTATTCTTTGACCTGCCCGGAACTGTGAACACTCCGGGTATTTTGAAAGCATTGGCAGGAATGCACCACATTTTTACACCTATCACAGCCGATCGAGTGGTAATGGAGAGTACGCTGATTTTTACGCAGTTGTTGCAGGATGTGATTATGAAAAAAGGGGAAACTTCGATAGAAACCATTAATCTGTTTTGGAATCAGGTGGATGGGAGGGAAAGCACCCCTTTATATGAGATTTATAATCAACTTATGGAGCAATTGGGATTGAGTTTGATGCAAAGCCAAATCAAGAACAGTAACCGTTTTCGCAAAGAAAGTGAAGAGAATAGCAAAACCGTTTTTCGTTCTACCGTAATGTCTCCGGATGAACGTTTGATGAAAGCTTGCCAGTTAGATCAGTTTATAAATGAATTTTTAAAAATCATTCAATTGTAGTTTTATGGAGAAAGATAATAAACGAAAAGTGGCTCCTGAAATCAACGAAGAGTTGATGATGAACATGATGGTGGACGGAATCAAAAAGGGAGGTTTACAGCTTCCACCAGAAGCGACTGAAGAACCGGAAAAAGAAAAAGTAACTTCTAAAGAACTCCCAACTCCAAAATCTTCGATTAAGGAAAAGAGTAGGGGAAGAAGGGGAAACGAAGCAGATTACGAAAGCATTTTTTTTAAAAGAGCAGAAACCAATGCCCGTGATGGAAAAACGGTGTATATTCGACCTGATTTTCACGAAAAACTGTCACGCATTGTACAAGTGATAGGCGAAGACAAGATCACTATTTATGCTTATTTAGATAATTTGCTGGATTACCATTTTCAGGAATTTGGTGAGCAGATTACCAAAAGTTTTAATGATAAATACAAACCTATTTTATAATTGAAGTTATGGAAATAGTAATTGTGATATGTCTGCTGATTGTAATTATCTTGCTTTTACAGGACAAAATTATTATCAAGGTAGTGGGCAAGTCAAAACAGAAGGAAACTATTTTGAATATCCCTGATATTATGGGAGAAACTAAACCGCAAAGAAGTCTTTCAGTGTCAAGCCCTGCCAAAGAAAGCCAAAAGAAAAAGCAGGAACAGAAAACAAGTAATTTTGATATTGAAATCGACGAGGAAAAAGTCGATATGCAAATTCCGCAGGAAGAGCTGGATGAAGTTTTTGGGAATGTGCCTGATTTTGAGGAAGAGGAAGAAGAATGGAATAGCTATGGATTATCAGATGGCGATAATGGTTTTGCCCAAGGGGTTACCTTTGAAGAACTAAGTTCGGTAGAGGTGTTGTTAAAAAAAGAGAAATGGAAGCCCTCTCAAAAGAAAGCAGCCACTGCCATAGTTCAGAAAATACAGGGAACCGAATTATTTGACCTACTGGAAAACTCTATAGAAAATGCTTCTCAAAAAATAGCTAAGCTATTAGATAGTACACTTTCTTCAGAAATAGATTCAGGTTCTTCCTCTTTGCGGAAAAATTATTTAGAGGATTTTGATATTGAGGAGTTTGTGTGAACAAACTCCTTTTTTATCTTAACTTTATTTTTGAAATCAAAGTATCTGTTGTCTTTCGACTTTTTAAAATATCTTTATTATCAACTTTCCAACCGTACAGTGAGTAACTAGAACAAATTTAAATCTGCATCACAAAATTTAATATTTAAATTTATTCTTTTTTCCTTACTCAGTTCTTCCACTTTTTTGTAAAACTCGGTGATTAAACTGATTCCTAATTCGGTTTTTAGTTTGTCAGGAGAAGTATTTGCTTTAGATTCTGCCTTATAATCTATGTAATCCAGTAAGGATAAAAGCGTATTAGGAAAATCAAAATAAATTTGTTTGTTTTGATTTTTTTGAATTATCAATATATCTCGTGCTCTGGCTTGTTTCATGTTTAACTTTACTTCTTGTAATAAATAGCTATTGTTACGTAGTTCTGCTTTCATTACATCAATATTGCTAGCTTCCAATTCATTGATTTTTTTTGGTTTATAAATGCACAGACTAGGATTTTTTATTCCATCTTCTTTCAATTGTGTTATCACTGGCAAAAGAAAATTATTTACATAACCGAGTGCTAATACATCAGCCGGTGAATATTCTGTTCTTTCAAAAAGTTTCCTGTTTAGTTGATTTAACGTCACAGCAAAAAACGAAACGATAGTTACTAAAGCTTCTAAATCAAAATTTTCAAGTTTAGGTAAGGACTTTTTTAATAACCAAAAAATGATAATTATAGCGGTAATTCCATTTAAGATATAACTTAAATAAGTAAAAGCCTTGATGTTATTGGCAGCTAAATCTAAAAGGTAATTTTGCAATTTTTTCATTATATAAGTTGTTTATTAAGGAGGGTTAAATCAATTACAATTTGATTGATCTCCGCCTGTAAAAAGCGAATTTCTTGAAGTTTTTTATCGCAATCTTTTTCGAAAATAATTTCAGTTCCATCAACTGATTTAATATTGTCTCTGTAGGATTTATTAATTAAAATTCGAATTAATTCATCGTTGATAACTGTAACAAGTTCCAAAAAGTGAGCATATTGATATTTTGCTATATTGATATTATAACAAATAGCATTAATATGAAAACTTCTGATAGCTCCTTTATTATCAATATTATCACAATCAAATTTGACGTTCTTAATAAATCGAATCATGTTTTTCAATCTTCCATTAGTGAGAAGGCTTCTTTCATTGATACGTTTTATACTCCAAAATGGAAAATCTACATTTGAAAGCTTGTGTAATTCTTTATTATAGATTTGTATCCCTCTTCGATAATCACGATTAGTTTTCATATAATCTATGCCTTTGTAATATGTTGCAGTAACTACATCAACATCTCTTTTAGGTGAACTAACTTGAACATAGATAGAATTAACTTTTTCAACATCAACTTCTTTGTAGGTAGATATTAAAACTTCTTCGGATTGTTTTCTAATATTTCTGAGATCTGTTAATTGATTTCCTTCGTATTGGCTAAAATCATCAGAATGTTTTTTTAAGTTTTTGTATTCAATTGGATTTAGTGTATTAGGATTGGCAAGAGCCTTTTTAAGTCCAGAGTGATCAACTCCTTTTGATTTATTAGTTATTTGCACTAAATCAATATCATTATCTTTAATAATGTGTGTATTAGTCATTACTGATCCTTGTCTTTCAAAATGGACTTGAGAGCCGTGGCTTCTTTTTAAGTGAGCTTCTACTTGATTTGCGGCTATCTTACTATTGCTTGTGTATTCAGAAGCAACGCCTTTCATCGCTTTTTGTACATAAATATATACCTGAGCTGTTTTTAATTTTTTGTTTTCAAACAGTAATGAAGTAACGTTTTCTTCAGCAAATAAAGCTTTCATTGTGAAGGAATCAGGATTACTTCTTTGATTGATTTTTTGAATTAATTGATCATAATTTTTACTCATCCTTACAGTATTTAAGATTTAATACTGCAAATATTAGATAGATGTATGCAATACAACTGCACAGTATTGAAAATTTTATTTATAAAGCAAACTATCCAATAATCAAAGCATTTTGATTTACCACTTTTAACAAACTAATTATTTTATGAATTTTGGTGTCTTCATCCTGAAAAATACCAATTATTCCGTTGTCATTTTGGGCGTTGAATGGACTTTGGGTTAACATTTTAGTATCCAGAACTCCATTTTTATTTAAATAATCAATGATAGTATTTACGAAAGTAATTTGATTGGCATTCAAATTTTCTTCCTGAATAAATGCAGCAAAATGTTTGTTGGCTGCCTCGATATCTAAGCCTAATATTTTTCTAACAAACATGCCTAAAGGTTGCTCTTCATATTCTTTGAACAATCGCTCTTTACTTTCAGCTTCCTGCATCAAGAATTGCTCTAATAACTCCAATTCAGAAGGGGTAATTGGAATATTTTTATACAATTTATCAATTACTAAATGGGTTCTGTTTTTTCGTATAAATGATTCTACTCGGTCTTTATAACTTTGCAGTCGGGTGTAGCTGGCTAAAATATCGATTTCTTTTACATTAGCTTCAATTAGTTCATCGTCAAAATCAGAATAAATCGGTTTTTCTTTGTTTTCATCTTTCAGGAATTGAATCAATCCTCTTAATTCTGTTCTTAAATGCTCTAATTTATCCAAAGAAATAGTTGACCAATAGTCAGCTTCTTTGATTTTATTAATAGTTTCAATATGTTGGTTAACAGCAGGTATGTTTCTTTTTACAAACAATAATTCTCCGATGCTAACCATATTTTGAATGAGAGAAACTTGTCTTTTGGATTGTTTCAGTACAGCCAACTGTAACTGATAAATTAATTTGTCAAATTGCTTTGCAAATTCATCTTTGTCTTCCGTGTAAGCAATCAAGTGTGACAGATGTGTTTGAATATCCAATACATTCGATTGGTTTAAACTATTCCAATTTTCTCTTTTGCTATATTTAAGCACGTATTCCAGATGTTTATTTACTTCAAATCGTGTTTGGTCTAATTCAACTATTTTATGATGTAAAATATTGGTGTATTCTTTTGCAATCAAATCATCACTATCCGTAACATTTTGACTGTTTTGAATGGTTGTTATAATTTCTAATTGTGCTTCAAATAATTGTTGTGATAAGGGTTTAGCTGTTGTTCCTTCATAACCGTTAGGGAATTCTTCAAAAAACTCAAAATTTCCACAAATATCAAAGATTAAAAAGAACTCTTTATCCAATCCCTGACCAAATATATTAGGGCATTTGCGTGTACCGCGTCCAATCATTTGCCAATATTTGGAATAGGACTTTACTTCTTTGAAGAAGACCAAATTTAAAACTCTTGGAGCATCTACACCAGTGTCCATCATATCTACCGAAACAGCAATTTGTGGTTCGACCTCATCGCCTTTAAAGAAGCAAAATTTTTCCAATAAGTCTTGTGCCTTGTCTTCGTAATTATCGATTACTCTTAAAAAGCTACCTCCAAATTCAGGATAGTTTTTATTGAAGCGTTGTTCTATAAAAACGGCATGAGTATGATTTTTGGCAAAAATGATTGTTTTACCTAATTTATCACCGCTTTCTACCCGCAGACCAAAACGCATTAGATAATCTAAAACCGTATCAACCGTATCGTTATTAAATAAGAACGAATTGATTTTTGTTTTTGCTATTTCAGTTATTCCTGTTTCTTTTTCGTCACCGGGTACTCCAAATAATTCTTCATAATGTCTTTTGTCTTTCTCGCTTAATTCAGAGTATTTTACCCCTTTTCTCGGGAATTTAACGGGGACTTTATATGATTTTGGAGGAACCAAATGTTTCTCTGCCACGGCACGATCCAATTCATAAGAAAAAGTAGGAACATCATCTTCAATTTCAAAAAGACTATAAGTGTTTTTATCAATATCTTTTTTAGGAGTAGCTGTAAGTCCGATTAATAGAGCATCAAAATAATCGAATATGGCTTGGTATTTTTGATAAACCGAACGGTGCGCTTCATCGATAATGATAACATCAAAATGACCGATACCATAAAAACGTTCGTCTTCCTTTTTTAATGAATCAATTTTGTTTAAAATAGTAGGGTAGGTAGAAAAAACCACTCGTGTTCCCAGTTCTTCTTTCTCTTTCGTTAAATCAATGGCCGAAAGATGAGGTAAATGTTCTTTAAAGGCATTTTTGGCTTGGGTTACTAAGGCATTTCTATCTGCTAGAAATAAGATTCTTTTCGCCCAATTGCATTTGGTAAACATATCTACGATAGCGGCAGCAGTTCGGGTTTTTCCGCTTCCTGTTGCCATTACTAATAATGCTTTTCTGTTTTTACCTCTTAATACATTATTTTGTGTCGTGACCAGTGTTTCGGCAACGCGTTTTACCGCTTCTATTTGATAAGGTCTTTCAATAATACTGGTATTAACTACAAAGTTCCTGATATCCTGACGTTCGTAACGACGTCTGATTAATACTTGTAATTCCTCTTTCGTATAAAACCCCTGAACCAATCGATCGGGATAGAATTGATCATCCCAAAGATGGGTTTGAAAGCCGTTAGTATAAAATATAATGGGACGTTGACCGGTCATTTTTTCTAAACAATCAGCATATAAACTTGCTTGGTGTTTGCCTTTTCGGGCATCATGGAGCGTACTTTTGGCTTCAATAACAGCCAATGGTTTGCCGTTATCACCCCATAAAACATAATCAACAAATCCTTTTCCGGTGGGATTAGTAGTTAATGGCATTCCTACTACTTCGTATTCTATTTCTTTATGCTCACGTAGATTGTTCCAACCAGCTTCTTTGAGTAACAAATCAATTAATATTAAGCGGGTTTGGTGTTCCGATGTTAATTCGGGAACAGCTTGTTCAAAAGTAAATTCCTGACTTCTTTGCTCTTTACGTTCCGTAATGAGTTGTTTTTGTTCCTCCAGTTGCTTTTTTAGCGCTTCGTTTTCTTCGGCTAAAAGTTGTTGTTGTTTTTCTAAACGTTTGGCTTCTTCCCGTTCTTTTTCGATGGCAGCGGCCAATTCCTGTAATTGTTTGGCATTTTTATCATTGCTGTCTCCATAAGGAATATAGCGCTCGTCAAAAGGGACAATATCCGGATTGTTTGCGCTATAATATTTACTTAACCAGGAGAGCAAACGGAAAGTGTTTTTTAGAGATTGTAAAGCTTCTAATGCTCTTACCTTTTTGCCATGGGCTGCATCGTTACCATACAAACGCACCACATCCAATTCCACTAACATACTTGGTTTGAGTATGGCTTTGAAACTATCATTGTGTAGTAAAGCCCCCAATTTAGTGTCATAAGGTAACTCTAAATCATCATCATTTTTATACAACCAGAATATGGTTTTCTCCAAGGTGCTTCTGCATAATAAAGCGGCATAACGAGGAGCTGTAAAAGTATTTTTTTCGGCTTCCTGTACTTCTCTGTATATTTCAGGAAACTCTTTTTGAAGAAAACTAAAGTTGCTATTCATCACGCTTGTACAATTTACCTCTAAAATACTATATTATTTCATACCATATATCAAATTGTAAAGTATTTCTCCTTGAATGGTAAGTTTGTATTTTTGGTCTTGATGGGTTGGTTTTTCGGGAATGGTCATTTCTACCCATCCTAAATTTACTAATGGATCTAAATATCTTTCCCGGTTACGAGAGTGATTAGTTAGTCCTAAATTTTCCAGAATTTCGGCTCTCTTTTTTGGTTGATTTAATATGCTCAAAATTGAAATTATCTTGTCATTAAGATTACTTTCTATAATTTGAACAGCTTGGTCACTAGCTTGGTCACTAGCGTGGTTGTTCCAATTGCTTAAGATCTCTAATGCCTTGTTCTTATTGGGTTCAGCTTGGTCGTTAGCTTGGTCACTCAGTGTGTTTAAAAAATGACTAAGCTCCTCTAAATTGGTAAAAGGAACTTTTTCAATGCTGCTGTTTTTTTGTTCTTTTGCCAGTAAAAGAGAAAGGAAATAAGTGCTTTGCTCATCCGTTTCAAAAACAGGTTCGGAGGAGTTATTTTCTGCCATAGCATTTCTTATGGTCGGAAAGCCCGTGCCACGACCTTCAGTTAATCGAAGCTCTTTGAGTAAATCGCCAATTCTACGGTTGCGGTAATCTCGAGCTACTATACGTTGGTTTTGTTTTAATATTTGTGCATCTACCGGAGGAACGGGACCGGGGAAACTGAGAATTTCAATTCTGTCCGGCCATATTTGTACTTCAATAGGTTTCTCCATTTCATAGCTTTTGTGATAGACCGCATTAGACAATGCCTCTTCAATAGCTTCATAAGGGTAATTGAAATAACGATTGGCTTCAGCTTTGTAAGCTAGTTTTTCTACCACTTCTTCAATCACATTGTTTTTAAAATAGTCTAATATCGCTCTTAGTTGGTGATGGATAGGCCCTTTAAAATACTTTTCGGTAAAGTTTTTACCGGTTTTATCTTTGTGAACCACTAATTCAATCCAGGAACGATCGAGAAACTTTTCGGGGTTGCGGGAAAAAAACAATACTCCCACATTTAGCGGGCGTAATGCCTCTTTTGGACCATTTACTATTTTCATATTCAAGCACAAATCGGCAAAAGGGATTTGTTTGCTTTCTTCGTATAAATCACTTTTTACTTCCTGAAGAAAAGCCTGAATTAATCCTAAATCCAAATCATCAATTGTAGCTTTGCCATTTATTCTGTCGTCAAACGGAATGCGTGCCGTTAGTTCCTGTAAGCGTCTTAAATTATCTTCTTTGGCGATAATACTGCGGGAACCATAACGAATATAAGGAGCACGTTGCGCTCCCTTTCCTTGTGTTATGGGGGCAGTGTAAGGACGATTGTCGCCAGCAGGACACCACAATACTAAAATATGCTGTCCTTGTAGCACATAAGGTTGCATTAACGGAAAATAATTCGGTAACAACTGGTAGGCAAGGCTTAGTACTTCACCCTGTATTCTATCTAAACTTTCCGGAACTAAACCTACAGGAGGCAGTACTGGCTTCCCATCATTTTCAGCAATACCCACAATAATGTAGCCACCGCCCCAATTGTTACTATCATTAGCAAACGCACACATGGTATGTACAATTTCTTCCGGATTCCAGCCTTGTTTGAATTCCAGTCGTTCCCATTCTATGGATTGACCGTTGACTAAATCGTTTATGTTTATTGGTAGTGCCATTTTTGTTTAGACTGCTAGAAATAATGATTTATATTTGATTTCCAAATTTAAAATTTTAATTTTAATATAATCGAGTTGCCAATTAAGGCTTGCCAATTTTTACCATTCGTTCGGCAACATCAAGAATTTCCTTGACTGAAAAATTCTCGATTTTCGAAGTTCCCTGTTTTAATTCTCTTTTTCTCAAAGGATCTTTATGAATTTCTTCGAGAGCTACTTTAATATAATGAATGTATTCCCCTTTATCTTCTGAAGGCTCTTTCTTTAATTGTTCAGAGAAACCAACTATTGATTTTGCTAAAACCATTTTATAAGCATAATCTTCAATGATGTTTTTTTGTTTTACATATTGGTTTGCACAGAAGATGGCTGCAATTATAGGTAAAGGAATTAATGCAATACGCCCAATTATTAAATGAAGATCATTCGTAGCATCAATTGTTATCCAAACACCTAGAGCTATTGCAATTAATACAAAAAAGCCAGCTCCAATAATCCATGATGCCGAAAAATACCATTTTTTTGCATCAGTAAGTTGTGTTTGAAAAGAAGCACTAATACCTTCTGCTGTTTTGTAGTTTAATGCCGTTTTAGCGCTTTCAATTAATTTTTGAGCGTCATCCAGAATTTTAGTGCGTTCACTTTCATAACTGATTATTTTTTCTTTAATTTCATCAGTCATTTGCTGTAATTCACCTAAACGATTGTCTCTTTCCTGAACTTTTTGTGCAAATGAATTTATTACTTTTTCATTACTTTTAACTTCATTGTAACTTTCTACAATGCTTTCAAGATTTTCATCGGCATCTGCTTTTACTTTTAATAAAGCAGTATTTATAGTTTTTAATTGTTCAGAATTAGTAGTGATTTCATTTTTAACTTCTTCTACTTCTTCAATTTTTTCTTCTAGTTCTTCAAATTTCTTCGAAATTTCATCTAATTTTTCACTCACAGATGTATTTGAATTATCAGCCTTTTCTTTTATCTCCTCAATGTATTTTAAAGATTCCTCAAATTCATTGCATTGTTCTAAAAGTTTTTTGTTGGCTTCTTGAAATAATTCCCATCGCTGTGAATTTCCTTTCACATTAAAGTTTCTAAGGAAAACTTTTAATTCATCTATAAAATTACACAGTTGCGCGGGGTTCTCAATATGAACCAAAATTTTATTTAAATAATTTTTTATCTGATTTCTTTCATTGTATGTGGAAATCGTAATAAAAATATTGTGTGATTTAACTAAATATGAAACATCAGTAATTATAGAATCAAGTCCTAAATAAATTCCTTTACCAGTATATTCTTGTTCAGAGCCATATTTTGAATTGTAAAACTGGGTTTTATTAATTTCTCCTAATCGTTGTTTCAATTGATTATTAAGATTCTTGATTTCCGTAATTGTTTGTGTTTCCATAAGTCTAAATTTTAATTAAACTCCTCCTTAAACGCTTTTTGCAACAAAGACTGAAACAATTCCTCACTTTTTGCCAAAGCTTCCTGGGCTTGTTTTTTTTGGAGTTCTATTAATAGAACTCGTTCAGCGAATTGGTTTTGGAGGTCAACAGGAGGTAGTATAGTCTCTTTTGCTAGTAATTTAGCTTTTGAAATGTTGGGCATTGAACCAGAAGTTCCAGAAGCTAAAGATTGAATTTCAGCACTAAATTTATTGTTATTAAGAAGGTAGTATAAAAATAAAGGATTTGACTTTTCTTTTATATAAACTAACCGAAATACAGTATCAGGTAATAATAATCTAGGTTCAGTCTCGTAGACAAATGCTGTTGTCCCAACCATATGATATGTGTTTTTTCTAGTAAATAATAAATCTCCTTTTTTAACTTCGCAATCTAGCTTTGAAATTGGAACTTCAAATTCACATTTTTTGTTCTCTTTTGAGTTATAAATACTATAAGAAACAGCACCAAGTTTCAATACAGCCCATTCTTTATCACTAGTTCTAGGTTTATTTTCACATACTGGACTCCAGCCACTTTCTATTTTAGATAGAATTTTTGAAAAAGTAGTAATTTTCCACCCCTTCTCATTCTTAACAGGATCTCCAAACATCTCCAAAAATAAGCTTTGTGTTAAGGTATCGTATTTCTCGATCAGTTGATTGTTGTATTGGCACAGTTCATCGGCTTTGTCTAAGATGGCTGCTATTTTTTGTTGGGTTGGGAGTGGAGGGAGTGGGATCATTAAATCTTCAATATATCCTTTCGAAATATGTTTTAAACCTGCTCCCTTAAAACCATTTTCAAGTAGATGCATATTTCCGCTTAGATAATAATATACAAATTTTGTAAAAGTTTCTTTTTTGTTTTTAGCTTGGGTAACAAAACAGTCTGTAGATACTGCAAATTTTTCATCACAATGGTGAATACTAGCTAAACCACCAGTTCCAAAAATTAAACTTTCATCTTTAAATAAAAAATCATTTAACGTTTTTGATAATGTATCGCTTGAAGTGTAAAAAGGATATTTTCCTTCTCCAAATTTAAAACCATCACCAGCCTTAATTTTAGATTTTTTTTCAAAAGAAAATAGTTCTTTAAATTTTACTTTCTGCATTAATTCTATATTTTGTATATTCATTTAATTATTAATTCACTTGCTACTAAAGAACAGGAAGTTAGAGTGTCCCGATTTTAATCGGTACGGTCGATTCTAGCTTCGAATCCTTCTGCAATTGCAAAGGTCATTGTTTTGAATCCAGTCGAGGTCACTCACTAATAAATGAGGGTTTGAGGTTCAAACCCCTCCGCAGTCACTTTTAAGAGCGCAGGATTCATAACCCTGAGGTTATTGTTTTGCATTGAATCCCTTTCTCTCTGCAATTGCAGTTTTACTGGCTGTGAGGAATCCGGTTTTCTCCACTATAATTTACTTTTATCCGGGGTGGAGAATCCCTCTTTCTCCGTATTACTATCCCAACATTTTTTCTAAATCTAACATGGCTTCCATCCGTTTTTGATCTATGGCTTTAATATCGGCAATCAACGTTTGTGGTTTTTCATAAATCACTTCATCATAGATAATTTCTTTGTATCGGTTGATGCTGAGGTCGTAGTCATTGGCTACAATATCGGCTTTAGATATCAGGAAAGATTTTTGGGTGCGGTCTGAAAAATCCACCCCGCCCTTCGGGCACCCCTCCAGAGGAGGGGAAGTAAGGGTTTGCCAATCCAACAAAATATTTGGGATGTCGCATTTGCCTTTAAACTCTTCCAATACACTTTCAGGCTTGGTAAAACATTGTTCAAAAACTTCTTCTGAAATTTGGGCATTGCGTTTGTCGTCCAAGCTAAAGCCGTCGGCCTGCATGTCATAAAACCAAACCTTGTCTGTAGCACTGGAGTTGGTTTTGGTAAACAACAAAATAGCAGTGCTTACTCCGGCATAAGGTTTAAACACGCCACTTGGTAAGGATATAACACCCTGTAATTGTTGGTTTTCAACCAATTCTTTTCGGATGTTCTTGTGTGCTCCTGAGCTTCCAAATAATACGCCATCCGGAACAATCACCGCTGCTCTTCCGCCTAATTTTAACATGCGTAATATCAAAGACAAAAATAATAATTCGGTCTTTTTGGTTTTCGTAATTTGCAGTAAACTGCTTTCTACTTCATCATAATCCAACGCTCCTTTGAACGGTGGATTGGCTAATACCAATGAATATTTTCCGTTAATGGTGTTACTTTCCGCTAATGCAGAACCACCTACTAATTGCGGAGATTCGATGCCGTGCAATTGCAGGTTCATAGACGCAATACGCATCATGGAAGGATCAATTTCCAGTCCGTTAAACATATTTGTATTATAATGCTCACGGAAGTTTTTGTCTAAAAATAACTTATCGTGTTTGTCGTGAAAGTATTGCCCGGCCGCTACCAGGAAACCGGCTGTCCCTAATGATGGGTCACAAATGGTATCGTCTGCCTTGGGTTGGGTTAGTTCTACCATCATGCGAATGATATGACGAGGGGTACGGAACTGGCCGTTTGTACCGGCTTCCGCAATTTTGCCGAGCATGTATTCGTATAAATCGCCTTTGGTATCGCGATTGTTCAACGGTAGTTTGTCAATTTGTTGCACTACTTTGTCCAACAACTTAGGCGTGTCAATCATAAAGGTAGCTCCCTTGATGTATTCGGTAAACTTACCGCCATCAGCTCCCAAGGTTTTCATGAAATCGAAAGCCGTTAAATCTTTCAAATGACGTTGTGGTTTTCTGAATAAATCAAACATGACTTCAGGATCTTTGTCTTTGAAGTAACTCCAACGCAATTCTTTTTGATTTTCGGCATAAATCATTTTCTTGGTGGTTCCTCCAAGCAAGGCAATTTCTTTCTCGATCAGAATTTGCTTGTCGTCCAATTGTTTCAGGAAAATAAGATAGGTAAACTGTTCGATTACAGTTAGTGGGTTGGAAATTCCTCCTGTCCAAAAGTCGTTCCATATACGGTCAATTTGAGATTTTAATTCGCCTGTTATCATGGGGTGTATTATATTATAATTTTATTAACTCTAGTTTTCGCCTCTAATGTACGATTATCAATGTATTCTTCAACTTCAACTTCAATTGGTTTATCGTTAATAAGCGAATGATTTGCTACTAAATGGGGAGGGATGAAAATATTATCTCCTCCTTCATTAGGTTTAAAAAAAGCAAAGCCTTTTTGGGTATTTAGATTAATTACAATACCACCTATTACGGTATCAGCATCTGTAATATTATTAGCTGTATCTGGCTCAACTATTGTCCAATTTTGTGATATAGGATTTGAATCTACATACATTTTGAACCAAACCACTACATCAAACAATTGAAATAATACACTCTTAAAAAGAAAAGATGTTTTTACTGATTTCACAAATATGTCAATTTCAGATCGGTGTGAACCGGCTTGTGTAACTGACAAGATACTTCGTAAGTAAAAAGCAATTTGCTTTGGTAAATGAGTTTCTTCTAAATGTTGATATCCTTTTTCTGTAAAAAATGTACCGTCAGGACTCTTACCAGCTAAAAATTTACTAGCTTCATTTAAGGAAACACTTGGCATAACGAACTCACTAGGTAGCAAGTTGAATTTGGCAAATGCCATAAAGAGATCTTCAGTAATTTTTCTTATCGTATTAAAATGATTGTCAATATTAGTTTCATCAGTTACTTTTAAGAGATTTAAAATATCTTGTCCTGACATTTCACCTATATACTTTTCATTGCAAACATCAAAAACGCGCTTGTACGAATGACGAAGCTGAGTATCTTCCTGATTAGCAGCTGCATTTTTTATGTCTACAAACAAACATTCAATATCTACATCACTCCCTTTTTTGTACACCTTTTTAAAGGCTTTGTTAAAAGTACTATCCTCATAAGCTTCTGCTTGACCTGTAAGAACAAAAATTTCGAACTTTTTCTTCAATTGCAATAATTGTTCTTTCGCTCTGTGGACGTTATCGGTATCTTCTGAACCTTTTATGTCTTCTTCATTTTCAAAGAACTTGGCATCTAATAATACCCCATCGTAGAACGGATAGTTTTGTTCTAACTCATTCATTCCGGCATTCAATGATTTGAAAGGAATTAACTGTATTCCGTTTCTTTTTGCGCGACCTTTAGTACCTGTGAGAGTTTCATGCTCATCATCTATCCATAAAATATTGTATACGATATCTTCCATACTTAATTAATCAATTTGATTGGAAATTGAAATTTAAATTCTACCGGATAGAGTGGATCATCATTTAAAGTTAATACCCAATCCGGATTATCAAAATAAGAGGATATTCTGTGTATATCATAGCCTCCTAAACCACTACCAGCGCTTTTATCTGCTGTGGAGTATTTAGCAATAAACTTTTCCCTGTCAAAATTTTTAGGAAAAGGCTTTCCGTTGTTTTTAATTTCAACAACAAGAAAATCATCTACTTCGGTTAGCTCAATAACCATTTCATTTCCCACTTCTTTTTTTCCAAAAGCATACTTATTTGCATTTGTTAAAAGATTATCGAGTAAAGTTTTCAATAGCGTTTTGTTTGCTAAGATTCCTCTCTCTTTTGTGTTTTCACTCTTCAGAAGTAACTTTTTAATCTTAAAGTTAAATCCATTACTCGATAACTCGTTGATAACACTGTTAATGTCTGAAAGCGAAATAAGTTGCTTTTCATATGCTGATAAAACAAGGCCATTTTCACCTTTTTCTAAAACTTCGGTAATAAAATTAACATCTCGTTTGATTTCTTTTAGAACTGAAACCATGTCCACCTCATAAAATTCAACAAAAGCCTTATTCATCTCTTCAAAGCTAGACTGATTTCTACTTATAAAATCCAACAAATTATCAGACCAATCTAAAATGTTTTGTCTAGGTCTTCCTAGTGTATGTTTCAGGGAAGCAAATTCATTAAAATCTTTAATTGCCTTGCCGTGAACTAGTTCATTTCTTTCTTCTTGAAGAACTTTAATCTTATTTGCTAATTCATAAATACCTTGGATTTTCGCCTTTTGTTCTTCTAATGAGGGTAGTTTAATTACCACCTCTAATAAATCACTTTGGCGAATAAAAGGTATTGTGGAACCTAACCGGTATGAATCTAATTGCTTTTTAACATATTCTGACTGAAGTTCGTTGATTAAATATGTAATATTTACTTGATCAACTTTTGACTCTTTAAGTTTAGCCGAAAATATATCCTGGTTTTTGAAAATTGAATTACCCTTAAATTCAAAAAATGTTGGTTTTAATGTTTTCCAACGTAAAGCTAACAATAGACAAGATTCATCTATTTGATAGATATTATGTCTATTTAAATTTGTCTCTTCAACATTTTCAAAATCCAATAAAAAATCTACATTATCAGCTTTTAAGTCACGAATGCGGATTAACTTACCAACTTCAGGCAAATTACTTCTTTGTCCTTTAAAAGGTTTTATAATATCACCCAGTTTAACCCCTTCATAATTTTCTTGAAAATAGCGTGAAACACTCAAGTTATAATCGTTGTGACGAATTTGATCATTGTCAATAATTCGAATGACATTGTCATCAACTATTTTATCCTGAATAAAAGTAATTAACTTATTATCATCTAATATTTTTTGTCTGGCGTTGAAATTTGATACAAATCTTGTTGCATCAACGAATTTAACTTTACCAGATTGTGCTTTCGACTTGTTAATCACTAGAATTGCTAACGGAATGCCCGTGTTTAATAGCAGGCCTGCAGGTAATGAAATAATAGTATCAATTAAATCATTCTTAATTAGAAACTCTCTTAATCGCTGCTCCCGACCACCTCTAAACAAGAATCCTTGTGGTAGAAGTGCAATCAATTTACCCTCTTGTTTTAAGGACTGCTCCCCTTTTTCTATTAAGAAATGTTCAATGGTTCTATACTGAGGAGCAATATCTTTATAACGATTATCGAGTCGAATACCAAAAGGAGGAGTGGAAATAATCAAATCATACTTTTCAGAACTGTTAGGCCAGTTTAAAATGGAATCTTCACAAAGATATGCTGAATTCACAGGCTTACTGTACGCCATGAGTCTTAACGCTCCTAATGCCCAAGTTTTTTGACTAAGTTCTTGACTAAAGTAGTTTTGAGATTGGCGAAGATTGATAGCGAAGGAAGCTAGTCCTGCAAAAGGATTGTACACTTTTGCATCCAGATTTAAATCAGACAGACCAATCATTAAGCGAGTTAACTCCACAGGTTGAATAAATTCGCCGGCATAACGCCCATGAGTATGAGCAATCCTGTAAATTACATCATCGACTACGCTCGGGAAATGTTCCGCAAGCATTTCTTCTTCAATTTGAAAAAGATGGAAAGAAAGATAATTGAGCGGTTGGCTAAATAGCTTGGATAAAGAATCTGTAAATATGTCTATAATTGACAAGTACGTCTCCTGATTCTCCTTATTTAATTTTGATATTATAACCTGCTTTTTTAGAGCTTCAATATCTAGCCCATTTGTAAAAGATCTTTCATCAATTACACTGTCTTTGTATAATGAAACTAATAAGAGGACAATTTGTACGGAATTATCTAAATTATTTAATTTAGGATTCGTTCTAAACGCATCAAAAATTCCTATGATTTTAAATGATAATACATCTACAGGATTTTTATATACTATTTCCGGCATGAAAATTTGTTTAATTAATTACTATGCAAATATATTTTTAATTTGTGCGCTATATCTGCACTAATAATTATTTTTCATTTTTTCAATTCTACTTCTCATTTTTTCCACAAAAGAAACAGGTTCTAAAACTTGTAAATTTTCACCATAGGATAGTAATAGCGATTCTAATTCATAATTTGGAATTACTTTTATTATTATTCTGTTTATGTTGTCTTCAAACTTATAGGCTTGTGATGGATGTATCGGTTTTGTCTTTATGTAAGGGACTAAAGTTTCAGCGATTTTAATTTTTATGGTTTCTATAGAAGCATCTTGAATGGTTACACCTATAACATCATCAAAATAGTCATTAAAATTAACGATACAGTCTTCATAAAGTTTGTCGGTTTCTTTAATGGAAACTATTCGGTCTAATGCTATGTTGGTTAGGGTTTCAAAGTTGGAAGATTTACCAAATAAAAACCAACGTTTGTTGTATTGCTTCAGATGATAAGGGCTTAACTCATAAGTAATAGAGTTTTCATTTTTAAACGTTTTGTATTCAATTGAAACTACTTTTTTGTAAATGATTGCATTGTAAAGTTCCGAAATAAAGGGTTTACCTTCTAAGTACTCGTTTTCTTCAAAACTCATTACTTTCTCTGAGTTTTTATTTAATTTGAACTCGGCATCTAATCGTGTTTCTAATTCATCAATCCAATCATACTGGGGCATCCCTTTGAATCGACTCAAAGTGAGTAAAGCTTCTTTTAGCTGAATCGCTTCGGTTTCATTTAATGGTTTATTTGATATAGAAAAAAGAGGATTTGCATAACGATAATACACTTTTCTACCATCTTTTATTTTCTCTAATTCAATTGACCATCCTTGTTCACTTTCCATGAATCGGATATCGTCATACAATTGTCTTTTCTTAATACCTTCTTCTTTACCTGTAAACTCGTAAATAGCTTCATTACAAGCAGACACTAAATCCTCAATAGCAAATCTTTTTCCAGGATTTCTAAAACACTTGTCAAGTGTGTTGTAGCGAATTTGTGCGTGCTTATTAGTTGCCATTTAATTACTTATTGAAGTTGAATTTTCTTTTTTATTAATTCAATATTCCTGTAAAACTAAATATTTTGGACGTTAAAACCTATTCATTTATTGAACCAATCAATAAAAAAATGTCAGTTTATTTTTAGAGTATTATTTGTGTAGTTGCATTTACCAACATTAGAAATTTTTCTTTGCTATTGCATATTGCAATATGCAATATCGACAGAATTTATTTGTGTTTTACTATCATAAAGTAAATGATTACGTCTTCTTATGCCAAATCACTCCACTGAAAGACATCTCGTTAATGTATTGCTACTTCCATAAGACATTTGTTCTCAAACCCTGCAACGAGCAGGAATACAGAACAAATTAATTTATTCAATCATGGAAAAACAAAGGAAAAAAGTGTTGCTGACGGCTATAAGTATACTGTCAGCTTTTGGTGTAATGGCACAAGGAAACGGTGCTGCAGGAATTAATGAGGCGACCCAAATGGTAACTTCCTATTTTGATCCTGCCACGCAATTGATTTATGCTATTGGAGCGGTAGTAGGTCTTATTGGTGGAGTAAAGGTGTATAATAAGTTTAGTAGCGGTGATCCTGATACCAGTAAGACCGCAGCGAGTTGGTTTGGAGCTTGTATCTTTTTGATCGTATCAGCGACCATCTTGCGTTCCTTCTTCCTTTAATCTTTTGTCTGATGAATACTTATCACATCAACAAAGGCATTGGAAGAACAGTAGAGTTTAAAGGGCTGAAAGCACAATACCTGTTCTTTTTTGCAGGAGGATTGCTTGGGATTCTCATTTTGGTAATGGTATTGTATATGACAGGAGTTAATTCTTATGTCTGTTTGTTCATCGGTATTGGTGGTGGTTCACTCATTGTATGGCAGACTTTTTCTCTCAATCAAAAGTATGGAGAATATGGCATGATGAAAATAGGCGCACGTAAAAGACATCCACGATACATTATCTGTCGTAAGCCTGTGTATCGCTATTTCAAATTAAAATCCAAAAACTTATGAGAAATAAATCAAAAGCGACTACGCTGGAAAGCAAGTTTCCGTTGTTAGCGGTAGAGAATAATTGTATTATCTCAAAGGATGCTGATATTACTGCTTGTTTTCGGGTGCAGCTTCCAGAGCTTTTTACGGTGGCTTCTGCTGAATATGAAGCCATTCATTCCGCCTGGCATAAGGCGGTTAAGACCTTACCTGATTTTACGGTGATACACAAACAGGATTGGTACATCAAAGAAAATTATGCTCCAGATATGGCTCAGGAAGATTTGAGTTTTTTAGCTAAATCCTACCAGCAACATTTTAACGAACGTCCGTTTCTGAATCACTACTGCTATTTGTTTTTAACAAAAACTACCAAAGAACGAATGCGAATGCAGAGTAATTTCTCCTCGCTATGTAAAGGTGTTCTTATTCCAAAAGAAATTAGGAATAAAGAATCCATCTATCGTTTTATGGAAGCCGTAGCCCAGTTTGAACGAATAGTAAATGATTCTGGTTTTGTAAAATTGGAACGATTAAGTGAGGAGGATATCATTGGAACAAATAATAAACAAGGATTACTGGAACAATACCTGACACTTTCAAGGGAGGAAGGAACTCCTATGCAAGATATTGCTTTGGGAGCTGAGGAAGTTCGTATCGGAAATAAAAGACTCTGCCTGCATACACTGTCGGACACCGATGATTTACCCAGTACAGTTTCAGCAGAAACCCGTTATGAAAAACTGTCCACAGACAGAAGCGATTGTTTGTTATCCTTTGCTGCTCCGGTCGGTTTATTGCTAAGTTGCAACCACATTTATAATCAGTATCTATTTCTGGATAATAGCGAAGAAAACCTGCGTAAGTTTGAGAAATCAGCAAGGAACATGCACTCGTTGGCTCGTTACAGTAGAGCCAATCAGATTAATAAGGAATGGATAGAACGCTATCTGAACGAAGCGCATTCTTTTGGACATTCATCGATTCGGGCGCATTTCAATGTAATGGCTTGGTCTTATAATCCGGTTGAGCTAAAACAGTTAAAGAACGATACTGGGAGTGCTTTGGCACTGATGGAATGCAAACCAAGGCACAATACCACAGATGTAGCTACGCTTTATTGGGCTGCAATGCCGGGTAATGCTGGAGATTTTCCAAGTGAAGAAAGTTTTTACACTTTCATAGAACCTGCTTTGTGTTTTTTTACGGAGGAAACTAACTATCAAAGTTCATCATCTCCTTTCGGAATCAAAATGGTCGACAGGCTTACTGGAAAACCGATTCATTTGGATATTTCTGATTTGCCGATGAAGCATGGGATTATCACGAACAGGAACAAGTTCATACTAGGACCTTCAGGTTCAGGAAAGTCATTTTTCACCAACCACATGGTTCGTCAGTATTATGAGCAAGGAGCGCATGTGTTGCTGGTGGATACTGGTAACTCTTATCAGGGATTGTGCGAACTCATCAAAGGAAAAACCAAAGGAGAAGATGGCGTTTATTTTACTTACACAGAAGATAATCCCATTGCTTTTAATCCTTTTTATACTGATGATGGTGTATTCGATATTGAAAAAAGGGAAAGTATCAAAACTTTGATATTGACTTTGTGGAAAAGGGATGACGAACCACCAACCCGTTCCGAAGAAGTGGCATTGTCCAATGCAGTGAGCGGATACATTGAAAAAATAAAGCAAAATGATGAGTTTCCTTCGTTCAATGGGTTTTATGAATATGTAAAAGAGGATTATAAAAAATTATTGCAGGAAAAGCAGGTACGGGAAAAAGACTTTGACCTTGCCAATTTTCTGAATGTATTAGAACCTTACTACAAAGGAGGAGAATACGATTACTTACTCAATTCCGACAAGCAACTCGACTTACTTTCTAAACGATTTATTGTGTTTGAAATAGATGCTATCAAGGATCATAAAATTCTTTTCCCAATTGTAACCATCATCATCATGGAGGTTTTTATCAATAAGATGCGTCGCCTGAAAGGAGTGCGAAAATTAATCTTGATTGAAGAAGCCTGGAAAGCGATAGCCAAAGAAGGAATGGCAGAATACATCAAATACCTTTTTAAAACAGTTAGAAAGTTTTTTGGAGAAGCCATTGTCGTAACTCAGGAAGTAGATGACATTATTCAATCTCCGATTGTAAAGGAAAGTATCATTAATAATTCTGATTGTAAAATACTACTGGATCAGAGGAAATACATGAACAAATTTGATGAGATTCAAGCCATGCTGGGACTCACCGATAAAGAAAAAGCACAGGTACTTTCCATTAATATGAACAATGACCCGAAACGATTGTATAAAGAAGTTTGGATTGGATTAGGAGGAACACATTCGGCAGTATATGCTACCGAGGTAAGTGTTGAAGAATATCTAGCCTATACCACAGAAGAAACTGAAAAGATGGAAGTGATGCGCCTTGCTGAGGAACTCGGTGGAAATGTAGAACAGGCTATCAAACGGATAGCGCTTCAGAGAAAAGAAAACAATTCGTAATTAATTTAAATTCGGAAAAATGAGAAAAATGATGTCAATGGTGTGTGTAGTAATGCTATTTGCAGTCACACCGAGAGTAAAAGCCCAGTGGGTGGTAACAGATCCTTCTAATTTGGCTCAGGGGATTGTCAATACAGCCAGACAGATTGTACAGACTTCTACCACGGCTACCAATATGATTAACAACTTTAAAGAAGTGCAAAAAGTGTATAATCAAGGGAAGGAATATTATGACAAGCTAAAAGCGGTTAATAATTTGGTAAAAGATGCCCGCAAAGTACAACAGACTGTTTTGCTTGTTGGTGATGTTTCTGAAATCTATGTGAAGAATTTTGGAAAAATGTTGAACGATCCCAATTTCAATCAGCAAGAATTAACGGCTATCGCCAATGGTTATTCCATTTTGCTAAATGAAAGTACCAACCTTCTGAAAGAATTAAAGCAAATTGTGAATGCTTCTACTTTATCGCTGAATGACAAAGAACGAATGGATATTATTGACGGTGTTTATAAGGAGGTTAAAGAGTATCATAATTTGGTTCGCTATTTCACCAATAAAAATATTTCTGTCAGCTATCTGCGAGCTAAGAAAGCCAATAATAGCAAAAGAGTATTGGATCTTTATGGGACAGCTAATCAAAAATACTGGTAATCATGGAATTCAGTAATCTTCACGAAGTATTACGCACGCTCTATGATGAGATGATACCACTATCAGCTGATATGGCGGCTGTGGCTAAAAGTCTTGCAGGATTGGGTGCTTTGTTTTATGTAGCATTAAAAGTTTGGCAAGCACTGAGTAGCGCAGAACCTATAGATGTGTATCCGCTATTGAGGCCTTTTGCTTTGGGACTTTGTATTATGTTTTTTCCCACTATGGTGCTGGGTACGCTCAATGCAGTGCTTAGTCCAGTGGTCATCGGCACGCATAGTATATTAGAAAATCAGGTTTTGGATTTGAATGCACTACAACTACAGAAAGACCAATTGGAAAGAGAAGCCATGCTCCGAAATCCTGAAACCGCTTATTTGGTTTCGGATGAAGAATTTGATAAGAAATTGGATGAACTAGGTTGGTCTCCATCGGATTTGGTCACCATGTCGGGTATGTATGTTGAAAGGGAAATGTTCGGAGTTCAAAAAGCCATTCGGGATAGTTTTCGGGAGTTTTTGGAAATCTTGTTTCAGGCAGCGGCACTGGTCATTGATACGATTCGCACTTTCTTTTTGATTGTCTTGTCCATATTAGGACCAATAGCTTTTGCTATTTCAGTTTGGGATGGTTTTCAGTCCACACTCACACAGTGGCTAACCCGATACATTAGTGTGTATCTCTGGCTGCCTGTTGCCGATCTTTTCAGTGCAATGTTGTCAAAAATTCAATCTTTAATACTACAGAAAGATATAGAAAGTTTGTCTGACCCCAATTTTATTCCTGATTCGTCCAATACGGTGTACATCATCTTTATGATTATAGGCATCATTGGCTACTTCACAATTCCTACGGTGACGGGTTGGATTATACAGGCTGGGGGAGCGGGTAACTTTATGCGAAATGTAAACCATACGACAACCAAAACTGGAAATATTATAGGTGCCGGAACAGGAGCTGTGGCAGGCAATATTGGTGGCAGACTAATGAAATAACAAAATTAATAGCTGAAAAAAATGGAATTTAAAACATTAAGAAATATTGAAAACAGTTTCAGGCAAATCAGGCTTTATGCTATTGTATTTGCCACATTATGTATTGGAGTAACGGGATATAGTGTATGGCAATCGTACCGTTTTGCAGAAGAGCAACGTCAAAAGGTCTATGTTTTGGACAACGGAAAATCGTTAATGTTGGCACTTGCTCAGGATGCGTCTATTAATCGTCCTGTAGAAGCCCGTGAGCATGTTCGGCGTTTTCATGAACTTTTCTTTACACTGGCACCGGATAAAAATGCTATAGAAAACAATATGAAAAGAGCGTTCAATCTGGCGGATAAAAGTGCCTTTGACTATTACAAAGACCTATCTGAAAAAGGATATTACAATCGGATCATATCGGGCAATGTGCAACAACGTCTTGAAATAGACAGTGTGGTTTGCAACTTCGACAACTATCCTTATGCTGTAAAAACTTATGCTAAGCAGTTTATTATTCGCTCCAGTAATGTAACCAAACGGAATCTGATTACTTCCTGTTATCTCGTAAACTCCGTTCGCTCCGACAACAATCCCCAGGGCTTCAACATCGAAAAATTTGCGGTGGTTGAGAACCGGGACTTGGAGGTGATTGAACGTTAAAAAAATGGCTAAGATGAAAAATTTAAGAGTAAAGATTCAGACTTGGTTTGACAAGAAAGATAGGCTTTGGCGAGAACTTCCTATGGATAAACAGCATGAATACACCTTGTACTTTTTTGCAGCGTATTTGGTGCTTACTATAGGCGTTGTTGTTAAGGTCTGCTATGATGTAGGGAAATCTAATCTTGGTATAACTATTAATCACATAGAAAATCCTATCGTTAGAAAAAAAGAATCCGCTATATCGTTGCAAGATTCGTTGTTAAAAATTATAAAAAATAAAAAACATGAAAGAAGATAAAAACAAAAAGAATATAGTCTTTGTTTGGGATGGTAGTTCAAAAGAAGCTACAGACGTGCTTCAGGAAAATACAGCGAACAAATTAGAAAAATTGAAAAAGCCAATCATTTTTTTCCTGATGGGTATTGTATTTCTGGGGTGTATGTATTTAATATTCAAACCATCCGAGGACAAAAAAACTACAGAAAACATAGGGCTCAATGATTCTGTTCCACAAGCTGCCGATATAGGTTTACATTCGGATAAACAAAAAGCCTATGAAGAGGAATTATTAGAACAAAAGAATCAGGAAAAACAAAATGCGCTGACATCGCTATCGGACTACTGGAATGAAGATAGTACCATTGAAACAAATCAAGATCTTGCTGAAGGTGAAAATGAGACTTCAAATAATCCTTCACTAAACAGTTATCGTAATGCCCAAAATACCTTAGGTACTTTTTATCAGAATGATAATTCGGAGACTTTGCAATTGCAAAAACAATTGACAGAGTTGAAAGAACAGCTTTCTAAAAAGGAAAATGTATCGGTAGATCCTGTAGAAAGCCAACTGGAATTAATGGAGAAATCCTATCAGATGGCGGCAAAATATCTACCAACAAATATGGCTTCAACAGAACAGTCCAAACAACAAATAGTACCAGTTCCTGGTTCATCAACTCAAAAGGAAACATTTGTAGGTGTTACGCTTAATCATAAAAAAGTAGTTTCTGCTTTGTATAGAGAAAATACAGATAGCACATTTTTAGCCAATTGGAATGAAAACCGAAATCGTAGCTTTTATACTGTAGGGAGAACCGAACAGGAAGCACAACCCAAAAACAGTATTCGTGCTGTTATCCAAGAAGAACAAATTGTAACAGGAGAAAGTAGTGTTCGTTTGCGTTTGTTACAGTCTGCCAAAACTGCAAATTATAGTATTCCGAAGGGAACAATTTTAACAGCAAATGCAAAATTGCAACAAGGACGCCTTCAAATGAAGATTACTTCGATAGCGCTAGAGGATAATATCTTTCCAGTAGATATTACAGTTTTTGGATTGGATGGACAAGAAGGTCTTTTTGTTCCCTATTCTCCGGAAATGAATGCCCTGACTGAAATGGCTGCCAATATGAGTCAAACTTCCGGAAGCAGTATCATGATGACAAGATCAGCCGGACAACAAATAGCGGGGGATTTAAGCCGCGGGGTGGTACAAGGTGTTTCTGGTTATTTTTCGAAAAAAGTCCGAACTCCAAAGGTTAGGTTGAAAGCAGGTCATCAGGTATTCCTTGTTTCAAAAAAGTAATAATTCAATTCTGTAAAACTCAATAAAAGAAAAGATGAAAACAATAATAAAAAACATAATGGTAGTATTAGTTTTAATAGCAGGATACGATGTTAATTCTCAAATTCAATGTACAGCTCCGGATACAACAAAGTTAAATTTGGGAAAGATAGAGCCGTACAAAATAGAAGTAACCTATAACAAAACTTCGCATTTGATTTTTCCGGTTGCTATCCGATACGTGGATTTGGGAAGTAATTGCCTGGTTGCCGGCAAGGCGGAAGATGCAGAAAATGTATTACGAGTAAAAGCCGCAGTTCTTGATTTTAAAGAGGAAACCAACTTTTCGGTTATTACTGAAGATGGACGTTTTTATAACTTCAATGTGCTTTACAATCCTTGTCCTGCCAACATGAATTATAATCTTTTAGAAATGCAAAAAGAAATACATAGGCAGAATACTAATGATGTTCTTTTTGAGGAACTGGGAAAGAATTCGCCTTCATTAGTAGATGAATTAATGGAAAGGATTTATAAAAAAGACAGATTAAATATAAAGTATTTAGAAGAAAAAAGTTTTGGTATCCAGCTTAGGCTGAAAGGAATTTATATCCATGATGACAAGTTCTATTTTTATACCGCACTTCGTAATTTTACTGATGTGCCGTTTCAAATTGATTTTATTACTTTCAAAGTAGTGGATAAAAAAGTTGCCAAACGAACCGTAATACAGGAAAAAATAATGACTCCATTGCGAATCTACAAACCATTAGATAAAATTGTAGGCAATACGACAGAGCGAAATGTATTTTTACTGAATCAATTTACCATTGCTGATGACAAGATACTATTGATAGGTATTTATGAAAAGAACGGTAGCAGGCATCAGATCTTGAAAATAGAAAATTCCGATTTGGTAAGAGCAAAACTGATTAAAAAGATGAAGTAGAAGATAGGTTTAAAAAAGTAAGGGAGGTTGTTTCATGATTTATGAAGCAGCCTCTTGGTATTTAGTGTTTTTGATTTCTTAACTGTTTTAAAACAATAAGTTAGCGGTGAGTGCCGTTTTAAATTTAAAGAGTGAAACATAAAAAATTAAATTATGAATCCAGCATTGGTTTTAAGTATTCTGGCTTTGCTAAGTGGTCTTGGTCTTCGTTATTGGATTAACAGAAGAAAGTTTTACAGGAGAAGTCCAATTGGAGCAGAAGGTTTTTCGAGTTATGAAAAGTCGGTTATCATTACTTTTTTGGAGCGTACCGGAAAATGGATTGCTTATATCCTGATTATTTTTGGACTTTTGTTTTATTGGAGCTATTCAAGACAAAAGAAAGAAAAAGAAGTTCCAATTGAAATGCAAAATCTAAAATAACAAAACGAAAAAGGAGGATAGTGAATATCCTCATGCAAAAATACCGCAAGCTTTTTGGTAAAATGGGAGGATTCACATTTTGCCAAAGGGCTTGCTTCTTTTTTTATAGTGAAAAGACTTTCCCGACCATTGGAAGGGAGTGTCTTTTTACTTGGATTTGTATTGTTAATCAGGATAAATTACAGACTTAATGAATTGAGATAGGCTTTAAGAACAATGTCATCAATAATACAGCGGCGTTCTTTTGCTTCTTTTCTTTGGTCGCTGATTTGGAAAGAAAAGAAGTCGGACAAAATCAAAAAGGAGGATAGTGAATATCCTCACGCAAAAATATCGCAAGCTTTTTAGTAAAATGAGAACATTCACATTTTGCCGAAGTGCTTGCTTCTTTTTTCACAGCAACAAGACTTTCCCGACCTTTGGAAGGGAGTGTCTTTTTGCTCTGATTTGTATTGTTAATCAGGATAAATTACAGACTTAATGAATTGATATAAGTTTTAGAACAATGCGATGAATAATACAGCGGCGTTCTTTTGCTTCTTTTCTTTGGTCGCAGATGTGGAAAGAAAAGAAGTCGGACAAAACGAAAAGGAGGATAGTAAATATCCTCACGCAAAAATACCGCGAGCTTTTTGATAAAATGGGAGGATTCACATTTTACCAAAGTGCTTGCTTCTTTTTTTACTGCAAAAAGACTTTCCCGACCATCGGAAGGGAGTGTCTTTTTGCAGTCCGCCCCGATAACTATCGGGGTTGGGTTAGTTAACAGGAATGGGTTGCGACCTAAAATCTTGTAAGTTGAGAAAAAAGCCTCTGTACTGTGTCAATCCGTTACGGAACAACCCCCATAAAAGAGAGCATCCCATTTGTGCCAGTGCGGAATTGATATATAAATCCTGTTTTTCTAATGCTTCAGCAAGGGAACAACTTGGAGTATCATCAATAGCTTCGGATTGTTTCAACAATTCATCAAATTCTTCGGTCACAAATGGTAAATTAGCAACCGTTTCGTATTTCTCGGAATTGGGTTGTTTTATTCTCCCAATGGTAGATAATATCACTTGTCCAGTATGTTGACTATTGCCAAAATCCATCCAATACTGGGGACGGTTGGAATATGCCCTGCTGTAGCTCAGTCGTTGCAAAATATCAGCAATTTCAAAACGAGCTTTGACACTATCCACACAGCTAATAAAAATACTTGCACTAGCGTTTTCGGGCAATCTGTCTAAACTGTCTTTTTCAAATTTTATCGTTTCCGCTTTCCAGTTTGTACCTGACCAACGGTTAGCTCTGTTAATTAAGGCTACTGATTTGTATAATCTTGTTTCACATTCGGCAAATCGTTGTCTGCCTAAATTGGCTTCCGTTATAATGTCATCATCCCAAAGGCGAACATTTAAACCTGCGTGCCCCAATGTAATAAGGCTATGGTTCATTTCAAGTAAGGCAGTTAGTACTTTTGACCCTGTTCCACCCGCACCGATAAGATTTACCGTAATGGGATTAGTGGGATTTATCAAATAGTTATCCGTAAAATGGACTTTTGTTTTTTCTGGATTCATCGCAATACATCTTTTATGGTTTTCTTACTGTTTATTAATACTTCTTTTGGGAAAACTTTGTCGGTGTTTATAAGACTTTCCCAAAGTGTCACACAGTTTCCTTTTATCGGATTATAATTGGGCATCAGATGGCTGAAATAACTATTGAAAAAGTAATGTTCCCATGCGCTGGTAAACGCTTCCAATAAAGCAATTTTCTTTATTTGAATATCTACAGTACCCATGCACACATTGCCATTTTCATAAACATTAAAAAAAGGTGCATTGTATAGTTTTGTATTTTCCTTAGGTCTTCGGTTACTTCCCAAAGCAAAAACCGAAAGACTATTTTTGTTGGCAATCCATAACATAGCCGGAACATTAGCAATACCTTTTGGAATTCCTAAATTTTCCGTAAAATACAGTTCTCTTGGCATCGCTTTGGTAAACCAAATTACTTTATTATTACTGCTGTCAATATGTAAAATACTATTGCTCATTATTCCCACAGATTTCAAACAAGGTTCTTTTTGTTCTTTTGCTGTTTTCAATGCTTTTGCCAGTTGATTTGCTTCTCGTATAGTCAAAGGGTGGGCATTAATGGGATTTCCGTTTTTGTCCATATCAAAATGTTCTACATAAGTAGCTGAGTTCATTTCTTTAGTCTGGTAGAATACCAATGCTGATATAGGATGATATAGCGTTCCAAAATTCGCTGTAATGTCTTTCATAACGATTATTTTAAAAGTTATTCAGGATGTATATTAATTCTTCAATAAGGGCAAATAACCGATTCTCAAAATCAAGATTGTTTTCGGTTGTGTCACTTCCGTCAAAACGTTTAAGAACACAAGGTTCTTCTATTTCTCCATATTCTTGTAATTCATTATTGACGCATTGTATAAGATTTTCATGTAACCAACCTTTGCCATCAGCATAAAAGGAAACATAATAATCCATTGTTAAAATGTTTTCCGTTTCGTCTTCGTCTGCTTCTTCGTTGGGTCTTGCATTTCGAAATACATTTTCGTTGGGATATTGTTCTAAAAGTGCATAGGCATCTTTAGCCAATTTCAAACAATCAAAGTCGAAAATACCTTTGCATTGAAAACGGTTCAATCGTTCTTTGAAATAGGTTAAATTGGCAGGGTTAAAAATCTTTTGTTCCATTCGGTCACCAATCCATTCTGCTTGGTCAAATTCACTTTGATAAATCGATGTGTCTTCGTCTTCGTCGTCATTCGTTAAATATTCCTTCAACATATCGTATTGCCAATGGAGAAAACTATTTTCCTGTCTGTAATAGGGGATGTTTACCCCGTGATAGAGATAACAACAGACCGATAGTAACAGTTGTGCATTGTGTTTTCGTTTTCTGTTTTTTAGCAATCTGTACAATGGTACTATTGGAATGTAGTACAATGTAGCATTTGTATTGTATCGTTCTTCACTTGTAAAAAAGGTTTTCCTATTATCTTGTATGAGTTTGATTTCTTCCCAATCCCTTATCTTACTTTTTAACTGTTTTTTTGTATCCCATAATGCCAGTGCAATATTATAGGGATAATTATAAATTTGAGTTTGGGTAGGTTTGATTTGATAATGTTCAGCAAGTTGGGAAAGGGACTGGTAAAAATCCCTTTCCATTTTTATATCTTTCTTACAAGGTTGTGTCATTTTTGTTTCTGCCAAAACAGGCAGAAATGAAGTTCTTAGAAAACCATCGGCAAAATCGGAATTGGTACAGACTGCTGTTTGTCCTTGTGAATTTCGTTTGCATCCTTGGTTCGTTGCATCCAGTTTGCGAACTCGTTTAACTGCCGATGTAATTGCTTTTGTTTTGAGGCTTTGGGTATGCGTATCGTATTCGCTATGGTATGTTGTTGCATAAGTCATCTTTTTATGGTTTTGAGTTTAACCTTTCGTTCCAATAGCACTTTCAAATCGGTATTGTACTGTATCATCCTTTATTACAGGAGCTGAAATTTTTGCGGTTGTGAGTATGGGATACGTATTGGAATAGAAATTCAATACCGCTTGTACACTCCATTTTGGTTCGGGGTCAGAGAGTTTGATTTCCTGACCTTTATCGATCAGAATGAAAACTCTTTCTAATTGCGTTGCTAATAACATAATTGCGTAAGTTTTAGGTTAAACATTTTCTTGCTCTGTTGCAAAAAGGCTTGGAGAAGCAAACTTGTCGGACAGTTCTTTTTTGCGCTTGTTTATGACTTCGGCATATTCAGGAAAATCGTTAGGATTGGGAACTTTCATCCAGGCATCACGGTGTTTGCCCTCTTTGTCTAATTCGTCAGCCTTTGCCATTGCTTCGTGATACTTTTTTTCTTTTTCTTCCTTGGCTTTTTTCTCCTTATCGGTTTTTTCTTTTTCCATTGCCGAATGCTTTTGGGCATTTTCCAATTGTTTCATATAGGCTTCCATATTGACCATTAAACCTGAGGTGGTTTCTAATGGAACAGCGATGCTTTTAAAAAATCCCTCGTCCAGTTCTTCTGCTGTACCTCTAAGATTTAGAGGTGTTATCAGTTGCTTTGCATGGTCTCCACATTGGTCATTTTGAAGTAATATGGAAACAATTAGTTTGTTTTCTACTCCTTTGGAAATCGTTAATTGTAAATTCCCTGTGATTTCCAATTGTGCTATTTGATTGAAAAAATTAGTACTCATCTTTCTAAAATTTTAAAGTGTTGTTAATTCTCTTTTGATTGCTGTCAGTTTCTCGTGCATATCCTTCCAATAGGCTTTTTGTATTTTGTCAAAATCAGAAAAGCTTTTGTCTTCGTGTTGGTATTCAGTGTATTGTTTCGTAATCTCAATGGCTTCATCAAGATTACTAACTTCAATCAGACAACCATTTAAGTCTGTTACTTTCATTTTTTAGCGATTTTGGTTAGTTGAAATGGAGAATATCACTACCAACTTTCGAAAAAGAGGTACACAGTTCAAAAGCCTTTTGAGATTTTATTTGTGCTGTACCACCCAATACAATAGATTGTAGTTTGGCTTCATCATCTTTGTAATTACGTACATTTTGGAAGTAGCCCGTCACAGCGTTATAAGCTCCAAACAAAGTACCTTTTGTGGTTTCCATTTGTTGGGAATCACTAGTCATAGCATAAGCAAAAGCACTTTCGACCGTATTTTTGAACACGGTGGATATTTCGTCGTCATTACCCTTTTTGATGTGATCTAAGGTCTCTTTATTGGGACAAAGAGCCAACTGTATCAGTTTTTCAACCTCCTTATCAGTTATTCTTACTTTTGCCCAGTTATTGAAAATAGATTCTAATTGGTTGCTAAACTCGTTTGCTAATCCCATTACTTTATGGGCATTGTCTAAACGTTGTTTTGCTCCCGAAGTATGACGGATGCGTACCACGTTGCTCATATTTTTGAGTGATGCGTTAAGTGTGTTTTGGCATACAATTCTAACAGGGGTAAAGGCTGCGGTAATACTTCCGCTACCATCGTGCGAAGTGGTAAGGAAAATATATTTTTCTGTTACATCATCACCATTACCCACACGGATATAATCAGGCAGTTTTGCAGTTATGAAAATACGCTCTCCATTGCCTAAAGCTCCTGCGGTCTCGTATAATATTCCATCCGTACCCCCTACGATAGCATCAAAAAAGCTAAAAGCCTCACGATTCTGAACAATATGATAGTCTTTACCTACTACGCCTAAAACGGTATTGTTATCAGTACGGATGGTAGAAAAATAGTCAGGAACGCTTAATTCGTAATTGCGAATCTCGATGCTGTTTGCAGTATCTATTATCCCTGAACTTTTAGTGTAAAGAGGTGTTTTGACTACTTCATAATCAAGTCCTGCGTGTTGGATGGCTTCTGCACTTGTAGGATAGTCTTGTACAATTTGTCCTAAACCATGCCACGCTTTTTGCTGAACGCTAAAGAATGAATAAAGTTCTGTTTTTTCGTTGAAATTTAAATTATGTCCCATGATATTGAAATTTTAAAATTTGAAAAAGATTAGATGAGTTTATTGTGTTAGAATGGTAAATCGTCGTTTGGTTCTTGATTTGTGGTCTTCGTTTTTTCTTGCTTGTTACTAACCTGAGCGTTTTCCGTTTTCTTAGTACCTCCGTGCAATTTGATAGTTGAGGTATGGAAGTTTAGGCTTGCTCTTAACTCGCCGTCATTTGCTGTCCACGGTCTTGTGCTAACTCTGCCTGTAAGTTCTACCAAAGTGCCTTTGGTTAGTATCTTCGCCACATTTGGGCTTATCCAATAAGAGCAATCAAAATAAGTTGTTTGCTCTATGCGTTCGCCCTGTTTGTTGCGATAGCTGTCGTTGGTAGCTACTGAAAAATTCACTACTTTTTTATCCTGTGATGTTGTGCGTACTTCCGCATCCCTTGTCAGTCTTCCGATGATGTTCATAATCTTTAATTTTTACTGTTACATTTTATTTGATTTATTATTCGGCAATGAGAGGAGGAGCTGTTTCGTTTCATTACCATTTTCAATGCTTTTGTTTTCCATAATTGACATTTTTTTTATTCGTCTAAAGAGTCGGAGTATGCTTTGTTTCGTTTCAGGAGCATAAAAAGGTTAGTGTTTAGTAGGAACAAGGTTTTGTCAAACAAATACAACCCGAATGGGTGGAGATTTTTTGACAAACCCGTAGGGCTTGAACTTGTTCCTGCGTTAAGAACACGTAAATACCTTTGCTCTTGAAATGAAATAAAGCATACAGGTTCTTGAATTAAAAGAGAAGTGGAAACGATGAAAGAGGCATTGCGTAAATGGTTCAAGGAGATGGTAAAGCTTTTATTTAAATGCAGTTGAATTATTTCTAAATAAAGTCTTAAGAATCAGTGAGTCGAGTTAACAAGTTCTGGCATTTAATAATTTTTTTGATCTTTTTTAGGACAAACAATTCCGTTATGTGACACAAGAAGACATTTTCGTTGATTGATCTATGTACAGCATAAATTGCATAAAAAAGTTGATTTGAAATAGTTATTTTATAATTGAGATAAAAGAAAGGAAATCAGTGAGTCAGCTTCCTAAAACACAGTAGCAATGAGTAATCTAATAGTGGAACAGCTGCAAAAAGAGGTAATACTACTACGCAGCAAAATGGAATACTTTGAAAAGTTAGTAGATTTTAATCTGTTAAACCTGAGTTTAGATTCCGGAAACTTGCCAAGCCATGTTAAAGGAAAATGTCATTCTAACTATAACAAGAGTGATTTAGCGCAGTTATTTTATGTTTTGATGGATGAAAAGATTTTGTTTTTTGATAGGCAGAATGATAACATTAATAGGGGTATGATGCAGCAATTTATGATTGATAGCTTCACTTACATAGGAGATGCGGGTATTCAGGTGCCGATTAGAACTATCAGTAAGCAATTCTCTGAAGCCAAGGGGTTTACTTATAAAGCAAAACATTTGAAATTTATGGACAAGATTTTGGAAGTATTTAAAGAACGCAGAGAGCGAATTGCCAGTATGTAATTAACAGTAGAAAATAGAATTTGAAATGTAATAAAATAAAATAGGTATTATGTCAGAGAGTAGTGAGCAATATAAAAAGGAATACCTGATTGCACTTGAAAAAATGCTTGTTCCTTTGTATGGAAAACTAGAGGCAATAGATTCAAAGATAAAAATACAGCAATCAAAATCTTCATTGAAGTATTACCGAAATGAAGATTTAAAGAAAATGTTTGGATTGTCTAATAATACCATTATAAAATACCGATTGAATGGTATTCTTCCCTATACCAAACTAGGTGACATATTTTTATATGAAGCTGCAAAAATTGAAAAAATCCTAAAAGCAAATGAGCCTTAGCATAGTGGGGATAAAGTTAAATGCGACAATTGAATTGCCGCATTTAACTTTCTATAAATTCAAGAGAAACGTGCCTTTAATTTTTTCATATCTTCTTTCACATTGACATCTAAAACTTTAGCGTAGTGTTGGGTTTGCCTGATATTGGTATGTCCCATCATTGCAGAGAGATTTTCGATTCTTACGCCATTTCCAAGAGTAACAGTAGTAGCAAAAGTATGCCTGGCGACATACCATGTCAGGTTTTTATTAATTCCACATATATCAGCAATTTCCTTTAAGTAGGCATTCATTTTTTGGTTTGATATTGACGGAATCAAGCCATCTTGTAGATCCTTATATTTATTAATTATTTTAAGTGCAGGAGGAAGAAGAGGTACATTTGCTTTAATTGCTGTTTTTGCTCTATTTGTTAAAATCCACAAATCATTGTTAGTGTCCTCGAATAGATTTTCTTTAGTAAGATTTGAAGCATCTACTGGCGCGTAACCAGTATAACAGCTGAATAGAAATATATCCCTAACTTTTTTTAAACGTTCATTAAAAATAGCTTTATTTTCAATAGAGGACAGTTCTTGCTGGGTCAAAAACACTGCATCTTTGATATTAAGCTTTCCATCATAGACTATAAATGGATTTTTATCCAAAATTCCCATTTTTATGCAGTAATTACAGGCTGTTTTATAAATTCTTAAGTACTTAACCACAGAATTATTTTTAATCCCGATTTTACCTTTATAATTGCTTTCATATTTTAGATAAGCCTCCAGATTATATACAAATGCACTATTTATTTCAGTCGCATCGATATTATTGATACCATACTGTTTTTTCATAAATAGGACTATAAGATCTTTAGCCCTTTCGTATTTCTGTAATGAGGCTTCAGCACGTTCTCCGGCATCCACCTTTTTTTTAAAATACGCATTGTGTTTTTGTATTATTTCAACGATGCTTATTGATTTTGATTTAATGATGACTTTTCCTTTAACCTCATTTTTGAGCAGTGACAGTGAAACATCGGAGTCGATTTTAGCCAGTTCATTAAATTTTTTCTCAATATTCATCTGAAATATATCCAGTGATTGTTTGATTACTTTTTCTTTTTCGAGCTTAAGCACGCCCCTGAGTTTATTGGTAAATTGCCATCTTTCTTTTGAGATTGATTTACCTGTAGACATTGTGATGGATTGCTGCTTAAATGAGATCTTAGCAATAATTGGAGACAGACCATGCGCATTGGCCTTTTCTGTCTTAATGTAGAAGATTACTTTTAACATGATTTCTAGTTTTTAAATTAATTTAAATTGACTTAAAAACTTTGTAAATAGCCAGTGTTTACAGGGAATTCCCGGGGAATTATCCTGATTTAGTTACCCTTTTTCCTGTCAGAATAGACAAAAATAATCAGGGTAACTCATAGGGTAACCGTTCTTTGATAATATATGTGCTTTTTGACATAAGGTAAAAAGCAAAAAAGCCTTTAAATACTAGTATTTAAAGGCTTTTGACTTTTAAAGTTTCTTTTGAAACTTTTACTGGCGGAGAAAGAGGGATTCGAACCCCCGGACCTGTTACAGTCAACAGTTTTCAAGACTGCCGCAATCGACCACTCTGCCATTTCTCCAATATGTCGCTATCATTTTGTGATTGCGAGTGCAAATATAGAATGTTTTTCCTGATAAAAAAATATTTAAAGCAAAGTGCCGTCAATATTTTTTGATAAATGGATTCTAAGTTATTCTATTTCTTTTTAATGTGTTGATTTTGAGCTTTAATTTCTGAAACTTTAATGTGTTGTTATTTTAAAATTTTTGAAAAACAGATTAAAAATTGAGATTTCCGGCTAATTCTTTTAAAGCAATTTCCGATAATTTTGCCTGATATTGGGCATTACTGTAGCGAACAGTTGCGTTTACAAAGTTCAGTTGGGCGGTTCTGAATTCTAAAGTAGTTATTGTCCCGATGTGAAATTTATCCAGTGTGATAGCTAAGTTTTGCTTTGCAATGGCCTGATTGGTTTCTTCTAACTGAATCAATTCTAAATTTGTTAAATAGGTTTGGTAAGCGGTTGCTAATTGGGTTTCCAAATTAAGATTTTGCTGTTCAATTTGGATTTTAGCATTTTCAACAGCTAAATTGGCTATTTTTTCATTTCGGCGTTGTGCCAAACCGTCAAATAAATTTAAAGAGGCGCTAAATCCATAGTTGATTCCTTTGGTCGAAGATTGAGTGGTAAAGCCCAAACTCGATTGCGTGTCTACAAAATTATAGCCTGTATTGACTTTTACGGTGGGATATCGGGAAGCTTTAACTTGTTTTAGCTGTAACTCGGCAATTCTTTTATTAATGATTTCTGCTTCGAGTTGTGGATTTTGTTTTTGGGCTAATTCGCTTAATTCTGTCAGTTTTAAATTCGAATCTACTTTAAAAATATCAGTTACTTTAAAATCGGTTTTTGTTGCTCTGGCCAGAATTTGATTCATCAAAATTTTAGTATTACTTAGCAATTCTTTTTGCTTTAGCAAAGTTACTTTGTCGGTATTTAAATCAACCTGAGCATTTAAAACTTCTAATTTAGAAGCTTTACCAATACTGAAACGATTTTGAGCTAAAGTGAGTCTTTGTTTTGAAATAACAATGGTAGAGTCTAAAGCGGCCAGTTGTTGCTGTTGCTGTACCAAATCATAATAAGTACCATAAACGTCTCCAATTTTGGTTAGAATACTTAATTTTAGTTCTGATTCACCCAGTTTCTGAAGTTCCTGAAGTTGTTCTTTTTTGGCAAACATTTTCATGCCGTCAAAAACAGTCCAATCTAAACCCACTCCGTAATTCAAACTATTGCTTTTACCGTTGTTTAAGCTGTTTACAGTGCCGTCTGAACGGGTTTGGGATATGTTTTGTAAATTATTATTATCGACTATCGAAGCGGTAAGTTTAGGTAACATTCCCGCGTTTCCGATGCTGTTATTGGTTTGATCCATTTTCAAATCATTCGCGGCAATTTTGATTTCGTAATTATTTTCTAAGGCTATTTTTAAAGCTTCTTCGATGGATAAAATTTGCTGCGCATTTGTATTCATTGTACAAATGAAAAGCAGCAACGATAAAAGAAACCATTGATTTGAATATTTCATATTAGTTACTTTGTTTTTCATATGCTTCAATATGTTCAAATTCAGGATAATGTTTTTTAGCTCTCGACCACATAAAATAAAGAGCCGGAATGATAAATAAGGTAAGTATTAATGAGAAAATAGTACCTCCCACAATTACGACTCCCATACCAATTCTGCTGGTTGCGGCTGCTCCTAACGAAAGGGCAATAGGCAAAGCTCCTAAAGAAATAGCCAAACTAGTCATTAAAATTGGACGCAAACGGGCTTCGGCGGCTTCCATGATGGCTTCCATTTTTGGTTTTCCCTGTTCCCGAAGCTGATTGGCAAATTCGACAATTAAAATTCCGTTTTTGGTTACCAGTCCAATAAGCATCACTGTCCCAATCTGGCTGAAAATATTCCAGGTTTGATCAAATAGCCACAGCGAAAATAAAGCTCCGGCAACGGCCATAGGAACGGTTAAAATGATAATAAAAGGATCTACAAAACTTTCAAATTGTGCCGCCAATATTAAAAAGATAAGTAATAATGCCAGTCCAAAAGCAAAAGCTGTATTGGAACTACTTTCGACAAAATCTCTGGATTCTCCACCTAAATCGGTGGTAAAAGTATCGTCAAGAACTTTCGCTTTGATTTCGTTCATGGCTTCAATTCCGTCACTAATACTTTTGCCCGGAGCTAAACCAGCTGAAACAGTTGCCGACATGAAACGGTTGTTGTGATACAATTGCGGAGGATTGCTTTGTTCCACCACATGAACAATATTGTCCATTTGAATCAATTCGCCTTTATTGTTTTTAACATACATCGAAGTTAAATCTAAAGGTCTCGAACGATCTTTTTGATCGAATTGTCCAATAACCTGATACTGTTTTCCCTTTTTGATAAAATATCCAAAACGTTGTCCACTTAATGAAAGTTGTAGGGTTTGCGCAATATCAATTACTGAAACGCCCAAACTTTCAGCTTTTTCGCGGTCAATGCTGATATTGATTTCAGGTTTGTTGAATTTTAAATTTACATCGCTCATGGAAAAAGTAGGATTGTTAGCCACTTCATCCATAAACAAAGGAATTTTTTCTTCTAATTTTTCAAAATTCTGGTTTTGAATAATGTACTGAATTGGTTGCCCGGCGCGTCGGTTTACGGCAATAGTAGGTTGTTCCGTAACCGAAATTTTAGCATCAGGATAGCGTTTTACCCATTTGCTTAATTTGGCAGCAATATCATGCTGGGTTTCTTTTCGTTCTTCCGGATCGTTTAATGAAAGTCGGACAAAACCACTGTTGACAGCTGCTGCCGCCGAATTAGGAGCCACAAGAGTAAGACTCACTTTTTTCTCAGGAATCGAATCGTCTATAAGTTTTGAGATTTCCTGTATAAAACGGTCGGTGTATTCAAAACTTGAGCCTTCCGGTGTGGTCATTCTTAAAATCAGGGAACTACGGTCATCATAAGGAGCGGTTTCTTTTTTGAGCAAATTATAAAACGTAAAAATCAATCCGAAACAGGCAATTAAAATGGGGAAACTAATCCATTTTTTTGCCATAAAACGATCCAGAGCCTTGGCGTAAGATTTGTTTAATTTTTCAAAATAAGGTTCGGTTAAACGGTAAAATTTAGACTTTTTTTGTTCGCCGCCTTTCATTAAATAGGCATTTAGCATAGGAGTTAAGGTCAAAGAAACAAAAGCGGAAACCAATACCGCAGCTCCAATGACCACACCAAATTCCCGGAATAATCGACCAACGAATCCTTCTAAGAAAATTACCGGTAAAAATACCGCTGCCAATGTGATGGAAATAGAAATTACCGCAAAGAAAATTTCGTTTGAACCTTTGACGGCTGCTTCAATTGGCGACATACCTTCTTCTACTTTTTTAAAAATATTTTCGGTAACCACAATTCCGTCGTCCACTACTAATCCCGTAGCTAAAACAATTGCTAACAGCGTTAAAACGTTAATGGAAAATCCAAAAAGCCACATGATAAAAAAGGTCGCTATCAAAGAAACCGGAATATCAATTAAAGGTCTGAATGCAATGGCCCAGTCTCTAAAGAATAAATAGATAATCAGGATTACCAGCAGGATTGAAACCCCAAGGGTCTCGGCAACTTCCATCACCGATTTTTTGACAAAAATAGTATTGTCTAAAGCAATATTGAGATGAATATCTTTAGGTAAATCTTTCTTTAAAATTTCGAATTGTTTGTAGAATTCTTTAGAAATATCCAAATAGTTCGCTCCGGGTTGCGGAACTATGGCCACTCCAACCAAAGGTAAACCGGATTGGGTAAGTTTGGTTTCAATATTTTCCGCATCCAAAACGGCAGTTCCAATGTCGCTAAAACGCACAATTTTATCACCATTTGAACGAATGATAATATTATTGAATTCTTCTTCTGTGGATAAATTTCCAACGGTTTTTACCGTCAATTCGGTATTGTTTCCGGTTAATTTTCCCGATGGTAATTCCACATTTTGTTTGTCTAATGCCAATTTTACTTCGGCTACCGTGCAACCATAAGAAGCTAATTTTGCCGGATCAATCCACATACGCATAGCATAACGTTTTTGCCCCCAAATTTGAACTCCACTTACGCCGGGAATAGTTTCCAGTCGTTGCGAAATAACATTTTCGGCATAATCGCTCAGTTCAAGCTGATTTCTGGAATCACTTTGTACGGTCATCGAAATAATGGCATCGCTGTCGGCATCGGCTTTGGAAACTACCGGAGGCGCATCAATATCCTGAGGTAATTTTCTAACCGCCTGCGAAACCTTGTCACGAACATCATTTGCCGCTTCTTCTAAATCTTTGTCCAGATTAAATTCAACGGTAATATTGCTGCTTCCCTGATTACTTGACGAACTGATATTGCGGATTCCGTCAATGGAATTAATGGCTTTTTCTAAAGGTTCAGTGATTTGAGATTCAATAATATCGGCATTGGCACCTGTATAACTGGTTTTAATCGAAACCTGCGCTGGATCAATAGAAGGAAATTCGCGAACACCCAGATAAGTGTAACCGATAATTCCAAAAATGATGATAGCCAGATTCATAACTATCGTCATTACGGGTCTTTTTATGCTTAAAGTGGATAAACTCATTATGCTTTAGAAGTTATGGATTGTGAATTATGAGTTGCGGCTTGTGAGTTGTCAGTTGTGGATAAAACGTATTTGCTATAACTTACAATAGATAACTTATAACTTTACCTTTATGGGAGTTTCGTTTTTTAAAGCCATTACGCCACTTGTAATTACGGTATCGGCCGGATTTAATCCTGACAGAATTAAAACTGAAGCATCGGTCCTGGTGGCGGTTTCTACCATAACTTCTTTGGCTTTTCCCTGGTTTGAAATAAAAACTTTTTTTCCGTTTTGAACCGGAATAACCGCTTCGGTAGGAACTACAATAGCATCTTTAATGACAGCTAACGGCAATTCGACGTCGGCAAAAGTTCCCGGAAATAATTTACGGTCTTTATTTTCGGTAATGGCGCGTACCTGCAGGGTACGGGTGGCTACTTCAACCGCCGGCTCGATAGCATATATTTTTGCTTTAAATTTTTCTTTTGATCCCGAAACAGAGAAATTAAATTCGGTATTGTCAGTTACCTGACCAGCGTATTTTTCCGGAATTGAAAAAGTGATTTTAAGTTTGCCAAGGTTAACCAGATTAGTTACTAAAATACTCGGAGTGATGTAGGTTCCAACAGAAATATTTCGTAATCCGATTTTGCCGGAAAAAGGAGCACGAACCGAGGTTTTGGCTAATTGCGCTTTTATTAGCTGACTTTGGGCTTTTGCGGAAGCATATTCGGCTCTGGCTACATCGTATTCTTCCTGACTGATAGCTTCTTTTTGCAATAAAAGTTTGGCTCTTCTTTCGTTTTCAGCTGCCAGATTTTCTTTAGTGGAAGTCTGACTTAATTGCGCTCTTAGTTCCGAATCATTGACTTTAAATAAAAGCTGTCCTTTAACAACCTGACTTCCTTCTTTAAAATTAATACTTTCAACAATTCCGGATACTTCCGAACGAATTTCCACCTGCTCATTGGCTTCAATGGAACCGGATAAGGAAAGGTTGTTGTCAAAAGTTTGTGGTTTTACAATGATTCCATTCACCTGAATAGGATTCTTTTTGTCTGATTTGTCTTTGCCATTTTCCGAATCTTTTTTGTTTTCAATAATTCGGTAAGTTACAAAAGAACCAAAACCAATAATAAGTAAGGCGTAAACTAAGTTTTTTATTTTCATAGTCAATGAAAGAATAAAATTTGAAATAAATTATTTACAGGAACTGTATGAAATTAAGAAACTGCAATTTAAATCATATTTAACGCTTGTTCGTATAAATACTAAGAATTAGATGTTTTTTAACAATTTGCCAATATTCTTTATGCAGTAGTACGTTAGGACTGCTTTTTTTTATAAAGGTTTATTGCTTTTGTTGGAAAAAAATATAAAAATACCGTAACTGACTAATTTTGAAATGTAAAATGTTTACTGGTAGTTGTTTAACTGATATAATTCCAAATATTTTTTTTCTTAGTCAATTCCATATAAACAGCTTTTAAAACGGCGTGTTCGGGTTTTTGCAGTCCCATATCTGAATTTACAATTTGCATTGCATAAGCACGTGCCACCGAAAGGACTTCTTTGTCTTTTACAATATCAGCAATTTGAAGGTTAAGTACACCGCTTTGTTGAGTTCCCATGAAATTTCCGGGACCGCGAAGTTTTAGATCCACTTCGGCAATTTCAAAACCGTCATTGGTACGAACCATCGTTTCCATTCTGGTTTTACTGTCTGAACTTAGTTTATGATCGGTAATTAGAATGCAATAACTTTGTTCGGCACCACGACCTACACGACCACGTAATTGGTGTAATTGTGAAAGTCCAAAACGTTCGGCGCTTTCGATAATCATTACTGAAGCATTTGGGACATTTACGCCCACTTCAATTACCGTAGTAGCCACCATAATATTGGTTTTTCTTTCGGCAAAACGTTTCATTTCGGCGTCTTTGTCTGCTGGTTTCATTTTGCCGTGTACAATCGAAATCGCATATTGCGGCAATGGAAAATCTCTGGAAATACTCTCGTAACCGTCCATCAAATCTTTGTAATCCATTTTTTCCGATTCCTGAATTAAAGGATAAACAATGTAGATTTGACGACCTAAGGCAATTTCGTCCCGAATGAATTTCCAAATTTTCAAACGATTACTGTCGTAACGATGTACGGTTTGAATCGGTTTTCGGCCGGGGGGCAATTCGTCGATGACAGAAATATCCAAATCGCCATACAAACTCATCGCCAAAGTGCGTGGAATAGGAGTGGCGGTCATCACCAGAATATGTGGCGGAATAGCATTCTTTTTCCATAATTTAGAGCGTTGTTCTACACCAAAACGATGTTGTTCGTCAATGATTGCTAATCCGATATTATGAAATTTTACTTTGTCTTCCAGTAAAGCGTGAGTGCCAATCAGGATTTGTAAATTCCCGTTTTCAAGCTCTTTGTGAATGATTTTTCGTTCTGAAGTTTTAGTTGAACCAGTAAGTATTTTTATGTTTATATTCAGTTTGTTAGATAATTCCGAAAGTCCTAAAAAATGTTGATTCGCTAAGATTTCTGTCGGAGCCATTAAACAGGCTTGGAAGCCGTTATCGATAGCCAGTAACATACTCATGAAAGCCACGATGGTTTTTCCGGAACCTACATCTCCCTGCAACAAACGATTCATTTGGGCGTTGCTTCCCATGTCGGTTCGGATTTCTTTGATAACTCTTTTTTGCGCATTGGTTAATTCAAAAGGCAGATGATTTTGGTAAAAATCATTAAAAAGCGCGCCTACTTTACTAAAAGGATGTCCTTTAATTTTATGTTTTTGAATCAAATTTTTCATAATCAATTGTAGCTGAATGAAAAATAATTCTTCAAATTTTAATCGAAATTGAGCCTTTGCTAAAGCATTGGCACTTTTGGGAAAATGAATATTGAATAAGGCCGCATTCTTCGGAATTAACTTTAACTCCTGCATTAAGTAATCGGGTAAAGTTTCTGAAAATAAGGCTTGTGTTTCAATAAATAACTGTTGCATCATTTTATTGATGACTCTGTTCGAAATCCCACGATTGGTTAAGGTTTCTGTTGAAGGATACACTGCCTGCATGGCCGAACGCAAACTTTGTTGGTGTTCGCTCCAAAGTTCAATTTCGGGATGTGGCATGTTGTACACGCCGTTAAAAGAAGAGCATTTGCCAAAAACAACAATTACTTCGTTTATTTTTAAAGATTCCCGAATCCATTTGTGTCCCTGAAACCAAACCAATTCCATTTGTCCGGTTTCGTCCACAAAAGTAGCTACGAGTCTTTTTCTGCCTTTGGCAAATTCAACAGTTTTGACATTGATAATTTTTCCGATAATTTGTACCTCGGCTATGTTGTTTTGCAGTTGGTTTATTTTGTAATATCGCGTTCGGTCGATGTAGCGATTGGGATATAAATTCAATAAATCGCCGTATTTGTGAATCCCCAATTCCTTACGAAGTAATTCGCCCCGACTGGGACCAACGCCTTTTAGATATTCGATAGGAGTAAGCAGGAGATTGTTAGAAGACATTTAGAATTTTAGATTTTACCCTTCGACAAGCTCAGGGTGACAATGAAAAAATGACAAAAGGATTAATCTTTAAATTTCAAAAAACGAAGATAGTTTTTAATTGGGAATTTTGAAAATTCTTTTGAATTTAAGTATCGCTGTATTTGATGATATTTTTAATTATTGTCTTATTTAACGATATTTTAAATTATCGTTTTATTTAGCGATATTTTTTGTATCTTGCATTAAAATCATAAAAAATGAAAGCAGTTATTACAGGAGATATTATGGGTTCCAGAAAACTGGCATCGGCAATTTGGTTGCCGGAACTAAAAACAGTTTTAAGTCATTATGGAAGCGAACCTAAAGATTGGGAAATTTATCGGGGAGATAGTTTTCAGTTGCTTGTTCCTGCCGAAGAGGCACTCGAAATTGCTTTGTGTATAAAAGCGACGATTAAGCAATTTAAAGAAATAGATGTTCGAATGGCAATAGGAGTGGGGGCTGTAGATTATTTGGCGGAGAAAATCACGGAATCCAATGGCGAGGCATTTATAAATTCGGGTGAATGTTTTGAAGATTTAAAAAAGCAAACCTTAGGGCTTAAAACGCCTTGGGAACCGATGAACGCAACTTTTTCGGTTGTCTTTCCGTTTATGTTGATGATTGCCGATAACTGGACCAGTACTTCAGCTGAAATTTTGAAAAAAGCAATAGAAAATCCGGAGTTTAATCAAAGTCAATTAGCGGAATCCCTGAACAGAAAAAGTCAAAGTTCTATTAGTTCGTCGCTGAAAAGAGCAGGTTATGAAGAGCTGAAAAACATGATTTCATTTTATAAACAACAAATTCAAAAACAATGGTAGTATTATTTTTAAGTCTGATTTTAGCACATTTTGTTGGCGATTTTTTGTTACAGCCTTCCAGTTGGGTTAGGGATAAACAACGGAAAAAAGTCAAATCAAAATATTTGTATTACCATATCGGAGTGCATTTGGGATTGCTTTTAATTGCTACCCAATTCAATAAAGAGTATTTGTTAGGGGTGCTTTTTTTAGCCTGGAGTCATTTGATAATTGACGGTGCTAAATTGCATTTCGGGAAAAAGAAAACGGAGAAATTATGGTTTTTTGCGGATCAATTGCTGCATTTGATGATGATTGTCTTGGTGGTTTATTATTATTTCCCTTATGAAATTCCTATTGAAAATTTGTATTCTCAACAAAGTCTGGCTTTGCTTACTTCATTAGTTTTGGTGACTTATGTAAGTGCGATTGTGTTGAAAGTATTATTGTCGAAATGGAGTGCTCAAATTACGAAAAGTGATGCCGGAAAAACGAATAATGCCGGGAAATATATTGGGATTTTGGAGCGATTGTTTATTTTCTTTTTTGTAGTAATCAATTTTTGGGAAGGAATCGGATTTTTGTTGGCAGCTAAATCCATTTTTAGATTCGGAGATTTAAAAGAATCCAAAGACGTTCGTTTGACCGAATATATTTTGATAGGAACTTTGTTGAGTTTCGGTTTTGGGGTTTTATGTGCGATGTTGTATCGATGCTTTATTTAACCGCAAAGTTTTGAAAGTTATTCTGCAGAGTTTACAAAGAAAAAATCTGCTACATCTGATTGCTATATTTTGCACTCAGATTTAGCAGATTCAGCAGATTTAAAACATCAAAGCTTCGCTAAATCTTTTAAAAAAATTTGCGAAGCTTTGCGTAAACTTTTTCCCTTTGCGGTAAGAAAAAAGATTTTCCGGTAAGAAAGAATTAATCTTACTCCGGAATTTGCTGACTCAAACAGTGTAAGGTTCCGAATCCCCAAATCAAATCAATCGCACTAATTCCGATTATTTCTCTGTCTGGAAAACATTCTGCCAGGATGTTCAAAGCTTTTCTGTCGTTCGCATCGTTGAAAGTAGGAACCAATACACAATTATTTAAAATTAAGAAGTTGGCATAACTTGCCGGCAAACGTAAATCTTCAAAATCCAATTGTTTTGGCATTGGTAAAGTCACGATTACAGGCGATTTTCCGTTTTCTAATTTGGCGTTTTGCAAACGTTTTAAATTTTCCTGTAAAGGCTCGTAATTAGCATCTGTTTTATCCGTTTCTACAATGGTAACAATCGTGTCTTCGTTGATAAAACGAGCTAAATCGTCAATGTGACCGTGCGTGTCATCGCCCTGAATTCCGTCGCCTAACCAAATCACGTTGGTTACGCCTAAATATTCTTTGAAAACTGCTTCGTAATCTTCTTTAGTGAATCCGGCGTTACGCACCTGAATACTCGGGTGCATCAAACATTCTTCTGAGGTTAAAAGTGTACCACGACCGTTTACATCAATCGCGCCACCCTCAACAATTACAGGCTTTCCTTTGTAGCTAACCTGAGTTAATGGTATTTGTAAAGCATCAGCCACTTTTGCAGGAACATGTTTGTCTAACTGATAGTTTTTATATTTTGCCCAACCGTTAAAGTTAAAATTCAAAGCTTCTCTTTTGCCATCTCTATAAACAACAATTGGCCCCGAATCACGCATCCAGCTACGGTTTGTTTTTTGTTGGATAAAAGTAATTTTATCTAAATCAACTCTCGCACGATCCAACATGTCTGTTACTTTTGCTTGCAGTTTTTGGTCAATAACCACCAAAAAAACCTTTTCGTAAGTAGCCACTTTTTTAATGAACTCCACAAAAGCCCATTGAATGGCTTCATATTTCCCCGGCCAATCGTTTCCGTTGTGCGGAAAACAAAGTAAAATTCCCTCTTGTTTTTCCCATTCAGCAGGAAAACGTCTTGTAGTAGTTGTCATAAAAAAAGGCTTATTATTTTGAGACCGCAAATATACGTATTCGTAAGGATTATAAAAATGAGTGACCATTATTACTTATAGTTTTTTAAGGAGCAATTTCCAGCTCTCCGTTACAAGGTATTTGGGAAAGCCTTGTTTTTCCAAGTGTCGGGAGGAGCTTTTTTTAGTCGCTCTCCCGGCACAAGAAAAACGAGACGTTCCCGACATACGCTTTTCACTTTGATCTGGGCTAGGGAAGTGTTTTTTTTGTAGGAAAAATAAATTTTTAAAAATGTTTTGTGAGAGAAAGTTGTTTATATTTGATAATACTTTGATTTAATATTTTAATAGAAAATGAAAACACTCCGTTTATTTCTCCTTCTAATTATATTGAGTCAACCTCTATCTTGTTTGGCTCAGAATTATTCATTGAAAGATTTTATAGTTTGTCCAATACCAAAAATGGATAGTAAAGAATGGTATGAATTTAATCATGCATCAGATAAAGAGTTTGTTTTTACTTTGAAAAATGGAAAAATTCAAGTGGAAAAATACAAATACAATCCTAATGTGATTTTAGATATTCCTATTGGAAAATTGATAGGAATTAATAGAGGTGAGTTTGGAGGAGGTCTGTATTTTAAACCTAAAGATTCTACTCAACAATTTTTTGTTAATGGAAAAAACATCAATGAAATTCGTCCCCGATTTTTTGGAGGTTTAATGATGTTAGATAAAGATCCATTAACTAAAATGTTAAAAGATTCTAAGCTTATCCAAAGTGGAAATGCAAATTTTGTTTTTAAATTTAATGATTCCATTTGTTTTATGGGAGGAGTTGCACATATGGGAACTAATTATGGTAGTCTCTTCAAACTTAAAAGTATTCATAATTCATTTTCAATTTCAAAAGGAATAAAACTGGGAGATTCACCTTCTGCAATGAATATTCATAAAGGTGTTTTATATATAGCTGGTCATAAAGGGTTTTATACAATTGATAAAAATTGGCAAGTAAAGACCGTTTTTGATGATTTATTTTGGGACGGTTTGTATCCAACTTCTGTAGTTGTTCTTGATAGAAAAAATGTATTTGTTACAATTAGAGGTGGTTATGTGAAAATTAATCTTGAAAATAAAAAAATGACATTGTATAAAGCGAAATAATTTTAAAAGATTAGTAATTGTAAATTTAAAAGGACTAAATAAAAAATGGACTAAAGTATCCCTTAGTCCATTTTTTTATTATTCAAAAATGAGGTTAATCAATCGCTCTTTTTGTAATATCACCAAAAGCATCAATTCTTCGGTCTCTGAAGAAAGGCCAGTTTTGACGTACATTTTCCTGTAAATCTAAATCTACTTCAGCGATTAGGATTTCTTCTTTATCATGAGAAGCCTGTGCTAAAATTTCTCCCTGCGGTCCGCAAATAAAAGAAGCTCCCCAGAATTCAATTCCGGCAGTATCCGGTAAATATTTTTCCAGACCAATTCGGTTAGCTGCAGCTACATAAACACCGTTAGCTACCGCGTGACCTTTCATTACATTCATCCATGCACCATATTGGTTGGCACCGTATTGCTCTTTTTCTTGAGGATGCCATCCAATAGCAGTTGGGTAAAACAATACCTCAGAACCTTTAAGTGCTGTTAAACGAGCTGCTTCCGGATACCATTGATCCCAACAAATTAAAGTTCCAATGTTTCCTTTTTTAGTAGGATTGTTTTTGAAACCTAAATCGCCCGGAGTGAAATAGAATTTTTCGTAAAATGCCGGATCATCCGGAATGTGCATCTTGCGGTACAATCCTGCCTCTGTTCCATCAGTATCTATAATGTAAGCACTGTTGTGATAGATGCCAGCCATTCTTTTTTCGAAGAAAGGCACGATAATTACCACGCCTAATTCTTTAGCCAATTCGCTAAAAGCGATAAAAGAAGTACTGTATAATGGTTCAGCCAAAGCAAAATTATTTACATCTTCACTTTGACAAAAATAATGACTGCTATATAATTCAGGAAGGGAAATAACCTCAGCGCCTTGTGCAACGGCATCTCTTACCCAACTAATACATTTTTTAAGATTGTTTTCGGCTACATCATTCAGGTTTAACTGAATAACCGCTATTTTGTATTTTTTATTTGGCATTGCTAAAAATTTTAGACTGCAAAAATAGGTATTTTTATGAAGAGTAAGAATATTGGGATTTAGAAAAGTGATAAGTTACAAAATTGTAGTTATTACATTTATCTTACATAAATGTGGATTAAATCAATTTTATATTTATTTTTGTCAGAAAATTATTTTTTTAATTTATGGTGAAAATTTTACGTCTACTATATTCCTGTTTTTTTCTTGTTTTCTTTGTTTTTTGGAACTTTAATCAAGCTAATGCTAAACCTGTAATTTTTGGGGATGAAAGAATGGTAGCTGCTTCTGTTGTTGATTTTACTTTTAATAATGACAACAGTTGCTCGGGAACACCAATCACTTTTGTTCCTCAAGTAAGCGGAGATGCACCTTTTACTTATGAGTGGGATTTTGGTGATGGAACTACTTCTACTAATAGTAATCCTACGCATACTTTTACTGCCTTAGGTTGTGGTACTCAAACTTTCTCCGTAAAATTAACGGTGAAAGACAGAAACGGTATTTCGACTACTTCTGTTCCTAAAATTGTTACTGTAAAACAGAAACCAGATTTAAAGTTTGTCAATCCAGATGCTGATAATACTTCAGTTTTTGAACGTTGCGGTGATAATAATACGAATTTAACGTATACCATTAGAGTAGGTAATGCTTCTGCTTCGGTCTCCTGTATTAGTTCGTACAATATAGATTGGGGTGATGGAAGCACTGAAACGAATGTTAGTTTTCCTATGACACATACCTACCAACGTTTAGGTTCTTTTAATATGGTTATTACTGCCGTAGGAAGTGCAGGTTGTAATAATAGTATTTCGTACATCGTAAAAAATTCAAACAATCCTGTAGGAGCTTTGATTGCTCCGGGGAATACGACCAACTTTTGTATTCCTGTGGCTCCAATGAATTTTGCCATTGGTTCCTGGGCATTAAATCCTTCAGATACACGATATACTGTGAATTTTGGTGATGGTACAATTGAAAATTATACACAATCGCAATTAGAAAGTTCAGCATATTATAATGCTTCAAATCCTTCTGCTTCACAGGGATTTCTTATTCCGCATACTTTTACGCGATTTAATTGTCCGGGTGGAAGTACGGTAACTTTGACTATTAGTAATTCTTGTGGAAGTACGAGTTTATCTGCCGGGCCTATCATTATTTTGGATAAACCTACTGTAAGTTTTAATTCGCCAAGTATAGCCTGTGTGAATTCGTCAGTTTATTTTAGTAATACCACTGTTGCCGGATTTAAAAATGATTGTAGTACAGTGGGAGTATATACCTGGGATTTTGGTGATGGAACACCCGTATTTAATCAGGTTAATCCAAGTCATGTTTATACTTCACCAGGGTCATATACCATTAAACTAAATGCTGTAACGCCTTGTGGTGTGGGGGTAGAATATAGAAGAGATATTTGTGTGGAACCTGTTTTACAACCCAATTTTACTTATACAAAAGCTTGTGTCAATTCGAATACTCAGATTAGCAATACAACCGACACGAGATTTGCCTGTGGTAATCAGAGTTACTATTGGTCAATTACGTCTTATTATGATCCGTATTGTGAAAATGAAAGAGGGAATTGGTATTTTACTGCCGGAACAGGTTCTACTTCAAAAGACCCTGTGATTAATTTTACGATTTCGGGAACATATTACCTGCGTTTAAGAACTATAAATTCTTGTGGTATCGAACGGGAGATTACTAAAATGATTGAAGTCAAAAAGCCTCCGATTATTTCTTTAGATCCTATTTCTAATTATTGTAATTCTGCTACGATAAATCCGGTTGGAAAAATAATAGAAAATTGTGCACCAGGTTCTGAACTAACTTATTCTTGGTCTTTTCCGGGAGGAACACCTTCAACTTCTAACTCCTTAAATCCCGGACCAATTAACTATACAAGGAGCGGAAATTATACGGCTACTTTTAGTGTAACTAACAGCTGTGGTACAGTTTCAGCGGTACAAACATTTTCAGTAAATACAGTTCTTTCTCCAATCATTTCGCCCAAAACAGCTCAAATATGCAGCGGAAGTTCTTTTACTGTTATTCCTTCTACAGGAGGTGGAGATAATGTACCGTCCGGAACTACATACACATGGTCAACACCAACAGTTTCGCCTGCCGGAGCAATAAGTGGTGCATTTGCACAATCTTTGCCTCAAACGAAAATCAGTCAAATATTAACTAATCTTACCTCAAATAGAGCTACTGTTACTTATACAGTTTCACCAATAGCGGGCAGTTGTCCCGGGGCTAATTTTACTGTAACCGTTACCGTAGATCCATTAATTAATACCAATCCTATTATTAAAAACACCAGTTGTTTAGGTGCTAATGATGGAAGTATCAACATTACAGTAAGAGGAGGAATTCCATTTTCAACCGGAGCGCCATATCAATTTAGCTGGGCTGGGCCAGACGGATTTAGCAGTACTGATGAGGATATTTCAAATTTAGTTGCAGGAAGTTATACTTTGAAAATTACTGATAATGGGAATTGTCCATTTGTAGCTACTTATCAGGTAAATCAACCGGCTAAATTTGCTTTTTCTGGATTTAAAACAGATATTTCCTGTCATGATTTGAATGACGGACAAATTAATTTAAATGTAAACGGAGGTACAGCTCCTTATACTTATGTTTGGACTAAAAATGGGAATCCGTTTACGGGAACTAATAATCTTCAAAATTTATCTGAAGGTGTTTATCGTGTAACTATTACTGAAATTAATAATTGTGAGATACTCGAAGGAGATTATACAATAATAAATCCGCCAGTTCTTGATGTTACTTTGGCAAATCAAACCAACATACTTTGTTATGGTTATGCTACAGGAGAAATTAATGTAGATGTAACAGGAGGACGTGCTACACAAACAAGTCCTGGTGTTTTTAATTACAATTATTCTTGGACTGGGCCAAATGGTTTTACAAGTTCAAATAAAAATTTACGAAATCTTTATGCAGGAATTTATCATTTGAGAGTAACAGACAATTCAGGATGTACAGATGACTTAGAGGTTGTGTTGACTCAGAATCCCGAAATTAAATTAGAATATACCAAAACCGAAATTGCCTGTTATAATTATAGCGATGCTTCAATTACGATTACCAACATTAGTGGAGGTGTCCCTTTTGCAACAGGAGAACCTTATATTATCAAATGGAGTAATTTAGGTTCAGGAAGAGTCCAAAATAATTTGTCGGCAGGAACTTATATTATTACTATTGAAGATGCTCTGGGCTGTCCTAAAGTATTCCCAATTACTATTGACAATGTTCCAGAGTTTTCAATTAGTCCTGATGTAAAAGATGTAAGCTGTTATGGTGAAAAAAATGGTCATATCCGATTGAATTTAGTAGGAGGAGTTGCTCCGGTAAGCTTAGTTTGGAATGATGGTTCGACTGCAGGAACGGAGCGAAATAATTTGGAACCAGGGAAGTATTCGGTAAAAATTACAGATAAAAAAAATTGTACCATTCAGGAGGAATTTATTATTAATGAGCCTTTACCAATTGAGTTAAACGCTGATGTTTCTAATCCGTTGAGTTGTTACGATGTGAATACGGGAGCTATTAATCTCGTAGTAACAGGGGGAACACCGCCTTTTACCTATGTGTGGTCTAATGGGGCTAATACAGAAGATTTAGCCAATTTGCCTCCGGATAATTATATCGTAAACGTGACAGATGCTAATGGTTGTAAAGCAACTAATTCCTGGAAAATTATTCGTTTTGAGCAATTGACTCCTACAGTTGAAACTATTACTGATTTTGATTGTGATACTAAATATGTTAAACAAACATTCGTAGGACATGTTAAGGGAGGAATTCCGCCTTATACCTTAAGTTGGTCAGACGGAGTGGTTAGTGGTAGTAATAACCAAATTATGAATACAAACAACAACGGTTTAATTGTATTTAGTGTAAAAGACAGTTTTGGTTGTGAAGCTAGTATCCCTTTTAATGTGAATACTCCCTTTTTAGGAGAAGCTAATTTTAATTATGCTTCTTATGGTCACGATGTGTATAATTTATATTCGATTTTCGATCCTATTTTGTTTACCAATTTAGCTACAGGTGATTTTACCAACATTTCATGGGATTTTGGTGATGGCAATTTTTCAGATGAAGAAAATCCATTGCATATTTATACCAGAGTGGGAACTTATACCGTAAAGCAAACCGTTACTTATCCTTTTGGTTGTCAATACGTGTATTCCACAACGATTAAAATTGAAAAAGGCTACAGCGTAGAAATGCCAAATGCATTTACACCTAATAACGATGGTACTAATGACAGTTTTGCTCCGGTATTCTTAGGTTTTATTGAAGTTAACCTATATATTTATGATACTTGGGGAAGTTTAATATACACTGAAAAAGGAGAAAATATCAAAGGATGGAATGGAAAAGTGAAAGGTTTAGACGCTGAAAACGGAAATTATTATTACAAAATGATTGGTAAGACTTTTTACAAACATGATGTTGTTCTGGAAGGCGCTTTAACATTAATCAAATAAAAGAAGTACATAACTAATGAGAATTAAATTAATTATTATCCTGATTTCGTGTTTCTTTTATTCGAATGTTAAAGCACAAGATCCTATTTTTACCCAATATTTTTTAGTGCCGGAAACCTTAAATCCTGGTTTTACCGGCTTTATGGAAACCACTTATACCGGAATTATTCATAGAGAACAATGGCCGGATTTGAATTTGAAAATCGCTACCGATTATGCTTTTTTAAATACATGGAGTGAAGATATGAATTCCGGACTAGGTGTTAGTTTTTTAAATCAAAGAGAAAATGTAACCAATTATAATTTTTCGCAACTGAATGCTAATTATGCTTATCAGGTACGAGTGAGTGATGAATGGGATTTCAGACCTGCTATAGAAGTAGGCTTTGGATATAAGTCTTTTGCTTTTCGAAATTTATTATTGGAAGACCAAATTAATATTCGAACCGGAATTAATAATGCTACCTCGATTGATCAGGCTTTACAAAATGACAAAGTAAGTTTTTTTGACATTGGAGCAGGGATGGTCTTCAATACCGAAGATTTATGGATTGGACTTTCGATGAAACATCTCAATAAACCCAATATTGCTTTTAACAAAGATGGAAATGTTCCTTTGAATACCTTTTTTTCATTGAGTACAGGATATGAATTTCTACTTGCCGATTATATTGATGTTCAGTTTTTTCCTTATGCCACAAAGATGTTTGTAACTGCCAATTATATGCAACAAGGGCGCTACAACCGATTGGATATTGGAAGTTCTATTTTGTTTGAGAAAATGTTTTTTGGAGTTACCGCTGTCACTAATCCGGCTAAAAACGGACTTGATAGTCATTTGTTAACATCTATTAATCTTTTTACAGGCCTGCAATACGATCACTTGCGTTTGGGCTTGTCTTATGATATGAATACCACTAAAATTGGTAGAACAGGAGGAGTGTATGAATTGTCGCTGACCTATCAGTTCAATTTGGATAAAAAATGTTTTGGCTGTCCTAATTATACAGGAAGATAAAAAAAAGCAAAGGCTGTTTTTTAAGAAACAGCCTTTTGTTTTTACTTTTATTCTGCGGTGACGGGATCGATGATTGTGGAAACTTTACTGATGGAATTGGCAGGAAATCCGCCTTGTTTGGCATGTTCAAGAATCATTTCCTCATTTGGTGCGTTGTAAACACAATAGATTTTGTTATCTGTTACATAACTGTGAACCCATTGAATTTCAGAACCCATTTTAAGCAATACTCCACAAGAGGTTTGTGAGATTGCTTTGAGCTGTTCAGGAGTTAATTTTCCGGCTTCCGGAATTTCTCTTTCAATAACATACTTAGGCATTGCTTTTAGATTTAGAATTAACGTACTGTTTTTTTTTGTTTTTGTGAAAGTACTAAGTTACAAAAAAATAAAGGCTGTTGTGTTGAAATAGGAGTTTAATGTGTTGTTTAATAGTTGATTAAATGTATTTTGTAAAATTATTTTTTTATAATTTTTTTGAAAAAATTTATTAGTCCCAAAACAACAAATCCAATAACAAGTCCTAAGGCAAATTCTCTGATGAAAGCTGGTAATTGTGGTGCTAAATGATGTAAATATTCGATGTTGTGAACAAAAATTCCTCCGGCAACCAGTATCAAAGCAATAGTTCCGATAACGCTTAGGGCTTTAATAACTTTCGGTAAAGCCTGTACGAGTATATTTCCCAGTGATTTTGTAAAACTTTGTTCTTTGGAACTCAATTGGATTAATTTTAAACCCGCTTCATCCATGCGGACAATCAAAGAAACAATTCCGTAAACCCCCACAGTGGCTAATAAAGAAATAATAGAAACCACTACTATTTGTTTCGATAAAGATTCTTCAATGACCGTTCCTAAAGCAATAATGACAATCTCGACCGATAGAATAAAATCAGTGATAATAGCCGATTTGATTTTGTCTTTTTCAATAGTTAAAATTTCTTCTTCGGTAAAAGTTTTATCAGTGATGGCTATTTTGTCGTGATGATGAGGAAAAAAGAATTCGTATATTTTTTCGGCACCTTCATAAGCCAGATAGAGTCCGCCCAAAACCAAAATGACAATAATTGCCATAGGAGAAAAGGCACTGAGTAAAAAGGCTATGGGAAGTATAATTATTTTGTTAAGAAGGGATCCTTTAGAAATTGCCCACAAAACAGGTAATTCTCTGGATGAAGCAAAACCGGAAGCTTTTTCGGCGTTTACCGCCAAATCATCTCCTAAAATTCCGGCAGTTTTCTTGGCTGCCACTTTACTCATTACGGCCACATCGTCCATAATAGCTGCAATATCATCTAATAATGCAAAAAATCCTGATGCCATTTAATAGTTGTTAGTTTATAGTTGTTAGTTGTTGGTGTAAAAGTATTAGATACTGTCAATTACACTTTCTAAAGCTCTTCTTGATTTAGGAGTTACTTCGATACGGTTAAAATCATCTTCCGCACCATAACCCACTGCCATAGCAAATAAAGGTTTGTAATCACTCATTTCTAAGATGTATTTGTATTTGTCGGATTCAATTCCTTCCATAGCAGTAGAATCCAATCCCAAAGCAATACTGGCAGTCAATCCTACACCCAGAGCAATATAAACTTGCTTTGCCAGCCAGATTTTCAATTCGGCTTCCGGAGTATTGGCTCTGATTTTATTGTACCAATCTCTTCGGGCAGCCGGTAATTCGGCGTCAATAACTTTTTGAAAAGCATCTAAATCATCTGCCACAGAAAAAACTACCAATAAATGCGCCTGATTGATTTTTTCGGTATTGTGCATCGAAACCGAAGCCAGTTTTGCTTTCATTTCCGGATTTTGTACAAAGGTAAATTTCCACGGTTGAATGTTGATAGAAGAAGGCGTAAGGCGCAAAATTTCTTTTAAATCTTCTATCTTATCCTGTGGAATTGCTTTGTCGGATTGGTAATGTTTGGCAGTATATCTTTTCTGAATTAATTCTAAAATATTCATGATGGTGTTTTTACGAATTGAATAGCAGCAAAGTTAAGCTAATTATTAGGAACTGGAAAGTGCTGAATTGTTGTAAAAACGTTTCGTTGGCACGCAGATGTTGCAGATTATAGCAGATGAAAATTTTAAGTTATACTTTCCCCAAAGGTCAATAAATTATTATCCGGATCGAGTAGGGCAAACTCTTTTTGTCCCCAGGGTTTGTTTTGCAAAGGAGCATTTGGATGAATGCTCACTTTTTTATCCAATAAAGATTGGTATAAACTTTCAATAGCATGAGTTCTTATATATACCTGACCGTAATTTTCTTTAGGATTCAGGTTTTTGAATTCAAAAAAATGAATTTCGATGTTGTCTTTTTTGAGTAAAAGATAGTCACCATAATCCCCAATTTGAGTAAAACCTAATTGGTCTATGTAATAACTTTTGGTTGTGGTCTTATTCCGCATAGGTAATTTAGGAATGATGGCTGTAAGCATAATTTTTAGTTTTTAGTAAAGGTAATTATTTTAAAAGTTTATTGTTTATCAATTTTAAAAAATACAGACTAAACCTTAATCAATTACCTCAATCTTGTCCTGCTAACGAAGAAAGCATCTCCTCAGGATTTAGACTGGTTGATATTATTTGCATACTGTTGCAGGCACGGAAAGCATTTTTGTGCTGTCTGGGGGGCATTCTATTTAGCAATTAAAACATTTAATATTTTCTGCTTTCATTTGTAAACAGTTTTAACGTTAACAGAATATTTAGGGGATGTCTATGGCGGCTGGTTAGGTTTTTTTTAAGTGCATAAAAGTATTTTTTGTTAATAAGTATACAAAAAATCCTTTTATATTAATTAAAAAAATATCTTTGTTTAAAATTTAAATAAAATGTTAGTACAATTTTCAATAAAAAACTTTAAAACATTTAAGGATAAAGTTACTCTAAGTATGGTTGCTTCTAATTATGATAAATCTGATTTAGAAGGTTCTAATGTTTTTGATATAGAAAATTATTCTCATAGATTATTGAAAAGTGCAGTAGTTTATGGAGCTAATGCAAGCGGCAAAACTAAATTTATTGATGCTTTAGCTTTTATGAGATGGTTTGTTATTAATTCTTCTACAAAAACACAAGAAGGGGATGAAATTAGTGTAGATAGTTTTAAATTAAGTACACAAACAGAAAATGCTCCTTCTGAATTTGAAGTTATTTTTTTAATTAATGAATGTCAATATAGATATGGTTTTGAAGCTGACAAAAATAGTATTAAGTCGGAATGGCTTTTTCAAAAGAAATTAACATTAAAACCCAAAGAGGTTGAGCTTTTTTATCGAGAAGGTTTAGAAATAGATTTTCATAAATCATTTCAAAAAATGAAAAGGGTTACGAAAGATGGCGATGACATTTTAAGAGATAATGCGCTTATTTTATCTCTGTCTAATCAATTTAAGGTAAAAGAGGCTAAAGAAATATCAAACTACTTTAGAAGAATTGGATTTTTATTAGGTAATGAGCCAGATCATTATGAAAGTTTTTCTTTAAATGAAATTTTTGAAAGTACAGAAATTGGTTTAAAAATAATAGAAACTATTAAACGATTTGATATTGGTATTTCAAATATTAATGTAAGAGAGGTTAAATCTTCTGATGGAATAAAATCTCCTAAAGAATTACTAGATAAAATAGATGAAATTATTAAAAAAAATAAAGATACTATTATTATTGAAACAGAATCTGTTCATAGAAAATATGATAATGATTATAATTATGTAGATAATGAAGTTTTTAATTTTTCAAATATGGAATCAGCAGGAACACAAAAACTTTTAGCTGTTTTAGGTCCTATTTATGATTCTTTAGTAAATGGGAATATTGTTTTTATTGATGAATTAGATTCTAGATTGCATCCAAATATTGTTTCACATTTGATAAAACTTTTTAATTCAAGTGAAACTAATCCTAAGAATGCTCAATTAATTTTTAACACCCATAATACGAATTTGTTAAATGAAAATTTATTTAGAAGAGATCAAGTTTGGTTTACTCAAAAAAATAGATATGGGGAAGGTAAATTATTTTCATTAGCAGAATTTAAAGTTAGGAAAGGGGAAAATTTTGAAGAAAGATATTTGGATGGTAGATATGGTGGAATTCCATTTTTAGAAAATATTTCCAATTTATTTAATTCTTAAATAGATTTTAAGCATGAAAATGAAAAACAAAAAATCTATAGAAGAATTAAGTAGAGAAAAACATAGAAAACAGCTTCAGGAAGCTAAAAGAAGAAAGAAAGAAGAACCAATTGTAGAAAGAACTTTTAATATAAGGGATGAAAAACCAAAACTGTTAATAACTTGTGAAGGAAAAAATACAGAAAAAGATTATTTCTGTAAATTCAAAATATCAAGCTTGGAATTAAAGGTTGTTGGTTTAGGTGATAATACGTTGTCTTTAGTTAATAAAACAATTGCTTTAAGAGACCAAAAAGAACCAGGATATTATGAAGAAGTGTGGTGTGTTTTTGATGCTGATCCGAAGCCAGATAACCCGAATCAATTGATGAATTTTGATCAAGCAATTTTTCTTGCGAATAAAAATAATATAAAAGTGGCTTATTCTCATCAAGCTTTTGAGTATTGGCTATTACTTCATTTTAATGATTATCAAGGAGAGCCAATGAATAGAAATCTTTATAAAAAGGCTTTAAATAAATTTTTGAAGCCATTTGGATTGAAGTATGATGATAATTCAGATAAAAGAGGTAAATCAATATCTAATGCTTTTTTTGATGTATTACTTTCATGTGAGAATGGTAAAAGAAGAATTTGTCATGCAATTGAAAGAGCAGAAAGAATTTTTAATAAATTAGAAAGTCATAAAAACCCAGCGATTAATGAATCTTCAACAACAGTTTTTTTATTGGTAAAACGAATATTAGGTATTGATAAAGATAATCCTTGTACAGAAATAAAGTTTTAAAAAATTAATTTATTGTTAAGTTCTAAAAAAAAAAACACCAATCGGTTAGGACTGGTGTTCTAATTATATTATTTCTTGTCAGTCATTGCGAGGAACGAAGCAATCTCACTAAGTTTTTAGCTACTAACCTTTAATAGTGAGATTACTTCGCTATCGCTCGTAATGACTATGGCTTACACTTCCGCTTTTTCGCTTTGATTTCTAAAAACCAATTGACCGTCAAAGGCATCTAAAAGAATGATACTGTCGGTTGTGATTGTACCAGCCAGAATTTCTTTAGACAACTGATTCAAGACTTCTCTTTGAATCACACGTTTTACGGGACGAGCACCAAACTGCGGGTCGAATCCTTTATCCGATAAATAGGCAATTGCTTCCGGTGTGGCATCCATCGTAATACCTTGTTGTGCCAGCATTTTAGTCACGCTTTTTAATTGTAAACCTACAATTTGAGCGATATTCGCATTGGTCAAAGGCGTAAACATCACAATTTCATCAATACGGTTAATGAATTCCGGACGAACGGTTTGTTTCAATAATCCCAATACTTCTGTTTTTGCAGCTTCGGTAGCGGCTTCGATGCCTCCTTTGAGATTCTCAAATTTCTCCTGAATAATCTGGCTTCCCATATTAGAAGTCATGATGATGATAGAGTTTTTAAAATCGGCCAAACGTCCTTTGTTGTCTGTCAAACGTCCTTCGTCCAAAACCTGCAACAGGATGTTAAAGGTGTCCGGATGGGCTTTTTCAATCTCATCCAACAAAATTACTGAATAAGGTTTTCTACGCACGGCTTCGGTCAATTGTCCACCTTCATCATAACCCACATAGCCCGGAGGCGCACCTACCAAACGGCTCACAGCGTGACGTTCCTGGTATTCGCTCATATCGATACGGGTCATGGCGTTTTCATCGTCAAACAGATATTCAGCCAGGGCTTTTGCTAATTCGGTTTTACCCACACCTGTGGTTCCAAGGAATAAGAAAGTACCAACCGGTTTTTTCAGATCTTGTAATCCGGCACGGCTACGGCGAACCGCATCACTCACGGCTTCGATAGCTTCTTCCTGACCTACCACACGACGGTGTAGTTCTTCTTCCAGATGCAGGAGTTTTTCTCTTTCTCCCTGCAACATTTTAACCACCGGAATCCCGGTCCATTTGGCTACCACTTCAGCAATGTCTTCTCGGTTTACTTCTTCTTTGATAAGCGAAGAACCATGTTGGTTTTCCTGTAATTCTTTCATCAAGGCATCCAATTGTTCCTGAGCTTCCTTGATTTTACCGTAACGGATTTCGGCAACCTTTCCGTAATCACCTTCACGCTCGGCACGCTCGGCTTCGTATTTTAGATTTTCAATTTGTGCTTTCTCTGCCTGAATGTTATCCACAATGTCTTTTTCTGATTTCCATTTGGCGAAAATCTTATTGCGTTCTTCTTTTAAATTGGCCAATTCCAAACCAAGAATTTTAAGTTTGGCTTCGTCTTTTTCACGTTTGATGGCTTCAATTTCGATTTCCAGCTGCATTACTTTTCGATCCAAAACATCCAGTTCTTCCGGTTTTGAATTGATTTCCATACGGATTTTGGAAGCTGCTTCGTCCATTAAATCGATGGCTTTGTCCGGTAAAAATCGGTTGGTAATGTAACGTTGCGATAATTCAACCGCCGCAATAATCGCTTCGTCTTTGATTTGTACCTGATGGTGTGTTTCGTATTTTTCTTTAATACCACGCAAAATCGAAATCGCACTTTCGGTATCGGGTTCATCAATCAGTACTTTTTGGAAACGTCTTTCAAGGGCTTTGTCTTTTTCGAAATATTTTTGGTATTCGTCCAAAGTAGTTGCCCCAATAGCGCGCAGTTCTCCACGCGCCAAAGCCGGTTTTAAAATATTAGCCGCATCCATAGCACCTTCGCCACCTCCGGCACCTACTAAGGTGTGAATTTCGTCAATGAATAAAACGATGTCACCTTCGGCTGATGTTACTTCTTTCACCACCGATTTCAAACGTTCTTCAAATTCTCCTTTGTATTTTGCGCCCGCAATCAAAGCTCCCATATCAAGCGAGTACACGATTTTTTCTTTTAGATTTTCAGGAACGTCACCGTCAACAATTCGGTGTGCCAAACCTTCGGCAATAGCTGTTTTACCCACTCCGGGTTCTCCCACCAGCATTGGATTGTTTTTGGTTCTACGGGTTAAAATTTGCAATACGCGTCGAATTTCTTCGTCACGACCAATAACCGGATCCAGTTTACCGCTTCTAGCCAATTCGTTCAGGTTTTTAGCGTATTTATTTAGTGAATTGTAAGTTTCCTCGGCAGAAGCAGAAGTTACTCTCTCTCCTTTACGTAATTCTTCAATGGCTGATTTTAGTCCTTTTTCGGTAACGCCCTGATCTTTTAAGATTTGGGCAACCTTAGATTTGGATGCAAAAATAGCCAGTATCAAATGTTCGATAGAAACATATTCATCGTTCATTTTTTGTGCAATAATTTCAGCTTCGGTTAAGGCTTTATTGGCTTCTCTGGAAAGCATAATATCACCTCCGGAAACTTTAGGAAAGTTTTGGATAGTACTATCTAAAACTTGCAGAAATAAAGGCACATTTACATTGAGTTTTTTCAAAATAAAAGGAGCCACATTTTCGTCTACTTCAAAAATAGCTTTGAAAATATGTTCGTTTTCAATTTGTTGTTGGCCATAGCGTTGTGCTAATTGTTGCGAATGCTGAATGGCTTCCTGCGATTTGATTGTAAATTTATTAATGTTCATATTGTTTTATTGATTTGGTTTAAACTTATTACTTACCTTTGCAAGCGTTGGGACAAATTATATTCCATATCAAATTTAAAGACAAAAAGACATAAAAACCATAATTTTTATCAGTTTTTAATGCCAAAAAGTCATAAAACAAGTCAAAATATGAATTTTTTTAAAAATATCTTCGGGAGTGATGAAACTCCGAAACAACAGGAATTTAAAATTAACTGGGAAAATCTAACCGATTTGAATCAGTTAGCTGAAATTATGTTTAACTCGAATGAGAAACCAGCGGTCATTTTTAAACACAGTACCCGATGCAGTATCAGTAGAATGGCTCTGAAGCAATTTGAAAATGAATTTGCTTTACAGGATAAAGTTACACCTTATTTTTTGGATTTATTAAACTATCGCGAAATTTCAAATGAAATTGCCAATCGTTTTCAGGTAGAACATCAGTCTCCGCAAATATTAGTGATTAAAGACGGAAAATCAGTTTACGATGCTTCGCATTCGGATATTGATGCTTCAGTTCTTGCAGAAGTAGTGTAATCAAATTAATAAAAATAAGAAGCCACGAATTCACGAATTAAAATATCATAATTCGTGAATTCGTGGCTTTTTATAAAATGCGTTTTCGTTTTAGAAAGCCTGATTCATTTTTTCTTTAATCTCATTCAAACAAAGGTTATTAATACTTCCTTCGTGTGTGTGTTTGGTTGCTTTTGGCGATTGGTAATTTCCGGCTTCAATTTGCAAAGCTACTTCTTTGTAAGCATCTCTAAATGGAATTCCGGCTGTAACCATTTCGTTCAAGGTATCAACGGTAAATAAATAATCGTATTTTTTATCCTCTAAAATATTTTCTTTAACCTTGATATCCGGAATGGAGAAAATAGCAATATCCAAACAGGCTTTTAAGTTTTGAATAGCAGGGAAAACACCTTCTTTTAAAAGTTGTAAATCTCTGTGGTAACCGCTTGGTAAGTTGTTGGTGATTAATGTTAACTCATAAGGTAATGCCTGAATTTTGTTGCATTTTCCACGAATTAATTCAAATACATCCGGATTTTTTTTGTGAGGCATGATGCTTGAACCCGTTGTTAAATTGGCTGGTAACCCAATAAAATCAAAGTTCTGACTCATGTATAAACATACGTCATAGGCAAATTTAGCAAGTGTTCCCGCGACACTCGCCATAGCAAAAGCAACTGTCTTCTCTGATTTTCCCCGACTCATTTGTGCCGCAACCGAATTGTATTTTAAGGCACTAAAACCCATTTCTTTTGTGGTAAAAGTACGGTCAATAGGGAAGGAGCTTCCGTATCCCGCAGCCGAGCCTAAAGGGTTTTGATCGACTACTTTTAAAGCCGCATTCAACATACTCATGTCGTCAATTAAGCTTTCAGCATAAGCCGAAAACCACATTCCGAAGGAACTTGGCATCGCTATTTGCAAATGCGTATAACCCGGCAATAATACGTTTTGGTATTTTTCAGCAGAAGCCATTAATAAATCAAAAAGTGCTTTGACCTGTTGTTTTAATTGCAGTACTTCTTCTTTTAAATACAGGTTCATATCCACTAAAACCTGATCATTACGGGAACGGGCAGTGTGGATTTTTTTTCCGGCATCACCTACTTTTTGCGTAAGCAAATATTCCACTTTGGAATGTACATCTTCAAATGAATCTTCGATGGTAAAATTTCCGGCTTTAATATCTTCCTGAATTTCTGCCAATGCGTCTAATAAATCTTCGCATTCCTGATTAGTAATTAAGCCAATTTTTGCAAGCATTTTTGCCTGCGCAATATTTCCAGTAACATCATGTTTTGCCAAAATCAAATCTAATTCTCTATCGTTTCCTACGGTGAATAAGTCGATTTGTTTATCAGTTGGTATTCCTTTTTCCCAAAGTTTCATAATTCTATGTTTTTGTTTCGCAAAGATTCTCAGAGAATACCCAGAGATTCGCAAAGTTATTTTTTAGCCCCGATAGCAGCGAAAATCCTTTTATTTTTTTCTTTAAAAAATAAAAGATTGCAGCGAATAGCGGGATTAGCTACTAAATATTTTTAAAGAAATCAGAAAGTATTTTGATATACAATTCGATTCCTTCTTCGATTTCGTTTGAGTAAATAAATTCGTCAGCCGAGTGAGAGCGCAAACTGTCACCAGGTCCTAATTTCAATGATTTACAGTATAAAACAGACTGATCAGAAAGTGTAGGGGAGCCGTAAGTGGTTCTTCCTAATGCAATTCCGGCCTGAACTAATCCGTGAGAAACAGGGATAGAAGAAGCATTTAAGTGCATCGAACGGGGATTGACTTCGGCATTTACATTTTTACGAACTGTGGCTAAAATTTCTTTGTTGTTGTAACAATCGTTTACCCGAATATCTACAACCAAATCACATTCAGAAGGCACTACATTGTGCTGTTTTCCGGCATTGATTTGGGTTACGGTCATTTTTACAGGACCTAAAACTTCCGATATTTTTTCGAATTGGTAGTTTTTGAACCATTCGATTGCTGCTAATGTATTATAAATTGGATTATCCGGATTGTTATGTGCTGCGTGGCTGGCAGTACCTTTTACTTTTATGTCTAAAACCAGTAAACCTTTTTCGGCTACGGCCAATTGCATTAAAGTAGGTTCGCCTACGATAGCGCATTCTAATTCCGGTAAGTGTTTTAAAACGCTGTTTAATCCGTTTTTACCACTGCTTTCTTCTTCGGCCGAAGCCACCATTACGATGTTGTAAGGCAAATTTTCACTGGTATAAAAATGGGTAAAAGTTGCTAACAGGGAAACTAAACAACCTCCGGCATCATTACTTCCCAAACCGTATAATTTTCCGTCTTCTACAATGGCTTTGAAAGGGTCATTAGTGTAAGCCTGATTGGGTCTTACCGTATCGTGATGGGAATTTAAAAGTAGTGTTGGTTTGTTTTCGTCAAAATTTTTATTGAATGCCCAAACATTGTTATTCTCTCTCTTGAAAGGTATTCCGTTTTGGTTAAACCAATTTTCTATTAAAAGCGCTGTTTGTTGCTCTTCACTGGAAAAGGAAGGCGTTTCAATCAGGCTCTTTAATAAATTAATTGCTTCTTGAGTAAGTGTTTCGATGTTTTTCATTTTTTGTTTTTTTTCCAATAAGTTGTTGGCTTTTTGGAGTTTTTTTTAGAAGTTTTTCTTCTAATTTTTTTTTAAACGGTATCACTTTGATTTACAATCAAATGATGTGGTTTACAGTTGAATGGTGGTGCAAACGGCGTCTGCATTTTTCAACATTCTATGATGTCCGATTTTAATTTTCTGAACTCCTTTTGACAAACTGTTAAAACAATTATCTAATTTAGGAATCATTCCGGAATGGATAGCCCCTTCGTTTTTTAATTTGGCATACAAAGGAGAGTCTATTTGTGCAATTACTGAAGAATCATCTTCGGCATCGTACAAAACGCCCGGTTTTTCGAAGCAATAATTTAGAGTTACTTCAAAAACTTCCGATAATCCGATAGCTAATTCACTGGCAATAGTATCGGCATTGGTGTTTAATAATTGTCCGTTTTTATCGTGTGTGATGGCACAAAACACAGGAGTAATATCTAATTCAATTAGTTTTTGTAATAAAGGTGTATTGATTTTTTTGACATCGCCCACAAATCCATAATCAATAGTAGGGTGATTTCTCTTTTCAGAAAGGATAAGATTTCCGTCAGCACCGGTAAACCCTACGGCATTTGTTTCGTTTGCCTGTAATTCGGCAACCACATTTTTATTGATTTGCCCCGCATAAATCATCACTGCAATATCCAGCATAGGTGCATCGGTAATTCTTCGACCGTCAACCATTTTTGGTGTTAAGCCTACGCTTTGTGCCATTTTAGTCGCTGATTTTCCTCCACCGTGAACTAATACTTTATAGCCTTCGATTTTAGAAAAATCAGAAAGAAATTGAGTCAGTTCTGTTGGATTGTCGATGATGTTTCCACCTATTTTGATTACTGTAAGTTGCTGTTTCATGATATAGGGTTATTGCTTGAAAAAGTATAAAAATAAAGCGTATTAAAAAAATCAATTTATTCGTTTACCTTCTTTTTAGAAATAGATTTTAATATTTTTTTTAATACTAATTGAGCCGAATAGGTTCTGTTATTTGCCTGTTGAATAACAATAGAATTTTCGCTGTCAATGACTTCGTCGGTTACAATTACATTTCTACGAACAGGTAAACAGTGCATGAATTTGGCATTATTAGTCAAAGCCATTTTTTCAGCAGTTACAGTCCAGTTGGTATCCGCATTAGTAATTTGTCCGTATTCAATATAGTTACTCCAGTTTTTGGCATAAATAAAATCGGCATTTTCAAAAGCTTTATTCTGATCGTATTCAATTTTAGAATCCTTAGTGATTTCCGGATTCAATTCGTAACCTTCCGGATGTGTGATTACAAAATCAGCGTTTTGTTTTTGCATCATTTCTACAAAAGAATTCGCAACCGCCTGTGGTAATGCTTTAGGGTGCGGAGCCCAGGTTAGAACCACTTTTGGTCTATGTGGGGTTTTGAATTCTTCCATGGTGATGGCATCTGCCAAAGATTGTAATGGGTGACCCGTGCAGCCTTCCATATTTACAACCGGTACTGTGGCGTATTTTAAAAAACCTGCCAAAACCATTTCGGCATTGTCTTTTTCTTTATCAATTAATCCGGCAAAAGCTCTGATGGCAATAATATCACAATATTGAGAGACTACTTCGGCAGCTTCTTTAATGTGTTCCGAAGCGCCCTGACTCATGATCGCACCGTCTTCAAATTCTAATGTCCATCCTTCGCTGGTAAAGTTCATTACCATCACATTCATACCTAAATTTAAGGCTGCTTTTTGTGTACTCAAACGGGTCCTTAAACTTGGATTGAAAAACAACATCCCTAATGTTTTGTTTTTTCCTAATTTCTTGTTCTTAAGTGGGTTTCTCTTGATTTTAAGAGCATCTTGAACCCATTCTGACAAATTATCTATGTCCTGAATTGAAATATAGTTCATCTTTTGAGTGTATTTGAATGCTAAATAACGAATTTGCTGTGCAAAGAAACGTGAATTATAGCGGATTATATGTTATCGTTTTTAAATCAATTTTAGTTTAATTCTGCTAGACAATTTTTGTAAATGCTATTTTATTTGCTAAAGCATTTAAAATGAAATTGTCATTTAGACCATTAACCACCCAGGTTTCAATTTGGGCTTCTTTGGCAATGGCAGCAGCTTCTATTTTGGACTGCATACCTCCGGTTCCATGTGAAGATTTAGAATCACCAATTTCTTTTTCTAAATCTTTTAGATTCTCTACCGATAAAATAGTTTTAGGAAAACCATTACTCATTGATTCTTTGGTGTAAAAACCATCGGTATTTGTGGCTATAATCAGAATATCAACTTTTAATAAAACTGCGGTTAAAGCCGCTAATTTATCGTTATCTCCAAATTTAATTTCATCAGTAGCTACGGTATCATTTTCGTTGATAATAGGGATGTAATTGTTTTTGACCAATACATTAATAGTATTCACAATGTTTTTCTTAGTTTGTTCTTTTTCAAAATCAGAATAAGAAAGTAAACATTGTGAAGTATTCAAGCCTAAATCCTTAAAGTTTTCGTTGTAAATCCGCATCAAATGAGGCTGACCAATAGAAGCCAAAGCCTGTTTGACAAAAACATCTTTGTCATTATTATCTAATTTTACAAATTGTTTGGCCGCTGCAATTGCACCGGAACTTACAATGATAAATTCGTATTTATCATTCAAAGCAGCGATTTGCATACCAATATCCTCAATCTTTCCTCTCGAAATATGATTGGTTTCTCTGGTTAGGGTATTACTGCCTAATTTTAATAAAATTCTTTTTTTTGCCATTTTTTAAACGCAAAGTTTTCTTTTTTTAATCACAAAGCTCACAAAGTTTTCGCAAAGTGCACTAAGTTTACAAGCTCTTTTTATGTTTTGTGTCAAATTTAGTTCTCGACTGCGCTCGAACTAACAACTGACAACTGATTACTGCTATCTAACCTGTCCTTCTCCGTAAATGTACCATTTGTTAGTTACCAGATGTTGTAAACCAATTGGTCCGCGTTGGTGTAATTTGTCGGTACTGATTGCTAATTCGCCTCCTAAACCAAATTGCCCACCGTCAGTGAATCGGGTAGAGGCATTGTGATAAACCGAAGAAGCATCAATGTTTTCCATAAATTCCTGCGCAATGGTTTTGTCTTCTGTAATAATCGAAGCCGAATGTCCACCACAATATTTATTAATCATTTCAATAGCTTCCTGATTTGAATTTACCGTTCCGATGACAATTTTGTAATCTAAAAATTCTTCGTACCAAATCAAATCATTTTCAATGGCCGGAATTTGAGTGGCTTTTGCAATAGCTTCGTCGCCTAAAACCGTAACGTTATAACTTTTTAATTTAGTAACTAATTCATTAGTAAAAGCTTCCCAATTTGGTAAATTCACATCAATCAATACTTTATCTAAAGCATTACAAACCGATATATTTGAGGTTTTTCCGTTGATGATAATATTCATTGCTTTGTCTAAATCAGCGTCGGAATTGATGTATAAAAAATTGTTTCCGCGACCGCTTACAATCACCGGACAACTCGCGTGTTTTTTAGTAAATTCGATGAGTTTCTCACCTCCGCGTGGTACGATTAAATCCACTCTTTGCGTTGGTTTTTCTAAGAAAGCCTGAGTTTGCACTCTGTCATAATTCAAATATTCTACCCAGTCTGTAGAAACTCTGTTTTCTGCCAAAGCCTGATGCCAAAGGCTTACAATCTTTTGGTTAGAAAGTAAGGATTCTTTACCACCTTTCAACAAAATTTTGTTCCCAGACTTAAAAGCAATTCCTCCCGCTTCAACAGTTACGTCCGGACGGGATTCATAAATAATCAAAATCGTTCCAAAAGCAGCCGTTTTATTGCTAATTCTCATGCCGTTGTCATGAGTAAATTCATAACGAATCTGCCCCACAGGATCTTGCTGACTAGCCAACTGTTGCACCGAAAGAATCATTCCGTCCACCTTAGCATCGTCAACAAGCAAGCGTTTTTCCATAGCCAAATCTTCACCGTTATAATTGGCTAAATCCTGCTGATTGATGGCTTTCAAAGCTTCTCTTTCCTGTTCTAAAAGTTCCGCCATTCGGGTCAATACAGCGTTTCTTTTGTCTATGGATAATAATGTATTCATTTTGTTTTATTTGTTTTAATAAAATATATAACACCAAATAGAATCATAAGTAAACCTGATAGAAAACAAATTGTACTTGTAGGATGACCTAATTTTGTTGTAAAACCAAATCCACTTAAAATCCAACCAAAAATAATGGTTATCAAAAAAAGAGTTAACTTGGTTTTACATTTCATAATTATTTTAATTCAGCTAATGATTCCTGTAAGGCTTTGATAAACGTATCGATAGCATCAGTCGTAATTGTAAGCGGAGGAAGGATTCTTAATAAGTTTTTATTATTAGCCCCACCTGTGAAAATATATTTTTCGATAATCATTTTCTTTCTCAAAGCACTCACGTCAAAGTCAAATTCAACTCCTAACATCAGTCCTCTTCCTTTTACCTTTTTGATTTCAGGAATAACTTTGATTGCTTCAAAGAAATATTCAGAAACTTTATTTGTGTTTTCGATCAAGTTTTTGTCTTCCATCACATCCAAAACGGCAATTCCGGCTGCACAAGCTAAGTGACTTCCTCCAAAAGTAGTTCCTAATAAACCATAACTTGCCTGGAATTTAGGAGAAATCAAAACCCCTCCAATAGGGAAACCGTTCCCCATTCCTTTAGCAGTAGTTACAATATCCGGATTGATTCCGTGGTGTTGAAAAGCAAAGAATTTTCCGCTTCTTCCGTAACCGGATTGTACTTCGTCTAAAATCAAAATTACATCGTTAGCTTTACAAGCTTGTTCTAAAGCCTGAAAGAATTCAGTTGTTCCCTGATCTAAACCACCAACGCCTTGAATAGGTTCGATGATAACCGCACAAACGTCACCTTTTTGCAATTCCGCTTCAACCAATTCGATTTGGTTTAAAGGCAGAAAAGTAACCACTTGTTGTGCATTCAAAGGAGCAACTATTTTTTTGTTGTCAGTCACTGCAACAGCCGCAGAAGTTCTTCCGTGAAAAGAATTATCAAAAGCAATTACTCTTGATTTTCCGGTATGAAAGGAAGCTAATTTTAAAGCATTTTCATTGGCTTCTGCACCTGAACTACATAAGAATAAGCTAAAATCAGTTAAGCCTGATGCTTTACCTAATTTTTTAGCTAATTCTACCTGTAAAGGATTCTGAATCGCATTTGAGTAAAAACTCAAATTATCCAATTGTTGTTTTACTTTAGCCACATAATCAGGCTGGGTGTGACCAATTGAAATTACTCCGTGACCAGAGTATAAATCTAAATATTCGATTCCTTTTTCGTCGTAAATAGTGCAGTCCACAGCTTTTACCGGCGTAATAGGGTATAATGGGTAAACGTCAAATAAGTTCATTTTTTTATGTTTAATCGGTTATCTGTTAATTCGTTTAATCGATTAAACAGATAACCGATTAAACAAATAAACTATTTTTAAAATCCACACGGTTTCAAATGCAATCCTGTAGTTTCATCCAATCCAAACATTAAATTCATGTTTTGAACGGCCTGACCAGAGGCGCCTTTGAGTAAATTATCAATAACTGAAGTTATCAAAACCCGGTTTCCTTTTTTCATTAAACTAATAATACATTTGTTCGTTTGTACTACCTGTTTCATGTTGATGTTAGTAGTAGTCACGGTTACAAATGGCTGATCGGCATAAAAGGCTTCGTATTTGGTAACCAAATCTTCTAAACTCTCTTCCGATTTTGTATACAAGGTTGCAAAAATTCCTCTTGGAAAATCACCTCTGTTTGGAATAAAAATCAATTCATCAGAGTAAGAAGCCTGCAATTGATTAATGCTTTGGTTGATTTCACCCAAATGTTGGTGCTCAAAAGCTTTATAGTGCGAGAAGTTGTTGTTTCTCCAGCTAAAATGAGAAGTAGCCGACAAACCTACTCCGGCTCCGGTACTACCTGTTGTGGCATTGATATGAACATCTTCGGTTAATTTTCCGTCTGCTGCCAATGGCAATAAAGCTAATTGGATAGCTGTTGCAAAACAACCCGGATTAGCGATATAATTGGTTTTTTTAATATCGGTTTTGTTTAGTTCAGGTAAGCCGTAAACAAATGTTTTTCCGTCGAATTCTTTATCTTTTGTCAAACGGAAATCATTCCCTAAATCGATAATTTTGGTGTTTTCAGAGAATTTGTTGTTCTCTAAAAACGAAATTGATTTTCCGTGACCTAAACACAAGAAAAGCACATCCACATTAGGATTTACAGTATCGGTAAAATTCATTTCAATATCACCCATTAAATCCTGATGCGCAATAGAAAGTGGTTTTCCGGCATTGGTTGTACTGTAGACAAAATCTAATTTGGCGTTCGGGTGAAACATCAGGATTCTTATTAATTCTCCTGCTGTATATCCTGAACCACCTATTATTCCAATAGTAATCATAATCGTTTGTTTTGTATTTTAAACCATTAAGAAATTAAGTTTCATTAAGCTAAATGTCTTTTAATTACTTAATATTTTTATAGTAAATAAATTAACCGCTAAGAACTCAAAGAAGGCTCAAAGTTCACAAAGCTTAGTGTGCTTTGTGTCTTCTTAGCGTCCCGATAGTTATCGGGATTGCGGTAAAACCTTTACTCGTAAGTCTCCTTATTTACTGAAGAGAAAATATTTTGAGCGTTTCCTAATATTTTAATAAATCCTTTAGCATCTTCTGATGTCCAGGCATTGTTCATTTCTCCGTATTGACCAAAACCAGTGTTCATTAAATCGTTTTCAGATTCGATTCCGTCTAATGAAAAGTGGTAAGGTTTCAATGAAACAAATACTTTTCCGTTCACTGTTTTTTGAGTGTCTTCTAAGAAAGTTTCGATGTTGCGCATTACCGGATCTAAGAACTGACCTTCGTGGAATAACATTCCGTACCAGTTTCCTAACTGCTCTTTCCAGTATTGTTGCCATTTTCCAAGAGTGTGTTTCTCTAATAAATGGTGTGCTTTGATGATGATTAGCGGAGCAGCAGCTTCAAAACCAACTCTTCCTTTGATTCCGATAATAGTATCACCTACGTGAATATCTCTACCAATTGCGTAAGCATTAGCTAATTTTTCTAAAACAACAATGTTGTTAGAAGGTTTATCAGCTACACCGTTTACAGCAACTAATTCTCCTTTTTTGAATTCTAAAGTTACTTTTTCTTCACCTTCTTTTGTTAATTGAGAAGGATATGCTTCGCCAGGTAATGGTTGGCTGGAAGTCAAAGTTTCTTTTCCTCCAACACTTGTTCCCCAAAGTCCTTTGTTGATGGAATATTGTGCCTTTTCCCAAGAATAGTGCACTCCGTTTTTAATCAAATAATCTACTTCTTCCTGTCTTGATAATTTCAAGTCACGGATAGGAGTGATGATTTCGATTTCGGGAGCGATGGTTTGGAAAATTAAATCAAAACGTATTTGGTCGTTTCCTGCTCCGGTACTTCCGTGAGCAATAGCACTAGCACCAACCGATTTAGCATATTTGATAGCCTCGATAGCCTGAAAAACACGCTCAGCACTTACTGAAAGCGGGTAGGTGTTGTTTTTTAAAACATTACCATAAATCAAATATTTAATAGCTTTATCGTAATATTTGTCAAGAATGGTCAAATTAGCATGTTGAGCACTTCCTAATTCGTAAGCTCTTTTTTCAATTGCTGCTAATTCTTCTTCATCAAAACCTCCTGTATTAATTAATACGGTGTGAACTTCATATCCTTTTTCATTTTTTAAATATTTAAGGCAATATGAGGTGTCTAAACCTCCACTATAAGCTAATACAACTTTTTTCATTTTTCTGGATCTATGGGCTATTAACGGTTCCTTTGACAGAACTTCGCATTTAGCTGATTATATAATTTATTTTTGTTCGTTTTATTTGTTTTCTAAAAAAAGAGCCTGTTTGATTTTTTTTAATCTATTCCAAATCCTAACATTAAAAGGATGTTTTGGCGGGTCTTTTGGTTTTTCGGCCGGATCGTAAAGCATTCCGGTACACAAACACATTTTGTAATCTTTACTTTTTAGGATTTCAAAGTTAGTACAGGTTTTACAACCGGACCAAAAAGTAGGATCGCTGGTCAATTCAGAAAAAGGTACCGGTTTGTAACCCAACTCCGAATTGATTTTCATAACCGCCAGCCCTGTGGTAATTCCAAAAACTTTAGCTCCCGGATATTTTTGTAAGGAATAATCAAATACAAAGCTTTTGATTTTTTTAGCTAAACCAAGATTTCTAAAATCAGGATGTACAATCAAACCTGAGTGTGCAACAAATTTTCCGTGTTGCCAACTTTCGATATAGCAGAACCCTGCAAAATCCCCATTTTTATCCAAAGCGATAACAGCATCTCTGTTAGTCATTTTTTTCTGGATATATTCAGGAGTTCTTTTTGCTATTCCGGTTCCTCTCAATAAGGCAGAAGTTTCTATCGTATCACAAATAATTTGTGCATACTTAAAATGTTCTTCCTGAGCTATAACAATAGAGATATTCATTTCAAAAGATGAATTTTGGGTTAAAAAATGTGAAATAATGATAATTTAATACTAAACCTTTTTTGAAATTGACTGCAAAATTAACATAATAAAACCAACAAGAAAAAATGTGGGAATATAAAATGTGTGATTTTTTGTTTTCGGGATAAGTTAATCCAACGGATAACGGTTCTAATTTCAATTTGGTACTGATAAAAATGAATAATTAAACGAATGATTTTTAGATACTAGAATAGTATCCGTACTTCGGGTGAAGTAATCGGTCCGTTTAACCGTGACAAAAAGGTAATATGTGCACTCTTGTAATTCATTGATGCAAAAGTACACATATTTTTTTAACTGAGTAAGCTTTTATGATTTATTTTAACTTTTGTGATTTTTAGTTAAAATATTGATTGTTAGGTTTTTGATTTGAAATTAAAATCTGTTTTTTGTTAAAATTCCTTTTAATTTCGCTTTTAAATCTTCTCCGGTGTCAAAAACCATCTGTTCGTTGCTTGGAAACGGAATTAATTTTCGGCTAAAATAGGGGTAATAAGCTTCTTCGGTAGCTCTTTTATCGCCTTTGTATGTGGCATAATCATTTTTAAAAACCGATTCACTTGCGATGGGGAAAGATTTTAAAAGTTGTTTGTTTTTAAAATCAAGATAATCCACATTAGCAGCGACTTGACAGGCTTTATATTGGTTAAACTCCCGAATTCTGATCACAATTGTTTTTAAATTATCTACTTTGATTACTTTTCCTAAACTGTCTTTAACAGGTTTGCCGTTTTTGTCCAAAAGGTCTTTCAGTCCGTCTTTGATTTGTTTTTCTTTTACAAATTCTTTCTCTTTAATTTGTTCCGGACTAATCATAATATCTCTAAAATTGACGATAATTTGGTAATCGTATTTGATTTGTTTTTGCAAAATACTGTGATATACTGTCCATTTGTCATTCATTCCGTAGGTGTTAAAATCGAGTAAATCGTTTTGTAAATCCATCGGAATAAGCATGTTAGTTTGATTGCGTAAAACGACATTTACATAGTATTTTCCCTTGTTTAATGCTTCTTCCTGTAGCTGTAAAGTGTTTTGGTAGTTGGGATTAATTTGGTTCAGATATTCCAAATCGTCATAAGCTTTTCTGAAATCTAATTTATTGGTTGATTTTAAAAGTGCTTTACTGTTTTCGTATAAATATTGTGAAAGAGTATTTTTGCTGTCAACGATTTGTTTGTTGTAATTATCAAAAGAAAATTTGGCATTTTTGCCTTCTTTTAATAATTGTAAAGGAAGCAAAGGTTTGATTTTTTCCTGACGATTATTTAGCTGAATATAAGTATTGTATATTCTTTCCAGATTAACCGGATTTTTATCCTGTTCCAATAAATTCAGCTGGTTTAAATCTCTTTCTTTAGCTTTGTAAAAGGCTTCTTCCAGTAAATATACATATTCCTGATTGCCTTTTTTGTCTTTATTGCTGCGTAAATTATTGATGGCGTTATCGATGGCTTCATCATAATTCCCGGAAGTGAGTAGGTTACGGGTTTGCTTGACACCGCAGGAAAGGATAAAGAAAAAGAGAGCGAGTAGGGGTAGTTGTTTTTTCATTTTTATTAATTTGGAACAAATATATTTTTAAAAATTAATTTATTGAAACAATTGCGGTTAAATTCGATAGAAACTAAAAACAACAAAGCCATCAAAAATGACGGCTTTGTTGGTTGAAACATGTTCGTGTTAGTGTGAGCTACCTTCGGTTTCAATATGTGTGATTCCTTGTTTTCTTAGGATTTTTGGGCAATAAAAACCGTAAAAAGCAAGATAGGCAAAGCCTAAAAGTGGAATAATGTACGAGAAATGTGTCCAGGAAATTCCAAAAATACCTTCCGGACTAGTGAGATCAAAATCACAAATTCGTCCCTGGATTAACGGAATTACCCCGCCGCCTAAAATCATCATAATTAAGAAAGAAGAAGCTTTTCCGGTGTTTTTTCCCAGTCCGGCAATAGCCAAATCAAAAATGGATGGCCACATGATTGACAGAAATAATCCGCCGGAAATGAAAAAGAATTTGGCAATTTCCCTATCCGGATAAATTAATCCGATAAACATCATTGCTAAACCTGAAAACCCAAAGAGCATCAGTGTTTTTCCGGCGTTTTTTCCGCCAATAAAACTCATCAGAATAAAAAACAAAATCCAGATTGGGTAAATATAAAACGCAGAAACTTCGTGTTCGGCAATAATATTGGTAAAAATAATTACGCCAAAAGCTATAGCAGGAACTATAAATTTAAGCAACATATTGGTGGTTTTGGAAGTGTCAAATACGTTTACACCTCCGTTCCAGCGACCAATCATCAAACTTCCCCAATACAAAGCAATAAAAGGAGGGATGGCTTCTTCCAAAATATTCCCAAATTCGTTTGTTTTCAATAAGGCAGGCAGGTTGCTGATGATGGTAACTTCAGTGCCTACATAGATAAAAATGGCAAGCATCCCTAAATATAATTGCGGATAATCTAAGATGCTGAAGTTTTTGTGTCCGTGTTCAATTTTAGCTTCTTCTTGTTTTACAGGATCTTCAATTTTGGAGAAAAGCATAAAAAGTGCTACAACAATAAAAGCGCAGCCTAAAATGATAAAAGGTAGTTTAATGTCTTCTAGTGAAAGGGCTGTTTTTTTGTTATTTCCCATTCCGAATAACGCAATTCCTAGTAAAATAGCTCCAATAGTAGTTCCGAATGAATTGACACCACCGGCCAGAGTTAATCTGTGTGCTCCTGTGGCGGGACTTCCCATTTTAATTGCTAATGGATTGGCTACGATTTGTTGGATAGAAAAACCCAGACCAACCGTAAATAGGGCGGTCAGGAAAAATGTAAAACTTTCCATTGTGGCAGCAGGAACAAATAAAAAGGAACCAAACGCTGAGAGTGTTAATCCGGCAGCTAATGTTTTTTTGTATCCAAATTTTTGTAAAACATCGGATTTTAATGAGATTAAAAAGAAGATAATCGAACCCACAAAATAGGCGGCATAAAAAGCCCAGGCGACTAATTGCGATTGCACCTGTGATAAAGTAAATACCTTTTTGAAAACCGGGATTAAAATGTCATTGGCTGATCCAACAAATCCCCAGAAGAAAAACACGGATACCAGCGAAATAAACTGTCCCCATTTTGTATTTGAATTTTCGGAATTCATAATTTTTAAGATGTTTTTTTTAGTTAAATGCTATTTATTATGTGAAGTTTTTAGGTAAATGTATTTTTAAATTTTTTCATTTCAAAAACTTGGATTTCCTTTTTACCCCTGAAAATCCGCTTTTTCGACGAAACGTTATAATTGTACATACTTTCGACAGATTTGTACATGTTTTTGTTTTTATAAAAGTAAGTTTTTACTTTCTTTAAAAATTCAATGGAGAGATTTTGAATTTTGATCTTAAGAAGTGATAAGATTTGATTAAATTACGATTGTCAAAATTTAGAATATTATGAGATACCTACCCGCGTTTTTATTATTTGTTTTTATTTCCAATGCCCAAATAAAAAAAGACCAATTAAATCTGATGCCCTGGCCTCAAAAAATAGACATTTCAAATGCTGTTTTTCTACTCAATAAGGACTTTAAAGTCAATATTACAGGTAATCCTAATCCTAGAATTTTTAAAGCTGCTACTCAGTTTTTAAAGCGTTTAGACCAGCGAACCGGCTTGTTTTTCAATCAAGGATTTATCACTAAAACCAATGAATTTCCTGAAGCTAATTTGCAAATTAATTGTTTACGTGAAGGTAAAGTAGGCATAACGGAGAATGAAAGTTACCAACTAGCAGTTAATACGAATAAAATCACTATAAATGCAACTACCGATTTAGGGGCTATGCACGCCTTAGAAACTTTATGTCAATTGCTTCATAATAATGGGACTCAGTTTTATTTTCCTTCGGTTGAAATTAATGATAATCCTAGGTTTGCATGGCGTGGTTTAATGATTGATGCAGCCAGACATTTTCAGCCGGTAGATGTTATTAAAAGAAATCTGGACGGAATGGCCGCGATGAAAATGAATGTTTTTCATTGGCATTTAGTCGATGATCAAGGTTGGCGCATTGAAATTAAAAAACATCCTAAATTGACCGAATTGGCTTCCGATGGCGATTTTTATACGCAGGAAGAAATTACAAACATTGTAAAATATGCCGCTGACAGAGGGATTATGGTAATTCCTGAAATTGATGTCCCGGGACATGCTTCGGCAATACTGACGGCTTACCCGGAAATAGGCAGTAAAATAGACAATCAAACCGCTTATTCTGTTTCGGTAAAATCAGGAGTTCATAATCCCACGCTTGATCCTACTAATCCTAAAACCTATCAATTGTTAAGCGAAATTTTTGATGAAGTTTGTCCGTTGTTTCCAAATGCTTATTTTCACATTGGTGGAGATGAAAATAATGGCAAAGAATGGGATGCCAATCCTAAAATTCAGGAATTTAAAAAGAAAAATCATTTAAAAACCAATCATGATTTGCAAACGTATTTCAATATGAAATTAGTTCCCATGTTAAAAAAATATGGCAAGCAAGTAATGGGATGGGAGGAAATCATGACTCAAGACATGTCTAAAGAAGCGATTATTCATGCCTGGCGAGGCGTAAACGAAGGGATGAAGCCGGGTGAGGCTGTTGTTAAAGCTGTGAAAAATGGCTATAAAACAGTTTTGTCTAATGGTTATTATATCGACTTAATGCTTTCCGTAGATAATCATTATTTGAATGATCCGATGCCGAAAAATGTTGATTTTACCGCAGAAGAAAAAGCAAGAGTTCTGGGTGGCGAAGCAACCATGTGGAGTGAACTAGTAACGCCATTGACGATAGATTCCAGAATTTGGCCCCGAACAGCTGCCATTGCCGAACGCCTGTGGTCTAACGATACAGTGACAAATTTAGAAAGTATGCACAAAAGGCTGAGACAAATTTCGTTTCGACTGGAAGAAATTGGTTTAACGCACATTAGAAATAAAGAAGTGATTTTGCGAAATATCAGTAATTATCAGGATACCAAAGCGCTGAAAGATTTTACCAATATTTGCGAACCTTATAAAATTTATAAACGAAATGGTGGTGGAAAGAAATATTTTATGTATTCTCCATTAACCTTATTTGCCGATGCCTGTAATGCTGATGCTTCGGACGCTTATGAGTTTAATAAAGCGGTTAATCGATATCTGATTTATAAAGATGAGCTGTCGCAAAGTGAGATTATTTATTATTTGAAAAAGTGGATTACTATGAATGATGAATTGATTGTAATGAGTAAAAAAGCACCTTTGATTCAACCGCTTTTACCAATGGCGCAACAGTTAAGCACCATTGCTGTTGAATTAGTGGCAAACATTGAAAATAAAAAAGCGCTCAATAAAACGCTGATTAAGGAAAACCTAAAACTGCTTAACGAACGTAATTCCGCCGATGTGGAACTGGCCATTTATGAGAGTTTGAAGAAGTTGGCGGAATTGTAACTCAATTGTTTTCTAAAAAAAAAACTCGTTTATCTAAAATTGCAGATAAACGAGTTTTTTGATTTATTCTTCTTCATACATTTCAGGTGTTACAATGTAAGTCGTAATATATAACCCGTTTTTGTCTGAATAACGATAATTTAAAGTGACTTGGTTGTCTCTAAATGATTTCATTTCCGGACTAGTTTTTACATTTTGTAAAATGCTGGGAAAAAGATATTTTTTTACAGTATCTAGTTTTACTTCTTCTTTAGTGATATTATTTATCGTATAATTATACTGTAAAGTATTGTCAGGTAAAGCTTCAACGTTATTTAAAATTGTAAATTGATCAATATTCATCGGGCAAGTCTTATTCATTTCATTTGCAATTTTACTTAGTTGAATATCAATAGAAGGTTCAAAAAAAGATTTTGTTATAAAAAACATTACAATAAAAGAAACGGCAAAAGCAATTGCGAATTTTAAATCAACTTTTCTTTTAGGTTTAGCAGTTTTTGTCGGTTTGATTTCAATTTGTGGATTTTCTTTTTCGGGAAGAGGTAATTGAAATCCACAAAAAGAACAATATTTAGAAGTTGATTCATTTTCGTTTTCGCAGTTTGAACAAATGATTTTCATAAAGGAGCAATAATTAGTTTTTCAGATAAATTTTCGTGGTAAAAAATAAGAAAATGTTTTCAAAACTGTTTTGTTTATTTTTTTATATTTTACTATTAAGGATCAACAGGAATGACAAACTAGTTGTTAATTTTGGTGAAATAAACAGTTTTTTCTATTCTAAATTCCACAATCTTGTCATTCCGATGAAGGAAGCATCTCATTCAGTAATTCAACAAAGTTGCTCATTGTTGTGGGTATGGATTATAAATCCGCGCTATCAGGTTTATTTTCAACTAATACTTCTTTTAACTTAGGTGAAAACTTCGATTTATCAATGAAATTTAAGAAATGAGGATAAATTGAACTAATTCTTGTTTTTTTTCCGTTACTGAATATGATAAACATATTAAAAGATTTGTTATATCCAACTTTTTCTATTTCATTCCAGTAGATTTCTTTTCTTTTTTTTCGTTCATTCGTTATAATCATATATTTTTCGTGAATTAATATTCTATAATTATAATGATGAGTTAGTAAATAAATACTACAAAAGAAGAAAAAAATAAACATACCAAGTACACTAAAAAATTCTCCTTTTTCATCAATTTGCCATCCAGAGATTAATACATAAATCAACAATAAGGATACAACTAAACTTAAAATTCCAACATAAAAAGTAAATGTTCCAGGTTTTATTTCCATAATAATTATTTAAAATTTCATAATTTATTTTTTTATTCAATTACACTTTACTTTCTTATTCTTAATTATTAAATATATAGTGTAAACCAAAATATTTTTCTGTTTTTAATAGATATTTAAATCTTTTTCAAAAATAATTAAAATATTCTTACAAATATAAAGCAAAACTAATTTCAAAATCCATTCAAACAGCATTCTCATAAATAGCTATTTTTTTGTACTTTTGCAGCAAATTTTATAAAAACTATTCATGTTAACAGTAAATAATTTATCAGTTCAGTTTGGTAAGCGCATTTTGTTTGACGAAGTAAATACTACTTTTACTCACGGTAATATTTATGGGGTTATTGGGGCTAACGGTGCCGGAAAATCTACATTTCTTAAAATCATTTCCGGAGATATGGATCCTACTTCGGGTCACGTACAGTTAGAACCGGGAAAACGTATGTCGGTTTTAAACCAAAACCACAATATGTTTGACGAGCATACTGTACTGGAAACGGTAATTATGGGGAACAAAGTCCTGTATGCTGTTAAGAAAGAAATGGACGAACTCTATTTAGACTATAACGATAAAAATGCCGACAGAATTGGAGAATTGCAGGTGCAATTTGAAGAAATGAACGGTTGGAATGCCGATTCGGATGCGGCTTCATTATTATCGAATTTAGGTATTGGCGAAGAATTGCATTATACCTTGATGGCGGATATGGAAGGAAAGATGAAAGTACGTGTGCTTTTGGCGCAGGCACTTTTTGGAAATCCTGATGTATTGATTATGGATGAGCCTACGAATGACCTGGATTTTGAAACGATTGCCTGGTTAGAGAATTTCTTAGCAAATTATGAAAATACGGTAATTGTGGTATCGCACGACCGTCACTTCCTGGATGCGGTTTGTACACATATTTCGGATATTGATTTTGGAAAAATCAACCATTATTCCGGAAACTATACATTCTGGTACGAATCCAGTCAATTAGCGGCTAAACAAAGAGCGCAACAAAACAAAAAGGCTGAAGAAAAGAAACAGGAATTGGAGGAGTTTATCCGTCGTTTCTCTGCTAACGTGGCGAAGTCTAAACAGGCTACTTCCCGTAAAAAAATGATTTCTAAATTGAATATTGCCGAAATCAAACCATCGAGCCGTCGTTATCCTGCGATTATTTTTGATCAGGAGCGTGAGGCCGGAGATCAGATTTTGAATGTGCAAAATTTAAGTGCTTCGATTGAAGGAGAGCTTTTATTTAAAGATATTGATTTGAATATGGCCAAAGGAGATAAAATTGTATTATTCTCTAAAGATTCCCGTGCTACGACAGCTTTCTACGAAATCATCAACGGTAATCAAAAGGCAGATTCAGGAACTTATGATTGGGGTATTACTACCAATCAGGCCTATTTGCCGGCTGAAAATCATGATTTCTTTAAAAATGATTTATCATTGGTAGATTGGTTACGTCAATATGCTAAAACAGAAGAAGAGCGTGACGAAGTATTCATTAGAGGTTTCCTTGGGAAAATGATTTTCTCAGGTGAAGAAGCTTTGAAGAAAAGTAACGTTTTATCAGGAGGAGAAAAAGTACGTTGTATGATTTCGAGAATGATGATGGAACGCGCTAATGTTTTGATGTTGGACGAACCAACAAACCACTTGGATTTGGAATCGATTACGGCTTTCAATAATTCCTTGAAAAACTTCAAAGGTTCGGTGATTTTTACGACTCATGACCACGAGTTTGCACAAACGGTAGGTAACAGAGTAGTGGAGCTGACTCCTAAGGGAGTGATTGACCGTTATATGACTTTTGATGAATATTTGGATGATGAAAAAATCCAGGAACAAAGAAAGAAAATGTACAATCTGTAATTGATTGACAAACAATAATGCAAGCCGTTTTAAAGTAATTTGAGACGGTTTTTTTGTGCTTTTTAAACAGAATTAAAAAACGGCTTAAAAAAAATGCTATTTTTGCATGACCCAACCTAATTCTTTACTATGACTCAAAAAGTTTTGCTCAATTCCAAGGAAGTCAATATCATTCTTCATCGTTTGGCTTGTCAACTCATTGAAAAACACCTTGATTTTAAAGATACTGTTTTGATTGGTATTCAGCCAAGAGGAACCTTTTTAGCAGAACGTTTGAAAGAAGTTTTAGAAAAAGAATATCAAACTCCCGAGATTAAATTAGGCTATTTGGATATCACTTTCTTCAGAGACGATTTCAGAAGAACCGAAAAACCTTTAGAAGCTAATAAAACCAATATTAATTTTATTTTAGAGAATAAAAAAGTAATTTTTATTGATGATGTGTTATATACCGGAAGAAGCATTCGTGCGGCTTTAACGGCGGTACAGTCTTTTGGTCGCCCATCAGAAATAGAATTACTGGTATTAATCGACAGACGTTTTAGTCGTAATTTGCCTATCCAGCCGGATTATCGCGGAAGACAGGTGGATGCTATTAATGATGAAAAGGTAAGGGTGAGTTGGAAAGAGAATGATGGAGAAGATGCGGTATATTTAGTTACCAATTAATAGATTAATCGTTAAGTCGTTTAATTGTTTAATCGTAAAAAGGAAAGATAAACGATTAAACAAATAAACAAATAAACAGAAAATAAAGAATGAAAGAATTAAGCGTAAATCATTTATTAGGTATCAAATACATTAACAAAAATGATATAGACCTTATTTTTGAAACTGCAGATCATTTTAAAGAAGTTATTAATCGTCCGATTAAGAAAGTACCTTCGTTACGCGATATTACCATTGCCAATATATTTTTTGAAAATAGTACCCGAACCAAACTTTCTTTTGAATTAGCTCAAAAACGACTTTCAGCCGATGTAATCAGTTTTTCGGCAGCTCAATCTTCGGTTAAAAAAGGGGAAACGCTAATTGATACTGTAAATAATATTCTTTCGATGAAAGTGGATATGGTGGTGATGCGTCATTCTAATCCGGGTGCGGCTCATTTCCTGTCACAAAATGTAAAAGCAAGTATTGTAAACGCTGGTGATGGTGCGCATGAACATCCTACACAGGCTTTATTGGATAGTTATTCGATTAGAGAAAAATTAGGCGATGTTGCCGGGAAAAAAGTGGTTATTGTGGGTGATATTCTGCATTCCAGAGTAGCGCTGTCTAATATTTATGCTTTACAAATGCAGGGAGCCGAAGTAAAAGTGTGCGGTCCTAAAACTTTGATTCCAAAACATATTGAATCATTAGGAGTAAAAGTAGAACCTAATTTACGCAAAGCTTTAGAATGGTGTGATGTTGCTAATATGTTGCGTGTACAAAATGAAAGAATGGATGTGAACTATTTTCCATCAACAAGAGAATATGCACAACAATATGGTGTAGATAAAGCATTATTGGAGTCTTTGAATAAAGAAATTGTCATCATGCATCCAGGGCCCATTAACCGCGGTGTTGAAATTACCTCTGAAGTTGCTGATTCTGGTCAATCGGTAATTTTAAATCAGGTGGAAAACGGAGTAGCCATTAGAATGGCGGTGATTTATCTTTTGGCATCAAAAATTCAGTAAGTAAAAAAATCTTAGTAACTTTAGATTCTTGTAATCTTAAAATTAGGCAACATGAAAGTAGATCAAAAAGAACATACTATTACAATTAAAGATACTCAGGGTGATTTTACTTCCTTTTTAAATAAAGTTACCGATCAATATAAAAGTTTTGAAAATCATAATATTATTATTGATTTGTTAGGTTACAGGAATGAACTGGAAGTAGATGATTTAAAATTGTTTTTGCCTTTGTCTAAACAACATAAAAAAGCCAAAAAATCATTTGTGGTAGTGGTTTCTGATTTTGATTACAATGCATTGCCTGAAAAATTTACTATTGTTCCCTCTTTGTTAGAAGCGCATGACATCATTGAGATGGAAGAAATTGAAAGAGATTTAGGCTTTTAAATAGTTTAATTGTTTATTCGTTTAGGGTTTAATCGAATGATGTTCCAGGTAACGATTAAGCAAATAACCCCGTTAACTCAATAAACTTTGAAATTAACCATTCTGGGCTGTTATGCCGCAACTCCCCGTGCACTTACCAATCCTACTTCGCAGGTATTAGAAATTAAAAATCGTCTTTTCCTTATTGATTGTGGTGAAGGTACTCAGGTACAACTTCGCAAAAACAAAATCAAATTTTCTAAAATAAACCAGATTTTTATTTCTCATTTACATGGAGATCATTTTTTTGGTTTAATAGGTTTGATTTCTACTTTTTCATTGTTAAATCGAAATAATGATTTATATATTTATGGTCCAAAAGGAATCAAAGAAATCATCAAACTCCAATTGCGTTTGTCTAATTCCTGGCCAAATTTCGGATTGCATTTTCATGAATTAGAAAATAAAGAATCAGAAGTTATTTATGAAGACGATAAGGTATTGGTAAAAACAATTCCTTTAAAACACCGCGTTTATACCAATGGTTTTTTGTTTCAGGAAAAAATAGAAGAACGAAAATTAAATATTGCAGCCGTACAGGAATATGAAATTGAACGCTGTTATTATCAAAATATCAAAAACGGAAAAGATATTTATTTAGAAGACGGAACGCTTATTCCAAACGAAGAATTGACTTTTGACCCCGAAAAACCAAAGAGTTATGCTTTTTGTTCGGATACGAGTTATAACGAAACAATGCTTCCTGTAATTGAGAATGCAGATGTTTTGTATCACGAAGCAACGTTTTTGCAATCGGAAGAAAATTTAGCGTCCAAAACCATGCATTCCACTGCCATTGAAGCCGCTACAATTGCTCAAAAAGCTCAAGTGAAACAGCTTATTTTAGGGCATTATTCCACGCGTTATGATTCGATTGATTTGTTTAAAAAAGAAGCAGAAACCGTTTTTCCGAATGTTCTGTTAGCCGATGACGGACTAACATTTGATTTATAAATTAGCATTAAATAGTATAAAATGAAATATTATGGAAGATTTAAGTAATTACAGAAGATCTTATGAAAAAAGTGAATTATTAGAATCGAATATTCCGGAAGACCCGATCAATCTTTTTCATAGTTGGTTTCATGAAGTGGAAGACTTAGGAGGTGATAATGAAGTAAACGCGATGACTGTTTCTACTTTTGGACTGGATGGATTTCCAAAGGCGAGGGTAATGCTTCTTAAAAAATACACCGAAGAAGGTTTTGTTTTTTATACCAATTACAATTCGGAAAAAGGAAAGGCAATCGAACAAAATCCAAATGTTTGTTTGTCTTTTTTTTGGCACACTGCCGAGCGTCAGGTAATCATAAAAGGAATTGCCGAAAAAACTTCAGATATGGTTTCGGATAATTATTTTGATTCCCGACCAGATGGAAGTAAACTGGGTGCAATTGTTTCTAATCAGAGTGAGGTGATTCCTTCCCGGGAATTTTTAGAGCATAATTTAAAGGAATTAGAAGCGGCTTATGATAAAAAAGAAATTCTAAGACCAAAACATTGGGGAGGCTATTTAGTTCGCCCTGTGGTAGTTGAATTTTGGCAGGGAAGAGCTAATCGTTTGCATGATCGAATTCGATATTCTGTCCAAAATGATTATTCCTGGAAAATCGAAAGATTAGCACCATAATGTAAGAAAAATAATTTGATTAATTAAAAAAAGTGTATTTCATCGATTTTTTTTGTAGTTTAACGATAAAATGTTGTATGTTTGTGTAAGAAATAAAACAAAAACTAACTTATTTAAAGTGTTTGCCCCACATCTACTTTAAACTTAAACTACTAGCTTATGAAAGTAAATTTACTCAAGTTAATGTTACTATTGACAGTGATATTTACAATGAATTCTTGTTCTTCAGATACAACAGAAGAAACTGCTGATTCTACAAGTTCTGTAATTGTTGAAAATTACACTTACGCTGATAATGAGTTAGAAACATTGAAATTGATTAATGATTACAGAATTAGTATTGGTTTGAATCCTTTAGAAAAAATCAATCACATTTCTTATAAATCTGAAGAGCACGATTATTATATGATAGATCAAAAAGCTCCAAGCCATGATGGTTTTGTTGATCGTGCTAATAATATTATGAAAGTATTAGGTGCTAAAACGGTAGGAGAGAATATCGCTTATAACTTTAGCAGTCCTCAATCTGCTGTAAACGCCTGGTTAAACAGTCCGGCTCATAAAGCAAATATTGAAGGTAATTATACTCATTTTGGTATTTCTATTAGAAAAGATGCAGCAACAGGAAAACTGTATTATACTAATATTTTTGCAAAGATTGATTAGTTTTTTTGGTTTGAAAATGCAAAAGAAAGATAAGCCCCAAATCTATCCTTCTTAAGTATTAAAAAAGAAAGTCTGTAATTTCCCCAAGTTACAGATTTTTTTTCTTTTAGTTTAAAGAAAGAAATGCAGATTGAAGAAAAAAAAATAGGTTACTTATAATTTAAAAAGGCTATTTCAAAGTAGAAATAGCCTTTTTAAGTTTGGTTAATTTATTTTGGTTTGTGTTTTTTTTTAAAGAGAAGTAGTTTTTAGTTAAAACTATTTGTTTCTGGTAGGACTTGTCTTTTGACTTAATCTTTCCAAAATGGAATTTGCTTTTTCATTTTCTCCAATGGCATAAAGAGAGTTCGCATATTGGTTGTAATATAAAGCCTCTAAATCGGCTGTCATTGCAAATAATTCTCCGTACCATCGGGCGGCTTTTTCCATATTTCTGTCGGCATAAAAGGCATTTCCCAGTTTTTGGAATAAATCAATCGATTTGTATCCTTTTTCGGCAACACGTTCGTAGGTCTTAGTTACATTTACATAAGCATAACTATCACTGATTTTATCAGTGATGTAAACTTTTGAATTTTGAGCATTTGCTTTATTGAATAAAGCTGCTAACATGAAAAAGAAGATTGGGGCTACTTTCATATTACATTTTTATAAAATTTAACCATACTATTTTATTTAGATGTAATTTTTTCTGTTTTAAAATTTGCGTATTGATAATAATTATTGACAAATGGTCGCTAAATTTAATAGAAAAAAGTATATGTTACACAAAATCAATGTCTTTTTTTGATTTTTAGGCTCAATTGTACTTACAAAAGAAGTTTTTGTAGTTTTATATTTACTAATGAAATTGTTTTTTTTCCAACTTTATAAGTTGGTACTTGTTTAAATTTTGGAGAGATAAAAAACCTCGGAAACATTTTCCGAGGTTAGGTAATAAAGTAGTTAAAGCGCTGTAATTATAAATTCACTTCTTCTGTTCATTTGGTGTTCTTCTTCAGTACATTTAACACCATCAGCACATCTGTTTACTAATTGGATTTCGCCATAACCTTTTCCGGTTAAACGATCCGGACTTACGCCGTTTTTAATTAACCAGTCAATTGTAGATTTAGCTCTTCTGTCAGACAAAGCTTCATTGTATTTGAAAGAAGCACGGCTATCAGTATGAGAGCGAATATCCAATTTCATGTTAGGATATTGGTTTAAAACATCTAGTATTTTTTCTAAATCCAAAGCTGCTTCAGTTCGGATATTAGATTTATCCAGGTCAAAATAAATGTTTCTAATACCAAAACATTTTCCTAAATCATCTCCTATGGTTACTTTACATTGGTCTTTTTCTAAAGCAATAGGTAAATATGTTTTTCCATTTTCATAAGGAATGCTTACTTGTTTCTCATTAGTGTTGTAATCTTCTTTTTCTGCTCTTACGGTGTACATATTACTACATTCTACCATAAAACTGTAAGCCCCTTTTTCGTCAGCATTAACTGTTTTTAAAACTTTCATCCTTTTGTCAAATAAAGTAACCTTGGCATTAGGAAGCGGCATTTTAGATTCTGAGTCGGTGATTTCTCCGTACAATTCCTGCTCGCAGATGAGTTTTCTGGTTTCTAAAAATTGATAGATGTCATCATAACCTTGTCCTCCGTCTCTGTTTGAGGACAAAAATCCTTTTCTGGATTTAGTATCAATGATATAAGCAAAGTCATCTTTAGGAGAATTGGCATCCATTCCGATATTTTGTACTCTGTTTAATGAACCATCATCATTAATTTTAGACATAAAAATATCTAAACCACCTACACCCGGATGTCCGTCGGAGGCAAAGTAGAGTTCGTTTTCCTGACTTACGAATGGGAAAGTTTCACGACCTTCTGTATTGATTGTTGGGCCAAGATTAACCGGTGTTCCAAAAGAGCCGTCTTCGTTAATTTGTACTTTAAAAATATCGGATAATCCTAATGTGCCAGGCATATCAGAAGCAAAATACAAGGTTTTTTCGTCCGGACTTAAGGTTGGATGTGCGGTACTAAAACTATCACTTGTAAAAGAAAGCGGCTGAATGTTAGTCCAGTTTTCTCCTTCTAATGTTGCTTTGTATAGTTTTACTAAGGTAATTCCGTTTTCATTTTTACCTTTTTTCCCTTTTAGGTAATTGTTTCTGGTAAAGTAAACCGTTTTTCCGTCTTTGGTAAAAACAGGAGTAGCTTCATTAAATTTAGATTTTAAATCTCTGTTGAATTTTACAGGATTTGAAGGGGTCATATCTTCACCTAAATCAGCACTGTATAAATTTGTAAAGTGTTGATCGGTCCAGGTGTGTTTTCTTTGTCCCAAACTTCCGGTATCTCTGGCAGAGGTAAAGACAATTTTGTTGTTATAAAAGCTGGAACCATAATCAGAATATTGTGAATTTATGGCCGCATTTTCTATTTTGTACCTTCCTGAATTGGCTTTAATTTCATCCAAATAATTGGTGTTGGCTTTGAAAAGTTTTGCTCTGCTGTCATTTGCAGAAATCTTTTCAAATTCTTTTAATATTTGATCCGCTTTATCGTTATCACCAATAGCGCGAAGAGATTGTGCATAACGATAGTAATAAGGAGCTTCAATGGTAGTATCCGGCATGGCAAAAAGTTCGGCATACCATTTTACTGCTTTTTCTAACTCGCCATTGAAATAATAAGCATTTCCTATTTTTTCAAACATAGGAGCTGATTTATATCCTTTTTCGGCGACTTTTTCGTAGGTTTTAATGGCATCTATGTAGGCATAGTTGTCATACTTTTTATCGGCGTTAGCCAACTTGGTTTTTTGGGAATAAATGTTAAATGAAAAAACACTTACCGCAGCTATGCAAAGGAGTATATTTTTTTTCATAATAGTAGTATTTAGAAGAATCTTGGAGTTGTAATTTTATTATTTTTCTTGAATATTTCATATCTCAAGAAAACTTCATGAGAACCAGAATTGTAATTATCCAATTTCGTAGTTTCTAAATCATATCCATATCCAATGTATAAGGCATCAGATACCTGAAAACCTACCATTGCACTTACCGAAGCGCTCCATCTGTAAGCAATACCGGCAGTTAATTTGTCAAAAAACATAAAGTTACCTGAAACATCCACTTGTAAAGGTGCTCCCTGAACCATTTTAGTTAGCAGGGCAGGCTTGAATTTAAGATTGTAATTCAAATCCATCACATAACCGGCAATTAAATAATAACTTATTTTTTCTTTATAAACTTTTACATCGTTATCATCGTATCGGTTAGACTGAATGAAATTAGGAATAGAAAGACCTACATAAGCTTTGTCTGAATGTAGATAAATACCTGCTCCAATATTTGGCGAAATTTCATTATTATATCCATAAAGTTTAGGGTCTTGTTGATCAGGATTTAGTCTGCTTGGATCTAAATCAAACATGTTTAGAGATGCTTTAACACCAAATGAAAGTTTCATGGTTTCAGATGTAGGAATGGTATAGGACAAATCTGTCGAAAAAGTGTTTTCGTGTGTTGGTCCTATTTTATCATTGACTAATGAAACACCTAAACCTAATCTGCTGTTATTGAAAGGTGTGTTAATGGAAACAGTATTAGTAGTTGGAGCTCCGTCTAATCCAACCCATTGCGTACGATGCAAGGCAAAGATACTCATTGCACCTCTGGAACCGGCATAAGCGGGATTTACATTTATAGTGTTGTACATGTATTGGGTAAATTGTGCATCCTGCTGTGCATAATTTACTAATGTTGTAAACATCAAACCGATTAGTAGTATTTTTGTTTTCATCTGACTTGGTTTTTATAACCAGAGGTTTGTAGTTAAACCTCTGGTAATTAGATTTGAGTTCTTATCTAGTTAGGTATAAATACCCTTGTTTTTTGTTAGCTGTAATTTCACCTTGTAAACCTACAGAGGTATAGTTTAGAATATAGAAATAAGTTCCGTCCGGTAATCCTGCAGATTTATCTACAGTAACCCTTCCTTCAGAAAAACCTTTGAACGATTTGTCTGCGTTATTGTATCCTTTAGTTTCGTAAACTAATATTCCCCATCTGTTGTAGATTTCAACAGAATTTTCAGGATAACAAAGTGTGTCATCAATGTTATCAATTTTAAATAGTTCATTAGTTCCGTCGTTGTTAGGTGTAAATGCATTGTGAACAAGGATAGTTCCACAGCCTAATACTCCTGCTTTTTCAACAATTACACTGTCTTCAGCTTCAACAGGAGTGTTGCCCAGTGTTACACCATTTGCAGTAGCGATATTAGTAATGCTATCTACTTGCAAATCAGCCAGGGTTATTGTATGACTTTGAGTAAATTCTTTGGATTCTCCAGGATTTAAAACAAAAGGTTCATTTGTTGTATCTAAACCAGTTAGCGGATCTTTTACTACAACATTGTAAATACTAACATTACCTGTGTTGGTTACCGTTATGGTGTAGTTAATAACATCTCCAACAAAAGTATAAACATCGCTGGTTGTATCACGTGTATTAACTACGGCTGTTTTGTCAACAGTTAATTCTGGAGTCTGAGGTAAAACGGTAATTGTACAGTCAGTACATTCAGGATCTTTAGTACAAGTTGTACAAGGGGTAGGATCTGAAGAAGTATCGCTAACATTAATGTTTTCAGAATCTTTAGCATTAGCTAATGCTAAATTGTAAAACACCCCTCTATTGATATCATCCTGAGTGATTGCATGAGTAGCAGTAAATGTAGTGCTGTCAGATGCACCAGCTTCAAGTGTAGCTATTGGTCCTCCTGTAACAGTTGCTTTATTGTCAGTAATACTAATATTTGTTAAAGTAACATTTCCTGTGTTTTTTACAACAAAATTATAAACAATATTGTCTCCTATATTTGTTTTTCCATCATTATTACTATCTACATAAACTGCATCTTTAAGAAGTTCAATTCCTGATTCAGTTATATAATAAGTGTAAGTAACGCTACAGCTATTTTTATCACTTATTGTTACATTATATTGACCTTTAGGTAAACCAGAAATATCCTCTGTAATTGCTCCATTAGACCAAGTGTAAGAATAAGGTGCAGTACCACCTTGTACAGTGATATTTATAGAACCATTACTGCATCCTACACAGTTGTTGTTGTTAACTATTGTTGCTGTTGTGACTGTTAAAGTTTCAGGCTGAACAATAGAGAAAGTCCCTGTTGCGGCAGCACATCCGTTAGCATCCGTTACGCTATAAGCTAAGTTTTCACCAGCAGCATGAGTAAAGAT